>JAGCPF010000035.1 GCA_017642335.1 Fibrobacter sp.
CAAGGCCGAGATCTACGTCCTCACGAAGGACGAAGGTGGCCGCCACACGCCGTTCATGAACGGCTACCGTCCGCAGTTCTACTTCCGCACCACCGACGTGACTGGCACGATCCAGCTCCCGGAAGGTGTCGAAATGGTGACCCCGGGTGACACCGTGACCATCCACGTGAACCTCATCGCCCCGATCGCCATGGAAAAGCAGCTCCGCTTCGCTATCCGCGAAGGTGGCCGCACTGTTGGCGCTGGTTCCGTAACTGAAATCATCAAGTAATCAGGATTAAAAATGCCTAGAGAACTCATCGTGCTCGAATGCACAGAATGCAATCAGCGCAACTATGATTGCGACAAGAACAAGCGTCTTCATCCTTCCCGCGTGGAATACAAGAAGTACTGCCGTTTCTGCCGCAAGCATACTGTTCACAAGGAATCCAAGTAAGGAAATCCGAATAGGTCGATAGCTCAATTGGTAGAGTCACGGTCTCCAAAACCGTTGGTTGGGGGTTCGAGTCCCTCTCGACCTGCTCATTTCCTCAGGAGTCATTATGCGTAAGATCCAGCAATATGTCAAGGAATCCATTCAGGAACTGAAAAAGGTTACTTGGCCTACTTGGGAAGAACTCAAAGGTTCGACGCTCGTCGTGATGCTCTTCAGCGTCATCATGGGCTGCTATATTGCCGGACTTGATGTGGGTCTTTCCTGGATTGTTGACAAGATCATGGGAAGAGGTTAATTGTATGGCCAAGCAGTGGTATGCAGTTCACACCTTTACCGGTCAGGAAAACAACATCAAGAAACGTCTTGAGCAGATGATTGAACGCGAAGGCGTTCAAGACAGGTTTGGTCAAATACTGGTGCCTACTCGCGAAGTTGTTAGCAACGTCCGCGGCAGGCGCCGTACTTCTGTTCAGAACTTGTTCCCTGCTTATATCATCATTGAAATGGAGCTGGACGAGCTCACCCAGCACCTGGTGTCGACCATTAACGGCGTCACCCATTTCGGCGGAATGACACGCGCTTCTCGTGTTCCTGTTCCGCTTCGTCAGAGCGAGGTCGATCGTCTTCTTGGGGTTAATCCTGAAAATCCCGTGGAAGGCGAGATCCAAATTCCGTACACAATTGGCGAAAATGTCTGCATCAAGGAAGGTCCTTTCAAGGGCTTTGTGGGCGTCGTAGACGAGATTATGGACTCCAAGGTCAAGGTCATGGTGTCCGTTTTCGGCCGTTCTACGCCTGTCGAACTCGCCTTTAACCAGGTCGAGTCCGCCGACGCTTAGTTTGTACGGTTTTTGAAACGGAGATAATAAAGTGGCAAAGAAAATTACAGGTTATATCAAGCTCCAGATTCCCGCAGGCGCTGCTAACCCGGCTCCCCCGGTGGGTCCTGCCCTCGGTCAGAAGGGCGTGAACATCATGGAGTTCTGCAAACAGTTTAACGCAAAGACCCAGAACGACAAGGGCATGATTGTCCCGGTCGTTATCACGGTTTATGCGGACAAGAGCTTTACCTTCATCACGAAGGTATCGCCGGTGCCGGCCCTCATCAAGAAGGCTGTCGGTATCGAAAGCGGCTCTGGCGAACCCAACCGTAAGAAAGTTGGCAAGATCACCAAGGCCCAGATCCAGGAAATCGCCCAAAAGAAGATGCCGGATCTAAACACAATCGACCTCGAAGCCGCAATGCGCATGGTCGCGGGTACTGCTCGCTCCATGGGTATCGATGTGGTTGACTGAGGCAGGTAATTCACCGTTACGTATCTGACAGGAAAATTTCATGTTCAGAGGAAAAAAATACAAGAAGATTGCCGAATCCATTGACCGTGCCAAGGCGTACGGCTTGAAGGAAGCAATCGAAATACTCAAAAAGTCCGAATTGAAGTTCGACCAGACAGTCGAAGTACACTTCAATCTCGGTGTGGACCCAAAACATTCCGACCAAGTGGTTCGTGGCACTGTCGTGCTTCCGCATGGTACCGGTCGTCAGGTCCGCGTTCTCGTTTTCTGCAAGGACAACAACCTTGAAGTTGCAAAAAACGCTGGCGCAGACTATGCGGGTGGTGCTGACTTGGTTCAGAAGATCCAGGAAGGCTGGTTGGACTTCGACGCCGTCGTTGCTACCCCCGACATGATGCCGGTGATTAGTAAGGTGGCCCGTGTCCTTGGTCCTCGCGGTATGATGCCTTCTCCGAAGGCCGGCACGGTTACGGTTAACGTGGCCCAGACGGTCAAGGAACTCAAGGCAGGTAAGATTTCTTACCGCGTTGACAAGGGTGCGAACGTTCACGCTCCTGTTGGCAAGCTCTCCTTCACCGTCGACCAGCTGGCTGAAAACACCCAGTCTGTCATCGACTCTGTCGTGAAGAACAAGCCGCAATCTTCTAAGGGCACATACATCAAGAGCCTCACTTTGACGGCTACGATGGCCCCGGGCATCAAACTTGATATGGCATTGACACGATAGGAGAAACCATGAAAGCTGTAGTTAAGAAACAACAGACCGTGGACGCCCTCGTTGAATCCTTCAAGGATGCTACCGCCGTCTACCTGCTCAATTACCAGGGCATCACTGTCGAAAAGGACAACGCCCTCCGCAAGGCTCTCGCCTCTAAGGGTGTCAAGTACCACGCTGTGAAGAACACTCTTCTCAAGCGCGTGCTCGCCGCTCTCAAGGTCGAAGGTCTCGACGATATGCTGACCGGTGCAACATCCGTCATGGTCGGCTTCGCAGATGACCCGCTTCTGCCTGCCCGCGAAATTGAAGCATTCCACAAAGCAAACCCCGATTTCTTGATTGCCAAGAGCGTCTTCCTCGATGGGAAGCCGATGCCTGGCTCCGAAGTCGTGAACCTCGCCAAGATCCCGGATCGCAAGGGCATGATCGCTCAGATCGTCGCCATCGCTCTCGGACCTGGTGGCACGATCGCCGGCCAAATCAAGGCACTCCAGGAAAAGCTGGAAAAAGAATCGGGTTCCGAAGCGGCCCCCGAAGCGGCTCCCGAAGCTGCTGCTGCACCGGAAGCTTAACAACAAACCACAAACCAAAACTTTTAAACGGAATAATCGGAGAAACACATCATGGCAACTGATATCAAGGCATTGGGCGATCAAATCGTTGGTCTTACCCTTCTCGAAGCCAAGGCTTTGGCTGACTACCTTAAGGAAACTCACGGCATTGAAGCCGCTGGTGGCGTCGTAATGGCTGCCCCGGCCGCTGGTGCTGCTGCTGCTGAAGAAAAGACCGAATTCGACGTCGTTCTCGTCGAAGCCGGCGCTCAGAAGATGCAGGTGCTCAAGACCGTTCGTACCATCACCGGTCTTGGCCTTAAGGAAGCTAAGGACCTCGTCGAAAAGGCGAACAGCGTCGTCAAGGAAGCTTTGCCGAAGGCTGACGCTGAAAAGCTCAAGAAGGAACTGGAAGATCTCGGAGCAAAGGTCGCTCTGAAGTAATGCTTCCCGTCCATTAATTCTTAATACCAATCGCCTGCACACTGGTGCGGGCTTTTGGTGTTTTTTCGTCTTTTGATCCTTTTTTTAAAACCAAGCTCTTCACACGGATGAGGTATTTCAAATGACAACGGAGCGAAAAAGCTATTCCTCCAACAAGTTCCAGCTGGAACTCCCGTACCTGATTGAAGTCCAGAAGGCTTCATACGAGCAATTCCTTCAGGCCAGCATCCCGCAAGACAAAAGGATGAAAGTTGGCCTCGAGCGTGTGTTCCAGGATATCTTCCCGATCACCGACCTCAAGGAACTCTTTTCCCTCAAGTACGAAGGCTATTATTTCGGCATTCCGAAATACAGCATCCCCGAGTGCCGCGAACGCGGCCTGACCTACTCCATGGAGCTGTTCGCCAAGCTTTCCCTCCAGATTTTCGAGGAAGACGGCGAAGACCGCAAGCTCAAGGAAGAAGTCAAGAACGACGTCCTCATCTGCGAACTCCCGATCATGACTGAGAACGGGACGTTCATCATCAACGGCGCCGAACGCGTAGTCGTCTCCCAGCTGCACCGCTCTCCGGGCGTGAGCTTCGACGAAGAAATGCAGCCCAACGGCCGCTCCGACTACAAGAGCCGTATCATCCCGCACCGTGGTGCCTGGGTTGAATTCAATACCGAGGGCGATACCCTTTACCTCATCATCGACCGCAAGAAGAAGATTGCCGCGACGGCCATGCTCCGCTGCATCGGCTACGAGACCACGCAGGACATCCTGAACCTCTTCTACAAGAAGACCGAGGAAGTCTCCGTGCAGGAACTCGCGAACGTTCTCGACGAGAACGGCGAAAAGTCCGTCCTCATCGACCGCATCGTCTTCAACGACGTCGTCGACGCCAGCACCGGTGAAATCATCATCGAGGCGAACACCGTCATCGACGACAAGAAGCTCGAACGCCTCCTCGAAAGCAGCGTCGACCAGATCACGCTCCTCTCGAAGGAAGAAGAAAACCTCCTTATCCACTACACCCTCGCTGCCGACAAGACCAAGTCCCGCGAAGACGCCCTCAAGGTGATTTACTCCGTGACCCACCAGCAGCAGGAAGAAGCCCCGAACCTCCAGACGGCCGAAGCGTTCTTCAACGCCATGTTCCTGAACGACCCGCGCAAGTACGATCTCGGCGAAGTCGGTCGTTACCGCTTGAACGCGAAGGTCTACACGTCCTCCATCCTCTCCATCCTCGCCGAACAGGGCCCGGAATTCAAGATGCCGAGCCTCACCACGATGACGATGAGCAAGGCGGACTTCCTCGCGATTATCGAATACATGGTCGGCCTCTACAACGGCTCCGAAGGCTACACGCTCGACGATATCGACCACTTGGGCAACCGCCGCACCCGTTCTGTCGGCGAACTCCTTGCCAACCAGATTTCTGTCGGTCTCTCCCGTATGTCCCGTGTCATCCGCGAGAACCTCTCCCTCCATTCCGAGGAAGAGCAGCCGACTCCGCGCGACCTCGTGAACACCCGCATGGTGTCCTCTGTCGTGCAGGCGTTCTTCGGTTCCAGCCAGCTCTCGCAGTTCATGGACCAGATGAACCCGCTTTCCGAACTCACGCACAAGCGCCGTCTCTCCGCTCTCGGTCCCGGTGGCCTTTCCCGCGAACGCGCGGGCTTCGAAGTCCGTGACGTTCACTACACGCACTATGGCCGCCTCTGCCCGATCGAGACTCCGGAAGGCCCGAACATCGGTCTTATCAACTCGCTCGCCTCTTACGCAGTGGTGAACCACTTCGGCTTCATCGAAACTCCGTACCGCATCGTCGGCCTCGTCGACTTCAAGGATGCTAACGGCAACATCGTGAAGTTCCCCGAAGAAAAGTGGCACTTCGGCATTTTCAAGGGTTTCGTTCATGACCCGCACCTCTTCGTGCAGCTCGAGCTCACGCAGAAGGAAAAGGACACTGTCCGCATGAACCTCGACAACCGCCAGCGCGACCTCTTCGACTGCTTTGTGAACAAGGTATTCGAAGTGAAGAACGCCGAAGGCGAAACCTCTTTCCACAAGAACGGTTTCTTGCTCGACAACTTTGACGGCAAGGCCGACTACGTGCAGGTGAGCGACCAGGTGCAGCAGGTCGTTTCCGACTACATCACCTTCCTTACCGCCGACGAAGAAGACTCCTTCAGGGTCGCTCCGGCAAGCACGGAACTCGACGAGAACAACCGCTTCAGCGACGAATACGTCATCGTCCGCGACAAGAGCGAATACCCGCACATCCGTCGCGAAGACTCCATCGCCGTGGGCGACACCGAAACCGAACGCGTCGATCTCATGGACGTGGCCCCGATGCAGATTGTGTCCGTGGCCGCTGGCCTCATCCCGTTCCTCGAACACGACGACGCCAACCGTGCCTTGATGGGTTCGAACATGCAGCGCCAGGCTGTGCCTCTGCTCCGTGCAGAAGCCCCCGTGGTGGGTACCGGCCTCGAACGCCGCGCCGCCCTCGACTCGGGTACGGTCGTCCGCGCCAAGCACGACGGCCGCGTGACCTTCGTTGACGCCCGCAACATCACGGTGCAGCGCGGCAACATGGTGAACGGCAACTTCGAACCGCTCACCGGTCTCGGCGAAAACTACGAATTCCTCGGCAAGGATCCTATCGACGAATACAAGCTCCGCAAGTTCGAGCGTTCCAACCAGGATTCCTGCATCAACCAGAAGCCCATCGTGAACGTGGGCGACTTCGTCAAGGCTGGCGACGTGCTGGCCGACGGCGTGTCCACCGACCACGGCGAACTGGCTCTGGGTAAGAACATCCTCATCGGCTTCCTCCCGTGGAACGGCTACAACTACGAAGACGCCGTCATCATCTCGGAAGAACTCGCCATCAAGGATACGTTCACCTCTATCCATATCGAAGAGTACGAACTCGAAGTCCGCGACACCAAGCGCGGCCCCGAAGAGCTCACTCGCGAAATCCCGAACGTGGGCGACGACGCCCTCCGTAACCTCGACGAGAACGGCGTGATCCGCGTCGGTGCCGAGGTCCATGCCGACGACATCCTCGTGGGCAAGGTCACCCCGAAGGGTGAAACGGAACTTTCTCCGGAAGAACGTTTGCTCCGTGCCATCTTCGGCGAAAAGGCCGTTGACGTGCGCGACTCCTCCCTCAAGGCTCCTCCGGGCATGAAGGGCGTGGTGCTTGAAACCCGCATCTTCAGCAAGAAGGACAAGGCCGACAAGAAGAGCAAGGAAAAGGACCAGGAGACTATCGACAGCATCCGCTCCAACTTCCAGACTCAGATCGACCGCATCAAGGAATCCTGCCGCGAACACTTGTTCGAACTTCTCGGTGGCAAGGCCGCCGGCAAGGTGATGGACAACGAAACGCACGAACTCCTGATCCGCGAAGGCCAGACCTACAACGAACAGAACCTCGGCCTCATCGACGTGACCAAGGTCTCCCCGCTCTCCACGTTCGTCGTCGGTGACGACGACCTCCAGGACAAGGTCCTTTCCCTCGTCCTCGTGGCTCGCGACAACCTCGACACCCTGACCCGCACGATGGAAAAGGAAATCGACAAGGTCACGAAGGGCGACGAGCTCAAGCCGGGCGTGCTCCAGTGCGTCAAGGTCTACATCGCCAAGAAGCGCTGCCTCTCCATCGGTGACAAGATGGCCGGTCGTCACGGTAACAAGGGTTGCGTGGCCAAGATCGTTCCGGTCGAAGACATGCCGTTCACCGAAGACGGACGTCCGCTGCAGATCCTCCTGAACCCGCTGGGCGTGCCTTCCCGTATGAACATCGGTCAGGTGCTCGAAGTCCACCTGGGCTGGGCTGCCAAGACGCTCGGCTTCAAGGTCTCTACGCCTGTGTTCGACGGTGCCTCCTTCGAAGAAATCTGCAAGGAACTCGAAAAGGCCTACCAGAAGAACCCGATTGTGAGCTACGAGATGGATCCGGACAACGACAAGATTATCGGTAAGGCGAAGCTTTACGACGGCAAGACCGGCGAAGCTCTCCTCAACCCGGTCACCATCGGTTACATGTATTATCTCAAGCTCGGCCACTTGGTCGACGACAAGATCCACGCACGTTCTATCGGTAGCTACGCTCTCGTGACTCAGCAGCCGCTCGGCGGTAAGAGCCAGTTCGGTGGCCAGCGCTTCGGTGAAATGGAAGTGTGGGCCATGGAAGCCTACGGTGCCGCTTACACGCTGCAGGAACTCCTCACCGTCAAGTCCGACGACGTGCAGGGCCGTTCCGCCGTCTACGACGCCATCGTCCATGGCGAAAATACTCCGGAACCGGGCGTTCCTGAATCCTTCAACGTTATGATTCGCGAAGTTCATTCTTTGGGTCTCGACATTGAGACCACTGGAGACAAGTAATATGGCTGATGAAATGATGGAACAGAAACAAAATTCTGGCGACATTTCGATTCACCTCGCCTCGCCGGACCTGATCCGTTATTGGTCCTATGGCGAAGTGACCAAGCCGGAAACGATCAACTACCGTTCTTTCAAGCCCGAAAAGGATGGTCTTTTCTGCGAAAAGATCTTTGGACCTGTCAAGAACTGGGAATGTAACTGCGGTAAGTTCAAGCGCGCCCGCTTCAAGGGCGTCATCTGCGACCGCTGCGGCGTCGAAGTGACCCAGTCCAAGGTCCGCCGCGTCCGCATGGGCCATATCGAGCTCGCGATTCCTCTGACCCACACCTGGTTCGTGAAGAACCAGCCCTGTGTGATCGGCGCCCTGCTCAACTTGACCACGGCCGCCCTCGAGCACATCATCTACTACGAAAACTACGTGGTGATCGACCACGGCAACACCGACCTCAAGGAAAACACCCTCATCGACGAGTTCGAATACCAGAACCTCGTGCAGGAAGGCCGTACCTTCGAGGCCAAGATGGGTGCCTCCGCCATCAAGCAGCTGCTTGACCGCATCGACCTCACCAAGCTTTCCGAACAGCTCCGCGTCGACGCCACCGCGAAGTCCAAGACCAAGCGTGACGAAGCCGTGAAGCGCCTCAAGATTGTCGAGGCCTTCAAGAAGTCCCAGATGGAAAGCTTCAAGAGCTACTACAACAATCCCGACCCGGCTCGCGATTCCAGCAAGGCATGGCTCAAGGGCCTCGCCGAAGCCGTCGCCGCGTTCAAGATGGACTACGAAGCCAAGCACGGCTCCGAGTTCTTCCTGGCCGAAGCCTACGAGGAATTCCGTCACAAGTACCCCAACGAAGCCCGCCTGCTCGCCAACCAGCCGTCCTGGATGATTCTCGACGTGCTCCCGGTGATTCCGCCTGACCTGCGTCCGCTCGTCCCGCTGGAAGGTGGCCGTTTCGCTACTTCCGACCTTAACGAACTTTATCGTCGCGTCATCAACCGCAACAACCGCTTGAAAAAGCTCATCGACATCCGTGCCCCTAACGTGATTCTCTGCAACGAGAAGCGCATGCTGCAGGAAGCTGTCGACCAGCTGTTCGACGGTGGCCGCCGCACCGCTCGTTCGGGCGCCCGCCCGCTCAAGAGCCTTGCCGAACTCCTCAAGGGCAAGCAGGGCCGCTTCCGTATGAACTTGCTCGGTAAGCGCGTCGACTACTCCGGCCGTTCCGTGATCGTCGTCGGTCCGGAACTTAAGATGCACCAGTGCGGTCTGCCCAAGCGCATGGCCCTGGAGCTCTACAAGCCGTTCATCATCCGCCGTTTGGAAGACGATGGCTTCGTGTTCACGCTCAAGTCCGCAAAGAAGTTCGTCGATGCGGAACGTCCCGAGGTTTGGGATATCCTCGAACAGATTATCGAGGACCACCCGGTCATGCTGAACCGTGCTCCGACGCTTCACCGTCTGGGTATCCAGGCCTTCTATCCGAAGCTTATCGAAGGTAACGCCATCCGCCTCCACCCGCTCGTCTGTACCGCATTCAACGCGGACTTCGACGGTGACCAGATGGCTGTGCACCTCCCGCTTTCTTTCGAGACCCAGCTTGAATGCCGCGTGCTCATGCTGTCCTCGAACAACATTCTGCATCCCGCCTCCGGCCAGCCGATTGCCGTGCCGGGCCAGGACATCGTGCTCGGTCTGTACTACCTGACCAAGCCGCGTCCGAACCAGAAGGGCGAAGGCATGCACTTCTACGATCCGGCCGAAGCCATCCGCGCCTACGAAAACGGCGTGGTGGGTCTGAACGCCAACGTCTACCTCAAGCTCCCCGCGGGCCGCAAGATCTACATGGGCGCCCTCGAGAAGGATTGCGTCTGCGTCCGCGAAATCGCCGACGACAACGGCAACATGGAGCAGTCGGTCAAGGCGGGCGAGAAGATCAAGTTCCTCACCCTGAAGGAACCCAACGTCATCAAGACGACCGTTGGCCGTATCATCTTCAACGAATTCGTGCCGGCCGCTCTGGGCTACGCCAACGAAACCTTCGGCAAGAAGGTCATCGCGAAGTCCATCGACGACCTGTACCGCCGTACCGGTAACCGCGTGACTGTCGAATACCTCGACAACCTCAAGGAAAACGGCTACAAGTGGGCAACCCGCGCCGGTTCTTCTGTGGCTATCGCCGAAATGGTGATCCCGCAGGAAAAGCAGGCCATGCTCGACGCCGCCACCGAGAAGGTCAACGAAATCCGCAGCCTCTACGAAGACGGTGTGATTACCGACGGTGAACGTTATAACCAGATCATCGACGTGTGGTCCAAGACCACGGCCGATGTCGCTGCCAAGCAGTGGGATTTGCTCTCTCACGACCGCGACGGTTTCAACCCGGTCTACATGATGGCCGACTCCGGCGCTCGTGGTAGCCGCGAACAGATTAAGCAGCTGTCCGGTATGCGTGGTCTGATGCAGAAGCCTATCAAGCAGCTCGGCGGTCAGGAAGTTATCGAGAACCCGATTAAGTCCTGCTTCCGTGAAGGCCTGAACGTGATGGAATACTTCATCTCGTCTCACGGTGCTCGTAAGGGTCTTGCCGATACCGCTCTTAAGACGGCTGACGCTGGTTACCTTACCCGTCGTCTCGTGGACGTGGGCCAGGACCTCGTCGTGACCGAACCCGACTGCGGCACCAAGGAAGGCATCGAAATTTCCGCGTTCAAGGACGGTGACGATACCGTCATCCCGCTGGAAGAACGCTTGCTCGGTCGCGCCCCGGTCGAAGACATCAAGCACCCGGTTACAGGCGAAGTGATCGTCGAAGCCGGTACGCTCGTTACCGAACGCGACCTCCCGAAGATTTCCGCTACGGGTCTCGAACACATCAAGATGCGCTCCGTGCTCACCTGCGAATCCCGCAACGGTGTCTGCGCCAAGTGCTATGGCCGTATGCTGGCGTCCGGTCGTCCGGTCGACCTCGGCGAATCCGTGGGCGTGCTCGCCGCACAGTCCATCGGTGAACCGGGTACGCAGTTGACCCTCCGTACGTTCCACATCGGTGGTGCTTCTTCCCGTCTGACTGTCGAGAACAACAAGAAGGCCTCTGTCGATGGCCACGTTGAACTCGAACAGGTCGAAACGGTTGACCACGACGGACAGAAGGTCGTCGTCTCCCGTATGGGCGAACTCGTCATTTTCGATTCCACTGGAATCAACAAGGGCCGTTACCAGATCCCGTATGGTTCTATCCTGTTTGTCGCGAACAACGACCAGGTCAAGAAGGACCAGGTCATGTTCGAATGGGATCCGTATAACAGCCCGATCATCAGCAACGTGGCAGGCCGCGTCAAGTTCGTCGACCTCGTGAAGGACGTCTCCGTCCGTATCGAGAAGGACGAAGTCACCGACGTCGAAACCTGGACCGTTATCAGCGACAAGCGCGGCAAGCGCCGTCCCTCGATCAACGTCATGGATTCGAACGGCAAGCCGGTGGGCGTCTACATGCTCCCGGACGGCGCCATCCTCACGATTATGGACGGCGCGACCGTCTCCGTCGGTCAGACTGTCGCCAAGTTGCCGCGTGCTGCCGGTAAGACCCGCGATATTACCGGTGGTCTTCCGCGAGTTGCAGAACTCTTCGAAGCTCGTACTCCGAAGAACAAGGCTTTCATTGCCCCGATCGACGGTCTCGTTTCTTACGGGCCCGAAGTTCGCGGCCATCAAGAAGTCATTATTACCCCGCAAGATGGAGAAGCCGCGAAAGTGCTGGTTCCGCATGGCGTCCATCTCGCAGTCAATGAGGGCGACCGCGTCCGCGCCGGTCAGAAGATCAGCGAAGGCTCCGTCGATCCTCATGACATTCTCGAGGTCCTTGGCCCCGAGGACGTGCAGCGTCACTTGGTGAACGAAATCCAGGCGGTGTACCGCCTGCAGGGTGTGGCTATCGCAGATAAGCACATCGAATGTATCGTCCGCCAGATGATGCGTAAGGTCCGTGTCGCAGATCCGGGTGATTCCGACCTGCTTCCGGACGAAGAAATCTCCAAGGTACGTCTCCGTGCCGAAAACGATCGCTTGATCGCCGAAGGCAAGACCCCGGCAACGTATTCCCCGATGCTCCTTGGCATTACAAAGGCTTCTCTCGCTACGGACAGCTTCATTTCTGCCTGTTCGTTCCAGGAGACCACCAAGATCCTGACCCGCGCCTCCATCGAAGGCCGCGTGGACCCGCTCTTGGGCCTCAAGGAAAACGTGATTATGGGTCGTCTGATTCCGTGCGGTACCGGCGCTCGCCATCTGAGAAATGTCGAAGTGAAGGATGCCGATGCGGAAGCGGAAGAACGCGCCCGTTTAATGCGGGTACAGGCTGAAGGCCCCGAAGGTTCCGATAGCGGAATCCAGATGATGGATTACGAAATCGGCTCTTCCGATGAGGAAGATTCGGAGAACTAGAGGTCATGTACTTGAAAAATTTGGAAAAAAAACTATATTTGCACTCCAAAATCTAGGAGATTAACAGTGCCAACTATTCAACAGCTCGTCCGCAACGGACGTGAACAGATCAGCAACAAGACCGCTTCCGTGGCCTTGAAGTCCTGCCCGCAGAAGCGTGGCGTTTGCACCCGTGTTTACACCAGCACCCCGAAGAAGCCGAACTCCGCTCTTCGTAAGATTGCTCGTGTGCGCCTTTCCAACAAGATGGAAGTTACCGCTTACATCCCGGGCGAAGGCCACAACCTCCAGGAACACTCCATCGTGCTCATTCGCGGTGGTCGTGTGAAGGACGTTCCGGGTGTTCGTTACCACATCATCCGTGGCACCCTGGATACCCAGGCTGTCAACGGCCGCCAGAACGGCCGTTCCAAGTACGGTGTCAAGAAGAAAGGTGCCGCTCCGGCCAAGAAGTAAGGAAAGGAAGTAATCTATGTCTAGAAGAAGAAAGGCTCTCCATCGCTCCATCCTCCCGGATCCGCGTTTCCATTCCACCCTCGTCACCGAACTCGTCGGTGTCGTCCTCAAGCAGGGCAAGAAGACCATCGCTGAACAGATCGTCTACACCGCTCTTGACTTGCTCGACAAGAAGGTCGAAGGCAAGGAAACTGCTCTCGAAAAGTTCGAAATCTGCCTCGAAAACATCAAGCCCCGCGTCGAAGTCAAGTCCCGCCGCGTCGGTGGTGCCAACTACCAGGTTCCTATGGAAGTTGCCCCGGACCGCGCCAAGGCTCTCGCTCTCCGCTGGCTCCTCGATGCCGCCCGTAACCGCAACGAAGCCAACATGGCCGACCGCCTTGCTGCCGAACTCGTTGCCGCCAAGAACGGTGAAGGCAACGCTGTCCGCAAGAAGAACGACACGCACAAGATGGCCGAAGCCAACAAGGCTTTCGCCCACTTCCGTTTCTAATTCTTGCATTAGCACGGATTATCCTAGAGAAGGGCTCGCTTACAAAGCGAGCCTTTTCTTGTATAGTCGTCGTGCTTCCCTTGTCATTGCGAGCATCGCAGATGCGCGGCAATTGTCATTATCTTTTTAGGATAATCTAAAATGGATAATCCTTTTTGGATAAAAATTATATATATTTACGGCATAAACGAGGTATTGCCATGGATTATGCCGTAATAAACCCTTTCTTGACTTCTGGTTATATCGGTGCGGATTACTTTTGCGACCGTGAAGAAGAAACCAAGAAACTCACCCGTTTGTTGACTAACGGGAACAATGTGGCATTGATTTCTTCGCGCCGTATGGGAAAGACGGGGCTTGTCCGGCATTGTTTTGCGCAACAAAAAATCGCCCGCAAGTACAACACGTTTGTAATTGACATCTACGCGACAAAAAATCTTAGTGATTTTGTTTACGAGATGGGACGCCAGATCGTAAATGCCTTGAAACCTCGCGGGAAAAAGGCGATAGAATCATTTATCGATACGGTAAAGTCGCTACGGACGGGGATTACGTTCGATGTGCAGGGGTTGCCCTCGTGGAATGTGGAACTGGGAGATGTCCAGGCCCCGGCGATTACTTTGGAAGAAATTTTTTCGTACATCGAAAATGCCGGTAAACCATGCCTGATTGCCATAGATGAATTCCAGTCTATTTCGTGCTATCCCGAGAAGAATGTCGAGGCAACGCTGCGCACCTATATCCAGAATTGCCATAATGCAAATTTTGTATTTGCCGGTTCGGAGCGGAGCATGATGGGTGAAATCTTTATGTCGGCTGCGCGCCCTTTTTACCAGAGCGTGTCCATCATGAATTTGGATGTGATTCCCGAAGACAAATATTCCGCTTTCGTAAAGCACCATTTCGAAGCTAACGGACGCAACATTGCCGAAGATGCAATACACGAGACGTATGGCCGTTTTAATGGCGTCACGTGGTATATCCAGAAAGTTATGAACTACGCCTATTCCATTACAGACAAGGGCTGTTCGTTTGAATTGACTCAACTGGAAAGTGTGGTGGAAGACATCGTCGAGGAAAACTCGGAGATATACAAGAACATGCTTTTTCTCCTGACACCGCCGCAAAAGACGCTTCTTGTTGCCATTGGCAAAGAAGGGCGTGTTTCGCAAATTACGGGGCGTGCGTTCCTGAAAAAGTACAGCCTTTCGGCAAGCAGTGTCCAAAAAGCTTTGGCTACTTTGCTTGAAAAGCAGGTTGTTACGAATAATCAAGGCGTTTACGAAGTCTACGACAAGTTCATGACAATATGGCTTAGCTGGGGCTGATTCCTCAAAATCCCCCAAATTGCCCGAATTTCCCCAAAAATCGCTGTTTTCCCGCAAAAAAAGCGTTTAAAAGCTCTACAACGCAAAAAAGGGCCTGTTTACCCTCTTTTGACATTTTGTCAATTATCTTTTGTTTGGTATGTAAAAAAAGGAGTACCATGAGGAGTTCAAAAAACACTATCAAGGCAGCATTGTGCCTTGGCATATTCATGGCTTCGGCCATGGCTCAAGAATCCACCGCGGCGAATGCGTCCGTACCCACCAAATTCTTCGACGAGAACGGCGCCTACTATGGCCCGGACTGCGACAAAGACAAGAACTACAGCGGTGCCTACTATACGGGCGATTACACCAGCGCCTTCAAGAAATACTTGGGCAAGACCGATGAAGAAATCCAGAAAAAGATGGACGATCTTTGGAATCACTACTTCAAGGGTGATAACAATTCCAAGGTCTTTTACGACAAGGGTAACGAAGGCTACATCAAGGACATCAACAACAACGACGTCCGTTCCGAAGGCATGTCCTACGGCATGATGATTGCCGTGCAGACGGGACACAAGGAAGAATTCGACAAGCTCTGGAAATGGGCCAAGAACCACATGTGGCACAAGGGCGGCGACTGGGACGGCTACTTTGCGTGGCAACGTAACGACAGTGGCACCGGTGGCGATGACAACTGCGCGCCGGACGGCGAAATGTACTTCATGATGTCCCTCCTGTTTGCGGCAAACCGCTGGGACGATGATCAGTACAGAAAGGACGCCCATTATATCATGGACAAGATGTGGAACAACCCGAGCCACAAGCTCTTCAACCAGGGCAACTACATTATCGTGTTCCAGCCGCTGGGTAGCGGTAACGATTTCTCTGACCCGTCCTATGACTTGCCGGCTTACTTGGAATTGTTCTCCCGCTGGGCCGAAAAGGATACCGACAAGTGGAAAAGGGCTGTGTCTGCCGCACGCGATCACCTTTATGTGTCTTCCAACAAGAACTCCGGTTTGTTCGCCGACTACAGCGCCTTCAATGGCCAGCCGCAGTCTTATTCGTACAACTCGAATTCGACCAAGTACATGTACGACGCCATGCGCTCCGCGATGAACTTCGGTATGGACTTCTACCTGTTCGGAGCCGACTCTGTTCGCGAAGTTGAGATGGCAAAGCGCATTATCGACTTCTTCGAGAAGGATGGCTACAAGCATGCCCGCTTCAACTGGGACGGCACGGGTGGTTCTGAAGAATACACGCAGGGTGAAAAGGGCGCAAATGCCGTGGCCGCCCTGGCCCTCAAGGACGTGAGCGGTTACGATGAAATTATCAAGAAGAACCTGCAGATGGCCTGGGACGAACCGTTCATGACCGGTCAGTACCGCTACTACGACGGCCTGGTGCATTACCTCGCCATGCTCCACCTCTCCGGTACCTTCAAGATCTGGAAGCCGAAGCCGAAGGACGTGAAGGAAAAGACGATGGAAGCCACCACAATTGGCGACGTCGAGTACAAGGAAGGCGACATCATCGACTGGTTCGAAGATTGCCAGCTTTACAAGGTGACCTTCACGGCCGCTGCCGCTCCCACGCCGACGCCCGGTGACTCTACGACCACTACGCCGACACCCGGCGATTCCACGACCACTACGCCGACACCGGGTGATTCTACGGCTGTCACGACGAATCCTGGCGTCACCACGCCGACTCCGACCGATTCCACGGATGCGATTCGCCAGATGTACATGCGCGATTACGGCTACAAGATGCAGCGCGACTACAACCTGAAGGGCTGCAAGGTCAACAGCTCGAACAGGGCCCGCGGCGCCTACTACGGCAGAATGGTGCCGATGAAGTAAGGCTCGCTGAAATCATTTGAAACGATTTGCCCGGCTTTTTGGCCGGGCATTTTCAATTTTCAAATAGAAGAAGGCCGCAACCTTGGTGATTGCGGCCTCTGTTGGTGTGAAGAAGGGTATTTTTTTACGGAAGCACGTTCAGTTTATAAATGCTGCGTGTGCCTGCTTCCGGCGTGTCGACCGAGTGTTCGCCGGGGAAGAACTGCCGCACGGCGCTCTGCCACAGGACGCGGCCCTGGTAGTCGAACTGCACGATGCTTGCGCTGATGGGCCTGGCGGTGCGCACGTAGAGCTTGCCGTCGCGATAGGCGAGCGAGCCTTGGCTTGGCTGGCGGACTGTCCCGATTCCGGTTGTCTGGCCTTCGCCCGATGAGCTCGATGTAGCCGGATTGACATCGCCCGTGCCGCTGGAAGATGCGGGCTGTGCGCTCTGCATCTTGGCGATGCCCGCCTTCCAGGCGTCCACGGCGGCCTGCGACGTGTTGAGCGCCCAGTCTGCCTCGTTGTCTTCCTTGCTCTGGCTGAACCACATCACCGCGAACACGCGCGAGAAGTCTGTGGCGAAGTGGTCGAACATGTCGGTAATCCATTCGGCCTTGTTGCCGCCCTTCTCGGAACTCGAGATTTCGGCGATAAAGAGGGGCTTGTTTATGTTGGCAAGTGCGTCGTAGGCCTTCTTGAACACCTGCGAGAACGACTGCCAGCTAGACCAGCTTTGGCACGTGCCCCAGTTGTAGCCGTCGATGGAGATGTAATCGACGTATTCGTCGCCGGGGTAGTTGCCCGTGAGCGTGGTTCCGCTGCCCTGGTTCGATGCGTTGGTGGTCCATACCCACTTGACGTTCGTGACGCCTTCCTCCTTGAAGATTTTCACGATGTGGCGGAAGGCCTCGGCGACATTCGCGTCGGTGTTACCGGCACCGGATTTCCCTACCCCCCAGTCGTACCAGTCACCGTTCGCTTCGTGGAGCGGCCTGAGCCAGATCTCGTCGCCGAAGCCCTTCACGCCTTTTGCATAGTCACGGATGTAGGTGTCGGCCTTGCCGTCCACCAGTTCCTGCGCCTTGTAGCCGTTCGCCATCCATGTGACGACCAGCGTGGAGCCGTTGTTCTTCGCAACATTCGCATACTGCGCGGTCGCGTCCCAGTCGTTGATGTCGAAGAGCGCAAAATAGCTGATGAGGTCGAGGTGCGTGCCCTGCAAATCCTGGAATGCCTGCACGTTCTGCTGTGTGGGCTGCGGGTATTGCCCGGGCCCGCCGACCCAGGCGCCAATCTGGAAAGCTAAAGTAGTCATAGGCAGGATTCCCAGCGTGAAAAGGAGATTCTTGAACATAAGGTCCTCAATTTTGATGGAGTGCGGAAGGGTCCGCTTTGTACACTAAAAAATAAGTCGGCCAGAGCCCTTCGTTAACGGCTGTTTTGTATGATTTTACCAAAGTGTATCTAGTGTTTGATTGAAAAGCTAGGCGGGGATAAAAAAACACCCGAAGTCATTTGTTGACCTCGGGCGAGAATTTTAATGCAGCAATCGCCTTACAGCTAGTCCTTCAAGCAACGAATTGACATTCTGCTGGTTTTGCTATGATTAATATCGGACACAACCGCATCGGCGCTGTTGTAGGATAAGTTCATATAGTACGCTTTTCCTTCTGTCTCGGATTCAGTGGTGCTCCAAAAAAATGCACGTTGTTTGTCGTCGCTACGATCGGTATCAGATAACATGTAGCCAGCAGGAAGCGCAGTGAAACCAGTCGCATTGGTTCCTTTGTAGTCGGTGTTTTCTATCCAAACAACAGAATCCTTGAGCACTATACCCGCTATATGTTTCTTATTTTCGTCCACATTCTGAATTAGCTGTTCCCACTCGGCCTTTGCAGGCAAGTGCCATCCGTCGGGGCAAACTCCCTGGATGTTTCCGTTAACATCAGGCGTGCTGTTGTTTATAGCAGCGTTCCAGCTATAATAGCGGCCGTACTGGGAGCAGTCTTCGTTATAGCAACTGCTGCCAGTAACCTCGTAATCCAAGTTTTGCGCCATCCAGGTCTGCGCATTATCACCAGTGCCAATCGTTACCATTTTATAAGTGCCAAACTCGACTGATCCCCTCATTGCGCAGAATTCGTTTTCCGGGTTGTATTGTATTCCTTTGCAGGTCTTTTTTTCCTGCTTCTGATTATCAACGCAATCATACTTCGTGGGGTCGTAATCCTCGCCGCCACAAAATTCATACACCTTCTCGCCATAACAGAAGTGAGTTTGTACGTCATAGCGGATTGGAGAGTCTCCATCAAAATAGCAGAGCTTCTGCAACTTTCCGCTTTCGCAGAGGTCTTTGCCGGGAGTATAAACTCCGCCGTCGCACAAGTCGTACAGCTCCATATCAAAGCAGAATTTTTTTGCCGGGTCATACGGTGTTGCGCCGCATATGGCCTTGTAGAGCTCGGTCTCCACGTCACCGCATTTCAAGGTGACAATGCCGTCCTTGTCGCTTACAATCTCGCAGCTTGTGCCGCTTGTACCATTCTTCAAAGTACCCTTGACCTTGTCCCCGCATACGATATCGTAGCCGTTCTCTGTTGCGTTTTCAACGGCGGTGCAGCTTTCACCGTTATCGCCATTCAGCGATTCAAGCCACTTTTCCAGCGAGAGCTTGGAGCCGGACAGTTCATAAGCGGACTTGCCGTCTTTCCCATCCTTTCCATCCTTGCCGTCTTTCCCATCTTTACCGTCAATTCCGTCTTTGCCATTATTTCCATCTTTACCGTCAATTCCGTCTTTGCCATTATTTCCATCTTTACCGTCATTGCCGTTCTTGCCATCCGACCCGTTCTTACCGTCGGAACCGTCTTTTCCGTCGGAGCCGTTTGCGGCCGAGGTGTTTATCTCTTTCCACACGCTGTCGGCGCAGAAGTACACGGATGCCTGGTCCTTTACGTAGACCATGTCGCCGGAATTGTCTGCAGTGCACTCGCCCAAGTCCTTGAACTTGGCGACCGAAGTCGGGCCAGTGGTTTCGGTGACGTTGGTTGTTTCGTCGCCGCAGGCCGTAAGAAATGCAGCTGTCGCCAAAGCAAGAGACGATGACCATAATAATTTATTCATGAGATACTCCTTCGATACTCGCAAAAAAGGTTGTAAAAAACATGCCTAAAACTACGCTTTTGTGCACTGCCTGTCAATAGGGGGGATGTCTTTTCGTGAGAAAAAGGTGTGTTTTCCCTAGCAATTCGTGCTTCCCGGGCAATTGGAATAAACTACAGTTCTTCCAGTGCAAACGGCAACATGTACAGGGGCTTGAGTTGCAGCGTCCCTACATGGTCCACGTCTTTTTGCGAGAAAAGGATTCTGCGGTAAATCTTTTTGGAAAACTTTTCTGCGAACTGGTCGATGGATTCGTGGTTTCGCGCTGCCGATGACTTGATTTCGACGGGGACAACCTTATTGCCGTGCGACAGCAGAAAGTCAATCTCGTAGTAATGCGTGCTGTTTTCTTTTTGCCAGGTGTGGTAATACAGCTCCCTGTCGCTTGCCGCTATAATCTGGGCCGCGATGTTTTCGTACAGGTAGCCTAAATCGGCATCCAGCTTGTCGCTTAGGAGTTTCTTGTAAATCTCGTTGGTCTGTTTCGAGTTATCGAACATCAGCGAGATAAAAAGTCCCGTGTCGGCGGTGTAGAGTTTGAACTTGTCCAAATCTTTTGTCTGTGCGAGAGCCGAGGCTGGGTTGGCTACGTGGTAGCAGGCAAGCACCGTCTTGGAGTCCATCAGTTCAAAAAAGCGTTCCTCGTCTTTTGGCGTTTTCTGCTTGCCCGTCGCCGCGGTGATGACAAAGTTCTTTTTCTTCAGCGCGAGCTGGCTCGGGATTGCCTTGTAGATGTTGGACAGGCGGCCCGTCGGGTCCAGTTTTTTTAAGTCGTCAAAATACAGGTCGTTGATTTTCCGCTTGATTCCGTCGATGGTCTCGAAGTTTTCTTTGCGGATGTATGCGTCAACCGCTTGCGGCATGCCGCCGACAGCCATGTAAAGCCTGAAATCACGCATCAAGCTCCTGTTGGTTGCATTCCCGATGGCGGTCTTAGCTTTATAGATTTCGCGTATTACGGAAGGATCCTTGCCGATGGCCCACATGAACTCTTCGTAATCCATAGGATAGACATTGATCTTGTGCTCTTCGGAAGGGATGACTATCCCCTGGACATTCTTTTTGATGGATATGAGCGAACCTGTTTCGATATAGTCGTAGCGGCCGTCTTGGACAAGGTATTTGATCGCTTGGCGCACCTTGGGCTGGAGTTGGATTTCATCAAAGATAATTGCGGACTTGCGTTTTTTAAGAGTTACGCCCGTTTCTGCCTGAAGCCGCAAAAAGAAAAGGTCCGGCTTGGAGATGTCGCGAAAAACATCCAGCATCTCGTTCGTGACATTGGCGAAATCGATCCGGATGTAGGATTCGTATTCGTTCTTGGCGAATTCCTCGGCGATGGTGGATTTGCCTACACGTCGAGCCCCTTCCAGAAGGCAGGCGTACCGCCCGGAGTAAGTCTGTTTCCACTCCTTCAATTTGTCGTATGCCTTGCGTTTGAACATACTTCCTCGTCTTTTTTAGAAGTTACAGATTTTTCAACATAATTATACCATAAAATTATAGATTTTTCAATATAAAAACTATCAGAAATTATACTTTTTTCAATATGAGCGATAAAATTGCCACGAATTTGACGATGTTTTATACGTGTTTGACGAAATTACGCTAAAAACGGCAATTTGATGAGTCTTGCAACAGCTTCTCGAACAGTGGGCGATATCCCGCGTGTTTTGACTCGTCTGCGTCGCCAAGGCGACCATCCCCACGGAAACATCCGGTGCATTCTCCGCAGCAATGTAGTCCTTCATCTGCTTGAAAAGGCGGATAAGGGCCTTGCTTTGGGCGGTCGCCTGTTCGCCCTTGAGGACCGTCATGAGCATGTAGATGCCCTGCTCCGTGAAGGCGTAGGGCATGTATTTTATATTCGACCCGCGTCCTCCATTTTTCAAGGACGAAAATTTCAACCTTGAAGGACTTTCGCTTGCGATCGCCATGTTCAAGGTCAATTTTTTTGACCTTGAAGCGCTGTTGTTTTCCGATTCCGTGTTCAAGGTGCAAAATTTGCACCTTGAAAGTTCTTCGATTTCATTATTTGATAATCGAAATCGAAAATCTTCATCGAATTTTTCAATATTTTTCTTGACCTGCTGGTTAAAAGCCTTCGTACTATACCCGTAAATCTCGGCCAAATCAGCATCGAGCATGGCCTTTACCCCGCGGATGGTGTATATACGCGACTTGAGCAAGTTCTCGTCTATCAGGGAAAAATCGGGCTTTTTAGGCGCGACGGTTACATCTTTCTTCATTTTGCCCCCTTTGCAAAAAAAAGGACCGTCCCGCCTTTATGCGGAAACGATCCTTAATACCACCTTTTCTGGTGCTAGAAGCAATATACAAAAAAATAGGGCAACTTGAGGTGCAATTTTTGCACTTCAAGATTTCTTGCGGCTCAATTACGCATCCCCATTTTCGACCTCGATAAAAACGAAAGCATACAGTAATTGTGCTGTGCAATGCGGTCAATTTTTTTGACCGCAAATTATCATTCGGGCCAAATTCACCTGTTTTTAGAGATTTTTTCCTGTTCTAAGGTCGCATTTTGCGACTTTTAAGCGCTGTTGTTTTCTAATCCCGTGTTTGCGGTGCAATTTTTGCACCACAAGATTTCATATGACTCAATTTCGCATCCCTAGTGTGAAGTCACAATTTGTGACTTCACGAAGACTTTTTCGTCAAAATGGAAATTTAAATTCTATATTCCCACTAGTACCAACTTACGGAGACTGGATGCTGTTTAGCAAATCTTGGTTCATTGTCTAGGGCCTTGGGAGACATTCCTTGGGCCGTCTTCCAAGGCGATTTTTATGCCCGTCATAAAAATTCAACCTGGAGATAAACAATGAAAAATTACACCATCCGCACGGAACAATCGCGCGACTTTAAGACCGTCGAAAACCTTACCCGCGAAGCCTTCTGGAATGTTTACCGTCCCGGATGCACCGAGCATTACGTGCTGCACTGCTACAGGAGCGAGCCCGACTTTGTGCCGGAACTCTCGCTCGTGCTGGAAGTGGACGGCGAAATCATCGGGCACGTGATGTACGCGTGGTCGCACATCGACGCCGACGACGGGCGCAAAATCCGCATGATGACCTTCGGGCCCATCAGCATCCGCCCCGACTGCAAGCGCAAGGGATACGGGAAAACTCTGCTCGACCATTCCATGCGAATTGCCGCCGAGATGGGTGCGGGCTGCCTCCTGATCTGCGGGAACATCGCGTTCTACGGCAAGAGCGGCTTTGTGGTCGCGAGCACCAGGGGAATTCGCTATGCCGACGACCCCGAAAGCGACGCGCCTTACTTCCTCTGCAAAGAACTGCAGGAAGGATTCCTCGACGGAATCACCGGCAGCTACCGCGACCCCGAACCGTACTTTGTCGCCATGCGCAACCCCGAGGCGTTCGAGAAGTACGACGCGGAATTCCCACCGAAGGAAAAGCTCGTGCTCCCCGGACAGTTAGGGTAATTACATTTGCGAAAGCGCATATAGCGGACATATTTCAACATGGCGGATGGCGTTATTGTCAAGAGAATCGACATAATCGAATTCGCCAAAGTTTTCAAGGGAACAGCGATAGGCGCTCGTCAGCTTCTTTTCCCGCATCATAATCCAAAGGCTTTTCATTCCGCCTTGTGTTCCCGCCTTCACTTCTATAGGAGTCACACGTGCATTGCGAGCATCTAGATAATCCACCTCCGCTAGGCTATTTCTTTGAGTTCGGCTCCAGTAGAAAATTTCATGACGAATGTTTGGCGTCTTATATCTGAGGATTTCCAGCCCTGCAACCATTTCGGCTAAAGTGCCCTTATTGACCAAATCGGCTCCGCTCGCAGTTAATATCTGCGAAATAATCTCGGAAATATCGCCCAAATTCAAATTTTGGAGTCTAAGCTGTAAGCCAGGATCCAACAAAAGTACCTTTTGTGTTCCCGAGTCAGCCTCACTCCCCAAGGGAAGGCCGTTGGCGCTCGACCGTGTAACAGGGATGGCGAGTCCAGCAAGAGTCAACAAATGCAGGGCTTCCTGAACTTTTTCAGTCCTATATTCCCCGACCTTTGAATAAGTAAATTTATGCGTAATCTGGGATGCGATACTCTGAAATGTTTTTCTTAACAAGGTCGGATCGACCTTCTTTTTGTATTTCGCAAAATCATCTTCGTACGTGACTAAAATGTCGTCTTGGATAGCCTGACATTCCAGGTAATCATGGCTTTGAACCCATCTTACCACAGATTCGGGCATTCCGCCTACTAACATGTATGTTCTGAAGTATTCCACCAGTTTATCGTGAACGGTTTGCGGCAAGGGCTTTTGTGGGGACGATTGGTTCCTGAGTTTTAACAGGGCTATTTGCCCATTTGCTTCGAGAAACTCATCAAAAGTCATCGGATGCATGAACATGGAATGGATCCGCCCCACGCCGAATGTCGGTATGTCGTTAAGCGCAAATTCCAACAGCGACCCCGCCGCCACGACGTGTAAATCGGGCATGTCTTCCTTGAAAAAACGCAGGGACATAATAGCATCCACACATCCCTGAATTTCGTCCAAGAATAGGAGAGTTTTCCCTGCAACAATCGGAGTCCCCGTAATAGCGGAAAGTTCAGAAACAATGCGGGATACATCCAAATTGGTCGTAAAGACTGCCTTGAATTCAGGATGCTTTTCAAAATTGATTTCGACCATGTGTTCGAAATTTTCGCCTAAGTGGCGGACTGCGCTGGACTTGCCCACCTGGCGGGCCCCCCGCAATAAAAGCGGTTTATGCCTGGGAGAATTGGCCCATTCCTTTAAATATCTGTCAATCAGCCTGCTAAAGTACATTTTGGCCGCCTTTTGCAAAATTCCAAAGATAAATATATAACTTTTTTGCAAAAATCCAAAGAAATAATTTGATAAATTTTGTAAAAATCCAAAGAAATGACATAAGATGTCCCCTTTTTGATGTATATTCTTAACGATGCTTATCGTTTCTTACAGACCGGGCGATGACCAGTTGTTCAACCGGTACATGAAAACGGCCTATTCCGTGAGCGACGAAATCCCCGCATTCAAAGTCTTCTACGAGAAATATTACGGGTGATTTTATTGGAGAGGGACGTTGCCCCTAAAACCCCCTTTCCTGTCACACTATTGACATTCCATTATTATATATTTCATTTGTCATGTCATCCCCGCCCATTCGGCACGCTCAGGGCAGGCTCCGGCGGGGATCCAGTGCAGGAAGTTGTTTGTAAAAGGTTTATATGGCAAAAGTTGCAAAGGCGAAGAAATCCGTCCCCGAAAAGTCCGTAGAGGCCTCCCTCTGGGAGTCTGCGAACAAGTTGCGCGGCAGCGTGGAACCCGCCGAATACAAGCACGTGGTGCTTTCGCTTATCTTCCTCAAGTTTGCAAGCGACAAGTTCGAGGAACAGCGCGAAAAGCTCATCGCCGCCGGCCGCCAGAAATACGTGGAAATGCCCGAGTTCTACAACAAGGACAACGTCTTTTACCTCGAAGAAACTTCCCGCTGGAGCTTTATCATCGAGCATGCTCGCCAAAGCGACATTGCGCTCCTGATCGATACCGCGCTTGCGAACATCGAAAAGAAGAACAAGGCGTTGCGCGGGGCGCTCCCCGACAACTATTTCTCGCGCCTGCAACTCGACACCGCAAAACTCGCGGCGCTCATCAGCGACATCGACGGCATCGACACCATCAAGGACAAGGAACAGGATGTCGTTGGCCGCGTCTACGAATATTTCCTCGGCAAGTTCGCCATCGCCGAAGGCAAGGGCAAGGGCGAATTCTATACGCCCAAGACAATTGTCGGGCTCATCGCCGAAATGATTGAACCCTACCGCGGCAAGATTTACGACCCCTGCTGCGGTTCGGGCGGCATGTTCGTGCAGAGCATGAAGTTTATCGAGGCCCATCACGGCAACAAGCGCGAAGTCTCCGTATATGGCCAGGAATACACCGGCACCACGTACAAACTAGCGAAGATGAACCTCGCCATCCGCGGCATCTCCGGCAACCTAGGCGACAAACCTGCCGACACCTTTGCCGAAGACCAGCACAAGGATTTGAAGGCCGACTTTATCATGGCGAACCCGCCGTTCAACCAGAAATCGTGGCGTGCCGAAAACGAACTCATCGACGACCCACGCTGGAAAGGCTACACCGTGCCGCCCACGAGCAACGCGAACTACGGCTGGATTCTGAACATCCTCTCGAAACTCTCCGAAAACGGCGTGGCAGGCTTTTTGCTCAGCAACGGTGCGCTCAGCGGCGAAGGCGACGAACAGCAAATCCGCAAGGAACTTTTGCAGAACGACAAGGTCGAGGCAATCCTCATTCTGCCCCGCAACATGTTCTACTCCACCGACATCAGCGTGACGCTCTGGATTCTGAACAACAACAAGACCGCCCGCGAAGTCAAGGTCGGCGATGCCATGCGCAAGTACCGTAACCGCAAAGGCGAAGTGCTCTTTATGGACCTGCGCCAGATGGGCGAACCCTTCGAAAAGAAGTACACCCAGTTCAGCGCCGAGGACATCGCGAAAATCAGCGGCACCTACCACAAGTGGCAAACGCAGAAAATCAAGGACGAACCCGAATACTGCGCCACCGCCACCCTCAAGGAAATTGAGGCGAAAAACTGGTCGCTCGTGCCGAGCAAGTACATCGAATTCAAGAACCGCGATGAGGCCGTGAACTTTGACGAAAAGATGCGTGAACTCCAGGCGGAAATGCGCACCCTCCTCAAGGCCGAAAAAGAAAGCGAAAAGGAACTCGCCAAAGTCTTCAAGAACCTGGGATTTGAATTGTAAAAAAAGAGAATTTATGGCGAATAAGATCTCCCAAAACGACCAAATAGTCATCTACCAGACCAGTGATGGTAAGACGCAGATTGATGTCCGCATGGAAAACGAGACCGTTTGGCTGAATGCGGAACAAATGGCCCTGCTTTTTGAGAGGGACAGCAAGACTATTCGCAAGCATATTGACAATGCGATAAAAGAAGAATTGGCTGGCAATGTGGTTGTCGCAAAATTTGCGACAACCACTCAACATGGCGCAATTAAAGGCAAAACGCAGACCAAGGAAGTCAATTATTACAATCTCGATGTCATTATCTCTGTCGGTTACCGCGTAAAAAGCAAACACGGCGTACTGTTCCGCCAATGGGCAAACAAGGTCCTGAAGGATTACTTAGTCAAAGGGTTCGCTATCAATAATAAGGTTGCCGCTTTAAAGTATGATGAATTGTGTAAACTGGTGAAATTAGTCGGTCGGACTGCCAAAACGCAGGAAAAATTGACATCCGATGAAGCAACATCCTTGGTTCAAGTTGTCTCGGACTATACATATGCCCTTGACACCCTTGACGATTATGATTACCAGAAATTGGGAATCCGCAAGGTGACTAAACGTGCTCGCTTTAAGGCGACCTATGAAAATGCGATGGAAGCTATCCAGAGCCTCAAGAGAAAATTTGGCGGCAGTTCCTTGTTTGGTCACGAAAAGGATCAGTCCTTCAAAAGTAGCATCGGGCAAATTTATCAGACCTTTGGGGGAGTCGATTTATACCCTTCTGTGGAAGAAAAAGCCGCAACACTACTCTACTTGGTGATCAAGAACCATTCTTTTACCGATGGCAATAAGCGTATTGCCGCAACCCTGTTTTTGTGGTTCATGGAAAATAACGGAATCCTTTATAACAAGGACGGATCTAAACGCATTGCGGACAACACCCTCGTTGCGATAACATTAATGATAGCCGAAAGTCGCCCTGAAGAAAAGGACATGATGGTTAAGGTGGTGGTAAACCTGATTAATAAGGACAACGGATAAAAAACAAGACTTCTACTTCCGATTTTCGCTGAATTTCGGAAGTAATACTCCCGTTTTTCTTGCCTTTTTTATGGTTTACGCGTTATTTTCGACAAAAAGGAACTATTTTCAAATTTAAGGTATCGGATAAAGTGGAATGATGAAACGGCTTGGAGACTACATACGGCCCGTAGATGTGCGGAACAGGGACCTGAAGGTGACGCGGTTGATGGGCATAAATATTGAAAAACGATTTATGCCGTCGGTTGCAAATGTTGTCGGCACGGATTTGTCGAATTATAAGGTTGTTTCGAAAGGGCAATTTGCCTGCAACTTGATGCACGTTGGTCGCGACGAAAAAATTCCAGTCGCTTTGCAAAAGGACGACGAGCCGATAATTGTCTCGCCAGCCTATGTCGTTTTTGAAGTCGTTGATACGAATGTATTGTTGACCGAATATCTGATGATGTGGTTCTCTCGTTCAGAATTTGATCGCAATGCGTGGTTCTATACAGACGGCGATGTCCGTGGAGGTATGGATAGGGACGCTTTGTTTGATATGCGAATCCCCGTCCCCGCAATTGAAAAACAGCGCGAAATCGTCGCCGAATACAACACCCTCCAAAACCGCATCGAAACCAACAAGAAACTCATCGCCACCCTCGAACAAACCGCCCAAACCCTCTACCGCCACACCTTCATCGACAACATCGACCCCAACAACCTGCCCGCCGGCTGGAGAATGGGAACATTGGGGGAATACTCAACGGTCAAATCCGGATTTGCATTTAAAAGCGACTGGTGGCAAACTGCGGGCATTCCTGTCATCAAAATAGGGAATATTGATGATAATACCATTGATTATTCTGCATGTGATTGTGTTGACGAATCTCACGTGGATATTGCAAAGAAAAGTATTGCTAACGAATATTCAATAGTAATTGCGATGACGGGGGCTACATTAGGCAAAATAGCATTGGTTCCTCAATATTCTAAAGTCGTTCTTGTGAATCAGCGTGTTGGTCTTTTTGATTTAGGAGCCAACCCCAAAGAAAAAGCACCATTCCTGTATTACCTGTTGCAACAAGATTTTATCCAAGATGAAATTTTTTCTGTTGGTGGAGATAGTGCTCAAGCGAATGTAAGTAATTCTGATATTGAACGGATTAAAGTGCCTTATCCACCGAAAGAAATAATGAATGAATTTAATGGTCAATGTAGATGTTTATTGGAAAGTATTTCTTATCATAAGCAAGAAAACCAAACCCTAACCCAAATGCAAACCCTTCTCCTCTCCAAAATGGGAGTGTAAAAAAGGAGCCATGATCATGAGTTATCAGCAAAGAATCGTTAACAGGATAAAATCATTAAATGAAATTGACGACATTGAAATAACGGTTTCTGATGAAAAGGGAACTATTGATATTAAACATCGATTAAAGCATGCTGCAAATTTTCGGTTAAAGTGGATTGATGATAATCATTATGTAGGTTATTTTATGGATGCCGATGATTGCGAAAGCCAAGCAATTGTTTCTGTATGGAATGATCTTGAATCAATAAAATTTGTTTCAATGTATTTGACCATGATAGAACTTAGAGCAAAAAGATAAAATGTATAAAGCAAAATGCATTGAAAAGGAAATGTGAATATGGATGAAGATGTAATCAAGGAATTGCGCTCTAGAAATATTATATTGCAAGATAGAATTGGTGAGGGAGGATTTAAAAAAGTATATAAAGCATTGGTAAATGGAAAAATTGAGGCGTTGAAGATTACGCAGCTTTTAGATAGTTCTATTTCTGATGAAGAAGAAAAAAGAAACTATCAATTAAAAATGCTATTACGTTCTAAACGAGAATTCGAAATTTTGCGAGAAGTTGGTGGAGAAAATCTTGTTGCATTAGGTTCTGTTGGCGAAACTGAGGCGGTTATTGCAGGTATGCCTTATTATTTTTATTCGGAAGAGTATCTAGATGGTCATACATTGAGCATTCCTCAAAAAGAAGGCGATTTTCCATCTTGGGAATCTATAAAAGAATTATTTGATACGGGAGTAAAAGTTCTAAAAAGATTAAATGCAAACAATACTATTCATCGAGACATTAAACCACAGAATATTATGGAACTGAGTGATCCCTGCAGACGTTTTGTTTTTTTTGATTTAGGGATAGCGTATCAGGAAGACGATTCTTCAATAACATCTACAGGAGACATTGCCCCAGGAACAAGACTGTATAGGGCTCCCGAAACATTTTATCCTGACTATAAAGATAATTTGGATATTCGAAGCGATTTGTATAGCCTTGCTGTAACAGTGTTTGTGTATGCAACTGGCAAACACCCTTATGTTGATGATTTTTGCAATAATGTAAGTAATCAAATTATAACCAACCCGGTAAAAAATATTATGGTTTACCGTTCTGATATTCCATCGGAATTCTCAACAATATTGTCATATTGTTTGAAAAAACAACCGGCACTTAGACCGACTTTGACTAAAATTGAAAACTTATTAACAAGGGTGAGGTAAATATGGGTGTTTTTGCTCAGCATGGATTTAGATGTGGTGATAAAATTCGCAATGCGTTTTCTTGTGGTTGTTTAGATGGGGTTGTGTTTAGCCCCAAGGATGTAAAACTAACTTCGTTGAAAGAAAAAATAAACGATATAAAAAATGTAACTGACACTGAAAATATTCTTTTTGATCCCCAATTTTATGCAGCAATATTGGCTAATGAACCGAATGCAAAATTGGGAAGTTTGCCAATTGATTATGCCGATATTTTTTCAGTTAAAAATTTGGTTAATCTTTCAAGAGATAGATATGTGGAAGATGAAATTAACAAAAGTGGTTTATTCCAAAAAAATGAATTGGGACTATCAAAATACATTCTCCCAAACGTCTGTATTCAAGAAGACTTTAACTCTCTGTCCGCTGTAATTGCTAGAAATTTTATAGAAATCGGAGATGAAATTGCAAGATCAAAAAATGTATCTTCTAGTGTTTATCATTCCTTGGTGATAGAAGGAAATTGTTTTAGAAAGACGGATAATCTTTTAAAATTTATTAACGGTTTAACTCAGAATGAGTTGATGGCTAAGGGATTTTACATACTTGTAGAATCCTCCAAAACTGACGGAAGATGTCCTTGGTGTGATAAGGATGTTTTAGCGAATCAGTTATATCTTGCTTATGTTTTATCGCAAAACGGCTATGAAACAATTTTTGGATATTCTTTCTTATCTTCGCCATATTTGTGGGCTGTTGGGGCAAATTCCTGTGCTTTTGGCTGGTTTGATACACTTCGTTTTTTATCCTTAAGAGATAAATTCATTGATTCAGGAAAAAAAGGTGGAAGAAATGCATCTCGTAAATATTTTGCAGGTAAGATATGGCGCCCTGTTGAAATCTCAGTCCTTGAGACGGGAAAAGATTTTATTCTTAATGGTTTGTCTATAGATAATCTTTTTTTAGATCGTAAAAATCCGCCATCAGAATCCGATGAAATTCTTCAATATTGGGAAACTTTACGGTTAGAGGAGGCTGCAATAAAGAAATATGAATATACAGAGGATAGATTGGAATATATAAAAGAACGCTTGCGTGAAATGGAATCATTCGTAAATGATAAAACAAATGTATTACATTCTCTCCCTATAGGCGGTAAATTGAAATCGGAAATAAACCAATGTAAGCAAGCACTAAAGACTTTCACAGATTTGTCTGAAATTCCGTTTTCTTTTTAGAACGCAAATAGCTTTTTCATAAAGATTCGCATTAAGAGGTTTTTGACGTTTAGGAGATAAAAAAAGTTTTATCTCCTTTTTTTGTGTATCAAAACCATATATTCCTACATTCATTCTTTTTAAAGATGGCTCCTGCAGGATAATTCTCTCTGCAATACTAATAGGCAAAACTAGGTATGACCGAGATGCGTAATTTTTATATCTAAGAGCTTGTTCTAATCCTGTTTTCCAACTAGTCATCTTAAATTCAAAAGCGTCAATTTGTTTTTTTGAATTGACCCATATGTAATCGGCAATACCGCAATTCGTTAATTCGAATTGACTTCCCCCAACTCCAAGTTCCTTTTTTGTTTCTATCCATTTGCGTAAGAATGCATTTTGAAAAAGGATTTCTGTACGCTTATAGCGTACAGACTCTGGCAGGTTTTGCCGAGGATTGGTCGACTCGAATTTTAGCAAGTTTATTGGTTTCATCAATCGTTAGAAAGGGTATGTTCCGGAATCCAGTTTGTCTGAAAACAATGATTTGAATTCTTCGTTGTTGATAGTATGAACTTTTTTGAAAAATTTTAAATATCGTGAGAATTCATTTAATAGGTATGGAGTTCCCGCTAAATGTCCTATGTGATCACTTATTCTTGTTATCGAGGAACTACGCTGATTTTCAAAATCTTGATTTTTTTCTTTGTTGTAAACCAATATATATATCACTTCATTTTTGTCAAAAGATACTTTAACATCCAGAATATCGTTGAACAGCAACAAACTCTCGGTAATTTTTGAACGAATTTGTTCGCGCTTGAGATGAGATGTCACCTTGCCATTTTTGAATTCAATGAACACATATTTTTCATTGTCATGCGACGGTATTAGCAGAGCGTCATTGGATCGAAAAATTTCATCGTCGGAATCTCCAAAAAATTCACTTTTCACTTTGTCAAAATCTATGGCGGGAAACAAGCTCTCTGATAGGAACTCGTTGTGTTCTGAATCATGGGATGTTGCTTTCAATGTTGAACAATGTCGCTGAAAAATGGGAACTTCACATACATTAGCCATGAATATCTATCTCTCGTACATGTTCATTGTTATCAATTAACGCGGCTCTTTCGTTTTCCATATTTTGAAGAGGAGAGAACAATAACGAATATATTGATTCAAGATTGTCTGACACCTCATCAAATGTTCCATTATTACTATTCGACAAATAAAAATTACAGTTATCCCTTATGCCATATTTTTGTTCATAAATATCTATTGCTTCTATAAAATAGGGACTGTGTGAATTTATTAAAATGTGCATTCCGAATTCAATTTGAATCAAGACGATAACTTCTGCAAATATTTTTTGCCATTCAGGATGAAGATGAACTTCAGGTTCATCTAGAATGAGTGTGCCATTCTGCTCAAGTGAACCGTTTTCGAGCAGTCTTTTGATGATGACAAATGTTTTCAATCCTGTAGATAGGTTTTTTATGTTCAGACTTTTTCCAGTAGTTCGATCTTGGAAGGAAAATTTTGGTCCTTTTTGAACAATGTTTCCATCGCATGCAGAAGAAATTTTTTCAAGAATGCGATTTATTTTTTTATTTACAATAAATTTTTGAGCGATTTCATCGTAATTGCTTAATGGTTGATCTTTTAATCTTCTGATGAGTTCCCGTTGATGTTGTACTCCCCAGAAAGGAAAGTCAAGAAAATCTAAAACGAATGGGTCATCTAGATAAATGGCGCGTGTATTCAGGATTTCCGTATTTTGAATGGAATCAACCTCGTTGTTGACAATAAAAGCTCTAATGTCTTGTTTTTGAATGGTTAATGTTATTGAACTTGGGGCAGAAACTCTGCTTAGTGTCTGAATTTGTTTGTTAAATTCATTGTCTAATAAATCAGACAGGAACCATTCGATGATTTCTTCATTTGGGGTTACCAAAAGGTCGGCTATTTCATTAATTATGTCGTCACTTTTATTTTCTAAAACACTCAGAGGAATTTTTTCGTTAACAATTCTTTGTATTTCATTTAATGATTGAACATTTCCTTCAACTAAAGCTTTAGCACACTCCAAAACGTTTTCATCTACAGAATCTTCCCTAGCTGAGATTATTTTGGACGATCGAGAAAATTTTTTTATGATGGAATTCTTTTTTAAGCGATTAATTTTTTCATCGAATTTATATAATGCGTTAAAAATACAAAAGAGAGATTTCCCTATAGTACTTTTTCCGGTACTATTTAATCCTGCAATAAGGGTAATCTTTTGTATATCAATATCAGCATCGCTGATTTTTCCGATGTTGTGACATTTGATTTTCATTATTAATCCTTTTTTATACCTAAAATATATCAAAACAGATTGCTGAATACATCTTGTATTTCTAAAGTATCTCAGAAAATAGTACTATAAAAAGCCTGTGTTTTGCTTAATTAATCGAATTTGACCAGCACCTTGAGTTGAGCCCTTTGCCAAGGTGTATTGCTTGGTTCTGGGGCACAAGCCGAAGAACATTGTTGCGAAGGTTCGTGCGATTGTCACGAAAACTCCCCGGATAAAGAACGAACGTGCGATTACGAAGTATCCGTACGAGGTGATAAAGCCGGCGCCGTTTCAGGCGTTCGATGACAAGGTGGCTGCGGAGTGGTGGCGCAATTACAATCTAGTCAAGCACGCGCGAGCGGAAGAACCGTCCGACGGCATCCCGAACAGCCAACTGGCGAATTTGAAAAGTGTCCTGTGGGCCCTCGCCGCTCTCTACATCCTCTGCCAGAATCTCTACAAACTCCTCGGCGAATCCGACCTGCAACTCGAACCGTCAAGGCTGTTTGAATCTTAAAAAGTGTCGATTTTTGCGTAAAAAGGGCAAATACGCCAGAAAGGGTGTTTTTTTGGCTGTTACCTCTTGCTCAAATATAGCAAATATGCTATATTTGTTTCATGGAGTTCATTTTCTTTCCAGATCCGCAATCTTATGATCCCCAGAGAGGGGAGTTTAAGGATCAAACCGGAGATGTCGGGAAGGAAATAAAGGATTTGTCGAAACATCACCGTGACCTGTATTTGCGTGTTAAAACATTTTTAGAAGTCCTGCTAAAAGTTAGTGATTTAACCCCATTTTTGCGAATTGAGCAGATTTATAAATTCCCGAAGGAATATGAGGATCTCTACGAAATGCGAATTCCTAAGCAGGCGCGCGGTGGCGTTTTCCGAATATATTTTTGTATGTCTTTGCGTAAATTGAACACTCTTATTTTGCTGTGTGCAGAACTAAAGCATAAGACAAAGCCGATGAAGCTTGAAACGGCAATGCAAAAAATGAAACAGTACAAGGAACTTGTCAAACAGGGAGTCATGTCATGAAAAAAGATCAAGTCTTAGATTACATGGATTCGCTAGAAAAAGAAGACGAAAAGTTGGCTTCGTTTGTGAAAATGTACGAGGCTCTGTCTTCGTTCTTGACTGATTTCGATTTCATGAAGGATTCTTTGGGGCTGACGCAGAAGGACATTGCCGATAAAATGGGAACGACGCAAAGTGCGATTTCTCGCATCGCGTCGCTGAAAACGAATCCCTCCTACAAGCAGTTGCTGAAAATGGCAGAGGCTGTCGGCGGGAATTTGTACATCACTCCAATGAAGGACATGACAGTCCAGGTTCCGTACGATTTGCAGGAAACTGTTCGGAAACTGGCCGAAGGTGAAGACAAGACGACGAACGAATACCTTGACCGGGTGGTTCGAGATGCAATTGAACTAGAACTAGCCGGTTACTTGAATCGAACACTTGCCTTGAACAAGGCTTGCGAATCAAAGGTGAAGTACAAGTGCGATCCTAAACCGAAAATTTGAAACTCCCCAAGCTATTAGTCTGTTCGCAAGATAGTATTGGCCTGCATTTAAAAAATGTGTATGGAAACGGCGAATTGGAAAAAGATCGAACTGCCGAGGAAATCTCGGTAGCTCAAAAAGAAGGTTCCCATTCCGTAAAGCACAATGTCTCTTTTTTACAATCTCGATACGATAACGGGGTTGACTAGTGTATTAAAACCAAGACTTTGGCAAGTTTTTGACCAAGACTTTGGCGAATTTTCGACCTATATTTTGGCGAAATAGGCTTTTTGCCCAAAAATCGCCATTTTGCCTATTGCGCAGAAAAATAATGAATTTATTTTTACTGCATGGCGTTCAAGGAAGCCGACTTAGAGAAAGCGTTTATTGACCTCCTGGTTCAGGAGGGGTGTAAGTATGTGCCCGGCGAGGCGATTGCCCGTGGCGAGGGCGAGGTCTTGATTGAGCAGGACCTGCGCGACTACTTGCACCGCCGTTACGATTCCGAGGGCATTACCGAGAACGAAATCCGTTCGGTTGTTCTGCAGTTGCGTTCGCTTTCGGCGAGTGCGCTCTACGAGAGCAACAAGAAGTTCTGCTCCTGGCTTTCGGACGGCTTTATGCTCAAGCGAGAGAATCCGAAGGACAAGGACATTCTCATTGAGCTTGCAGATTTTAGGCCGCTGGGTGAACAGAGAAAATCGGGTTTCGGTGTCGATGTCGATGAAGAGCCGATGCCGCTGGCGGCCGATGTGGCGGCGAAATACTGCGCCGATTGCAATATCGTCAAGATTGTAAACCAGTTTGAAATTGTCGGCTCCGAAAAGCGGATTCCCGATGCAATCCTTTTTGTGAACGGGCTCCCGCTTGTGGTGTTCGAGTTCAAGAGCGCCGTGCGCGAAGAGGCGACGGTTTTCAATGCGTACGAACAGTTGACGGTGCGTTACCGCCGCGACATTCCGCAGCTGTTTGTCTATAACGCCTTCTGCGTGATTAGCGACGGCGTGAACAACCGGGCGGGCAGTTTCTTTGCCAAGTACGATTACTTTTATGCGTGGCGACGCGTGGAATTTGGCGACAAGCGAATTGAGGCCGAGGGCATCGAGAGCCTGTATTCCATGATTCAGGGAATGTTCAATCGCAAACGCCTGTTGGACATTTTCAAGAACTTCCAGTATTTCCCGGACAGCAGCAAAAAGGAGCAGAAGGTTCTGTGCCGTTATCCGCAATATTATGCGGCGCGTTCTTTGTACGAAAACATTTGCAAGGCTCGCAAGCCGCATGGCGACGGCAGGGGCGGCACGTATTTTGGTGCGACGGGTTGTGGCAAGAGCTTTACGATGCTTTTCTTGACGCGGTTGCTCATGAAGTCGCTGGAATTCAAGACGCCGACGATTGTGCTGATTACCGACCGCACCGATTTGGACGACCAACTTTCGGGATTGTTTACGGCATCCAAGAAGTATATCGGCGACGAGCGTGTTGAAAGCGTGGAGAGCCGTGCCGACCTGCGCGAAAAGTTGCAGGGCCGCAAGAGCGGTGGTGTGTTCCTCACGACCATCCAGAAGTTCAGCGAAGATATCGAACTGCTGACCGACCGAGATAATGTTGTCTGCATTTCGGACGAAGCGCACCGCACGCAGACGAACCTGGACCAGAAAATTACCGTGACCGATAAGGGTGTTAAGACGAGTTTCGGCTTTGCGCGTTACTTGCACAATTCCCTGCCCAATGCGACTTACGTGGGCTTTACGGGAACGCCGATTGATGCGACGCTCGATGTGTTCGGCCCCGAGGTCGATATTTACACCATGACCGAATCGGTGAAGGACGGCATTACGGTGCCCATCGTTTACGAGGGCCGCGCCGCCAAGGTGGTGTTGAACAATTCCGTTCTCGAAGAAATTGAAAAGTATTACGAAGAAGCTGCGGAAGCGGGTGCCAACGAATACCAGATTGACCAAAGCAAGCAAGATGTAGCGCAAATGGGCGTGATTCTCGGTGACCCTGACCGGTTGAAGGCCGTGGCGAGAGATTTCGTGGCGCATTACGAAGCCCGCGTTCAGGAAAAATCGACGGTTCGCGGCAAGGCGATGTTCGTTTGCTACAGTCGCCAGATTGCGTATGCGCTATACAAGAACATCTTGGAACTGCGCCCGGAATGGGGCGTGGCGAAAATTTGCGACGATGCAGAATTTGCGGGCGAAGCGACCGAGCTTACCGACAAAGAAAAGCGGGAACTGAAACCGGTTGAAAAAATCAAGATGGTCATGACCCGCAGCAAGGACGACGAGAAGGATCTTTACGACTTGCTCGGCGACAAGGATGCCCGCAAGGAACTGGACCGCCTTTTCAAACAGGAACGTTCCAACTTCAAGATTGCGATTGTCGTGGATATGTGGCTCACGGGTTTTGACGTTCCGTGCCTCGATGCCATTTACATCGACAAGCCGATTCAGCAACATTCCCTGATTCAGACGATTTCTCGCGTGAACAGGACGTTTGCAGGCAAGGACAAGGGAATTGTAGTCGATTACATTGGCATCAAGCGCAAGATGAACCTGGCACTTAAGCAGTACGGAGCCGGTTCCGAGCAGAATGTAGAAGACATTACCGCAGCGATTACGGAATTCCGCAACCATCTGGATTTGCTTGACAAGTTGATGTATAAGTTCGATGCGTCGGCGTATTTCAAGAGTACCGGCGATGGCGCAGAACTGAAAAAGTTGGAATGCCTCAAGCAGGCACAGGAATTCGTGCAAACCACGAAGGAAAAGGAAGCCCGCTTTATGGGCCTCGCGAAACGCCTGAAAGCTGCTTACGACATTTGCGTCGGCAACGAGGGAATCACGCAGGCCGAGCGCGACCGCGCACATTTCTACTTCGCAATTCGCTCCATTTTGCATAAACTCACAAAAGGCAATGCGCCCGATACCGCGCAGATGAACGCCCGCGTCCGCGAGATGATTGCATCGGCTCTCCAGAGCGAAGGCGTGGAAGACGTTCTGCAGTTGAGCGATGCCGAAGCCGACCAGGCAAAACAGAACATCTTTGACGACGAATACCTGCAGCACATCAACCGCATCAAACTACCAAACACGAAAATCAAACTGTTGCAAATGCTCCTGCAAAAAGCCATCGGACAAATCCGCAAGGTGAACAAAGTCAAGGGCGTCAACTTCACGCAGAAAATGCAACAACTCGTGGAGCAGTACAACGACCGCACCGAACAGGACATCTTGAAAAGCGAAGTCTACGAAGAAATGGCCGAAACCTTGACCGACATGATTGTCCAAGTCCGCAAGGCCTTCACCGAAGGCGAAGAAAAAGGCCTCAGCTTCGAAGAAACCGCATTCTATGACATTCTAAAATCGCTTTGCATCAAGTACCACTTTACCTATCCCGAAGACAAGCTGATTGCGCTCTCGAAACGCGTCAAGATTCTCGTTGACGAACAAGCTGCATACCCCGACTGGGACAAGCGCGATGACATTAAATCTGCACTGAAAGTGGACCTGATAATCCTTCTTGATGAATTTGGCTACCCGCCCGTCGAACGCGACGAAGTCTATGGGGAAATTTTTGAGCAGGCCGAAAATTTTAAGAAGAATTTGTAAGAGATGTTTAATTTAAAAGGGTGAAATATGGAAATGCAATTAAAAACTGTTGAAAGTCAAGTCGTTCCTCTCAAAACACTTTTTTCTGAAAAGTTTGATGTTGATTTCTATCAACGTGAATATGTATGGCAAAGAAAGAATATTGAGGATTTGGTAAATGATTTATCAACAGAATTCTTGAAAAATTGGCGTCCGGAACATGACTTTAAGGAGGTTGCTAAATATGATCCCTATTATATGGGTGAAATTGTTTTGTCGGTAAAAGGAGATGATAGAAATTCTATTATTGATGGGCAACAAAGAATAACTTCGTTAACATTGCTTTTAATTTATTTGCTAAGAAATTACGGAACTGTTGAAAAATTTCCTGCAAAAATCAGCACATTAATTTCTTCTGACCACTACGGAGAAGACCTTTTTAATTTAGATATCGAAGAACGACGCACATGTATGCAGGCGTTAAAAAATGACGGCTTATACATTCCAAACGAAAAAGAACCATCATCTGTTAAAAATCTTGTTGAACGATATAATGATATAGGAGATTGTTGGAATGAAAAAATCACTAATGAGAATGTTGTTCATTTTGCATATTGGTTGATGGATAAAGTTTCTTTTTCAAAAGTCTGGACAAATAGCGATGATTTTGCTTATGTGATTTTTGAAACAATGAATGACCGAGGTCTTTCATTGACGCAAATAGAGATGCTTAGAAGCTATTTGTTAGCGAATATTGATGATGATAATTCTAAAGATAAAAACAGAGATGCTGCGCTTAAAAAATATGATAATCTTGTCAATCGCCTTGCGTCAATAACTTTAAGCTCAAATTCTAAAGCTGAATTTGATTTCTTTAAAACATATCTACGTAGTCATTACGCACAAGATATGTCCCAAAGCAAGGGGTCAACTTCTGATTTTGTTAGAATAGGTAAGGAGTTTCATCGTTGGGTTCGAGATAATAGTGTGGCTCTTAATTTAAAAACATCAGATGATTTTTTTGATTTTATTGTTCAGCTAGATTATTTTGCAACAAAATATGAGAAAATTTATTCTTTAATACAGCAAAGAAAAACAGATGAGTTCCTTTACTTAATTGTTAATAGTGATTATAGTTTTACTTTGCAACCCGCCTTGATACTCGCTTCAATTAATTATCAAGATGATGACAAGGTTGTTGAAACAAAAATAAAAATTGTTTCTAAGTATTTGACAAAAGTACTATCGTGGCGTGTATGGAATCATACAATGATTTCTCAGAGTTCTATGGAAGCTAAAATTTATGATTTATGCAAAACTATTCGAGGAAAAACAGTTGAAGAATTAAAGCCATATTTGGATTCAGACCCTATTGAAAAAATAGAATTAGATAATTATCCTACTTTAAATCAACAGAATAATAGGAAATTGAAAGTACTTCTTTCTTTGATTACTGAAATTGTTTCTGCAGAATCAGGTAAGCCAGATTATATGATGAATCATAAGGATGATCCAACTGAAATAGAACATATTTGGTGCAATCACATTGAATTACATGCGGACGAATGTGGTTCATCGGCGGAATTTTCTGCTGCGAGAAATTCAATAGGTGATTTACTTGTTTTGCCAAAGAGCTTTAATGCTTCATATGGTGATGATAAGTATTCGGATAAATTAGTTCACTACATTGAACAAAATGTTCTGGCGCAAAGCTTGCATTTTAATAAATATGAAAATAATCCTGGTTTTATCGGCTTTATCGAACGAAGCGGATTAAAATTTGAACCTTATGCGGATTTTAAGAAAGAGCAAATCCAAAAGCGAGGTGATTTATACAAAAGCATATTAGAATGGAATTGGAGAAAATAAGATGTAAAGTGGATTCGTTTATGGTATAATTATTATTTCTTCCTCATCTTCCCGCCAGCAAACACCACTAACAGTGCTCCTGCAGCGACGCCGCCGACTTTTTTGAGGTCGCTCCAGAATTGCCGCCGCTTAGCCTTGCACTGCTCGCAAAGCTTCTCGGTGTCTTCAGGCTTGTCGCAGCCGCACTTCTTGCAGGTGTTCCAGAGTTTTTGAGTCATCGCGGATTTCCTTGGCGTCTAGATTTTAATATACACTTTTATTCCGACATTAATCCGACATTATCCCGACATCGTCGGTCAAGTAGCCAAATTTTTGCGTCCGACATTTTCCACACACCGTGTGGAAAGTCTGCGTAGCCGCTATTTTTTATCCTGACAAATAATATGACATTTATTAAGACATGCAATATGGCAGAGGTGAGTGGTCAAATATGACGTTCGCGTCACTGATGACTATGCGTTCTTCAATCATACCATTTTAGCGATCGACTGGAAATTACATCTTATGGCGGCTTGATTGATGGAATGACGAAGGACGAATTGACTAGTGGTACTTCACGTCCTCGAAATCGTGAAATCATGCGGATATACAAGGATATGGAACTTGTTGAACAGCTTGGCTCGGGCATGAACCGCATGAATTTCCATTTTGGAAACAGTTGAGTTACCGAGGAAATCTCGGCAGCTCAAAAAAGATTCCCGTTCTGTAAATCTTATATTTCCTTCCAAACTGTATCTACTGTTCTTTTTGAGGCTCACCATGACTGTCGAGGATTTTTGCAAGTGGATTGAATCGTCGGGGTTCAAGGATGGGGACCGGCTCCCTTCGGTGCGCGAGGTGGCATCGTCTTCGGGGGCGTCTACGTTCACGGTTTTCCGGGCGTACAAGAGCCTGGTTGCCCAGGGGCGGGTTTATGCGGAGCACGGCAACGGCTACTTTTGGGGCCGCAAGCCCGAAATCGCGGTTACGGTTCACGAGCGCGAGGGCGCACGCCTGGAACGTCTGCTGCTGGAGGGCTGGAAGTCCGGCAAGATTTCGGCGGGCAGTCCGCTGCCTTCCATAAAGGACTTGTGCGCGGCTTTCGAGACTTCGGCGGGCACGTTGCGGCGCACGCTCGAGGCGCTGCGGGGCAAGGGCATCCTCGAACGCAAGGGGCGTGGGCGCTACTGGTTCGCGAATGCGCGGCGTGTGTCGGAGGCGAGACTAAAGGAGATCCTGCTCATCATGCGCTGCAACCCGGGCGGCGACTTCAGCTGCCTCGGCGAACGCGAGCTCACGTTCATGCAGAAGGTGTATGCGGAGGCGCACCGCAACAATCTTAAGGTCAAGCTGCTCGGCTATTTCGAAGATAGCGGCGTGTTCTTGGATGCGGGTGGCAACCGTGTGGATATGGAAGATTGCCGCGGGTGTTTTGGCGCGGTCGTCTCGACGATGCTGGTGTTCAACGTGAATCGCCTTTTTGCGGAGCTGGCGTGTACGCGCTTTCCGGTGGCGGTGTGGTGGGAACACCCGCTGTACGATATCCCGCGTGCGCTGAAAAAAGAGAAGCGATTTGCGTTTTTTAATCTCGCTTTTGGTGAATTCCCGGGGCGCACTGTCGGGCGTTTTTTGAAGAAAAAAGGTTTGACGAGGATTGCCTTTGTGTCTCCGTATCACATGAGCATGTGGTCGAGGGACCGCTTGAAAGGGCTCAAGAAGGTGGGGCTCGAGGTGTTCGAGGCGACCGATGCATCGCATGCGAGCCCTTATGACTTTTCGCTGGAACCGCATGCGCACGCTCGCTATAGGCAGATTTTAATGTCGCTCGTGAAGAGAATCCCGCCTGTGGATGCGTGGGTGGTGTCGAACGACAGGGTCGGAGTCGAGCTGATGTCGCTTGCGAACCAGGGCAAGATTCCGCGCCCGCCTTACATGGTCTCGTTCGACAATTCTACGGACAGCTACCGCATCCGCCTGGATTCCTTCGAGTTCAACTTGGAAGCGCTCGCCGTGCAGTCGGTGTACCACCTGGTATCACCGGGAATCACGTTGTACGGGAAGGACGACTTCCGGGAACTCTCCGGCCACGTCGTGGAGAAATAAGCCGGGCGTTACAGAAACCCCTGCGGCTCGGCCATAGCCATGCTCGCATGGCTGCGGCGCTCGCCTTGCATGGTTTTACGGGCTGGCGCCTGAGCCCCCCCCTTGCCTAAAAAAAAGAGCTGTCTTTTTTAGGAATATCTCCAGCCTCTATCCCCCAGCCCCTATTCTCTATTGCTATATTTTCGCGCAACAAATATTTTTCACCCTAACAGAAGGTTAACAAAATGGCTAAAATCGCTAAAGTTTGGGCTCGTCAGATTCTGGATTCCCGTGGCAATCCGTCTCTCGAGGTCGATGTAACTCTTGACAACGGTATCGTTGGTCACGCTGCTGTTCCGAGCGGCGCTTCCACCGGTGAACGCGAAGCTTGCGAACTCCGCGACGGCGACAAGAAGACTTACTGCGGCAAGGGCACGCAGACTGCTGTCAAGAACGTGAACACCAAGATTGCCAAGAAAATCGTCGGCATGGATCCGTCCAAGCAGACCGAAGTCGACGACGCCATGATCGCTCTCGACGGCAACCGCATGCTCAAGAACACCCTCGGTGCAAACGCCATCCTCGGCGTTTCCATGGCTGTTTGCGTTGCTGCCGCTAAGGACGCTGGCCTTCCGCTCTACCAGTACATCGCCAAGCTCCATGGCACCAAGAAGCTCACGCTCCCGTGCCCGATGTGCAACGTGATCAACGGCGGTGCTCACTCCTCCGCTCCGATCGACTTCCAGGAATTCATGATCGCCCCGGTTGGCGCCAAGACGTTCTCCAAGGGCCTCCAGATGGTCACCGAAATCTTCCACGCCCTCAAGTCCGTGCTGAAGAACGGTGGCTTCGACACCACCGTCGGTGACGAAGGTGGCTTTGCTCCGGGCGTTGCAATCAAGCCCGCCAAGAACAAGTTCGGTTACGAAATCAAGGACGTGATGACCCTCGAAAAGGCTCTCGCCGCCCTCAAGACCGCTACTGAAAAGGCCGGTTACAAGTTCGGTACCGACATCAAGATCGCTCTCGACGTTGCTTCTTCTGAATTCTGCGACAAGAACACCAAGAAGGGCAAGCCGGAAACCTACACCTTCAAGAAGAGCACCAAGAAGACTGTCAAGTCTGCCGACATGGTGAAGCTCTACGAAAAGCTCATCGACAAGTACTCCATCTTCTCCATTGAAGACGGTCTCGACGAAGCTGACTGGGCTGGCTGGAAGGTCATGACCGACAAGCTCGGTGGCAAGATCAACCTCGTCGGTGACGACCTGTTCGTTACCAACCCGACCATCTTCGACGAAGGCATCAAGGCTGGCATCGCCAACGCTATCCTCATCAAGGTGAACCAGGTCGGTTCCGTGTCCGAAACTCTCGCCGCCATCAAGCGCGCTCAGAACGAAGGCTACGCTCCGATCGTTTCGCACCGCTCTGGCGAAACCGAAGACACCTTCATCGCTGACCTCGCCGTCGGTACTGCCGCTGGCCAGATCAAGACGGGTTCCCTCTCTCGTACGGACCGCGTGTGCAAGTACAACCGCCTCCTCCGCATCGAAGAAGAACTCGGCAAGGCCGCTGTCTACGCCGGTGACCCGCGCAAGGGTGCCAAGGCCGCTAAGAAGCCCGCTTGTAAGAAGTGTGGTTGCAAGAAGGCCAAGTAAGGCGAACGTCGCGACGGCAAGCTTGCTTGCCGGCATGACCGAGCCGCTTGGACTGCGTCACGAAGTGACGCCAGTCCTGCAAGAAGTAATCTAGGTCCCTGAGCCTGTCGAAGGGCTAAACCATTAGAATTACTAAGAGAAACCGTCCCCACTCGGGACGGTTTCTTTTGTATGGAGATCCCCGCCTGCGCGGGGATGACAAGAAGAGGTACGGTTTCTTTTGTATGTAAAATTTTTAGAATTACTTTCTTTGTAATTCCTAGAACCTTCTCACGGCGAGCATTTCGATTGCTCCCACGTATTTCCTTTCGTTGTATTCCCCGTACAGCACGATGGAGTATCCCGACTTGAGGACGGTGTTCCACGACCATTTGTCTCCAAGATACCCGAATGCGCTGCGTATGTCGAATTCGGGAAGCAAAACGTTGTCGTCGTTGTCGTTGTCGTCGTCGGTGACGACGCGGCCGTAGGCGAGCCCGAGGACTCCCCACAGGTTCACGAAATAGCCCCTCCTGAAAATAAAGCTGTAGGTGTATCCCACGTCGCCCCAGGTCGTGGTGATGTCGCGGCGGTTGTTCTCGTAAAGGAGTATCCCGTCGTTGTCCTTGGCGATGTTCCGTTGCAGTCTGCCGCCCACGATGATGCTCCCTGCGGAACGCTTTTGCCGCCGTTCCAGAAAGTAGGCGCTGCGCGGGGTGAATTTCCCGTTGGCGCTCACCATCCACAGGGCCGAAAAGTACATGTCGTAGATGGAGAGGTCCACGAACTTGAGCCTGTCCCTGGGTTCGTCATGGATTCTTGTCGTGAAGCCGCTGTAGTAACGAAAGTTTCCCGAAAGCCACCAGTCGTCCGGGAAAAAGTTGATTCCCGTCTCGAACGCGCGAGCGTTGGTGTGCCCGTCGGTTGTCGTGATGGGGAGGTTGTACCGGATGTCGAACGAAAAGTCCCACGACTTGTCGAACAAAGTAAAAAGGCTGTCGTATCCGAATCCGATGCCCAGGCTTAGTGGCCGGTTCGATTCCAGCGGTTCATCGCCGAAGGCGGAGTTTTGGATAGATATGAAGTTGTAGTTGGTCAGGAACCGGAGCGAGAACCGGTCGCGGAAGGTCGAAATCTCGGGTTCTTGCTCGGTTTGCTGGCTGCTCCCCGTCGTGGGTTCACTGGCGAGGCATGTTCCCGCGAGTGATAGAACCAGCAGTAGGGCTTTCGGTATGGATTTCATGGTGGCCTGCCGCTAAAATATAGAAAGGTACCGTGTCTCGCGTCTCCCCGTGAGAATGTGTTTCCGCTGTTGCGGAAAATAGGGCGTTTCTCGCATTTCTTTGTAAATTTTGAGATACATTGCAGGCGATTTGCCCGTTTTATGCGGTTTAGGCGCTTTCTGTCGTAGCGCTGTAAACAGTTTTTTTTCGGTCTTTAAAAACAACGAAAAATTTTAAATCTATATTACGAAAGAATTTTTTAATCACAAGCATATCAATGCTTTATAAAAGAGGACACAATGATTGGATTGAAATCGATTGCCAGAACGGCTTTAGTGCTTTCGGCAAGTGGAGCAGTTTTTTCAGGGTGCGGTGGCAGTGATCAGGCTGAAGGGGCTTTGCCTCGTCAGGAAACCCTGTACCTGTCTGGCCAGCAATGGGGCGCCCCTGCGACATTTAATCCGCTTGCAGAAAGCTGGATGGCCGCATGGCCTGTCGGCGGACGCTTCAACCTGGTTTACGAACCGCTTGTTACTTATAACACTCTGAACGGTCAGATTGAGGACCTCCTGGGCCACCTGGTCGAGGAACTGTCCAACAACGACAGCATCGTGGTTGACTTGAACCCGGCTGCGACCTGGAGCGACGGCAAGCAGGTGAACTCGAACGACGTGAAGTTCATGTTTACGAAGGGTTCCATCAACACCGCCGAACAGATTTCCGCAATCCATGTGGACACACTTTATGCCGAACCGGCAGCCGAGGACTCGTCTGCCGAGCGCAAGATGATTGGCGAACGCCTCGCCTTCATCGTGAACAAGGCCCAGAGGAACAACCCGCTTTCTGTGCGCGACTTGCTCCAGGCTATCCGTATCGCTCCGGCCCACGTTTTCGAACCGCTTATTGCCGAAAAGGGCCTCGACGAAGTCAAGAAGATGATGATGGACAAGAACCCGGTGGTTTCGGGCCCGTACAACATCAAGGACTATTCTGCAAACAAGATTATTCTTGAACGCCGCGACGACTACTGGGGCAACGCCGCCCTCCACAACGGCCAGCTCCCGGCTCCCAAGTACATCGTTCACCCGATCTACAAGAGCAACGACCACAGCACGATCGCGCTTCGCGAAGGTGCCCTGGACGCTTCCATGAGCTTTGTTCCGCGCATTTGGCACAAGAAGGGCGCCGGTGTCCACACCTGGTTCAACGAGCCCCCGTACTTCGTCCCGGGCGCCATGCCGATGATGATGATCAACACGATGAAGGAACCGCTTAACGACAAGCGCTTCCGCCGCGCCCTCGCGACGGCCATCGACTATACGGCTATCCGCATGTTCGCCGTGTCCAACTACACGACGCCGCTGCAGCCGGGCCTCATCATGCCGACGAACCTCGAAGGCAAGTACATCAACGCCGAAGACCAGAAGCTGGGCGTGAACCTCGGTATCACCGACGAGGCCCAGCGCATCAACCAGGTCAAGTCGATGCTCGCCGAAGCCGGTTACTCGTCCAAGTTCACCGACGGTGGCGAACTTATCGGTACCTACAACGCCAAGGGCGAAAAGATCCCGACCCTGTTCATCACGTCTCCGGCCGGTTGGACCGACTGGGAATCCATCGTGACCATCGCTGTCGAAGGCATGCGTAAGGCAGGCATCGACGTCCGCGAAGGTTTCGTGGACGGCGGCCAGTACTGGCCTGCGATGGGCACGGGCAACTTCGACCTCATCATGCACAAGCCGACTGCCGACGTTTCCCCGTCTCTCCCGTGGAGCCGCTTCAACGAAGTCATGGCCAGCCGCGACTGGCAGCCGCTCGGCGCCTGGGCCGGTACCAACATCGGCCGCTACAACCAGCCGGGCACTCCGGAATTCCGTCCCGAAGTGGATAGCCTCCTGGGCCTCATCCCGCTCATGACGGACGAAGAAGCCAAGGCTTCCGCCTACCGCGAACTGAACAAGATCTTCATGGAGGACCAGCCGTCCATTCCGCTGACCTACCTCCCGGAACAGTACTATGAATTCAGCGACCGCGTGTGGACCAACTGGCCCACTGAAGAAAATCCGTACGCTCCGCCGCAGCTGCCGTGGATTGCCTCGGGTACGAAGGTCCTGTGGAACTTAAAGCTTGCTAAATAGAAGGACGAGAAATGCTTAAACAATATCCTATGCTACGCTATGTCCTGCAGAAGGCGTTCTGGTATCTCCTGACGTTTGTTGTCGCTGTCGCGATTAACTTTACTCTGCCGCGTATGGGTGAAAACAACCCGGTGGACATTATCATGGGTAAGGCCGCGCAGGGTCTTTCTCCGGAAGAAGCCAAGCTCAAGAAGGAAGGCCTGCTCAAGGCCTTCGGTATGGCCGAACTCGATGACCAGGGCAACGTTGTCTATGAACCCGAAGTCGACGAAAAGGGCCAGATGAAGACTGTCAAGGTGCCGAAGCTCGACGAGAACGGCGCCCCGGTCCTCAAGACCGTCAAGGTGACCGACGCCGATGGTAACCCGGTCATGGAAGAACGCCAGGCTGTCGACGCCGAAGGCAATCCGGTGTTCGAAGAAAAGCCCGTCCTCGACAAGAAGGGCAACCCGGTCATGGTCAAGGACCCGAAGACCAAGAAGAAGGTCGAGAAGATTGAAAAGATCGCCGTCATGGAACAGGTCCAGGTTGAACGCCAGGACACCGTCATGATCGACCAGGTCGTCGTGAAGGACGACCCGAAGCTCGCTTCCGGCATTTCCCAGTTCTTTGTCTACATCGGCAACGTGTTCAAGGGTGACCTCGGTCTGTCTTACAGCCAGTATCCGAAGCCGGTCGCCGACATCATTAAGGAATCCGTGCCTTGGACGCTCGCCATTCAGGCCCCGACGATTCTCCTTGGCTGGATTATCGGTAACCTCCTCGGCGCCTTCGCTGCCTACAAGCGCGGCATTTTCGACAAGGTGTTCTTCCCGCTCGCCATGTTCTTGAACGGTATCCCGTTCTTCGTGTTCGGTATGCTTTTGGTGGCTCTGTTCTCCATCACGTTGGGCTGGTTCCCCGCGATGGGCGCCTACAGCCCCGACATTCCGGAACTCTCGTTCAACTGGAACTGCATCAAGAGCGTCGGGTTCTACTATGTGCTCCCGTTCTTCTCCGTGTTCCCGATCCTGCTTTCCGGTCAGGCGACGGGTATGCGCTCCATGTCGATCTACGAACTCGGTACCGACTACATGAAGTACGCCAAGTGGCTCGGTCTGCGTGAAGGCAAGATTATCAGCTACGTGTTCCGCAACGCCATGCTCCCGCAGCTCACGGGCCTTGCCCAGTCGCTGGGTACCATGGTGGGTGGCGCTCTCATTACCGAAATGATCTTCTCCTACCCGGGTCTCGGTATGGCAATGCTTACCGCAATCCAGCAGAACGACTACGCGACCATTCAGGGTTGTACCTTGATGATTTCGACCTGCGTGCTCGTCGCGAACTTCGCAGTTGACGTTTTGATCGCTGTCTTTGACCCGCGTGTCAAGGCCGGTCTCCAGATGGGAGGTAAGTAATCATGGTTAAGCTTTTAAGAAACCTTCTCAAGTCCCCGATGTTCGTCGTGGGTATCTCGATTTTCATTCTCACGCTGTTGATCGCAATTTTCGGACCGTTGTTCTACCATGTGGATATCAACGCCCGTGACATCGTGGCTGGCCCGTACGCCGGTTCCAGTGCAGACCACCTGCTCGGCACCGACCACCTCGGCCGTGACTACGTGTCTCTCCTGATTGCAGGGCTGCGTTCTTCGCTCTATGTGGGCCTCGTTGCTGGCGTCATCGCGACGACCATCGGCGTGCTCATCGGCCTGTTCGGCGGTTTCCGCGGCGGCTGGATCGACGAAGTGCTGAACATGCTCACCAACATCTTCATCGTGATTCCGCAGTTCGTGATTCTCGTGCTCATCAGCTCCGCTGTGAAGGACGGCCGTTCTCTCACGCTCATCGGCCTTATCATCGGCCTTACGGCGTGGAGCTGGTCTGCCCGTGCAGTGCGTGCCCAGGCATCGTCCCTGCGTAGCCGCGATCACATCGCGCTCGCCCGCATCAACGGTGCTTCCACGCTCACTATCGTGATCAAGCACGTGCTTCCGTATTTGCTCTCGTACGTGTTCATGGTGTTCATCATGCAGGTGTCTTCCGGTATCCTTTCCGAAGCCTCCATCTCCATGATCGGCCTCGGACCTCTGGATTCCACGTCCCTCGGCATCATCCTGAACCAGGCCAAGGACCAGGGCGCCCTTTCGGACGGCATTTGGATTGCCTTCCTCCCGGCGACCATCATCATCACCCTTACGGTGTTCGCCCTTTACCTGATCAATACTTCCATGGAAGGCGTCTTTAACCCGCGCCTGCGCAAGTAAGAGGTAACGAAATGTCTGAAAATGTTTTTGAAGTAGAAAACCTCAGCCTCTATTACCTTGGACGCTTCGGCGACAAGACGCACGCCGTGACCGACGTGTCCTTCACCATGAAGCAGGGCGAAATCCTCGGTATCGCCGGTGAATCCGGCTGCGGCAAGTCCACTCTCGTTTCCGGCCTCATGGGCATGTGCATCCCGCCTCTCTATCCCGAGAACGGCGATGTGCGCGTCAAGAACGGCAACAAGATGGAATCGCTCATGAACCGCTCCATCGAGGATGTCCGCGCCAACGTGCTCGCCCAGAAGGTCTCCATGATTCCGCAGGGCGCCTTCAACGCCCTGAATCCGGTGCGCAAGATCAAGGACATCGCTGCCGACGTGATCGCCGCCCACCAGCAGCCGGGCAAGAAGCTCGACCACAAGGAAATCTACGACCGCCTTTGCGAACGTTTCGACTTGTTCGGCATGGACACGAAGCGCGTGCTCGATTCCTATCCAATCCAGCTCACCGCCGGTGAACGCCAGCGTTCCGTGATCGGCATTTCCACCTTGCTCAACCCGCAGATGGTGATTGCCGACGAACCGACGTCTGCTTTGGACGTGTCCACCCAGAAGGAAGTCATCAAGTTGATTTTCGACCTCTTGGACAAGGGCATCTTCTCCACGATGATCTTCATTACCCACGAACTTCCGCTCCTGTACCACGTGGCCGACAACATCGCCATCATGTACGCGGGTGAAATCGTCGAGAAGGGTACTGCAGAACAGGTCGTGAAGGATCCGCGCCATCCGTACACGCAGGCCCTCATGGGCGCCATGCTCAGCACGGAAGCGAGCCAGCGTACCCGCCATCCGGTGGCCATCGAAGGTGCTCCTCCGAGCCTCAAGAACAAGATTGTGGGTTGCCGCTTCGCCCCGCGTTGCAAGAAGGCATGCCCCGACTGTAAGAAGAATACCCAGAATCTCCGCATTGTCGGCGATCGTGACGTGAGGTGCGATTATGCTCAGTAATAAGCCAGTTGTATTTTCTGCCAAGCGCATCAGCAAGGATTTCGGTGCCGGCAAGACTTTGAAGACGGCCGTCCGCGACGTGTCCTTTGATATCTACGACGAAGAATTCATCTCCATCGTGGGTGGCTCGGGCTGCGGCAAGTCCGTGCTCGCGAAGATCATGCTGGGCCTTTACCAGCCGACTCGCGGCCAGTTCCTCTACCGTGACCACAAGATTACGAACCTCAAGGCCCACTGGAACGAAGTGCAGTCCGTGTTCCAGGACCCGTTCGGATGCTTCAACCAGTTCTTTACCATCCGTAGCCAGCTGGAAGATTCCCTGAACATCCTGAAGAACAAGCCGAGCAAGGAAGAAGTCCGCCGCCGCGTGGACGAAGGCCTCTTGGCCGTGAACGTGACGCCTGCCGATATCGAAGGCAAGTACCCGTTCGAACTTTCCGGTGGCCAGATGCAGCGTATGTTGCTGGCCCGTATCTTCGCGCTCCGCCCGAAGGTGCTGATTGCCGACGAAGCCACCTCCATGGTGGACGCCTGCGTGCGCGCCAACATCCTCGATTATCTGCGCAAGTTGAAAGACGAGCTCAAGATGACCGTGGTGTTCGTGACTCACGACATCGGCCTTGCCAACTACGTTTCTGACCGTATCTTCATCATGCACGACGGCAAGATCGTGAACCAGGGTACCCCTGCCGAGGTGCTCGACAATACGGACGAACCGCATACGCTCCGACTGCTCGACGACATCCCCGAAGTCCACAAGACCGAGTGGATCAAGAATAGCCACCGCAGCAAGAAGTAATGTTCCCGGAAAAGTGCACTGAGCTTGCCGAAGTGTACTAGCCGAAGGATTTAAGAAAACCCGACTCTCCGGAGCCGGGGTTTTTGTATGTAGATGGAAGGAAATACCCTTGCAGGGCTCTCCGTTCGTGCACTAATAATTTATATTCACTTTATGCGCAATGTAATTCTCATCCTATTTTCCGCAGCGACTCTTTTTGCACAATCCGACCAGGATTTTGTACGGGATTGTTTCAACGGCCTTCCTGCGGTTGTGCATACTACAATAAATGACCCGACCGGGATGCAATTATCAAAAAGTGCGGTGGATTCCGTCAGAAGCGCTGATGAGCCCAGCATATTGCAAACTGTCGATATTTCAGGAACAATCGCTTCCGTAACAGATTCCGCATGTGCTGAATTCGAAGATGATGACGGGAATGCGGCTTGTTTTGATCGTTATTTTTTTCTTTATGGCAAAAATAAAGAAAGTATGGTCAAAAAAATCACCTTAAGTAACTTCAGGGCCTATTACGAAACAGAAAACCCAATGGTAAAGGCTTTAGATTCCAACTGGATTTTTATCTCTTCAGAAGAAGATGTAAAAGAAGGTGATGTTGTTCTCATAAAGAATTATTCAGCTCTATATGCCGATATATGGGTTCAGGATATATGTAACTACATACAACGTGTTTATATTGCGGGCGATGTCACTATTAACCCTGAGGAATTGCCCGCTGCCATAAAAAAGCGCACCCCTGGTGGCGTTTCCGCCCCAAAGTTCCATAACCGCGATGCTGCGGGAAAAACATTAAATAACTGCGCCGCGCGCAAGGCGAAGTATTAAGGGTGCCTCTATTGTTCGGGCGAAAAATACATCTAAGCTATTGTTTATAACGGAACGAATGCGAATAGCATAAAAAATTATTTATATTGTAGTTTATACAAGGAGAAGATTTTTGTGAGACCAGAAACTATCAAGCAACGCGAAGATGAATTTTTTTCGAACCTGACAAATTCGTCTGGAGTCAAGTATAAACTGACTGCGACGACCGATATCGGGAATGGTGTGAAGATTTATTCTATCCGTCCAGATTTCAACAGCTACTATTACAATGTCAGGACAGTAAAGAAGAGCATTTGCCTGCACTTTACCGTCGGCTATATCAAGTCCGATACGAGTTCACTCTCTAAGGCGGACAATCATGTGTCTGTTTCTTACGTAGTCGACCGCTCGGGAAGGATTTACGAAATGTTCCCGGACACCGAATGGAGCTACCATCTCGGGAGCGGTGCTGTCGGTGGCAACGGCGCCATGTCGAAGCAGTCCATCGGCATCGAGATTTCGAATTATGGCCCGCTCAAGATTTCTGGCGAGAACCTGATTGACGCTTACAAGAACGAATACTGCAAGGTGTCCGAGACGGAATTCTATTCCAAGCACAGCTACAGGGGTTACGACTACTACGCCTCGATGACGGATGTCCAGATCGATGCTGTGGCCACTCTCGTCAAGTACTTGGGCCGCAAGCACAACATTCCGATGAACTTCAAGTCGGACGATAATCCATTTGCAACCGATGCAGAAGCGCTGGCGTTCAAGGGTGTGTTCTACCACACGAACGTCAGGAAAGACAAGTTTGACTGGCCGTTTACGCCGTCGCTGAAGGCCGTCATTTCCAGGTGCTCCGACGAACTTCCCGCCGTGCCCGAAAGCAAGCCGGATGCCACGGCGACGGAACCGCAGCCGGCCGAACCGCCTGCAAGCGTTGAGCCTGCCGTGGAAGAGGCGAAACCCGAGGCTGCGCCTGTCGCTGAACCTACGCCGGAACCTGCTCCCACTCCGGAACCAGTGAAACCGGCCGAGCCCGCGCCGGCCCCGCAGCCCGCTCCCGCGCCGCAATCCGCACCGTCGGCGGCTCCGAAGGCACAACCTGCATCGCAGAAGCCTGCCCAGACTAGTGCGACAAAACCGGCCGTGAAAAAATCGTCGTCATTGTTCGAAGTGATTATTTCACTGATACTCCAACTGCTCGGTTTGAAGAAATAGCACTCCGAAAGAATCATTATTAACAAGAACCCCAAGAAAGGCAAAGGTAACATCATGGCAGAACAGGTAAACAATGATACAACCGTAACGACTGCACCCACAGCGTTCAAGAAGGGCGACTTCAAGAACATGGAAATGTTCAAGAAGGCTAAACATCATGCGGATAGCGTCCAGAACGTTATCGTCCAACTCCAGAAGGATTCGCTCGTCCTTGCAAAGGATGTCGAGGTCCTGACGGCCGAAAACGCGAACCTGGTGGCGAAGGTCAAGTTCCTGGATTCGACCAATAAAGCCATGAATGACACACTCCTTGCATGCAAGGACAGGGAATCTCCGGTTGCGGCGATTACGTCCCCGAGCGGCTGCGCGGTCCTGATCGTCCTCATTATCGCCTTGACGATTATTGCGCTCAAGAAGGGCTTCTCCATCTCGAAGGGTGATGCTTGCGTCTCCGTGGGCGACAAGAAGAAAGATCAAGAATAAATAAAGCCGAAGAAAAGCTATGAAAAAAATTCTGTGCATGATGTGTCTTGCACTCCTTGTGGGGTGTATCTTTGACAACGATGAAAAAGCTTCATCGCGAAAAAAGATGTGGTGGTCCGTGGAGGTTTCGGGCGTTGCCCAGCGCGGGTTCTTCATGGAGGCCGAGAACAACATAATATACATAGAGAGCCTGTTACAACCTGATTACACTGTCGAGGACAGGTGTCAAACGTCCTCGGTCGAGGGCGTTATGGGCGACTATACCATAAAGGCCACCTTGAGGGACAATTTTGTGATGATAAGTACGTATTCACAGGAATATGTCGATACCATCAAGCAACGGAAAACCAAAGACATGAATTTGAACGTTGTCGTGGATTTGGACCAGATGGATACGGTAAACCTGAATTACCTGACGACACTGGCGCATGAATTGATGTTGCACTATATCAGGAATGGATCTTCGTACGAGGACGCGAGGCTCAAGGCCAATGCCGTCGTATTGAAAAATTTCCACATGTCGACAGACCTGACGGATTTTGAGCACTATTCCCTGTACGGTACGGGTGCGGGCGATGCGATGCTTGTCGCCATTTCCTACGTCATAGAGCAATATTATTTGAAACACTCCCATGAATGGGGTTGGAAAAATTTGACAATAGACACCTTGACGGAGACATTTGCCGATTCGAACGCAACCCAGGTTTTGTCATCGATCGTGGACGAAATCATCTCTAACGAGGCCTTAGATTCCATTCGCAAGGCGTTAGAAGCTGTATCGCCCACAGGGAAGGTGGCTGCGTTCGAGAAGTATTTGTCGCCTATGTATGTCGACGTTCCCCCGTGCGATGCCGCGAACCAGGGATGGAAGAATCTCTTTGGAAGAGGACACAATAGTATTATAATGGTTTGTTCGGATTCGGTATGGCGTAGGGCGACAAAGGATGATTACGGCGTCAAGGACATCTTCAATCCGAATATCGAGTATGGGACCTTGGTGGATTCCCGCGATGGCAGGACGTACAAGACCGTGGAAATCGATGGACATGTCATGATGGCGGAGAATCTGAAATATGCAGACAGTGCCGCCACCGAGAACTTGAAGGGCCAGAACTGGTGCTATGAGGATGACGAATCGAACTGTGAATTGTTCGGGCGCCTGTATTCGTGGTCGGCGGTGATGGATTTTGACCCGGTTTACCTGGATTCTTACCTGGATTCGTTTGCGGATGTGCAAAGCGTGTGGCAGGGTATTTGTCCGGAAGGCTGGCATGTGCCGAAAGATGAATTCAACAAGCTGCCTTCGGCAAAGTCCTATGCATCGGGCTTTATGACGGTGGAAACGAACTCGAGTGGTCTGTCGGTAATACCGGCTGGCTATGGCTATAAATACAAGGGTGGAACGTATAACAGCTCCGAGACGATCGAGTATGCGGAGATGGGGGAGACGACGTTCCTGTGGACAAGCGAAGAACGACGCGTTGACTATGCGCAAGCGATATACCTCGATGGAAAGGATCTTGAAGGTATTTCGGAAAATAAGCACAATGCGGGCTATTTGCGCTGTGTCAAGGATTACGAACCGAAGGATTGATGGCTAGCATAAATAAAACCGAAGAAGAGATATGAAAAAGATTTTCTGCATGATGTGTCTTGCACTCCTTGTGGGGTGTATCTTTGACAACGATGAAAAAGCTTCATCGCGAAAAAAGATGTGGTGGTCGGGAAGTTTTTCCGGCGTGGCTCAGCACGGTTTTTTCATAAAAACCGAGGATGCTGAGATAAATATGGGTGTCCGATATCCAACGGATGACTGGGTAGGCACCGAGCCGATGCCGGATTCATCCGAGAGCTATTCCATAAAGGGAACGGTAAGGGGACAGATTGCGGAACTTCGTGTTGGGTCGGATAGATATGTCAGTCCGAGACATTCGCTTGTCAACAATATGGATTTGAGTGTTGTCGTGGATTTGGATAATGCGGATTCGGTAGTAAACATGAACTACCTGACATCTATGGCGTCAGAACTGATTTGGCACTATATCGAGCAGGGCATCTCGTTTGAAGATGCAAGGCTTCGGGCCAATACCGCCATATTGGAGTTGTTCCACATGCCGAAGGACCTTACGGATTTCGAACACTATTCCCTGTATGGTACGGGCGAAGGCGATGCGATGTTAGCGGCCGTGTCGGTTGTTATCGAATTGTTCTATTTAGATCGGAGCATGTCGACTGAATGGATTCCCTTGGATATCGACGTGGAGACGGGTAAATTTGAAAGATCGGGAGTTTTTCCCGCCCTTGTCAATTATGCGGATGGATTGCTTTTCGGGAGCTATAGCTTTGTCGAATCGCGTTACGGATGCGATCTGGATTCTATTCATGATATAATGAAGGCCAATTCCACCGACGGCTCAGTTTCGCATTTTGAGAAGTACCTGACCATCCTGTTTGGGCTGAAGGATGGCAACGAAGCTTGCACCGCATTGAATGATGGTAAAATGAAGGATTACGAGTATGATTATCGCAGGACGACTTTTATCTGCAAGGATTCAACTTGGCGCATGGTGACGAGAGATGACTTCGACGAGTCCCAGATATTCAACTCGGATGTTGAATATGGGACATTGGTGGATTCCCGAGATGGTCAATCGTACAAGACGGTGGAACTTAACGGCTTGACCTGGATGGCCGAGAACTTGAATTATTCCGATAGCGTGGCGTCGGAAAACCTGAAGGGGCAAAGCTGGTGCTACGATAACGACGAAAAGAACTGCGCGATTTTCGGACGCCTGTATTCGTGGAGTGCCGCCATGGACCTTCCGGCGGTCTACCTTGATTCCGTTGCCTTGGGTACCGGGGGGCTCTATCGCGGAATCTGCCCTGAAGGATGGCATATGCCGACACCGGAAGATTTCTACAAGCTATACTCAGAAGATACGACCTTTTTCTCGGCGTACATGAGCACCATGAAAAACGAAAGTGGCTTCTCGCTGATTAGAGCTGGCTATGCGGATCGGGAATATTCGTATGACGATGAAGGAAACTATGTCTATGCCGACTCCGTAGTTTTCAAGGAAATGGGGCGCGAGGCGTGCATGTGGACGAATGACCAGTCTTCCGCTAGCGGGTCCCGAATCTACGAAATCAGGCTCCAGATGGAAAGCTCTTATTGTTCGCTATGCAACGAACCGGGGGACAAGCATTCGGGTGCCTATGTCCGCTGTGTGATGGATTACGAATGGCCGACGTACTGATTGGGAATACCCCCGTTTCCAAGCATAAAAAAGCCATATGAAGTGCTTTTGTTTCCCGCTGAAAACGGAATATGAAGCACTTTACGTCCGAAATGGGGCGATTTAAAGTATATTCTAGGCATGAATAAGTCTTGGAATGTTTGCTTTTGTACAGCCGCCTTTGTTGCGGCCTCCTTGTCTGCCTCTTCGGCTTTCGCTGGCCCGCTCGTGAACCAGCTGGGTTATTATCCCGATGCCGAGAAGACGGTCGTTTTCCCCGGTAACGATGCGAACGGGCTCGAGGTCCGTGACCTGAAGGGAAAGACGGTCCTGAAACTCAAGGCTCCCCTGGTGTACGACTGGGACTACAGCGGCGAGGAAGTGCAGACCTTCGATATTTCTGCCGTGAAGGCGCCGGGAACCTACCGCCTGTTCCGTGGCGGCGAATACGTGGGCACCCCGATTGTTGTCGGGAAGAACGTGTACGGCGACCTGGTAAAGGCAAGCCTCAAGTGGTTCTACTACCAGCGTTCGAGCATGGCGCTGGAACCGCAGTATGCGGGCAAGTGGGCGCGCGCCGCGGGCCACAAGGACGATCACGTGATTGTCTACGGTTCCGACAAGGCGACGGGCGGCAAGGGTGCCGGCAAGACCATCAAGTCGCAGCGCGGCTGGTACGATGCGGGCGATTACGGCAAGTACATCGTGAACTCTGGCATCACTGTGTTTACTTTGCTCGAAATTTACGAACATTTCCCGAAATATGTGGATTCCCTTAAGTGGAATATTCCGCGCGAATTCCCGAAATACCCGGAGCTCCTCGAAGAGGTGCGCTACAATCTGGACTGGATGCTGACCATGCAGGACAAGGACGGCGGCGTTTACCACAAGGTATCTACGCTCAAGTTCGGTGGTAGCGTGCTGCCCGAAAACGATATTGCGCCGCGTTACGCGATTATCAAGAACGTGACGGCTTCGCTGGACTTTGCGGCAGTGATGGCGCAGGCGAGCGTGGTTTACAGGAATATCGACAAGGCTTATGCCGACAAGATGCTCAAGGCTGCCGAGAGCGCGTATGCCTGGGCCAAGAAGAATCCGGAAGCTTTCTACAAGCAACCCGACGACGTGCAGACGGGAAGCTATATGCCCGGCGACGAGAACGGCAAGGACGAATTCCGCTGGGCTGCTGCTGAGCTCTTCCGCGCGAAGGTGGCCGCGGGTGCGAAGGCCGACAAGGCGACTGCCGCTTACCAGGAAGACCTGAAGGCGAACGCGTTCACGCCCGATGGAGCCTGGTGGGGCAATGTGAACATGCTTGCGGCTTTCCGTGTTGCGCTGGATTCCGCGAATTTTGATGCCGAGTTGGTTGCTGCCGCAAAGAAGGTTGTGCTGAACGAGGCGAACAACCTCCGCGCTGTCGGCGATACGAGTGCTTACCGCTTGCCTGCATTCCCGTGGAGCTGGAACTGGGGCAGCAATAGTGCGATGGCGAACAACGGTATTGTGCTGGTGCATGCTTACTTGCTTACCAAGGACAAGAGCTACCTAGATGGCGCGCAGCAGTGCCTGGACTACTTGCTCGGCAAGAATCCGCAGGACATTACCTACGTGACGGGTTTCGGTTACCGTAGCCCGCACAACCCGCACCACCGTCCGAGCGAATCCGACATGGTGGACGATCCGGTGCCGGGAATGCTCGTGGGCGGCCCGCACCTGGGCAAGCAGGATATCAACCTGGACGGCAAGGAAAATTGGAAATGCCCGAACTATGCTGCCGCCGACAAGCCGGCGCTTGCCTACATCGACAACCGCTGCAGCTACGCGACGAACGAGGTGGCCATCAACTGGAACGCTCCACTTGCGTACCTCGCCGCCGCCCTTGAGGCGATTTACTTGGGCATTCCCAAATAAGCAGATGCGTTAATAGGGTGGTCTTTAAAGGCTTTTATAAAGGGCTCGCTAATCGCGAGGCCCTTATTGTATAAACAGAAAACCACCTGCTAGGCAGGTGGTTCCAAAGAGCCTACTGGCGTTGCGTCCCTGATGAAAAAAGCGCTTGGTTGCATTTGAAATGCGGGCTGGCATCCTGCAAAACAAAGCAACCAAGAGGTTCAAATGCAAAATAGCAAAAACCATAACACGCTGGCTCATACAACGTGGAACTGCAAATATCATATAGTATTCGCTCCCAAATTCCGTAGGAAGGTCTTTTTCGGGGAGAAGAAGGCCGAAATCGGGAAAATCCTCCGCAAGCTTTGCGAGTGGAAACAGGTGAACATCGTGGAGGCGGAAGTCTGCCCCGACCACGTCCACATGCTGCTGGAGATTCCGCCGAAATACTGCGTATCGAGCATCGTGGGGTATCTCAAGGGCAAGAGCAGCCTGATGCTCTACGAGAGGTTTCCCGCCCTGCAACTCAAGTACCGCAACCGCGAGTTCTGGTGCCGAGGCTATTATGTCGATGCGACTGGAAAAAACACGGCGAAGATCGCCGCGTACATCCAAAACCAGCTGAAGGAGGACAAGTACGGGGAACAGTAGACCATGATGGGTAAGCTCTAGCCCGCTTGCGGGCAGCCGGGAAGGATTACATGCAGATGCCGGTTCCGTGCAACGCGACGTGACGCATGGCTAGTATCCTAGGGCATGGCCCGTATATGAAGAACCGCCGGCGGGTCCCTTTGTATGAAGAAAACCATCTGCTATTGGCGGATTTTTTTAGAAAAGATAAAACAACTTTGCTGGGTACACTATTTGTTACAATTATTTCTCTAAATAAAATAGTAGGGCTTTTAGGGTCGGGTGTTTGGTGTATGACAAGTGTAGATTGTGAGTTTCTGTAAAACAAAAAAAACGTTTGTAACTTTGTATGTTAATGGTATATATTTATATTAGTTTCTTTGTTGAAGGTTCATGGGGCGGCACGATTATTGCTCCAAATGCGAAGCTGATTCTTGGACAGACGCAATACAAATCCTTGTATGGCCAATTTTTGGGGAATGGTTTAGCCGTTCATCAGTATTCTCGTATGATAAATGTTCCTTTTAATCCGTTGAATAGTGGGTTTCTTGCTTATAAGGAATGATTTATGAATAAAAGCTGGCTTATATTTTTGGTCGCTGCCACAAGCCTATTTGCTCAGGTCAAGATTGATCGTGGGGTAGCTGCTAATTTTCCTCGTGAACTCTGGAATTTTGAAGAATATAGCCGTACAGAGGATTGCCGAGCCTATCTACGTTTGGAAAATGCTGATGATAGCCTTGGATGTTTCAATAGAGAAAATGTAGTGTGCCAAAGTTTGTTGGATTCTAGTGTGTTTTTTTATTGGCATCAAACGTGGACTTCTGAGGCACACGGTTATTTCTACCATCTTTCCGATGCTACGCATTCTATCCTTGATGTGATTATGGATGAATTTAGACATTACCGCGATTGCGGCTTAATCGTTGCGACGGAGGCTGGCATGGATTCCATTGAGTTCATTTTAAAGAGGGACTTGCAACCCGCCTTGGATAGCATTACGTTTGACATAGGTTATTTTTTCATGTATTCCTATGAACAGTCGTTGGAAGGTTCTTCTCGGCCAGCATTCACCAATGTCGGTGAGCTTCCTGTTCCTCAATCAGATTATGTGGATAGTGTTGTGAAAGCACGTAACGGGGAATCTCTAACGATTCATTTGCACTTTTTGCAGAAGAAGCTTTCTGTGAAAGGGGTTGTGAGAAAATTTCCGGTTCCTTTGGTTTGGCGTGATGGGACATATTTCCATGTGAATGGTCGTTTATCCAAGGAATAGCACGTGTTAATGCGTGTAAAAGGACATCTTTTAGGAATATACACGCATAGCTCACCGCTCATACCTCACTGCTGATAAATAATATATATTGCGGATATGGCTAGAATCCATGTCCGTCTTTTGTTTATAATCGGTGTCGCTTTCTTGCAGGCCCCGCTTTTTGCGGCCGGTCTCGTAAAACAGTCTATCGACACGACCGATGCGATGGCGACGCTTGACAATTTCGACCGGGGATTCTATACACCGCAGGTGCTGCACCTCAAGCCTTCGGGTGGCAAGCCGATTGAAAAGCCGTATGCCAAGTTGTTGCACTTGCGCGCGGAAATTTCGGAATTCAGCAGCCACGCCTGGCTGGGAATCGATTCGGCGAGCGGGGACACGATTCGCGGCAAGGACCAGGACCTGACCGAAGACGCCCTGAACGTATTGCAGCAGACATTCGACAACATCCGCAAAGATAACGGACACGCGATTGTGCGCATCTGTTACGACCCGTGGTACAACGGGCGCAGCAACGTGACTCCGGATCACGAATGGGTGCTCAAGCATGTGAAGCAGTTGGCGCCGGTGCTTTCGAAGAATACTGACATAATCGTGGCACTCGAGATGGGGATGCACGGCGCCTATGGCGAGATGCATTCCGACACGAACATCACTTACGACCGCATTGCCGAGGCGACGAACCTGATGCTGCGTAACACGCCGCCCGAACTGAAAATCCTCACGCGCACGGGTAACTATTCGGCGAAGGTGCTTGGTTTTGACAACTGGGGCGTGGACTTTAATATCGACGGCGAGAAGTTCAAAGAAATCGCGAAGGCGAAAGGCGACACGATGTACCGCGTGGGAATGTTCAACGACGGTTATCTGGGAACGCAGTACGATTACGGCACCTGGGGCGCCGATTGCGCGACATCCATTTGCCGCGAAGAGGGCGTGGCCTGGCTCGAGAAGTACGGCATCAATACGCCTTACGGTGGCGAGGCGCTCACGACGGCAGACAATTACCAGGTCATCAATACTCCGGAATTCTTGGCGTACGAGGGCTTCCGCACGCATACGAGCTATCTGAACATCCAGTGGAACAACAAGCTGATTGAAAGCTGGAAAAAGACGCCTTTCACGCAGAAGGATTTCGATTACGACCCGGCGCGTGTCGATTCGCTTTCGGGATTCAAGTACATCAACGACCACTTGGGCTACCGCTTTGTATTGCGCGAATCGTGGCTGAGCGATACGGTGGGGAGCGACGGAATTTTACGTGCGAAATTGCGCATCCAGAACGTGGGCTTTGGAAACCTGACGCGAGAGGTGATGGCTTCGCTCGAAATACACATAGGATATCTTAAACCTCGCGATGGTGCCAATGCCATTGATTTGTTTAGCTATAATGTTCCGCTTCCGGATTCCATCGACTTCAGGAACGTGCATAGCCGTAAAATTGAAATCAAGGGCGCCGATACGGTGATGACCTTTGACGGCAACAACGAAATTGTAATCGAGAGGAAGATAGACGGCTATGAAGGCTCAATGAGCGCGTATTTGAAGATTTGTGGAGATGTTCATTGCTCGGAAAGAATTCATTTTGCAAATAAGGTGAAGATTCCAGATGAAGGTGTCTATATCGGAAGTTTTGTTGTGGATAACAGTGTAAAATCATCTGCTATCCCGCGCGCCCTCCCGGGTGCCGCACAAAAGAAAAACGCCCCCTTCGTACAGAGGGAGCGCAACAGCGTGATTATCCGTGACGGAGAAAAACGTTATCGTGCAAATGGAGTAAAACAGTAGATGAAAAAGTTCCTTTGCTTAATCTCCTTGCTGGTTCTGGCTGGAGTGTCTTATGCCTCTTATGATTTTGCATTTCATTATAACGGAGATTTTTTTGACGCCAGGATAGATTCTATTCTCCCTATGCGGATGGAGCTTCCTACGGCCCTTTCGAAAATGGAAAAACCCACAAACAGGTTCAATCCTGTATATGGCTATGTTATGGAATACAGGACAAAGTTTTTTAGTGCGAATCCGAAAGATGATGATTGGTGCCGGTATCGCGACGAATATAATCAGTGTGTTCCGGTAATGCCCAGTATCGAAGAGTTTGTGTCTGCCAACAAACCTGAATTGACGGATAAGGAAAGATTCCTTATAGATCGTGCCGATAAAATAATGCAACGGAACGACTCTCTTTTTAAAAAGGCCAAATCAGAAATACAAAATGAATACCGCTATTTGTCTGGCAAAGCACAAGCCATAGGTTTGCATGAAATCAGTATTTATGTGGATTATTACTATGACTCTACGGAAAAAAAGTGGATTCGGCCCAGTGTATATAATTGCATTGCGACCATGATGATGGTGACCAAGTGGGGCTATTTCTTGCATCAGGATGATGACTCCACGATAAGCATCCGCAACTATATGCACCATATCCCCAAAGCGGAAACGAAGCGCTTGTTCTTTGATGACGGATATTCCCAAGTGGTTTCGGGAAAGCCCGAAGAGTTGCCCCTAGATTCGGTAAAAGTGATTCCGTACAAACTAGTCGTTCAGGTCCCGCAGAACAAAAACATCGAATACCGCTTGAAACTGAAGGAAGCGTTAACGAACAAGGATTATGCCGCTGTGCCGGATATTCTGAAAAAGATGGAGCGCTATAGCGAAAAAGATGTTTTCTTTAGGCCGGCGCTGGACATGAATTCTCTGGACATGATTGATATCCTCTTGCAGGACTATTCCGATACGGATAAAAATGGAAAGGTTTATTCCAGTGAAATTTTAGACCTTTATGATGACCAACTGGAAGAATTTATAAGCCAAATTTTCGAAGAATATGTACAAAGTGGCGAATTTAAAAAGGCTCTGTCCAAAGAGAAAGATCCGGTCAAAAGGGCCGTGGCAAACATTGTGGTGAACAGAGTGTCCGGTGGTAGAGGCCGGGCCATAGATGAAAGGCAGAGCGATATTGTGCTCGCTTACTTGGATTCTGTTCCTAATCAAGAACAAAAGGAGTTCCTTGTAGAGAAATATTGGAGCAGGATGGAGATGCATCCTTTTTACATCTATTTTAGCGAGATGCTCGGGGGAACCCGTTACATGGGACGCCTTGGAGACCGCATTCGTCCTGCGTTCGGAGGTGGCGGTTCTTTTGGTGGCGGCAACAATGTCATGAGCTTGGATTTTTTCTTGCAGGGATTCTTTTGGGGAGCGTCGTATAAGGAAAAAGCGGCTTCCAGTAAATGTTTTAAAAATCGAAATGTGAATGATTACGAATTTGACGTGCTGGATATTGGCGTTGATTTGACTTACAAGTGGCTCGTGACCCGGCACTTTGAAGGCGGCATATATGCGGGCCCCACTTTTAATATGAGCGAGGTCGTTAAGACAGAATGGGACAATGAAGCGCCAAGGGATGAAAACGAACCTAGTATGGAAATAGCTCCCGGTCTAGATGTTGGACTTTCTTTTGCGTTGTTTACCGCTTTCAGCAGAAGGGATGTTGAAAGAATGCACGGAGCGTCTATGTATAAAGGCGGACGGTTCGGAGGACGCCTGCGAATCGGGATGTCTACGCAAAAGGCGAAGGACAGTTTTGATGTATGGGGCTGGAAAGCGTATATGACCCTAGAGGGGACGATTAGGGCGCATCTAGCCACCCGAAAAAAACCATTCCTCTGGAAATAAGTTGAAATAACCCGGCGCCCTTCGGCAGACCCGGGGACTGCCTACTACTTGCCGTCTACCAGCTTCACGAATTCACGGCACACGGCTTCGGGATCGGGCTTGCCGAAGATGGCGGAACCGACCACAAAGATGTTCGCGCCGGCTTCCTTGCAGGCGAGGATGTTGTCTAGCTTGACGCCGCCGTCGATCTGGATGTTGAGTTCCGGCTTCATCTGACGGAGCTCGCGAATCTTGTCGAGGCAGTAGGGGATGAGGCTCTGGCCGCCGAAGCCCGGGTTCACCGACATGATGAGCACCATGTCCACGATGTCGAGCACGTACTTGATGCTTTCCAGCGGGGTTGCCGGGTTGATGGCCACGGCGGGCTTCACGCCGAGTTCTGCAATCTGGTGCAGCAGGCGGTCGAGGTGGTTCGTGGTTTCGGCGTGCACGCTGATGATGCTCGCACCGGCCTTCGCGAATTCGCCCACGTAATTTTCGGGGTTTTCAATCATCAAGTGGCAATCGAGCGGGAGCTTGGTGCCCTTGCCGACGCAGGCGGAAATGCCCGGGCCGAAGCTGATGTTTGGGACAAAGTGCCCGTCCATGATGTCGAGGTGGACGAGGCCAGCACCACCGTTTTCGATGGCCTGGAGACCTTTGCCGAGTTCGAGGAAATTTGCGTTCAGGACGCTGGGTGCGATAATTTGCTTGAGCATGTTGCAAATATACATTTTTTTACTACCTTTACTTGTACTAAGATGAAAGGAGATAATCATGACGAAAACAACTGCTTCTAAAGCAACAACAAAGAAGGCTGCCGCTAAGCCCGCTGCCGCCCCGAAGGCTGCCCCCAAGGCCGCCCCGGCCAAGAAGGCTGCTGCCAAGCCCGCTGCAAAGGCTGCCGCTCCGAAGGCCACCAAGGCCGCTGCCGCTACGAGCGCTGCTCCCAAGAAGGTCACCGTGGAGTTCATCGCGGATTGCCCGCTTGCAAGCACCGTGTCCATCGCTGGCACCTTCAACAACTGGGCTGTCGATGTCGACATGCTCAAGAAGGACAAGAAGTCCGGCCTCTGGACAACGAAGATTGCCCTCGTTCCTGGCGACTACGAATACAAGTTCGTATGCGACGGCAAGAACTGGGATGCCGGCGACAACAAAATCAAGCACGTCTAATTTTAGACGAGAGAGGATGGGGCTTCGGCCCTACAGAAAAAGATGAAAGGGTTTCGGTTTTCCGAGACCTTTTTCATTTTGTGTAAAACCAGTGCGAACCCCACACCTCACAATTCTCGCTCGCCAAAGCGAAGTGGCCTCAAAGCACGTCAGTGCAGCCTTCGCAACTCTGAGCTGGGGCCCCTCCCGCATAATTAAAAGCTAAATTTGTCCCCATGAATTATTCTATTCCTCAAGAAGTTTTTGTGAAGGCTGCCGAACAGTACGGCACTCCCCTCTGGCTCTATGACCGCGCTACGATTGAAAAGTGCGTGAAGGATGTCCAGGTTTTCGACACCGTGCGTTTTGCCCAGAAGGCATGCCCGAACCTCTCCATCGTCTCGCTCATCCGTAAGCTCGGCTGCGTGGTCGATGCAGTCTCTGCCGGCGAAATCGTCCGCGCGTTGAAGGCGGGTTTCAAGGGCGGTCAGCAGAAGGGCAAGGCTCCCGAAATCGTCTACACCGCGGACATCTTCGACAAGGACGCTCTCGAACTTGTGAAGGAACACAACATCGCCGTGAACGTCGGTTCTCCCGACATGATCCAGCAGCTTGCTGATTTCGGCGTGAAGTCGGAACTCACCATCCGCGTGAACCCGGGCTTTGGTCACGGGCATTCGAGCAAGGTGAATACCGGCGGCCCGCTTAGCAAGCACGGCGTGTGGCACGAGCAGATCAAGGACTGTGTCAAGCTCGCGCAGGCCAACGGGATGTGGATTACCGGGCTCCACATGCACATCGGTTCCGGCTCCGACTTCGAACACCTCGCTCAGGTTTGCGATGCGATGGTGGACGCTAGCCGCCGCCTGGGCTCTCATTTGCGCACCATCAGTGCAGGGGGCGGCCTCCCGATTCCGTACCACGAAGAAGACAAGGGCAACCGTATCGACGTGAAGGCCTACTACGACCTGTGGGACAAGGCCCGCAAGAACATCCAGCAGAGCATCGGCCACGATGTTCACCTGGAAGTGGAACCGGGCCGTTACCTAGTGGCCGAGAGCGGCTACCTGATGGCCGAAATCCGCGCCGTCAAAAAGCAGGGCGATAACCTGTTCTACTTGGTGGACGCTGGCTTTACCGACCTCGTCCGCCCGAGTTTCTACGGCAGCTATCACGGCATTTCCATCATCGCCCGCGACGGTCGCGAGATGAACGAGATGGTCGACGCCGTCGTGGCTGGCCCGCTCTGCGAATCCGGTGACGTGTTCACTCAGGAAGAAGGCGGATTCGTCGTGACCCGCAAGCTCCCGAAGGCCAAGGTCGGCGACTTGCTGATTCTCCATGATGCCGGCGCCTACGGTGCCGCCATGAGCAGCAACTACAACAGCCGCCGGTACGCCGCCGAAACCATGTACACGAACGGCGAGTTGAAGGTCATTCGCGAACGCCAGACGTTTGAGCAATTATTACAGAATGACCGTGTTATTGATTTATAAAATCGTTTCTAAATCAATAACAAATATGAACTTCGCATTACGGCGTTACTCATTTTATTATTTACGGCGGGTCCTTGGCCCGTCGTTTTTTGTCCGTTGAAATTTGCCCTGCAAGTATCTATATTTGTGCTACCAGAAAACAACCCCTTTAAGAAGGCGCAACATATGTCAGATCGTTTTATCGTGACCGGCAACTTCACCGATGACCCGTTCGCCATCGACATGGCCCAGTACATCGGCCTCCGTGAAGACATTTCCGACGTGGTCTCCCTGAAGACCTTCGCCAACTCCGAATTCTGCCCCCGCTACATGCTGGACGTGGATGACATGGAGCATATCGGCAAGCGTTTGGAAGGCAAGATTGTTTTGATTTGCTCGGTCTCGAACCACGAACGCAGCCGTAACGACTACGCCATGCGCAACTGCATTCTGGCCCGCGCAGCCAAGGACAACGGTGCCGAGCAGGTGGTGCTTGTTGAACCCGACCTGTTCTACAGCGCCCAGGACCGCGGCCCGCACCGCATCGGCCCTCTCGAGAAGGACCGCCCGGACATCGACTTGAAGAAGTTCGACGGCCAGGCCTTCACGAGCCTTCTTTACGCTGAACTCCTCAAGAAGTCTGGCGTCGATGCCGTGGTGACGGTCCACAACCACAGCGTCAAGGTGCAGAACCTCTTCAACGAAATTTTCGAGGGCAACTTCCACAACCTCATCCCGACGGATGTGTACGCCCACTACATCAAGAGCAGCAACTTCGTCCAGACCGGCAAGGACGGCAACAACCTCGTGATTGTCTCCCCGGACAAGGGCGCCCGCCCGTTCATGAACGCCGTGTTCGACGCGCTCCAGCTCCCCGAGTGCAAGCGCGTGGTGATGGACAAGGTCCGTACCGGCGAACGTGAAATCAGCATGACCTTCAACCCGGAACTCTCCGACATCAGCATCGAAGAAATCGAGGGCAAGGACGTGATCGTGTTCGACGACATGGTGCGTACGGGTACGACCATCGTGCAGTGCTGCGAACACATCAAGAAGGGCCACCCGAACCGCGTGTGCTTCGGCGTGACGCACTTCCACACCAGTGCCGAAGCTCGTGAAAAACTCAACAGCCCGGCCATCGACGAAATCCTCACGACCTCCACGCTCCCCGACATCATGAACCGCGACTGCCAGGGCCGCCTCCGCAAGAAGCTCACCGTGCTCAAACTCGGCAAGTGGATTGCCCGCCACGTAATGCAGATGTACGGCATGGACGACGGACGTTTCGAGAAGGACTTCTACAAGATCGATATGTCCTCCAAGAATCCGCGTTGGCCGCCTCAGTTCTTTTAATAACGCCTATTGCGTATAAAATGCACAAATCCCTGGATTTTTTTCAGGGATTTATTTTTTTTGGTAACACTTTTTTTCTTCTTGGGTGTTATACTGACGTGTGGGAATTTCCCCACGACGAGAATTTCTAAATTTTGTCAATAAAAACGAGTGCTTTGTTGTCTAAACGAATTATAATTTGCCTTTTGCTGATGCTTGCCGCTGTCGCGGGTGCTAACGAAGATTCGACGCAGGTTGCGGGAATCGTCTTTAATGGCGTGGTTCAGGATTCTTCCTTTGCGGCGGGCGAAAAACTGAATGTGGAAATCCTTGAGTCCGGGGAGGCGCTGCAGACGACAGTCGGTACGCCTTTCAGCGTCGTGCTTCCCGAAGATACTCTTTGGAACATTTGCGTCACCAATTCCGACACGGCGGGTGCCGAGAAAGAAAAGTGCTACGAGCTCAAGTACATTGGGACGGAGCGTATTTTTTCTCAGGCATTGGGCGAGGCTTTTGTAGAACCTGACAGCGCGAATGTGGGAGAAGGGGAAAGCATTCCCCTCGCTTCTGCCGTTGACACGGCATCCGCTACCCCTTCGAGCGGGGACACCCCGCAACGCCCCGACAGTGCTGCCCCTGTCGATACTGCGCAGCCTAAGGATGTCGCAGCCCAAGAGCCAGAGAAAGACGTGGATGTCGACGCGCTCCTTGCCGGGGGCGACAATACGAAGGTCACCGAACTCAAGAAGGTCGTGGTGCAGCTGCGTCGCCGTCCCAAGCGCAAACCCGGCGAATCCGTCGTTACGGCGAAGTCCATCAAGCGCATGCCGGGCCTTGCCGAAGCCGACGTCATCAAGAGCGTGCAGGCGCTCCCGGGCGTGGTCGCGAGTTCCGATTTCAGTTCCAAGATTTACGTGCGCGGCGGTGCCGCCGACCAGAACCTTTTCCTTTTCGACAACGCGGTGGTGTATTCGCCGGTGCATTTCTTCGGCCTGTTCAGTACCTTCCTCGTGGAAGGTATCGACGATGTGCAGTTCTACAAGAGCGGTTTCCCGGCGCAGTACGGCAACCGCCTGAGCTCCGTGCTCAAGATGGATGGCCGCGCCGGTGGGCAGGATACTGTCGACGAGTGGTTTAGCAAGACGAGTATCAAGATCAGCACGTTCGCCGCACAACTCCACACCGAAGGCCATCAGGGCCCGGCCCGCTGGGTTGTTGCCGGACGTACCACCTATATCGGCTATATGCTCGATCTCTGTAGCGCTATCGGCATCTTGGATCTTGATCTGGATTACGAGTTTACGGACTTGCAGGGAACGTTCATGTACAATTTCAGCGACGATACATGGCTGAAGCTCAGTTTTTACATGGGCAAGGACCGCTTGAGTTTCGACCCGCTCTACATGGACTGGGGCAACATTGCCGTTCCCTTGAATTTCCACCACCGCTTTAATGGGGACTGGGATTATAACATGACGCTCGCCTACAGCGAATTCTTCCAGACCATGAAAATTGGCGACCTCATGTCTATCGAGATGTACCTCTACACCTTTGCAGGCAAGCAGTGGCTGAACTACCGCGGTGTCGCCAACCATACGTTTACCTTCGGCTACGAACTGGAATACGACTACGAACGTTACGAAGAAGCGATGGCGACGATAAGCCTTGCCGACATCCAGAAGCCTTTCCACCATGTGGCTTACTTGCAGGATGCGTGGAAGATAACTCCCGATTACCTGTTGCAATATGGCCTGCGCTTCAATTACCAGACGGCGGCGAAACATTTCGGCGTTGAACCTCGCGCTTCCTTTACGGTCAACCTGGACGAGAACAAGACGGTCGAACTGTATGGCGGTTACTACCTGCAGTACCTGAATTCCATCGTCTACACCGACCAGGAAACGCTGAACGAATTCTACTATCCGGCGACAACGACGACCAAGGGCAAGCATATCAAGCCGGCGTCCTCGTGGCTGTTTGCCGCGGAATACAGCCAGCGCAACATCTTCGACAATTACGACGCGACCGTGGGTGTCTACTACAAGACGCAGGATAACCTGAACACGTTCGTGGCGGTGCTGGATAGCAACGAGGAAACGACATCGGACGACTTCGTGATTGCGGACGGGTTCGGCACGGCGGAAGCCTATTCCTTCGGTTACGAACTATCGCTGCGCAAGGAAAAGGGCTGGTGGTTCGGCGGTATCAACTGGAGCCAGAGCATTAGCGTTGCCCGCACCAATGACGGAACCAAGGCGTATTATCCCAGTTGGCATCAGCCCTACGCACTCAAGATGGACGCTGGCATCAACTGGACGGGCGACGAGAATTCTCTCAGGAAGCACAGGACGAAGGGGCGCTATTTCCGCTCGTCCATAATCCTCAAGTATTCCGCGGGCATGCCCATCAGCGAATATCTGGGTTACTACTATCCCGAAGAGATGGGAAACCAGAGATACACGGATGCGATTACCGTTTTGCCGGGTAGCCGCAATGCGGGACGCCAGACGGACTATTTCCGCATCGACGTGAAGCCGATCGATATTGGAAAAGAAGACAAGTGGAATTTCAGTTGGACCATCATCAACTTGACCGACCACGAGAACATGTTCTATACCTTCTACGATACGAGCAAGGACCCTCCCAAGAAGACTTCCATCGCGCAGTTCCCCTTTTTACCGATAATGGTTAGCTATGAGTATTATTTCTAGACGAAAGGATAGCTTCGAGGCTCGAGGAGTAAGAAACGGCATGATTGGATTTGTGCTTCTTGTGATTGCGCTTGTGTTCGTGGGGTGCGATTTCCACGGCCCGTGGGACTACTATCCCGAAGAACGCAAGGTCTATACGGGTATCTACACCTACGGCTATATTGCCGAAGGCGACAAGCCCTATGTCTGCTTTTCGAAGGTCTACGAACTCGACGAAAATGCGGCGGAAAATTTCGCGTTCTACGACAGCGCCTACGTTACGGTAACGGGTCGCTTTAAACTTGTCGATGCCGGAGAATCTTCCGACGAAGATTCGACCCTTGTTCTGGAGAGCAAAAAAGGGAAACCGAATTGCTTTGAATCCGAGCATATGCTTGTGGGAATATCCGGTGAAGAATACGCGCTGGAAGCCTTTTTCAAGTGGGATAGCGCGGGCCATACGGCAAAGTCCAGGTATAAGGCGTCGGCGAGCATCCCGAAGCCGGTCGTTGTCAAGGGCTTGAGCATCCCCAAGCAAGACGGCAGTTACGAGTGGGTGGAAAACGAAGGCCAGGAGGAGTTCACCATGGACTTCCTGGTATTCCCGATGGACATGGAATACGTGAAGTGCGCTTTGGATTTCGAGAAGTCGATTGGCGGCGTGCTTTCGATCTTGAATTACGACATGTACGCCGTGGAACCGACGAATACCACAGTCAACAAGATGCTCGAAGGATTGACCGAGACAGATTCGAACGGATATAACGGGATATCCATGCATGACCCGTTTGAAAAACAGGCGAGGCTCGGCTATTCGGAAAATACCTGGGTTGGCGGCTTCAATTCGCTCGATACGCTTTACCTGCCGAACATGATGCTGCCTATCGGCTCCAGTTCTGTGGATTTGTATTCGACGGACCATGCCTATGTGGATTATGTGGACAAAGTAAAAGGTTCCGTTTCGGATTCGCGTGTTGTGCCCGAGTCGAACATCGAAAATGGCATGGGTGTCTTCTTCGGGATGGCAAAAACGACGGTAAAGTTGAAGGTGGAAGGGACCGGCGTAGACATGGAATACGTTGCCTGGAATCAATGCGACAATAACGGGAACGGAGATAAAGATTCTTGGGCAACTCGCGCTTGCAGGCTTTATCAGGACATTACCTGTTCTTCGATGGAGCCCGAAGATATCGATATGTATGGCGGTTTGGCTGAAGCCAATGCGCACGCTCATGAATATTGGAACAAAGAAATAGAATATTTGCCCAAAACTTGTTATTCGTCGAGCGTGAAGGCGGCGATGATGCTCGACACTACCCAGTGGTCGATTTTCCTGCCGGATACGATTAGCGAAACGGATAAGTCCGATGCCTACGGGGACGGGCTCAAGCGCTACTGTGTCGCCACCAATTTCAAGAGCAACCACATTGCGGATTGCGGGGAACTCCAAAAGCAGTGCATAGAGGATGCCGAAAAGAACAACTGCAAGGAATACCTTTGGAACTGGTGCGCTGACCGGAATTGGGACTTGTCGTATGAACAGTGCGGTTCGGCGCTTGTGAGTCGTTTCTATATTGAAGATATAAAGTCGAGCATCCTGGAGAGAACGGTGAAGGAACTTTGTTCCGAGGACTGGTATTCGAGTACCTGCAAGAACTGGAAGCACAGGTAAAATTTCTATTGGGAAGGTGACAAATTTTTTTGACTGGAGTGTTTTATAGGTGATTATGCGAAAGAAAATACTTTTGATTACGATGATTCTATTCTTGGCGGGTGCGGCCTTCGCGGACCGCAGCTCGGAAATTCAGGATCTCAAGCTTGAAAAAGAAAAGCTGAATTCTGAAATCCAGAAGTTGAACCGGCAGATTGCCGCGACGGATTCGATGCTCAAGGCAGACGATTCCCGCTACAAGACGCTGCAGCAGCGCTACAAGGACGACACGGAACGCCGCCGTGCCGAAATCGACAGCCTGAACGCGAAGATCCGCGCGGTGGCTGCGCAGCTGCAGGATGAACGTGGCAAGCAGGCGCGCGCCAAGAACCGCAGCGAAAACGTCGCGGCAAAGCGCAAGGCCTTGCGCTCGGCGCTTTCCGCCGTCAGCCGCCAGCTGGAATCCCAGGTGGCCCAGACGCTCCCCTGGGAACGCGACACGAGGCTCGACCGCGTGAAGTCGCTTACCCGCGACATCGAAGGCGGGAATGCCGGCGAAGAAGAAGCGTTTTCTCGCCTCAAGTCGCTCATCGCCGAAGAGACGCGCTTCGGTGACGAAGTGGCAATCATCAACAGCCCGCTCACGCGCAAGAACGGCGAACTCATCAACGCCTCGATATTGCGCATCGGCAACCAGTGGATGGTTTATAGTGACGAAAATGGAACCGTTTTCGGCAGTCTTGTGCGCCACATGGAAAACGGGAACGTTGTCTACGAATGGAACGAAGATTTGAACTTGGAAGAACGCGCTGCTGTCAAGCTCGCGATTGATGTGAAACAGGCAAAGAAGCCGCCCCAGGTCGTGAAACTGCCTGTGAGCCTTTCCGTTGTGGGAGGTGAGAAATGATTTTAGACGAGAGACGAGATATACGACACTCGGGGCTTCGCCCCGTAGTGGATGTTATCCCCTATGGGGAGACGAGAGACGAGCGGTTCGACAAGCTCACCGACCTTAATAAGGGCCCTGAGCTTGCCGAAGGGTCCGTCAAGTTGCTCGAAGGTTTTATGAAGGTGTCGTTGGTTTTGGTTCTCCTGGCGTCGTCGGCGTTTGCTTGGCCGTGGTCGTCAAAGGAAAAGACCCCGACTGCCGAAGATCAGGAACGCATCAAGGATTCCCTGCAGCTCGAAGAAGTCCGCTCGTTGCAGCGCGAAGTCGAGACGCTCACGCGCATCCGTTTGCAGAAGGCCGACTCGCTCGAAAAGCTGGAAGCGGAACACTGGAAAAAGCGCTACGCCGAATCGCAGCTGACCGAGGAACACCAGGCCGAAACGCGTGAACTCGATGGCCGCTATTCCAAGCTCTCGACGGACTTGGGCCGAGTCAACGAAGAGGTCATGGCGAGCAAGAATGTGACGGGCGAGGCCGAAGAAAATGCGAAGGCCGAAGAGTCCGCTTACGATGCGCTGAACACGCAGGTGAAGCTTTCTATCGACAAGACGCTCGGCGAGGTGACGGGCGACTATCCCGTGGGCATGAACGGGCGCCTGGTGCGCCTGAAACAAGCCGCCGCCGAGGCCGATGCGCAGAACCCGAACACGCTGGGTGCTGCCCGCGGCTACCTGACGGATTTGCTTTTGCGCCAGGAACTGACCTACACGCAGTCCTACGGCCGCGAGGTTTCGCAGGTGGGCAACCGCCCCGACGTGAACGTGAATCGCTTGCGTCTCGGTACGGTGTTCCTGGGCGAAGTCGCCGTGGACAATGGCGAAGTGCAGGCATTGCTCCGCTCGGGTGCCTTGCAGGGCAAGGTGTTTGAATGGAATGCAAATCTTCCGCCCGAAATGGCCGCTAACGTGAAGCAGGCCGTGACGCTTGCTCCGGAACATACCATTGTGAACATTCCGCTGGATGTTTTGCAGAACAAGGCCATCAAGAATGCGATTACCGATACGAAGGAACTCACCTGGACCGAGGAACTTTACGCGTTCTTCAAGAAGGGCGGCATCGTGATGTACCCGCTCGCCCTTGTCGCAATCTTTGCTTTGCTGCTCTGCCTGGAACGCTTCCTCGTGCTTTCTTACCGCGGACATCTGAGCCGCCGCTTTATCCGGAAGCTGAACGGCATGGTGAAGGATTCCCGTTACGAGGATGCGGCAAACCTTTGCCTCAAGAAGGAAACGAGCCTTTCGATGGTGCTGTTCGCCGTGCTCAATCGCGCCCGCGAAGCGCGCGAAGATGCCGAGCGCTCCTTGCAGGAGGCCCTGCTCCGCGAACAGCCGAAACTTGAACGCCGCATGGGCTTGCTTGCCGCCATGGGGACGATTGCTCCGCTGCTCGGCCTTTTGGGTACGGTGACGGGTATTATCACGCTCTTCACCGTGATTACCGAAGTGGGCACGAATGACGCCCGCGTGCTGGCTGGCGGTATTTCCGAAGCCCTCGTGACTACGGAAACCGGCCTTGTCATCGCCATCCCCGTGATGATCTTGCACGGCCTCCTGAGCGAAAAGATTGAAAAAGTCACTAGCGAAATGTATGTGCAAAGTACAGCCCTTTTAAACCGCATCTTCGGGAAGAATGACTAATACTCACTACATATTCATCGAATCGTTGAAGAACACGTACGAAGCGGGCGGCGTGGTGATGCTCCCCATTCTCCTGGCGGGTGTCGTTGGCTTCTACTTCTTGTTCTCCGGTTGGTTCCGAATCGGTAGCGACTTCTTCCGCAAGGATATCCACAGGGTCATCAAGCGCATGCGCCTGGACTTGAATGGTGGTATCGAGGAATACGAGAAGAACGGCGAGCCGCCGAGTGTCGAGAAGGCCCTGCGCAGGCTCCGCAAGCGTGGCGGGCTCCTCGGTAGGGAACTTTGCTATGCGATCGAGGTGGCGAAAGATAATCCGGAAGGCTTCCGTGACTATATGCAGGTGCGCCTCGCCAAGACGGTGCGCTACATGGAGCAAGGGAACCACGTTGTTTCCGTGATGGCGTCTGCCGCTCCGCTGCTTGGCTTGCTCGGCACGGTGACTGGCATGGTGTCGACCTTCGAAGTGATTACATTGTATGGCAACCAGAACCCGGTGCTTATGGCCGATGGCATCTCCGAAGCCTTGATTTCGACGCAGAGCGGGCTTTTGGTGGCATTCCCGTTGACCCTTTTGAAACAGCGCCTGGACGAACGTGTTGAAATTTTGCGCCAGAAAATGGAACTCGGCGCGACGGTGATAGAAAACTATTTTGTGGAGAAGAAGGATCGCTAAAGTGTCATTGCGAGGCCCTTAAGGCCGTGGCAATCCAAGGATGAAGGTTTGTATGGAATTCAATTTGCCGAGAAGAAAACAAAAGGATATGGGCATCGAGATGGGCCCGCTGATGGACATCGTGTTCATCTTGCTCATCTTTTTCGTGGTGACGTCCTCGTTTACCCGCGAGACCGGTGTCGACGTGACCAAGCCGCAGGCGCAGTCCGCAAGCCAGCTCGAAAAGGAGAACCTGCTCATCGCCATCACGCGCGAGGGTACGATCCACATGAACGAGCGCCAGGTGGACCTTGCGAGCTTGCAGGACATCTTGAAACAGTCGCTCGCGAAGGCTCCGGACCGCGAAGCCGTGGTGATTGCCGACAAGGGCTCCGAAACGGGCGTGCTCGTGCAGGTGATTGATATGTGTAACTTGGCGGGAGTGAAGAAGGTGTCGATCGCGGCGCAGGCGGAATAGTAGGGGCTAGGATCTAGAGGCTAGGATCTAGGGGCAACGAGGTAGATAGTGATTAGTAAACAGTGGTTGGTGGATAGTATTTGTCATTGCGAAGGGCGGAGCCCTGAAGCAATCTCCGCTACTGAACTGGCGGCCTCGCGCCTCGAACCTCGAGCCTAAATGGTAACGTAATGTTTAGATGGATTAAAAAACTGGTAAAGCGTTTTAGCATTTTGCTTGCGGCGATTCTCGCGAGTGCTTTGCTCGTGTTCTCCGTGACGATGGCGAACCTGTTTTTGACGGGCAAGGTGTTCCACGAAAAGAAGTACGTGAAAACCGAAGTCTCCGTGAAGAAGGTCGAAGAAGTCGAAAAGAAAATCGAGAAGAAGAAACCTGCCCGCAAGCCGAACCGCCAGAGGTCCAATTCCCGCTCGCCCAAGGCGGGCCCGCGCCTTGCGATGAACCTGGGTGCCGTTTCGGGAACGGGCGGTGCCGCCATCAGCGACGAACTGGTGGCCGATTTCCGCGGGGGCGCGCTTTCGACCGAGAAGGGCGACGTGGACAAGAAGCCCGAAAGCCGCGCGATGCCGAATTTCCAGGTGCCGCCGCAGATTCGCGATCGCGAAGTCGATGCGATGCTGCGGCTGAGTTTCTGCGTGGACGTGAACGGCAAGGCGTACGACATCAAGGTCATCGAGGAATCCCCGGCGGGCTCGGGACTTGCCCAGGCCGGTCGGGAGGCTCTTGGCCGTATGACGTTCTCTCCGGCAGAAAAGGGCGGCAAGGCCGTGCCCTTCTGCGGAATGGAACAGCCGTTCGAAGTGAAGTTTAGAGATTAGACGAGAGAACGCCCCTGCGGGGCTACAGACGAAAGACGAGAGATAACAGGTATGAAAAGTTTGAAAGACATGCTGACGAAACTGAAAGTCTTTTTAGGAATGAAGAAAGGGACGCCCTCGTGCCTCGAACCTCGAGCCTGGCGCCTCCCTTTCTCGTCTCTCGTCTCTCGTCTCTCGTCTATCATACTTATCTTTGCTGCATTCTCTTTTGCCGCACAGTCCTCCTACGATTTGATGGAACGTGCGAACGCCCTTTACCGCGAAGGCAAATTCAAGCAGGCCATCACGCTTTACCGCAAGGCGGAATCCCGCGGGGCCGACCCCGTCGCCACCAGTTTCAACATCGCGAACAGCTATTACCAGAGCGGCATGTACCCCGAAGCCGCCGCCACCTACCGTAAGGCGGTCGAATATTCGTCGGGCAAGTTCTCGCCTGCGCTCTTCAACATGGCGAGCGTCTATTTCCGTTTGCGCCAGTATCCGGAATGCGTGGCGGCGTACCACCGCGCGTTGAAACTGGAGCCGGAAAATGTTTCCGGCTGGCTTTACTTAGGCGAAGCCTACAGTAAAACCGGCGACGCGGTCGGCGCGCTCCGCGCCATCGAAAAAGCTTACCAGTTCGACAAGGACGACATCAGCATCGTCTACCAGCTTTCGGAAGCGAACATCGCGCTGAACGATTTCGAGCGAGCCGTGGCCGTGATCCGTGAAGGCTACGTGGCCCACCCCGACGAGGTCGACTTCCTCGTGTACCTGGGCGATGTCTACCGCCTGAACAAGCAGTACGAAGAAAGCGCCGGTGCCTACCGTGAAGCCCTGGGCGCCCGCCCCGACGATACCGCCACCATGTACAAGCTTGCGGATGTGCTTGCCGAAGACAATAAACCTTTCGTGGCGATGGATGTGCTGAACAACATAATCAACATCAAGCCGGATTTTGCGGATGCCGCAATCTTCCTCGGGAACCTTGCCTACGATGCAAAGTTCTATGACCGCGCTGAGTCCGCTTACGAGCTGGCCGCCAAGCAGGGGAACACAGAATCCGTGTTCGGCTTCAAGAATATGGCTTACGACGCCCATGCCGAAAAGCGCGACGCCGAGGCCCTGCGCCTGCTGCGTATCGCGCAGAAATACTTCCCCGACGATGTCACGCTCCAGGCGGATATCCTGGAAATGGAGTCCGGCGAAGCCCGCTGAACCGTGCCCCGGCAACCTCCTTTCCCCCGAATTTAGATGCAATCGGCATCCTTGCGGTTTTGCAGGATGCTTTTTTTGTACATTTATCACGGTTTGTTTAGAGGAGAATCTATGGAAAATAAAAAGCCCTTTATGGCCGCTGCCTCCCTAGCCCTTTTTTTGGCTTTAGTGGTGCTTTCTTCTTGTGGTGACGATATTACCGAGGTCAAGGAATACTATGTTGTCGGCATAGAAACGTTGGATGCCAAGCAGAAAATGCCGACTTGCGACAAGAATGCAACCGGAGACCTTCTTTATGTGACCGATTCCAGTGCCGTTTTCTATTGCAACGGGAAAAAATGGGTCAACATGAAAAGCCACGACGGCAAGGATGGCACGAACGGTCAGGACGGAATTGATGGCGAAAATGGTGCGAAGGGCGACCGCGGTGATGACGGCGTCAGTTGCTCGGCACAGTCGGTGTCGAACAAGGCCAAGACCCGCAAGGGCATCGAGTTCCGCTGCGGGGAGACCGTAGTCGATACGCTCTGGGGAGCAATCGATGACGATCTGGGCTGCTCCGCGAATATTATCATGGATGCCGATAGCACGCAATACGGCGTCGAGGTGCAATGCGACGGAAATGCCATTGATACTCTTTGGGGTTTCGTCCGCCTTGGATCTGCTGAAGAATCCTCGTCGGAATCTGGCAAGGAATAGTCTTTTTACGGGGACCGTTTCCCCGCATGGATAGGATGGAATTTATGGATAGAAAGCTGTACGGCATCTTCATGCTCGCAGGGCTGCTCCTTCTTTTCGGATGCAGCGCGAATCGTGGCAATACTGCGCTCCTTCGCGGAAAGCTTTCTGTTCCAGAAAATGGTCTGTACTACAAGAAACAACTCGAGGCCATAGAGCGCGATTCGCTTTCTGCCGTTCCGTACACGAACTGGAAACAGTTCCGCACGGCATTTTTCAAGTGCCGTCTCGCCAACCCGTCGAATCTCGGAGTCCCCATCAAGAAGACTAACGATCTGAAGCGGGCCGCAAATGGCAGCTACGAGGCGGATGTCGCAAAGATGGCCTACGAAATCCTTGAACGCGACTATACGAGTATCGCGGCGCATGCCGCCCTGTCAAAGAACCTCTCGATTTACCCGACGGTCCGCGAATTCCATGGGGCCGTACGTAATGCGCTGATTAATTCTATCATCAACAGCGGCGACGGCAGGACGCCCAAGACCGCGATGTACGTGATTAGCATCGTGGAAGAATACGAAGTGCTTGCCGAGCTCGGGTTTACTGTGCAGAGTCAGAGTTTGTCGCAAGAGAACGGACACCATTATGATGCCTTTAAAGTCGTCGATGCCAATGGGGAATCCCGCATGGTTTACTTTGCCATAGATGAATTCTACGGCATGTTCTACTAGGCCGCTGTAACGGCGGCTTCTATTGTTACTTTATCTGTCGGCCGCGGCCGTTTTCCCACTTGAATATCGAGAAGGGAAGCCCGTTGGGCAGGTAGATGGTCTGGGTGCCGTCGATGTAGAATATTTTTTTGCCTTCTGACCGGCTGGTTCCATGGAACTCGTGCATCATGTTCCCGCGGTCGTTGTAGATGAAATAGAATTCCGACTTGTTGTATTCGGTGGAAAGGTTCCCGTTGTCGTCGAAGAACTTGTACGATATCGTCTCGCCGTTGACCGTGTGCAGCTCGAATTCAAGCGATGTGCCGTTCCTGTACGACTTGCTCATGACCTTGTCCTGCTTGGTTCCTGCGGAATCGGTAATCTCTTGCCAGTACTCGATGTACTTTTGCCCTTTCTCGTTGAACGATGTCACGTGGCACTTGCCGGAACACGATGCCTTGTCTACCGTGATGGTCACGTCGCCTTCGTGGTCTTCCTTGGGAGTCCCGTTGGAATAGTAGGACCTGTAATGGTTTCCCTTCTTGAAATCCTTCGTGAGGGTTTCGCCCTCGTAGCCTTTCTCTTCGGTGATGATTCCGTCGTTTACGATAAAGTAGTTCTTGCCGGTATTCACCTTGAAATTCTTGGTGGACTCCGCCTTGTCGTAATCGATGCTGAAGAAGATGTAGTTGATATTGTTTCGCTTTTCTCCGGCTTCCAGGATTTTTCCGTCCTTCATCACCGCGAAAGTTTCCGAGGAATCGTTTGAGATGGAAGCCTGCAATGCCGCGGAGAATCGCTTGAAAACGATTTCGGGCAACTGGGCCTTGAACATGTCCATCGATAGGGCTTTCCCGTTCAGAAAGTCGTTAGTCGAGGAATCCTTGATGGCGCCGTTCTCGTAGAAGTATTCCTTGCCCGTCTTGTGGTTGTCGGTATAGTGCGCCAGCCGGACCAGCTTGCCGTTGTCGAACTCGCGCTGCTCCCCGTTGTACTTTTTCCCTTGGACTGCCGTTTCTTGTATGTGGCCATTCGAGAGGGTGTCGCGCTGGATGTACTTGCATTCACCGCAAGGGGTCCCGTCAGAAAAGGCGAGCACCTCGGGCTCTGACTGAAATAATGCGCAGGACGTCAAAACAAGCGAAAAAAACAGGAACGATAACCAGTAGTGCATGCTAAACCTTTTATCCTAAATCGATGTTACCATAACCATAGCTTTTTTTTTGCTGTTTTGTTTCTGTCAGTTCCTAAAAAAAGCGGAAGAGCGGTTCTTTTTGAAAGAACCGCTCTTATGAGTTGTCTGCAGGAGTATATTCTTGAAAACTTTTGTTGTGACTGAAAAATAGATTCTTGCCTCTTGGGAGTCCAATAGATTTTTTATATGGATTGATAACAAAAAGTGATTGATTTTGCGACTTTTGTATCATTGGGCGATAGGAGTGGGCATAAATTTGAATCTGGCGTTATTTGTACCGTTGAATCCTCGAGATAAATTTGTATATATTGTGTTCGTACAATTCATTATGGGATTTTGGCGATATGGAATTAACGCATCTCAAGTATTTTTTGGAAGTGGCGAAAACCGAGCACGTTACCAAGAGCGCTCGCAAACTGTGCATTGTCCAACCGGCGCTTACGCAGGCAATCCACAAGCTGGAAGCCGAACTGGGAGTCGCCCTTTTCAAGATGCAGGGGCGCAATATCAAGCTGACGGAATGCGGACAGTTCTTTTACAAGCGTCTCCAGCCGCTTTATGACGATATCGAGGCGCTTCCCGACAGGCTCCGCGCGATGGCGAACGAAATGAACCAGACGGTAAACCTGAACGTGCTTGCCGCTTCGTCTCTTGTGACCAATGCGGTGATCAAGTACAAGCAGACGGATCCCGGATTGAGGATAAATTTGATTCAAAACGAGTCAACGACATTGTACGATGTCTGCGTGAACACCTTCGAAAAGTACGAGCCGGAGCAGAATTCCGATGGGGAAACATTTGTTTGCTCGGAAAAGATTTTCCTTGCCGTGCCGAATACACCGCAATATAAACGGAGAAAAAGCATCTCGCTCCAGGATTTGAAGGACGAGAATTTTATTGGGCTTTATGGTTCGAAGCACCTGAGTACCATCTGTGACGAGTTTTGCTCCCGTGTCGGCTTCAAGACGAATGTCTCGTTTGTCAGTGACAATACGACTGCCGTGAAAGATGCCATCGCAGGCGGTGTCGGTGTCGGCTTCTGGCCGGAGTTTTCGTGGGGCAGGATGGACCATCGCAAGGTGCGCCTTCTCGAAATAACCGATGGCGTACTCAAGCGCGATATTGTCGTGCGCCTTCTCAAGAACAAGCAGGACAATGCGCGTGTCGAGCAGTTCTTTGCATTCCTGTGCGGCTACATCAAGAAGGAATCCCAGAAGCACCGGCAGTCCATGAAATAGTTTGAAGGAATATTATGAAGCTTGACGAAGAAAAATTGCGTGGAATGTTGTGCGAGATGACCAAGAAGAGGCTGAGGGCCGCATTGTTGTCTTTCGCGTTGCTTCCGATACTTGTTTTTGCGTTGTATTTTGCGAGAGCTTATGGTGATAGAGAGGCGTCCATGGAACCCAGGGTGTCGCACCATGTGGATCTCCAGTTGCTTTATTCGTTCCTTGTCCGCGGTACGGAAGATTCTGCGCTCGGTGCGCCCTTCAAGGTATACCCGATAGACGTGGACAAGTACCATGCGACGTTGGTGGAGTACCCGTTCGGGAGTTCTCCTCGCAAGGTGGATTCGCTTGCAGCGCCTCGCGGGATTGTTTTGTACGTACACGGTTTCAGCGACTACTTTTTCCAGAAGGAAATGGCCGAAAAAGTGGATTCGGCTGGGTATGCCTTCTTTGCCGTGGACTTGCACGGGTACGGCCGTTCCGCCCGCCCCGGCGAACCGTTCAGCGACATGCGCTTTGCTTCCGAGTTCTTTATGGAAATCAACTATGCCATGGAGATGGGCTGGCACCTGGTCAAGTCGGAGCAGGAACACAGGGTTTATGCGACTGTGCGCGATTCCTCGAACGCGGTGATTACGAAGGCGATGCTCTCGATAAAGCGTCCGCCGAACGTCCTGATGGCGCATTCCCAGGGCGGCCTGATATCTTCGCTTTATCTTGATGAATTTCAGCGCGACGATATAGACGCGGTCGTGCTGAACAGCCCCTTCCTCGAGATGAATTATAGCCTCCCGGTCCGCAAGATTGCTTTCCCGCTGCTGGCCTCGGTTGCACTCTATTTCCCCGATTACTCTATTGGTTCCACCGGGAACGGGAACTATGCGCGTTCCCTGTACAAGGGCGAGAACGGCGAGTGGGACTACAATACGGAATGGAAACCGTTCCAGCGTCCGGAAACGCACCTTCACTGGGTCCGGGCCATTTACAAGGCGCAAAGCAAGCTGCATGATGGGCTCCATGTCAAGTCTCCGGTTCTCGTGATGCATAGCGGCTGCAGCGTGAAGAGCGATGAATGGGTGGACGAATACATGAGTTGCGACGGCGTTCTGGACGCACGCCTCATCCGCGATGCCGCTCCGCAAATCGGCCCCAACGTGAAGACGCTCCAGATCGACGGCGGGATGCACGACTTGTTCCTTTCGAAAAAGGAAGTCCGCGACGCCGCCTACGATTCGGCTTTGCGGTTCATCGACGAATCCCTTGCGGGCAGGCGCTAGCCCTTTTCTATATTGTAGCCAAACGAGGCAAAACATTATGATTATCGATTTGAATGGCATGGAAACGACAGTTCTCCCGAACTTCAAGGGCGGCGAGAAGGAGTTCAAGGCGAAGATGTATTTCGACGGGACGACCCGTATAATGCGCGGAACGCTTGAACAGGGCGCTTCCATCGGATTCCACAAGCACGAGACGAACAGCGAAATCATGTTCTTCCTGAGCGGCGAGGGCAAGGTGCTCTTTGACGACGGAGTGGAATACGTGAAGGCCGGACAGTGCCACTTTTGCCCCAAGGGCCATTCCCACAGCCTGATTAACGAAAGCGCGGAACCGCTCGTGTTCTGTGCCACCGTTCCTGAATTGGGATAACTCAAGGTCATGCCGATCCTTTCCGCCCAGAACTTGCTCCTGCGCATCGGTGCGAACGCTCCGCTGCTCGACAACGTGTCTTTCGACATCGAGGCGGGCGACCGGATTTGCCTTGTCGGCCGCAATGGCGAGGGCAAGAGCACGCTGCTCAAGGTGCTTAGTGGCGAGATGGAGGCCCAGTCGGGCGAAATCGTGAAGAAGTCGGGGCTCCGCGTGAGCCGCATGATCCAGGAAATTCCTGCGCACATCGAGGGGACTGTCCGCGACGTGGTGATAGGGAAGGGCGGCGGCCACCACGATGCCCATGCCGAGGCTATCCTCGGCAAGACGGGCATCGCGGGCGACGCTCTGTACGACAGCCTGAGCGGCGGACAGAAGCGTCGCGTGCTCTTTGCACGGGCCGTCGCGCAGGACCCGGACTTGCTGCTGCTCGACGAGCCGACAAACCATCTGGACATTCCAGCAATCCAGTGGCTCGAAGGAATCGTGACGCGGCTGGAATGCGCCGTGATGTTCGTGAGCCACGACCGCACCTTCGTGCGCCGCGTGGCAAATCGCATCTTCGAGCTTGACCGTGGCCGCGTGCGAGGCTGGGATTTCCCCTACGACAAGTTCGTGCAGTTCAGGGACCAGGCGCTCGCCGAAGAAGACAAGGCGAACGCGCTTTTCGACAAGAAGCTTGCCGAAGAAGAGGTCTGGATCCGCAAGGGAATCCAGGCGAGGCGCACCCGCAACGAGGGCCGCGTCCGTGCGCTCATCAAGATGCGCGAGGAACGTGCCGCCCGCCGTACGCGCACGGGCACCGTGAATATGCAGATTACCGAGGCGGAGCGTTCCGGGCGACTTGTGGCCCGGCTTACCGACGTGAGCTATACCTATGACGGAGCCCCGCTCATCAGCCACCTTTCTACCGAGGTTTCCCGCGGCGACCGCATCGGCATCGTGGGCCCGAACGGCAGCGGCAAAACGACGCTGCTCCGCCTGATTCTGGGCGAACTCAAGCCCGACGAGGGCGACGTACGGCTGGGCACCAACCTGCAGATAGCCTATTTTGACCAGATGCGGACGCGCCTGCGCGAAGACAAGTCGCTGGTCGAGAATATCGGCGACGGCCAGGCCTATATCACGCTCAACGGCGTCAAGCGCCATGTGTTAAGTTATCTGCAAGATTTCCTTTTCTCTGCGGACCGCGCCCGCGGCCCTATCAGCGCCCTGAGCGGCGGTGAAAGGAACCGCCTGCTGCTCGCCTGCCTGTTTAGCCATCCGAGCAACGTGCTCGTGCTGGACGAGCCGACGAACGACCTCGACATGGAAACGCTCGACCTGCTGGCGGAACTGCTGGCCGACTACAAGGGGACCGTGCTCACCGTAAGCCACGACCGCGCCTTCCTGGATTCCTTCGCGACGAGCATCCTCGCTATCGAGGATGGCGGCAACGTGTTCGAGTCGGTGGGCGGCTACAGCGACTACGAGGCGAAGAAAAAAGTCCGCGACAAGGAAGCGGCGAGTGCGGCCCGCATCGCTGCTGAAAGAGAAGCCGAAAAGGCCGCGCGGGTATCCCAGAATTCTGAGGTGTCTGCCGCCCCGTCCAAAAAGAAAAAGCGCAGTTACAACGAAGAACGCGAATATGCGGCCCTGCCCGACAAGATCGAGAAGCTCGAGGCCGAAATCGCCGACCGCCAGGCGGAGCTCTCCAAGCCCGAGGTCTTTACCAACGCCGTCCGCATTGTGGAGCTCCAGAAGGAAATTTCCGACCGGGAACAGGAACTGGAAAAGGCCTACGAACGCTACGAAATCCTGGATTCGTATTCCTCCTGAGTCTTGATTTTGGGGCCGCGGGCCTATTTATTGCCCTTTTTGTCAAAAAAATGCAGTTTTGCCGGTCATTTTTCCCTTTTTTTGCTCAAAATCGCCGTTGTAAACATTCTAAACTATATTTTAGGTTTCCCCTGTGACAAAATGCACATTTTGATATAATTTTATAGTAATGTAATCGAAAGTTAACAAGGGAGACTCCGATGGTTTTTTTGGAAAAAAAATTCTCTTCCATACTGCCTCTCTGTATGGTGGTGTGCTTGTCATTGATAGCACAGGTTGGCGCGGCCGAACGCGTGATATGGGATGAAAACGGCGTTAACGTCAGGAACCCTCCGAACAACATCTTCAGCTACGAATATAAGGGCAACAACGCTACGGTCAAGGACGTGTTCGTTTACCTGGACACTGCTGGGATAGAAGATGCTCCCTATTATATTAAGGCGTCGTTCGAGGCCGAAAAGAGCGCCAAGGGTGGCGCCGGGTTCGGTTTCTATTGGGACGTGGATGCCGATTACGATCCCAGAGTTTCCGATCTCTCGGGATTTGGCGGTGTCTGCCTGAATTATTCGGCGACGAAACCCGTCCGTCTGGACTTTATGCAGTCGACGATTAACGACGACAACTACTTCGGCATTAGACTCCCGTCCACCGATGGCCAGAAGGTGAACAAGTTCGTGGCTTTCGAGGACCTCGAGTTGGGCTGGGACAAGGGCAAGTCGGCAAACACGTGGAATGCCAAGAAGCAGTTGGGCCTCCAGTTCAGCTACAAGGCGGAACTTGCCAACAAGTTCGGTCAACAAAACGAAGTCGGCATTTTTGCCGTGCGCATTGCCGACGAATGTCCGCAGCATGTACCCGAAGCGAATCCCCATCTTGACACGGCGTATGACCTGAACGAAGGCGAAAGGTTGGTCTTCCACATGGCCGACGTTTTCCGCGACCTGGATGGCGACTCCCTGTCTATCTCTGGAACGTTCTCGGGAAATGGAGACGTGATTTCTCTGTACGACGATACGCAACACATCACCTTGAAGGATTCCATCGTATTCACGGTAAATCCGAATCCGAGTTCTGACCTCTATACCGTGAAGCTTGTCGCTACAGATCCCACGGGTAGGAAGGCTACCTGGACATTCACTATCACGCCTATCAATGTCGAGCATGTGCCGACGCTCCGCGACACGACGTTCGAGGTCACCCAGGGCGATACCCTCACGTTCAAAAAGGAATTCAGTTTCTATAACAGCTTGGCATATGACCTTGACGGCGACGAAATCGTTCTCGTGTATGTCGATGGACCGGAAGGCCTCGATTTCAATGTAGACAAGGGCGTGTTCACCTATGTAGCTCCGGCCGATTCCCAGAAGGATATCGAAGTTCACTTCTCGCTCTATGCCGTGGAAGTGGGAAAACCTGAAAGCGTGAGCGATACGGTGGAATACACGATTATCGTCCGCGATGTCAACGATCCCCCGACCGTCACAGTTGTCGAAAGCGATTTCGACTATTATGTTGGCGACATTAATGGCACTGCCAAAACGGTGACCGTCAACGATTCCACGAAGGCCATTGGAGTGGACGAAGACTTCACGGATACCCTGTGGATAGAAATCAATCCCGACAATTTGGTCTTCTCGGATGTGGACTCGAAGTTCGAGATGAAGGTGAAGACGAACGGAATCGTGAATGCGAAAATCGTTTCGTTCCAGAGAACCAATTACATCGAGATTACCGCCAAGAAGGATGCTAACGGATTGGCCAGGATTTCGTATAATGCCGATGATGGCGAGTTCCAGGTGGGCGTGAATTTCTATGTGAAGGTCGCTGCCGTCGACGATCCCCCGGTCGCCAAGGACGACAAGTACGATGCTGTCCAGGATTCGACTATCAAGGTTGCCGTGAAGAAGGGCGTGCTTGCGAACGACGTGAACCCCGACGATGCCGAAGTTACGCTGAAGGCCAAGCTGAAGGATGATGTCGAACATGGCAAGCTGACCCTGAGCGAAGACGGCTCGTTCAAGTACGAGGCTGATGCGACGTTCCGTGGGAAGGTCACCTTCACCTATGTCTGCGTGAACGAGAACGACGTGGAATCCGAGCCCGCGACAGTGACCATCAATGTCGCGGCGAAGAACATGGCTCCTGTGGTCCGCGAGGGTGTTGCCGATTCTCTCGAGGAGGTCCTGGCTACGCTGGAAGAAGACAAGGTTGTTACGGCCAAGTCGTTCAAGATAGCCGTTGTGAAGGGCTGGTTCGAAGACCCGGATGACGACCCGCTGACTGTCGATGCTGTCAACGAGGATGGCAAACTCAAGGTGTCCGTTACTGCGACCAGTATCACGATTTCCCCGGAAAAGGATTCCTGTGGCGCTTCCGAAGTCACGTTTATCGTGGCGGATAGCCTCGGTGCCGAAACCAAGTTGACAGTGCCCGTGCAAATCAAGCCTGTGAACGACGCGCCGGCCTTGGTCTCGGAAGGGTTTGTCAAGTATAGTGTCGCCACGAGTGACTGGGAATTGGAAATCGACCTGGATTCCCTTGTGTACGATATCGATGGTGATTCGCTGACGTATTCCATATCCAAAAATTCGTCGAGAATGGATCAATTCCTGGATATGAAGATAAAGGGGTCCGTTTTTACTGTTAAGCCGCATAAGATCGGCCTTGATAAAAACAGGGACTATGATGTCACGGTTGAAGCTAGCGATGGCGAAGCGGCCGTGAAGATGGTGTTTACGTTCTCGACGGGCAAGACGGGCCTGTGGAAGGCCGCCCTGGTCAAGACGGATTGGCGCAGCGCCATTGCCACCGACCGCGGTATGGCCGCCATGATGGACATGCAGGGCCGCGTGATGTGGAAGGCCAAGCTGCCTGTGTCCGAGGCTGACGTGCGCAATGCCGCCGCTGCCGTGCAGGGCCGCAAAGTCCTCCGCGTCAACAACCAGACCTGGACGATTAAGTAACCCGCAGTTTGTCATCCCCGCAAAGGCGGGGATCTCCTTAAACAATTAAAAGGCTCCGCTTTAGCGGAGCCTTTAATGCTTTCTTAGAGACCGACCGTTTGGAAAAGGTCGTTTTTTCAGTGATTTTTTATTGGAAAAGGTAAAATTTTTGGTTATATTTAATGGAAAAAGGTAACAAATGCTTTTTCGCAAGAACGAAATTCCACTAAAAAATTGGCTAAAAAGCGAAAAAAAGGCCATTTTGCTGACGGGAGCCCGCCAGACGGGGAAAACGTTCCTTATAAGGCACGTTCTTGAGTCGAATAACCAAAATTTCGTCGAAATCAACTTCTTGAAGAGTCCCGAACTGCTGGGGTTGCTCGAATCTGCCAAGAACAAGGATTTTTCGGCATTCTTTACGCGTCTCCAGTTTGCTACGCGAAAGGAACTCACCAAGGGCAAAACTGTCATCTTTCTGGACGAGGTGCAGGAATACAAGGAAATCCTGACCGCCATAAAGTTCCTCGTAGAGGAAGGCTCGTTCCGGTATGTCCTTAGCGGCTCGCTCCTGGGCGTGGAACTGACGGACCTGCGTTCGGCACCGGTCGGCTACTTGCCCGTCATCGAAATGTTCCCGATGGATTTCGAGGAATTTCTGATTGCACAGAAGATTCCTGCCGACGCTTTGGCTCGGCTGCGGGAAAACTTTACCGCCAAGACCCCCGTCGATGAATTTGTTCACAACAAGATTTTGGATGCTTTCTACACATACCTGATTGTTGGGGGCATGCCTGCCGCCGTGCAGAAGTTTGTCGATTCGAACGACCTGAATGCCGTCACACGAATCCACAAGGACATTCTCAAGCAGTACAACTGGGATTTTTCGAAGTACGAGAAAGATCGCAAACTCCACCTAATAAACACCTATGACTTGATTCCTTCTGAGTTGAACTCTAAGAACAAGCGCTATATGTTCGCGGACCTTGGAGCCAAGCAGAAATTCGGCCGTTACGAGAACAGCTTCAACTGGCTTATTGACGCGGGCGTCGCCATACCGACTTTCAATACGACGGAACCTGTGGTACCGTTGAAAATCAACAAGCAAAACAATTTGTTCAAGCTGTTCCTTTCGGATGTGGGGCTATTGACAACAAGCTACGGGCGGGCTTCGCAGATGCAGCTTCTGCAGGGCGGGCACGACATGAACTGCGGCGCCATTTTCGAAAACGCGGTCGCCCAGGAACTGCGTGCCCACGGTTACGACGGCTACTATTTCAACAGCAAGAAACTCGGCGAACTCGATTTTGTCATCGAATACGAGGGCAAGTGCCTTCCCATCGAAGTCAAGAGCGGCAAGGACTACACAAAGCATTCCGCCTTGAACAATGTACTGCAAATCGAGAATTACGATATTCCGCAGGCGTTCGTATTCGCAAACGCAAATGTCTCTGTTCGGGAAAACATTGTCTATTATCCTATCTATATGATAATGTTCCTGAACGAAGTCGCCACGCCATTGCCGGTAATGCCACGACTTGACTTGTCCGAGCTGTGACTCGCGCCAAAAACGCATGTATTTTTCTTGATAGGCCCCATCTCTTGACTATGAGATGATATGAAAAAACATTTCTTCTTCAGGCGGAATTGAAACTTCAGAAGGCACTTGCCGATGGCGAACGTTCCGCCGAACAGGGCGGCTGGCTTTTCGCTGCCGACGTGCAGAAGAAATACTATAAAAATTTAGACAGGAATTGTCCGGGTTCAATGGCAGGAACGGTGGATGTCCATCCTTGCGAATCAGCCTGAATATTTTCCAGAAGCCATCGTTGGTAGCCTCGGCCTTCTACCGTATCGCAGCCTCGACTTCGGAATGAGTCAGTTTCTTCATGGCTGTTCCTTTGCTACCAAAGGTAGCATTTTGACGCAGGCAGAATTGCCTTTTGTCTAGTTATGAACAGTCCTAATTATGGGGAAGCTTACAAATGTAATTAACGAAATAAAAATATCTATTGAATCGGCTATAAATGATTTGTGCAAACTCTCTTTTTACATAGATTTAAAGATTTCAAAGACGAAAAAAAGATGACAATAAATTTTGGAAGCCGGCTTCAAGTGTAGCACGACCTCAAAATCGAGCAGGGCGGATGTCGTAGCCATGCTTGCATGGCTATGGCCGAGCCGCAGGGGTTTCTGCAACGCCCGGGCTTATCCCACACACCCGCCCTAAAAAAAGACCATTACCTTTTCTGGCAACGGTCTTTTGCGAAAATGTTTGTTGAACGATTAAATTTCGAACAGTTTCATTTCCTGCTCTGTAAGCGGACGTCCCAAACTGTTTGAATAGGCAATTGCTTCATGCAAACGGAAATGTCGTTCTGTCGGAGATGGTTCAGTCAAACGACCGTCAGAAAAGTCTTCTCCGAAGTGGTCGAAATTTTCTCGCAGCGTATTACTCTTGCGTGAAGCAACGACAGGTTCGAGTTCTGCTACAATCATATTATGCCTCCTCGGGAAAATAGGTTTTGATTAGTTTCAATGCTCCATAGCTGTCTATGTACATTTTTTGAGAATCGATGTTTCGTGCTCCTAAAGTTTCACGATAATGTTCTACAAGATTCGTTTTAGCGGTAAATTGGACATAGCCCTCATTGCCGACATCCCAGCTTAACTTGCAGCTATTGCAAAGAGATGAGCACCTACGCCTTTGTATTTTCCTAAATGCCCGATATTCTCCGGAGCTGCTTCTACAATATCTACATGTGTATAAAATTGATCGCGGATATGCTTCAGTGCTATCATACCTTGCACTTGAGTGTCATCCTTCAACAACAAATCATAAACCTCATAATCGTGCTGATGTGGTATGCTCCAATCGAATTTCTATCCCTTTCGTTGTAGTGCTACGGCGTCTTTCTTTGAAATAGTTTTTAACACTAGCCGAAACTCGGTGTCGAGTTGCTCTCCAGTTTCTCGACACACTAGGCAGTTCGTAAGGGAATCTATTTGAATGTCAATTTCCATATGAAGCTTATCCAACCTCTATAAATATACGTTTTTTCTTCTAAAAAAGTCAATATTAGTCCATCTTGGAATCCCCCTCTTCCTTTACAATTTGCCCTAAAAAAGCCGATTTTTGTTACAAAGTCGGGCTCTTTTGTAATTTCCCTGAACGTTTGTTTTTTTGTTTGATGAATTATCCTATATTAATTTTATGCCCTGTGTTTCTTTACAGAGAAAGTCCCACGAATTTCAGGAGGAATCTTCTGATTTAGAAATGCAGCTGCTTGAGCTGGGCTTTCTTTGTGAAGACGCCGCCGGCAACATCGCGCAGATCGACGACGCAGCCCAGCAGACCATATTCTTCAACGGCAGCGTCGTGAGCCCGAGCCAGAAGTTCGAATACGACGCCCTGTACAGGCTGGTAAAGGCTACCGGCCGCGAGCACGTCTCCGTGAACGCCGACGGCGAGCCCGAGGCCGAGGGCTACAACGCCGCGCAAATCAGCCCGCAGGACGGCTCCGCCATGCGGAACTATTCCCGCGAATGGGAATACGACAGCGTCGGGAACATCCTGTCGATGATTCATAAGTTTAATGGGTCGCAATGGACTAGGAGAAACGCCTACGCCACGGACAGCAACCGCCTGACCGGCACGAGCATCGGGGCGACTACGGTAAATTACGCCTACAACGCCCACGGCTCCATGACGAGCATGCCGCACCTCTCCGCGATGGACTGGGACTTCTCCGAAAGGCTGTGCCACATAACCCGCGGCACGACCGATGCGTATTACAATTACGACGGCAGCGGGATAAGGACTCGCAAGGTGGTCGAGAAGAACGGCATTGTCGAAACAAGGCTGTACCTCGGCGGCTTCGAGATATGGCGGAAGACCGTGAACGGGGTCTTGGATACGGAACGCGAGACGTTGCACATCATGGATGACCAGAGGCGCATAGCCCTGGTGGAAACCCTGACCGTGGAAAACGGGAACAGGATCGCGAACCCCGCCCCCGTGCAACGCTACCAGCTCGACAACCATCTCGGCTCGGCATCTCTCGAACTCGACGGGGCCGCGAACATCGTCAGCTACGAGGAATACTACCCCTACGGCGACACCAGCTACCGCGCAGGCCGCAGCGCAAGCGAGGTGAGCCAGAAGCGCTACCGCTACACCGGCAAGGAGAAGGACGAGGAATCCTCGCTGTACTACTGTGAACAGCGCTACTACGCCGCACACATATCGAGGTGGGTCTCGACGGATCCCACGTGGCTCGCTGACGGCATCAACCTCTACGCATACGTGAACGGGAACCCCGTAAGCGGCGTGGACCCGAGCGGAACGCAGACTGTTGATATTGACGAAATCGTTGTTGAAGAAAATAATCAATCGAACTCTTTCTCAAATATCAAAAAAGAAAGAATGGAAGATTGTGATAAGGACTGTGATTACATTGATAGCATGCCTGTTCCAGATGAAATTAAGCCTCAGTTACGTGAATTTAAGGATGCAATGGCGTCAAATAATCTACTAAAAGAAAATGGTCTATTAGAGCGATTAATAAAAAAAATGGTATCTCATCATTTATCTATGGATCCAAAACTTGAATTGACGACAATAGGAATTACATTTGATGAGGTTTATGTTGGGTTCCAACGAAAAAGTAATAAGACCCATACAATGGGGGAAGAGTTTACCGCAATATTAGAAAACAAAAAAAAAGAAAACGTAAATAATGACGTCTGGACTATTGTTGTTCATCTTCATCCTTTGCGAAATAAAGAAGACAGAATATCCAATAAGGTAACAATGTTTTCTAAAGGAGATCAAGCTAATATGAGTGAGAGCCAAATTTGGATTGGATTGGAAGTATATCAAGAAAAAGATGATTCGTACTTTGCAGATGTTTATGCGTCTATTGCGAATATTTGCTATGAAAATAAAAATGTGAACTTTAATAATATATATAATCCGAGTAAAAAAGAATTGGTTATTCCAGCAGTTTATTTAAAAACAATTGGTGGAATCAAGGCGAAGAGAGGGGACTTTAAAGAATATCGGATGAAAGAACGATGAAACTTTTGATGATAATTCTGCTTTTTCTCCAAATACAGGTGATAGCACAGAATGGTATTGTCTTGTGCCGAAACTTCCCCTGCAATATTGCGAATAACTACTATTCTTTTATGTGGAATGGTAAAGTATTCTCTAGATATTCAAAAGAATTTCTTCTAACTTATGAAGGGGCCTTTTTTTTGCATTCGGAAAAAAAATATTTTTTAGAGCAAAAGAATGAAAAGCTTGATTCTACTATTGAAATAGATGATTATTTATTTTCGATACCTATAGCAATTAATCAAAAACACAAAAGAATACGTTTGTTTCTAAAATCTAGAAATTTTTTGCCTGTCACTTCAGTCTATTCTTTGAATAAAAATGCATTAGTTGTTGAAAATTTTTTAGAAAGAGCGATTAGGAAGAATAAATATATTCTTGTTGATACATTGTCAAGTTTTGTTGTGAAAAAAAAACTTGGAGTCTATGCTGCAAAGCCCTTTGAAAATATATCAAAATTATATTTTATTGATTCAAGCTCAACAACATATTTTTTTAATGATTCGGATTCTAATAAAAAAGACAATGACGATTTCTATATTATGCAAGATGGAAGTGAAATTTATCCTTTTATGAAGATTTATTCCCCCCGTTCTAAATTTAAACTAAGTGGATGTACAGCTTTGTTAGATGAATTGAGTAAAGAGAATTTATTAGTGCGACCAAAGGGATCTTCGCTTGATACGACAGACGTTTGTTCGTCCTGGATTGCTATAAATAAAAAAATGTTATCGCGTGATGAGGTTGCCTTTTTGAATTCTTTACCTTGATAAAGAAAAGGATTGGTGTTATTTATGAGATCTCTATGTGGTATAATATTATTATGCATTCTTTGCTTTTTTAACTGTATTAGTGCGAATACACTATGTCTGAATTTTTGTTGTACATCTTCAAAAGGAAAATATTATGAATTTATATGGGATAATGTGTTTTTTTTTAGAACATCTGAAAAATATGTGACTGGATATATTTTAAATACATGCTTTAATACTTTTGTCAATTGTGATAAAGGTTTTGTCAAAGATTCCTTGTTCTACGCCCAAAGAATAAATTTAGATTCCATTGTTTATTTGTCCGGTGAAAAAACTTCTAATTGGCATGGGCAGAAATGTTACAATCCCTATGATGAAAAAAATATTCGCAATTCTCCTAAAAACAGAATAATTTTTAGTTATCCCTATATTGAAGGTATCAGACTATATTTGATGTTGAGAAATGTAAAGGAAGTTGACTCGTTTTTGGAGAAAATTATAACCAAACATTCATATGTTGAATTGGATACACTTTCGAAGTTTGTGCAAAAAAAGATAAACCATGATGATACTTTAAAATATGAATGCCTTGAATCCCTAAACGTGCTAAGTAATCGTTTTTTTTTAATTCGTCCTCGCAATGCTTCGATAAATATGGACGAACAATGTACTCATTGGATTGGTGTAGAGAAAAATAAATTGTCTTTCAAAGAAATAGATTATTTAAACAAATTGATAACATTTCCTTTGGCACCCTTAGATAGTTCTGGAAAAATTATATTCCATTTAAAATGATATGAACTATGCAGAAAAAAGAGAATTATACAAGAGTCTTTAAAGAAACAAATGATACAATTTTTGTATGGAGAAATTTCCATTGTAGGATATACTGATTTTGAATGGCGCCCGTGTCTTGGCCGCGATTTGCATATATTTTATTATGACGGAAACAACTATTTCTATTTTGATATGGATGATCCCGTATGTTATGATGACAACTTAAAAAAAGACCCCCGCATTCCAGAATACATTGAATTTTATAACGAAATGGCCGCCTTCATAAAACAGGACTTCAGCGCCTGTCGTTGGGACAACTTTGGAAATAAGGAAAAGATGATTGAAGAATGTGGCCAGTATAACTGGAAATGGCAGGAACGATATGGAAAATAGATCGCATTTTACAGATAAATGAGTTCTCTTTTAAATTCGGTCGTTGAGTTCGCAGGCGACACCGGATTCGCATACGTCACCCCTTCGATGATCGTGATGTGGATCGTGAGTTTCGTCCTGATGTACTTGGCGATTGTCAAAAAGTACGAGCCGCTGTTGCTCTTGCCGATTTCTCTCGGCGCACTGGCGGTGAACATCCCGAGTGCGGGATTCTACGATGGTGGCAGGAGCATCGAAGGTATGTTTACCCCGACGGCTGGCCTCTATTACTACATCAGCCAGGGTATCCACCTGGAACTCTTCCCGCCCATCATCTTCTTGGGCGTGGGTGCCATGACGGACTTCGGACCGCTTATCGCTAACCCGCGTACGCTCCTCCTCGGTGGCGGCGCTCAGTTCGGCGTGTTTGCGACCATGTTCTGCGCTGTGGCATTCGGTGGCTTTACTCTCGGTGAAGCAGCCTCTATCGGTATCATCGGCGGTGCTGATGGTCCGACCTCCATCTTTACTGCAAACAAACTAGCAAAGTACTTGATTGGCCCCATCGCGGTCGCAGCCTACACTTACATGGCTCTCGTTCCGCTGATCCAGCCGCCTATCATGCGCCTCATGACCAACGACAAGGAACGCAAGATTCGTATGAAGGCCCTCCGCAAGGTGTCCAAGGCCGAACGTATCGTGTTCGCTGTCATGGTGATGATCGTTTGCATCTTGGTGGTGCCTGATGCATCTGCCCTTATCATTATGCTCATGCTCGGTAACATCTTCAAGGAAGCCGGCGTTGTCGAACGCTTGGTGAAGACTTCCTCTAACGAACTCATGAACATCGTGACGATCTTCCTCGGTTCTTCCGTGGGCCTCACGATGTCTGCTGACATCTTCCTCCGTCCGCAGACCCTCATGATTATCGCTATGGGTGTGGTCGCCTTCGGTTTCTCGACCGCTGCTGGCCTCTTCCTTGCCAAGATCATGAACAAGTGCACTCCCAAGAACCCTGTGAACCCGCTTATCGGTTCTACCGGCGTTTCTGCCGTGCCGATGGCCGCTCGCGTGTCTCAGGTGGAAGGTGCCAAGTATGACCCGCAGAACTTCTTGCTGATGCACGCCATGGGCCCGAACGTGGCCGGCGTTATCGGTACCGCAGTCTGCGCTGGCTATATGATTAGCCGCTTGAGCTAAAAGGTTGTCATGGCGAGCCCTGTAAAGGGCGTGGCCATCGCAAACCCGCGATTATTGGAATGACCCCGGCATTGCGCCGGGGGCTCCTTTTTTATTAGAGATCTTGCCACTATTTTTCCTTTTTTTTAATGGATTGATGTTTTCTCGCCTAGCCCTTTACATCTTGTGTAGACAATCGGAAAATCGTGTCATAGCCTAGTTCTGCGAAACATAAAAAGTGCAAACAAAAACTTACTGACTACAATAAGTTTTTTTCGCGAAAAAATCTTATTGTAGGATAAATCGAAAAAATTAGGCTTCAAGTATCTTGACGATGTTCGGATATTTCGACTTTGCTTCCGAAAGGATTTTATTTCTCCATTTCTGCGGAAACTTCGAATAAATTGCCTTGGTGCGCAGAGCCAAATCATTTCTGTCGATAATCAGGTCGCTCAGGGAACGGATTGTTGCCGTGTCTTTTTCTTTCTTGGCCTCATTGTTCCTCAACGGTTGGACAAGAATCTTGTGTAGGACGAATGCTGAAATTTCGGGAACATTCAAAGAGATCGCATTGAATGAAACTTGTTGCGAATACTTGCTTGCAATGTCCATATAGGCAAGCATCTGTGCGGAAAGAGTCAGGTGCGGAACCTTTACTACGCTATCGCCATTTCTCATCTTGGCCACAAGGAATTCAATTTCCAAATCCTCGCGTTCGTATTTCGTCAATCCCGATGCAAGGTCGTTCAGCGGCTCGAAGCCCAATTTTTCCAGGACATCGGGTATGTTGATTTTTGGAATGTTCACATTGGGTTCACGAACTAGGAAATCCAAATCGGTCGTGCGGAGCGCTGGAATTTCGGGTGCGTTGTCATAGGCATGCTTGTAAACGAGCTAGCACCAGCTTCCAACAAGAATCAGTCTTCTCAATGCTCCCGCATCTTGAAGTTTGGTCAGAATTTCTATAAAATTATTTTCGGGCGAGTTTTCCAAGACTCCTCCTTATTTCGGCAATGTCCTCTTTAACGCTCTTGACCTTGGATTTGAGATCTCTTCTCTTGGCGTCTTGTTCTTCGAATGACTTGGCTTTGGGGCTGTCGCTTTGGCATAGGTACTTCGTTACTACCTGTTCCCCGTTTCTTGAAATCAGGTAAAAGTAAATCTTCTGCCCGATTTTCTTTTTCCGCAGCGACCCTTTGGGGAGGGCGTCGAGCATGGCGGAATACTTCGACTGAAGCCTTTCCAGCCGTTCGAGTTCTTCTTGCAATATTCCGTTCACGATGTTCATTACCCTACAATATATAAAATTTTAGCGATTGTAGGGTAAAAACTGATGTAAAAATGCGAAAAATCCCACGATAATCAGGAATGGTAGGTCTCTTAAATTATAAGCGGCGTGCTGGAATTTAAGAGGCTTTTTAAGAGAAAAAAATAACATAAACCAGCAATGAGGATGCCTATGCTTCAAACCACTGCTAAAAAATCAACCAATCCACAATCTTTGTAAAAAAATAATATTACATTAACCATATGCCTTGCGTTTCTTTACAGAGTTGGTCTCATAAATTTCAGGAGGAATCTTCTGATTTAGAAACGCAGTTACTTGAGTTGGGCTTTCTTTGCGAGAACGTCGCCGACCCGGACGCCCTGCTGGAACCGGAGACGTTCACGACGGTTACCGCCTACGACGCGCTGAACCGCGCCACGAGCATCAGGACCCCGCACAACGCGGGCATCCCCGCGAGCGAGATACTGCCGGGCTACAACGAGGCCTCGCTGCTCGAGAAGGTCGACGTGAAGCTGCGCGGGGCCGCCACCGCCACGAACTTCGTCCAGAACATCGACTACGACGCGAAGGGGCAGCGCGAGCGGATACAATACGGCAACGGCTCCACGACCGGCTACACCTACGACGAGAAGACGTTCCGACTGAAACGTTTACTGACCACGCGCAACAACGGCGCGGACGTCCTGCAGGACCTCAACTACACCTACGACGCCGTAGGCAATGTCACGCAGATAGACGACAGCGCCCAGCAGACGATATTCTTCAACGGCAGTGTTGTTAGCCCGAGCCAGAAATTTGAATACGACGCCCTCTACAGGTTAATCAAGGCGACTGGAAGAGAGCACGTTTCCGTGAACGCCGACAGCGAGCCCGAGGCCGAGGGCTACAACGCTGCGCAGATAAGCCCGCAGGACGGCTCCGCCATGCGGAACTATTCCCGCGAATGGGAATACGACAGCGTCGGCAACATCCTGTCCATAATCCACCAGGCCAACGGCAACGCGTGGACACGCACGAACGCTTACGCCACGGACAGCAACCGCCTGACCGGCACTACGGTTGGGAGCGCCTCCGCGAACTTCTCCTACAACGCCCACGGCAGCATGACGTCCATGCCGCACCTCTCCGCGATGGACTGGGACTTCGCCGAAAAACTGTGCCACATCACGCGCGGCACGACGGAGGCGTACTACAATTACGACGGCAACGGGATACGCACGAGAAAGGTTGTCGAGAAGAACGGGGTCGTGGAAACAAGGCTGTACCTCGGCGGCTTCGAGATCTGGCGGAAGACCGTGAACGGTGTCCTGGATACGGAACGCGAGACCCTGCACGTCATGGACGACCAGAGGCGCATTGCAATAGTCGAAACCTTGACCGTGGAAAACGGGAACCGTGCCGCGACCCCCGTGCCGGTGCAACGCTACCAGCTCGACAACCACCTCGGCTCCGCATCGCTGGAGCTGGACGCATCCGCGAACGTCATCAGCTACGAGGAATACTACCCCTACGGCGACACAAGCTACCGAGCGGGCAGGAACGCGAGCGAAGTGAGCCGGAAGCGCTACCGCTACACAGGCAAGGAGAAGGACGAGGAATCTTCGCTGTACTACTGTGAGCAGCGCTACTATGCAGCACACATCTCGAGGTGGGTCTCCACGGACCCCACATGGCTTGAGGACGGCATCAACCTCTACGCCTACGTGCACGGGAACCCCCTAAGCGGCGTGGACCCGAGTGGAACCAACGAAGAAAATGTTGTTGAAGATGAATGTACAAATCAACCATCAGAAGTAGCACAAAGGAGAGCCGATGCTGCAAAAACGATGGTGGAACAGTATCAAAAAAACAAGACTGTATATAGTATGGAAAATCGACAGTTTGGAATAGATGCCCAATATTCTGACTGTTCGTCGCTTGTATCATCAATCTTGGAATATGCTGGACAAGGAGATTTGTTTCAGGCTAAGCATACGGGTCGCGGATCCGGACTTGGAATTCAGGGTGAAATTCAAAAAAAAGAGGGCGTGGATGATTTGCGGTCTCCTTATCGAATGAAGAATCCAAAAATTGGTGATATTATGATGTGGAAGGGACATATTGGTTTAGTGACCGATGTGACTGAAAAGAAAGTCCTGTGGGCAAATATGGGCGTGCAATCTAGGGCTCGCATACAAAGTGCTAGTTTAAAGTCCGAATCCGAGTTGAAAAAAAGTGCTGAAATATATTCTGAGGATTTTTGGGGCTTTTGGACTCCCATAGATGGTGAATGTAATAAATTGGAAGAACCTGATATTGTAGCTCCTGAAAAAATGCAAGAAACACCATCATCAAGTAGTACAATTTTGTCAATGGAAGATAGCTCTAGCTCTGCTCAGGAAACTTCTATGAAAATGAGTCCCAAACAAGCAGAATCACTTTCACAAAAAATGGAATTAAAACTGAACGAATTGAAACACGAATTGAATAGATTGACAAATCCTATGAATTGGATTTTAGGAAGATAATATGTTCAGATTTATAATGAAATTTTTAGTATTGTTCCAGTTGTGTAGTTTGTCTTTTGGACAATCGACATTGACTGACTCGCTCAATGTTACAAGCTCTTTCGTTGATAATATAAAAGGTGTTAAAACCTTTAGCATTAGTACCACAAAGTTCTTTGATGGCCCAGAAGGAAAAAAGTCAAGAAAATTATTGGAAAGCGGAATCGAACATTCAATTGGCATGGTTATACCGACTTCTTTTGCGGTCAATAATGAAACAATCTTTATACCGAGTGTGCCAACAGGCGAAATAAAAAGTTTTTCAAAAAATGCGAATTTTATTAAATCCTATAAGCTACAATGCGCTGAAACATGCGAGCCGAATTACGTATCATTCTTGCAGAGTGGATTTTTTTTGGTTAACACTTGGAATACATCGGATTTGCGAGTTGTCGATACTACTGATGGTCAAGCGCTGGCGTGGCTAGGAGCTTGTTCGTTTAAGAATTGGTTTCGAAACGATAATTTCATTTTATGCAAAAAAGGGCAAATTTGGCAAGATAACCAATCTATTTTTACAGGACAAAATAAATTGAATGAGCCTTTAACAGCTTTCTTTGATTACTATTTTTTAGATTCTGCACTTGTTGTTTCTTTGTATCATGATGATAATACAAAGAAATTGATGTATCAATTAGTTAATGCTCAAATGAAAAATAAGCCGAGTGCGATTTCACTCCCTGTTGAAATAGATGATTATCAGGCGGTTCATATAATTGATGGTGATAGCACCCATGTAAGATTCATACTCTTGTCTGATGACTACAAAAAGGACAAAATAGTTCTGTTTGAGTTCTGCAGTAAAAAAACTTGGATTTCTGGGCTGAAAATTGAGTATAGTGGCAGGCCATATATTGGAGAAGCTGCGACAATTTGGCCAGGAAGGGTTGTGTATAATGCTGTTAGTAATAACTTGTATTCTCTCATTACAGATAAAGACAGTATTACTATATATAAGTATGATATCGGTGCCCTACCTGCTCAAGTAAATTCATGTAAATAATGATGTCAGGTAATTATGTAAAAAAAGAAACTCTCCAATCTCAATGGAAGTGGATTAAAATCCTTCTTCTGCTTGCGCTGTTGTGCCTTGTCGTGCTGTTGGCAACTATGTCTAATTGTAGCGACAATTCAACTACGATAAAAGCTCTTGCCAGAGATGTTATCGAAAAGGAATGCAAGGACTCCCTGAATTGCATCGTATCTATTCCGATGTTGACTCCTTATGAATGGGATAGGATGTATGTTTTTGAATATAATATGACAGATGAAGAAATTAATCAAGTAATTCATCAAAAGTTTAGAAGACATCTTGAACTTACAAAAGTATGGCTCTTTATGCGGGGGGACAGTATTGTTTATTTTGAAGAACATGAAATAGACTTTGAACGCCCGACAAAGAGAGATCTTATTTTCCCAAAAGGTAGCGAAAAATTTGCCGAGTTTACTCCATCGTCAGCAGTATTCAATGTAAGTACAAAATGGTGGAAGGAATATGGTTATTCTTACTACGTATTATCATCCATATTGTATGACAAAATCGAACAAATTAAATCCAAGGATACGACCGTCATCTATGCGGAACTTCTAGACAAAGATCAAGTTCTCTTATATCGTTCCAACTATCCTGATGCGCTGTTTTTTGTCAAATTATCAGATTCATCTTTATATAAAGTGGATAGCATTGTAGATTTCTATTATGACTTTACGGTATATCAAACTGAAGCGGATTTGATAAAAAACAGACGTGATATATTGAAAAAAATGGATGATGGAGATCGGCTTAAAAAAATGATCGAATATGGAACGATTTCACATCCTATAATGAATCGTTTCGCGGGGGAATTATTTATTGTTGGTGACAATGGCATTTATGAATTATCGTTGTCTAGACGGTCATTCAAAAAAATAGTTCACTATCACATGGCCTTAGATATATTCGAAGATTGTAACGATAATAATATCATTGGAAGGCTGCCAAATCCACAAAAAAGTATTTCCTCATCAGCTATTAGAGTATCTTTCCAAGATAGTAGTTTCTTTGAACTGACATCGAACGGCTCATTAAACATACAGGTTGTTGACAGCAATAGCTGCCTAAAAGTGAGAGGTCAATACAATCAAGTTCACTACGATTATGCGGAAGGCAAAAAATGTAATGCAAGGATTCCATTGTGCGAGCCGTTCTAATAGGGTGTATGGAAAAAATGAATCTTTTAATATAAGAGAGTGTAGAATTCCCTTTTATTTTTGCACGAACTCAGTAGTTCAACCCAAATGCCCATAGGGGAATGGTGTTGAGGAAGCCACGTTCGATATCATCCTTTACAACATAGCCATTTTCGATAGATTCAATCTGCTTGTGCTTCTTGTTCTTGCTAAATGTTGTAGGCACTCAAAAAAGAGCGGATTTGATTCCGTTCCCATCAACTTGATATGCTGAAGCAGCAAAAATGCGGATTTCAATCCGCACTTTTTGCAAAAATTGTGGAATTAAATCCGCGATTTAATCAAAAAACACTTTTTTTTCGTCAAAATCGGCATTTCTCGCAAAGGGACTCCGGCACCGACATCATAGTGATTTATTTGCAGCCTCACTTCGCCTCCGCTATGTCATATGAACAGCCGGATTTTACTATTGTTATTTCTAATAGGCGTGTTGCAAAAAACATAGGATTACTTCAAAATGAAAAAGAAAAATTCAGATAAATACGTTGTAAGGGATATATTCCTTGATGAATTTTCTTTTTTAATTGAGCAATACGATTTTTCTCTGATAAAAAAAGAAGTTGATTCCTGGTTTACAAAGGTAAAGTACGCAAACAAATGCTGTGTTATCACTCTATATTATGAAGTTAAAGATTTTGATTTCAATGTTATAATTTCACAACTTGTCGATGGAAAGGAGGTGCACCATTCTGGTTCTTTTTTTATTCACGAGGATGATGCTTTTTACGAGCATTCATTACATGATGTGGTTGACCTGTTATCGCCAGAAGACCGTGCGTGCTATGATGAAAAGAAAGGTTTGCGAAACTATATCGCAAAACTTGCTAGCAATTTGAAAAAATTCGGTCCACCTTTTTTTAGCGGAGACTTTAGTCTTTTTCCTTCATTGGACAAGATTGTTATTGCTAGAGTCATGGAATGGAATAAAGAGTGGGGCTATACTTCGGAAAATATTCCACAGGGTTTGATAAAAGACGATGAATAAAAACGATTATGCTGCGACAAGAATCTTTTTAAAGGGCCTCTCGATTGTTGCCCTTCTGGGATCTTTTCTAGGTTCTTTCGTACTTACTTGCTTAGCGCTGTTGGCTCCATTACGCCCGTATACGGAAGCAGAAATAGAAACAATAGTAGATGATGATTGTGTTGCTTTTATTGGTGTAGCATGTTGTTTCAGTCTTTTCTTATTGGCCATATCATTGATAATTCTAAAATTTGGAAAATTTGATTTTTCAAGAAAGCTGCCTACGAAGATTGTTTATATGTTCTGGATTGTGGTTACTATGGCAAGATTGTTTTATGTAATCCCTTATTTTCACGGTTAGTTTTGTGTTTGCCAAAATCCTTATGAAATTAATTACATGCAAAATAACTGTTGTCATGACGATTTTGGCATTCGTCTGTTATGCATATTCAGATGATGACGCTTGGGATGAAATGTTTCCTGTTTATGTGAATATCACAAAAAAGTATATGAACGTTGGTGCCATGGGCGGTCATTTGCCAGATGTTTTCTATACAATGCAATTGGACCGTTACGGCTCCCGCTACGTTTCTCTTGATAAGGAAAACGAGGGCGATCCCGGTCGCATCGTGTGGGCCTTGTACACTGAAAAGAACGGCATGTTGGACAGCGCGATTGTAGATGAAAAAGGCAAATTGTACAAATCGGTTGGCGGTGGCGCAGACGGCAGGATTCCGCCCCCGTTAAAAGAAAATCTAAAATACAGCGATTCGGAAAATGTTGTTGTCGCCCCCTTGTCTGCTTTTGACGAAATCGCTGTTGATTTGAAGAGCCTCGATGGGAATGGTTGTCCATTGTGCGAGCGAGGCAAAATTACTTTTGTCTTGGAACTCGATAGTGATAGAAAATGTTTTATTCGACGCCTTCAGTCCTATGAGCCTTTATTTCAACTGGCTCGCAAGGCCGGATTCTCAGTCATTAATTTTGCTTTACTTTGCAGCGAATTCTCTTGTGGTGATTTGTCACTTTTTCTAGAGATGTTTGAAACAGTCGGTCTGGAGCCGCCCCCACCTCCCCAAAAGAGAAAACTTTTCCAACCGTCCAGCAACGGCGGCAATGTATTAAGACTTTTGAAACAAAATGTCCCGCCCAAGTTGAACTCGGACGTTTTAGGCAAAAAGAATATCGACAAAGATATTGATAAAGTCCTAAAGGATATTACGAAAATTCTTGTAACTAAGGAGAAGCGCAAAAAACAAAAAAAATAAGCCCCTTTACCCCCGCCATGTCATACGAATGGACGAATTATACTATTGTTATTTCTAATAAGCGACTTAATTCATCTACACCCACACCTTCTGCCTACAACTATGAAAAGACCCAAAATAGGTGATATAATTGAAATACCAACTCGGTCTGGTTTTGCTTATGCTCAATTTACACACAAGCATAATCTGTATGGAGCTTTGTTGCGAGTTTACAATACAATTTATCAGACAAAACAGGCGCTAGATGCTATTCAATCAGTTGTCAATACGTTGAAACCTGATTTTTCTACTTTTTTCCCATTGGGCGCTGCCGTGAACAGAAATATCGTATCTGTGGTAGGAAATGTGCCAATTCCAGAAAAACAAAAGCCTTTCCCACTATTTAGAAATGGAGAAGTAGACCCAAAAACGAAGAAGGTTGAAACTTGGTGGCTTTGGGATGGCGTGAATGAATGGCCTATTGGCAAGTTGACTAAAGAACAAAAACATTTGCCTTTTAATGAGGTTTGGAATGATACACTTTTGGTGGAACGGATTGAATCTGGATGGACTCCTGAAACGGATCAGACATAAGTATGATTTTGAAAGAACTAAAATGCTTCTTTACCGAAGCGACAAAAAGCATGGGCTTTGAATCGAAATTCGGATGTCTTGTAAAGACGACGAATGAAGTCATTGTCGTTCTTTCGTTTCAAAAATCATGCTATTCTTCTCTGGTGTATTTAAATATCAAGCTATTTATTCAAGGCATCTTTGGAAAGAATTACCAAATTTCTCGGGATATGGTCAATAACGATGTGGGCGATGTCTTTCGGCGGGCGCCCAAAGATTATGATGAAATCTTCGATCTGAGTTCCAACTTACCTGACAATATTCGAATCGAGCATTTGAAAAGGTTTGTCGATGATTTTTTAAGTGGATTTGTTCAACAGGCTTCAACAGCAAAAGGCATAACTTTATTGGTAGAACAGGGGGACGTATTTTTGCTCCCTGCGGTTAAAAACGCTCTATCGCTAAAGAACGGAGAAATAATTTGAGTATAATATTGAAGAAAATTTTGTTGTTTGGGTTGCTTTTGGCGTTATTTGCTCTTGTCCAAATGATTTTGGGTAATTTATTTCCTCTAGAACGACCTGATTTGTCTTGGGGTTTGACTGCCAAGTATCATTTCATTATTTATTGCGTCATCATCGGCATATACTGTTTATTGTTCCCGATATCGATAGGCCTTTACGCAGCACTCTTCTTTCAAACGATTAGTTTCTACTTCTTTTTTTCATCGACTCATCCGTTAAGATCAATCGAAATGAACGTAGTCGCGTATTTGTGCATCATAGTACCTTACATCATACAAAAAAACTTGGATATCTATAAACTTCTTCCGTCATTAAAGAAAAGAAGCTGTGAAGAATGGGCGAAAAATCTCTGCATAAAGGCTCTTGAGACTATGCCTGATGAGTATTCTGTGTATGTAGAGGAATTGAAAGCTGGAATTATATGGCGAGTCATACCGGATTTGCGTTCAAGCCCATATCGCTACAATTTCTTTTTTGACACATCCGTGAGTGAAAAGTATGAGCTTAGTTCTGAGCCCTACTTTTATCTAGAAGGATTCGTCCTCAATAATGCGAATGTTTCAAATGTTGCTTTGTCGATTGTTTGTGCAAGAGGGTTGATTGCCGGATTCTCTTTATCAGTGAAAGAAAAAATTGATATTACTGATTTGCAAGTTGATGTCAAGAATGTTCAAAAAAAACTAATTGTCGAACAATTGCCGAAAGCATTTCGAAAAGCGTTTCACGAAATTCATAGCAAATATCCCCAAATCAACATAAGTGAAATTTATGAAGTAAAGCTAGACGGCAGGTGTATTTATCATTTGCTTGATATAGGAGACGGAGATTTTGTCGGTTATGAAATGTCAAATGGCTTTGTTAAAGTTTGTCATGATGATTCAGAAATAATAAGCAACATAGCAGATTTAGATGAGTTTTTTTAAGATGACTAAGCTATCCAAAATCCTTCTTCTGCTTGCGCCGTTGTGCCTTGTCGTGCTGTTTGGGTGTACGCATGAAGAAGACTATGTAGGAACGTATAAGAGCAAGCATAAATATGGAGAGGAAACGGTTACGCTTTATCCAGACCACTCTTTTTTGCAGATATTTGCGGATAGCAATGGCGTTGATTCAAATGAGGGTAGATGGCGAACCGAATCAAATAGGTTTGTTCTTGATGGTTGGATAATGTTTAAAGCCCCAATTCAGGATGAAGATATTAAGCTTCGACTGGAGGAAGGAAAAAAGAGATTTGTTTTTACTGATGTAATAAACAACTGCATTATTATTCAGGAAGACCTTCCTGAATTCAACCCCTGTAAAGAATAATCCTGTATCAACAACATGCTTCGCATTTCATAAAAAAAGCACCTTTAAACGCTGGTAACAATATGCAACAAAAGCCATAGATAGGTAGGAAGAAATGAAAAAATATTTTGCCTTAGGCATGGTCGTCATCTTTTTATTGGGTTTCTTTTTAGGGCGAGAAACAAGCTCTAATTCTCCAAGTCCTTCCATCCAGGCTCCTTTAACAAAGCCGCCCGAAGCAACGATAAACAAAACAGATTCCGTTCAAACAAAAACGGATGTCCAGTGTTTCGTCGAAGCCTTGATTATTTCGATTTATCCGAACACAGCCCTTCGCTTGAATAATTGCAAAGCAGCCCACGTTGATGTCTTGGAAAACGGTTTCAAGAAATTGGCGGCCAAAGATAATGGCAAAGATGTTTTAGCAGCATTAAAGAATTATTTGGATTCAGATGTAGATTTGGGCGATTTTGTCTTTTTTATCAATTTGCTGAAATACCAATTGTCACTTGATAATAGAACAATAGGAGGAGGTTCCAAGAATTGGATTCTATATCCTTATAATCTATTGAATCCCTATGCATCTTTATATCCAGAAGCATATTATTATTCCGCCCTTGGCAATCTTTATGGATACAAACCATCAAAAATTGATTGTGAAACTGCATTAGAATTTTACAATGAATATCGCAAGATGGGCGGAAATATTGAAATTAAATTTGAAGACATCTGTAAGGATTTTGATCAAGAATGACCCTATACAAAGGCATGACAGTAAACGAGCGCCTGTTTTTAAGCGGACGGATGGATGAATTTGACGCACTGGTTCGTGCCAAAGATGTCAATGGGTTAAAAGTTCTTCTTAAAGATGTTGAAATTACTGACGAATCGTCAATGCGTGCGATAATTGAATCGCTCGGCTTGGAATATATGCCCCGCCAAAAAGAAACTCGCCATGCTAAACGGAAATGGATTAAAATCCTTCTTCTGCTTGCGCCGTTGTGCCTTGTCGTGCTGTTGGCAACTCTGTCTAATTGCCTATCCAATTTTTGGATGATTTTGAAAGATCCGAATTACATCATTCCCAAAGAATCGAACATCTTCCAATTCGAAGTGAACCAGATGAACGAGGGCTCGGGTGACTGGTGGATATATGGTCAGGACAAAAAAAACTACTACTTCTTTTACGGTCTTGAATCGTTGCCTTACATAACATTTTCAAAAAATGATGCTCATGCATGTAGCGACTTCGACAAGTTGAACATTAATACATGGTGCGGCAAATTTGCTGAACAAATCAAAGTCAGGGATACGACCGTGACCTACGCAGAACTTCTAGACGATGGATGCGGGGTTCTGCTCTATCGTTCGAATTATCCGGATTTGCTATTCTTTGTCAGATTATCAGATTCGTCTTTATATGAAGTGGATAGCATTGTAGATTTCTATGAAGACTTTACGGTTTATCAATCAGAAACGGATTTCAAAAAAAACAGACGAGATGTATTGAAAAAAATGTATGAAGACATAATGGGATATCAATCAGAAACGGATTCGAAAAAAATGGACGACGGAGACCGGCTTAGAAAAATGATTGATTATGGAATGATTGTAGATCCTATAATGAATCGCTTTGCGGGGGAATTATTTATTGTTGATGATGATGGTATTTATGAATTATCGTTGTCTAGACGAACATTCAAAAGAGTAATTCACTATCACATGGCCTTAGATATATTTGAAACTTGTAGCGACAGTATGATTTGGAGGCTTCCAAATCCACAAAAAAGTATTTCCTCATCAGCTATTAGAGTATCTTTCCAAGACAGTAGCTTTTTTGAACTTACACCCAATGGAACTTTAAATATACAGGTTGTTGACAGCAATAGTTGCCTGAAAGTGAAAGGTGAATACAATCAAGTTCACTATGATTATGCGGAGGGCAAAAAATGCAATGCAAGGATTCCTTTGTGCGAGCCTTTCTAATAGGGCGTAAATATGTTTGATTGGTTGTTTACGAAGCTATATAAAAATCTTGTGTAGGTACAGATTAAAGCAAAAGATTTATATTTAAGGTTGAATAAATGAAAACCGAAGAAATTGTAAAATTACGGATTTGGTTTAGGTTCTTCATCGGAATCCTTTTAATTGGCTTTTTGTATTTGATGTTTTTTGATGACGCTTTTATGAAAGAGTTGTCGGAAGATTTTCTTGCTTCTTTAGTTCAATTTTTTCATACGAATAGCAGTTCCCGGCAAATTCAAACAGAATATTGGTTTTCTTTTATTCGTTGGTTGCCTCAAGTTGCCTTTTGTTTGTTTTGTTCTTTTATGTTTGCCTCTTTATTTTCTTGTATGCTTTTTACGAAAGAAGGTTTTCAATGTGGTTTTAAATTTGGAACAAAGAAGTTTTGCTTTCCTAAACATCGTGTTGTTGCATGGTGTTATGAAATAATTCAGGTGGATGGTGTAAATCCTTTTTATTCTATGCAGGTTATAAAAAATAGCCCCTTTAAATTACAATTCCTGTTTTGTGCAAACTTTTTGGATCTTATAATATTCATAGATGAAAATGTTTCGTGTGGGAAAATGGATCCTGACGCTAGAGATAACTTTAGACGACTTGCTGACAAATACCGCAAATTAAAAAAGAGCCATAAAGTATTATATTGGATATTAAATAACGTTTGATTATGGCTTTCTTTAATATAAATGGAAATAGAATAAATGCAAGTTGTGTGTAAGTCAAGTGTGGTAATATATATAACAATAGGAACTTTATTAGGTTTAGTTCTCTTTCCATTCCTTTATTTAATGATTGTTCCTCCGTTACCTATTTTTTCAATGCAACAGATAGGAATAGTTATTTTATGTATTCTTATATTTTGTGTGTTTCTTTTTGGTTATTATCCGAATTACCGTCTAATTTTTGATGGTTCAGGAATAACGGTTTTAAGAAAGATTTGTTTTTTTTCTTTTGTTTTATATGAAAATAAAATTCATATATCTTGGAATGATGTAATGGATGTAGATTTGCCTTTTACTGTAGTAAAATTCGGACTTACATTTTATACTATCGTAAATTCAAAACCCTTTTTCGTTCCATTATCTTGCGCGGTGACAAATGTAAAACCAGCTTTGGAATTTGCTGTTACGAAGTTGCCGCCCGAGAAAATAACAGCTGCCGCCCGCATAAAATTGAAAAAGAAATATGGAATTGTTGTAGAGTGATTTTTTATAATCCTATATTAACATTATTGCCCTATCCAACAAAAAAACATCAAAAAATGCCCCTAATTTTTTAGGGGCATCTAAATATTCGGCTCCGCGATGCGGAGCCTTTAATCTTTTGCAGGGCCAATGAGCTCACTGCTCATTGCTCATAGTTCATTGCTACTTCACCAGTGCTTCGGTGTCGAGCGCAATCAGCAGTTCTTCGTTGGTGGCGACGACCATCGCGGTCGGCGTGCCGTCCTTGCTGATGATGTGGCCGGAGTTCTTGCCGTTGTCTTCGTTGCGGGCGTCGTCAATCTGGTAGCCGAGCAGGGCGAGGTTTTCCATCACGGTCTTGCGGACCACGCGGCTGTTCTCGCCGATACCGCCGGTGAACACCAGCGCGTCGATGCGCGGGAGCGCCATGGCGATGCCGCCGATTTCGCGGGTCAACTTGTAGCAGAAGGTTTCAAGGGCAATCTGTGCGCCGAGGTGGCCTTCGCTTGCGGCCTGCGTCAGGGTGCGCATGTCGTTAGAAAGTCCGGAGAGGCCGAGCAGGCCCGATTCCTTGTTCACGAGCTTGTCGAGACGGTCGATGTCGTAGCCGTACTTCTTGCTGATGAAGAAGAGGATGGCCGGGTCGAGGCTGCCGGAGCGGGTGCCCATGATAAGGCCGTCGAGCGGGGTGAAGCCCATGGTGGTGTCGGCGCACTTGCCGTTGAGAATCGCGGAGCAGCTGGAACCGTTACCGAGGTGGGCCGTGATGAAGCAGCAGTCTTCCGGCTTTTTGCCGAGGATGCTTGCGGCTTCGGCGGTCACGAAGCGGTGGCTGGTGCCGTGGAAACCATAACGGCGGATGGCATCGTCTTCGTAGAACTTGTACGGGATGCCATAGAGGAATGCCTTGCGCGGCATAGTCTGGTGGAAGGCGGTGTCGAACACGGCCACTTGTGGGAGTGTCGGGAAGAACTTGGTCGCGCATTCCATGCCGGTTGCGTGTGCGGGTTCGTGCAGCGGGGCGAACAGCGTGATGCTGCGGATGTAGTCGATGACTTCCTGCGAAACTTTCTCGCTCTTGATGTACTTGCCGCCATGCACCACGCGGTGACCGATGGCTTCAATCGTGTCGATGAGCTTCTGTTCGGCGAGGAACTTCTGTACTTCGGCGACGGCTTCGGCGTGCGTGGGGCAGTCGAAGTTGAAGTCGATGTTGCCTTCGGGGCCCTTGGCCTTCACGTGGCCGTTCACGCCGATATTTTCGACGAGGCCGCTGGAGATGGACTGCTTGGTCTGGGTATCGATAACGGCGAACTTGACCGAAGAACTGCCGCAGTTGAGAACGAGTACGCGCATAGTTAAATTAGGGGTTAGAATTTAGAATCTAGGGTCTAGGGATGTTATCCCGTCCTTTTGTTTAAATAATAGCATTTTTTTCTAAATTCACCTTGATGTTCAATGAAAACGCAGATTTTGTTCAGGCCAAGGATTTCTTCAAGGGAATCCTTCCGGACGAGCGTGTCTTTTTCTTGGTGAGGCATGCCGAACGTGACCACATCAAGCCCACCGATGCCGACTATGGTGCGCATGTCGGCCTTACGGAACGCGGCCGTGAACAGGCGCTGGCTCTTGGCCGGTGCATCCCCGATGGCGATATGGTCTTTTATTCGAGCCCGGTGGGGCGCTGCGTGGAGACCGCGCGATGCATAGGGAAGGGGCGTGCTGCCGCCGCTGGTGTTGCGTTGGCTCCGGACATGCCGCTGGTGGAACCTCTCGATGGTCTCGGCAATTTCTTTGTCCAGGACTACGACGAGTTCACGAAGGTGCTGCGTGCCGGTTTTTACGAGGGCATCTGCGAATGGCTGGTGAACGAGGTGGCTGGCAATCCGCGTAATCAAATCGAGGCGTTCTGCCCGCTTGCGAACCGTTCCGAAGAGATGCTCGCGATGATGCTCGAAAAAGGCAATGCGCGTTTCAACATTTTCGCGACGCACGACGCTTGGTCTGTTCCGTGCCTTACTCACTTTTGCAAGATGCGCTTTACTCCGCAGCGTTGGATGAACTTTTTGACAGGGATGGCCGTGGTGACGGATGTGCAAAAGAATGTCCGTCGCATCGTACCCGTGACCGGCCTTGAAACCGGCTGGCTGGAGTTTTAGGCTCCAGGCTCGAGGCACGAGCAGTGAGCAATGAGCGGTGAGCAGTGAGAACAGTCTTACATACTATTTTTCTTTTTTTGAACGATTAGTATGTATTTTCTCTTAAGTTGGCATTCAGTAAAAGGGAAAAAACAGCCTCGTTTACATGCTAAATTCAAAAAAAATGTCCTTTAGTATGTAAAATGCGCAAAATTTTGTATAAAGTAATTTATTTTGTTGGCTGATTTACATATTAAATCACGAAAAAAATCATTTTAGTATGTAAGGTGATGAAAAAACGCACCCATTCTTTTCTGCTGATGAGCATATTTACATATTATTCGGCAAATTTTTGACGTTTAGTATGTAAGACATGAAAAAAAAGACAAACCCCTTTTTCACCTAACTTCATGGTCCTCAAAGCGACCGAAGGGAGCGACCTCGTTGCTCAAAGCGCAGCGATCTCACACCTCATTTTTTATATTACTACCATGGTCTCTTCTTCTAGTACATACCGCCGTGTTTTTGTTTTGGGTTCCGGCTTCAGCAAGTCGTTCTTGCCGAGCATGCCCACTTTGAAGGATTTGAACGCCCTGATTCCCGATGGCATTTCGGACGAGTTTCCGCATTTCAAGGAATACTGTGAGCGTTTCCTCGGCCTTTGTAACGGGCAGCGGGAGTACCTGGGTATAGAACAACTGGCCACGTCGATTCTCTCGGCCCGTATATTCCCGGGCGAGCGCGACCGCCTCTACCGCGCGACACTGCGTTTCGAGTTGCTTCGCTTTATTGCGAGCGTCATCCGTCGCGACGAAATCGTGAAGGGCGAGGCTTCGTTTATCCTAAAAAATTTCCTGAAGTCCTGTGCGAACCATTCCGCATCGGGCGAACGCGAGACGCTGCTGCTCAGTTTCAACTACGACACGCTTATCGAGACGGCCATTGCCAACTATCCCGAACTGTCGGAACAGATTTCCGTGGACTACGGTGTCCGCATCGAGCCTGCCGACCGTTCCGCCCACCGGATTGCCGCACCCCAGACGGTCGACCTCATCAAGCTGCACGGCTCGCTCAACTGGTTCCCGGTGAAGGGCGCCACCGACGAGCTCGACCTGAAGAACGTCTGCCAGGTGGAACCGCAGGACCGCAGCTTCCCGATCTACAGCGAGGACACTCCCATCTACATTCCGATGGCGCACGCGAAGGAATCCTTCTTGCGGGGGAGCCTGTTCAACCTCCTCTGGTCGAGGGCCGACTACTACCTTACCCATGCGCGTGAAATCATCTTTGTCGGGTACGGTTTCCCGAAGTCCGACGTGAACAATCTCGAATTTTTGCTCAAGCACCGCGAACGGTTCCGCACGGCGGTCGTGTTCGAACATGAGGGGAACGCCGACTTGGAACGTCTCCGCAACTTGCTCGGCAGGGATATTGTCGTGGATTGCGATGCCAAGGAATACCTGAAATCGGCTTGCGGATAGAATTGTTATCTTTATGGCGGGGAATCGCCATATGTTCAAGAAAGTCTTGATTGTTGCATTTTTGTTCTGCCTTGGCGCAGTTCAAGCCCAGCTCGTGCAAAAAAAAGACACGTCGGGAAAGAAAGTTAATTTGTCCATGCAACAACCGCTTGTCGTAATCGCGGATACTAGCAATAAGGTGAAAGCCCTGGACGATTCCGTCAGCACCGTGAACAAGGACCCTACGTTGGTGGATGCCGCGCGTACGACCGCCATTTCGAAGGGCGTCGAGATTGTCGGGCAGTCGCTGAAGGACGTGCTGTCTCCGACGAGTCCGGAAGCCAAGGCCGTAGAGGTTGAACGGGATTACCGCTGACAGGGTACAAAAAAAGACGGTCCCTTCGGTTGAAACACTCGAAACTACTTATCTTGTAATGATAGCAGCGCCTCGGGGCTTTGTTTTTCGCATCGGAGTGCGCCTAAACTGAACCGCAAGAGCAACGAGCTGTATAAATTCTGTTAGATCGGGCGTTAATACCGTGGGACCGCCTGATGTTTATAATATATATCAAAAAAAAGAGAATGCAAGTAATAGTTTTGTATTTTTTGTCTGCAATAATTTAGCCTAAATCGGCATTTTTTAACACAAATGTGACAAAAGACACACTTGCGGCTAGATTTGTGGCTCTGGTCGGTCGATGCCTTCCTCGAGCAGGCTGCCGAGATCCCTGGCGGACTTATCCATCTGTTCGCAGTACAGTTTCGCACGGCGCATGTTCTTGCGCACTTCGAAAAGTTCCGAGGTCAACTCGACGGCAAGGAGCGAGAGTCGCTTTTTGTAATCCATCTGGTATTTCTCGTAACGCTTGAAGCGCTCGTCGATAAAGGCGATGATTTCACCAAGTTCCGCGTCGGGCAAGTCCGTGCGGATCTGGATGCGTTCCTGTGCGACCGTGACGGTGACGGATCTGAGTTCTAAGTCTGCCATTATCTCATTCCTACGCCGAATGGATCATCGTCCATCAGCCACTTTAGCCGAAAAAACCGCCTTGCGAGCCTCCATTGCTCGCGAACAGGTCGTTGTCTTTTTCGTTGGCCGGGTGAACTTCGATGGCGGGCTCGTCATCGATGGAGGGTTCTTCTTGTGCGATGTCGAATTCGCTGGGCGAGGACTGGATGATAGGTTCCTGTGCTGGCTCTTCGGCCTGTGCGGGTTCTTCGGCCGGCATGGTGTGCTGCTCTATGGGAATCTCGGTGCCGAGTTCCTTCTCGATGGTGGCGAGCAGCTGCTGGAAGCGTTCCTGTGCCTCGGCGATTTCTTCGCCCTGGGAATTGATGACCTGCATCTTCTCTTCGAGGAGCTGGCCCTTTTCGATAACTTGTGCGTTGAGCGTGTCGATCAGGCCGTTCTTCTCGTTGACCTGCGCATTGAGCGTATTGATAATTTGTTCCTGCTCGCTGAGCTGCCCGTTCAGGCTTTCGACCATGCCGTCGCGTTCCTCGACCTGCTTGCTGAGTGTCGCGATGGCGCTGGCCTGTTCGGCAATCTTGCCGTTGAGCATGTTGATGGCGTTTGCGCTTTCGGAGAGTTTGCCGTTGAGTGTCCCGAGTTCGGAACGCATTTCGTTCAGGGAGTCGTTCTGGGCTGCGGCCTGGTTTGCGCGGGCATCGAGCGCCGCCTTGCAGTCCATGAGTTCTTTGTTTGCCGCTTCGAGCAGCATGGACTTGTCGTGTGCCTCGGCCTGCGAATTCTGCAGAGCTTGCTGCAGGGAGCTTACTTGCGCACGCAGATTCCTTACCGTGGTCAGGACCCCCTCGACCTTCTGCGAAAGGATATTCATGTTGTCAAAATTCATTTTTTCTCCGTTATGGCGTTCAAGCCGTTCCTTATATCCATAAGATAATTAATATTTAAGCCGTAAGAAAGAAAAAGTTTTAGTTTTTCTACGGACTGATGATCGAAGTGAACGAACATATCGGCCGCCGTCTTGCCGAATTGCCGGAAAGACCCGGCGTATACCTGATGCGCAATGCGTCGGGCAAAATCATCTATATCGGCAAGGCGAAGGTCCTTAAGAACCGCGTCCGCAGCTATTTTGACGGGAGCGACCACGGGGGGCACCGCGCGGCGAGCCTGATGCTCCCGTTCATCCGCGACATCGAGTGGATTATTACGGAAAGCGAGGAAGAGGCGCTGATTCTCGAAGCGACGCTTATCCGCAAGCATACGCCCAAGTACAACGTTCTGTTGAAGGACGACAAGCATTTCCCGTACTTGGCGCTTTCGGCGAAGGAACCCTTTCCCCGTCTTTTCTTGACCCGGTCCGTCCGCAAGGACGACTGCCTGTACTACGGCCCTTTCATGAACTCGCGCGTGGTGTCGCAACTGACGGACCTGGCCGCGCGGCTTTTCCATATCCGCGAATGCAGGCTGAACTTGCCGCTCGCCCGTACGGTGCGGCCCTGCCTCAACTACCATATCGGGCGCTGCGATGCCCCGTGCGCCGGCCTCATAAGCGAGGCCGACTATGCGAAGAAGGTCGCCCAGGCGAAGCTGCTGCTCGAAGGCAAACGCGACGATCTTGTTGCGCAGTGGCAGGCCGAGATGCAGCAGGCGAGCGAAAATCTGGACTTCGAGTTGGCGGGCAAGAAGCGGGACGCCATCCAGGCGCTGCTGGCCACGGGGACCCGCCAGAAGACGGACACGAGCGACCCGAACCTTTCGTTGGACGTGCTCAGCCTGCGGCGCAACGGCTCCATGGCCGCCGCCGTAATCCTGGAATACCGTGAGGGCGTGCTGACTGGGCGCAGGCACTACCGCATGGAATGCCGGCTGGAAGACGACGTGCCGGAAATTCTGCGGCAGATGCTGGTGCAGTGGTACATGGACGTGCCCATGGTGCCTTCCGAAATCGCGGTGGACGTGGAAGACCTCCCGGACCGCGACATGCTTGCCCAGGCGCTTTCGGAAAAGTCGGGCCACAGGGTGCTCTTGACGCAGCCGCAGCGCGGCGACAAAGTCGGGTTCCTCAAGCTGGCCGGTGCCAATGCCGACATGATTCTGGTGGAAATGCGCGCCGAGGTGCAGAAGTACAGCGAGGTGGACCAGAGCGTGTTCGAACTGCAGAAGGTGCTCGGGCTCAAGAAGACGCCGTTCCGTATCGAGTGCGTCGACATCTCGCACTTGAGCGGCACGAATACGGTCGCAAGCCTCGTGGCTTTCCGGAACGGCCGCCCCGACAAGAAGAACTACCGCAAGTTTATCATAAAGACGGTCGAGGGCGTGGACGACTTCGCCAGCATGCGCGAGGTGATGACACGCCGTATCCGCAGGCTCGAAAACGAGGGGATCCCCATGCCCGATTTGTGGGTGTGCGACGGCGGCAAGGGCCAGGTCGACGCGACGATGCAGATTCTGAAGGAGTTGGGCCACGACAAGGACTTGCCGCTGATAGGCCTCGCGAAGCGCCTCGAAGAAATCGTGTTCCCCGACGACCGCAAATCTATCGTGCTGCACCGCACGAGCCCGGCACTCAAGCTGCTGCAAAACGCCCGCGACGAGGCGCACCGCTTCGCCATCACGTACCAGCGCAGCAAGCGCAAGAAGGACCTTGAGGTGGAATGGCTCAAGATTCCTGGCGTTGGCCACGAGACCCGCGTCAAGATTCTTTCGAAGTACAGGAGCGCCGAAGCCTTCATGGCCGCCCCGCTAGAAGATATCGAGATGCTGTTCGGGAAGGTGCGCGGCAACAGGCTCCGCAAGCAGGTCGCCCAGTATTGCTCCGACATGCCCGACGGTTCCGACAACGCGGAAGCATAAAAAAAACGGCCCGTCGGGGCCGTTCCTTTAAAGTCGATATTTTGGATTACTTTGCCTGGACGCAGCGGACGCCGAACGCCTTGGTCTGGCTGTCGCGCTGGAACTTGGTTTCGCCGTCGCCGTATTCCATGGACTTGACGACGAATATCATGCCGCAGGTGCTTCCGCTGCAGTTGTCCTCGTCGCCTTCGCCTTCGTTGAACTGCTCGTTTTCGGCAAGCCAGTAGAAGCCCATGTCTCCCTTGAATTCGTCCGTGCCGTTCTTTCCGCGGCCGTTGAAAATCCAGAAGCTGAGGTCGCTCTTGGCTGCGTTGAATTCCGCACGGGAGGGGAGTCTCCATCCTGCGGGGCATGCCTGGAGCGCGGCCGAGTAGTTATAAAGGCGGCCCATGGTCTTGCAGTTGTTGGCGTCACCGCCGTAGCAGTTACTGCCACTCACGGCGATGTCGAGGTTCTTCGCTGTCCAAAGGGTGCCGTTGATGTCCTTGAGCTCGTATTTCTGGGTGTCGCGCATGTCGGTCATGACCATGCCTTCGATGACGGGTGCAGCATCCATGTTGGGCCTGTTGGGCACGTCACCACCGACAGAGATGGAATCTTCCGGCGGAATATCCGGACCGGATGCGGAGGATGCCCATTCTTCGCAGCCTTCAGTCCAGCAGAAAATGCCGCTGCTGAAGTAGATATCGGGGAAAGAGGTGGCTCCAGAATCCATAACCACGTGTTCCACGATGACGACGGTGTCCTTGTGCTTGCTGCTCGAGGAAACTGCCGCCTCTTCTTTGGCGGACGATTTCGCGGTTTGTTCTGCAGAAGTCGGCGCCGCGGAGGTGTCCTTCTGGCTAGAAGAGGATTCAGTGGCGACTTCGCCACTATCAGGAATTACCGGTTCGGGTGCCTTGTCGCTCGAACAGGCAGAAAAAACAGCCACAATCCCTACAATACCCAAAAATGTTATGACGTGTTTCATGCTATGAAATATAGTTTACAAAAGAGCCATAGATTAGCAAAAAGAATTTTACTATTATTGGTATCACTATGGGAAATGTTGAAATATTCGATACGACATTCGCTGTGACCATCCTGGTCCTTATGGCGCTTTGCATCCCGACTGTTCTCCTCCTGGCGAACTGGATCTTGCATCCCGGCAAAATCAAGCAGGTCCTCATCAAGGGCTCGTCCTATGAATGCGGTCTTGCGCATGTTTCCGGTACGGCTAACGAGCGTTACCCGGTCAAGTATTACATGGTGGCGATGCTTTTCCTGGTCTTTGACCTGGAAGTGGCGTTCCTCTATCCGTGGACGGTCCAGTTCCTCGTCGGTGGCTGGGAACTTCTCTTTGTCCTCCTGGGATTCCTCGTCATTCTCGAAGCGGGCTACATCTACCTCCTCAAGAAGGGTGTGCTGGACTGGTCCCGCATTACCGACTAAAGGCTATTCTATCTCAAAATAAAGCGAACGCGGGCCTTCGGGTCCGCGTTTGCCACTTTTGGGGATGAGTTTCGGAGGCTCCGGCTAGAATGCGTGCCGGATATAGACCGTCAGACCCAGTTGTTTGTAGTCTACCCACGAAATGTCGCCCCTCGCGTACAGGCTTTCTTGCATGTTCAGGCCGAGTTCGCCGCCGAACCCGACTGACTGGTGCCATTTTTCGCGCATGAGGTCGCTAAAGTAGTCTCCGGTCTTGCCTCCCTCGAAAAAGATGGTCCCGGCGAGCCTCCAGAACAGGACCTTGCGGAGCTCGGCTTGCAGAATCAGGGCCTGGTTCCCGCGGAAGTAGTGGTCTTCCACGCCCCTGAACCTCTTTATGCCGTCGGGCCCGGCCAGCATGTCGAACGGGACGTCGCCGCTGGCGCGCTGCCAGAGGGCGCCCACGGCCATCGAGGTCTTCCAGAACAGGAATGTGTAGCCGCGCAGGTCCAGTTCCTGCTTGGTGAACCTGCAGTCGCCCAGTCGGTCGGAAAAGGCGAGATGGTTCCAGTGGGCGTAGAACCCGTGCCTGGCCCAGTTGCTGTTGTCGCGCGTGTCGTAGGCGAGCTGGTAGCCGATGCCCGTCCTCCACTTGTCGTCGGTCCCGGGTTCTGCAAGCGTCCCGTGGTACTTGCGGAAGGTTATGTCCGTATATTCCAGCTGGAAGGCAAGTCCGTACATGAAGTTGTGCCATGTGTCGGGCAGGCCGAGGTTGGTGAGCGTCGTGTTCTCTGCCTTGATGGTGCTGCGGTCGAACATGCGTCCGTCATCCGGATCGGGATCGTTGCCGATGCCGTAGTAGTAGCTGGTCCAGTTGTCGTAGGTGAGGGCTGCTTCCCCGACGATGCGGTCGTGGGCCAGGTAGTAGCGCGGTACGATGAGCACTTCGAGCTGCTTCTTTGTCGAGCCAATGACCGCGAAGTCTATGGTGGTCGACCTTCCGCCTTCGTATTCCGGCTTGAAGAACAGGAGCAGCATGGCGCCGTATTCCAGCCCGGTTTCTTCGGAGTAGCCGAGGATGGGGAGTGCCGAGAAACGCTGGAAATCGTCCGCTTCGGTCTTGGTGGCGGACGTATCTGCAGACTCTGCCCAAAGCGCGCCGGTGCAAATCCAGAAGACGAGGAACGCGACGAGCCGGTTTGTTTTTTCTAAAGGCATTCCCTTCACGTGGCTTAATATAGATATTGCTATAATTCTAACCAAACTGCAAAAAAAAGAAATGCAGGAAGAAGAGGTTTCATGTCCAAGCTGATGCGTTCTATTTCGGGTATCCGCGGAATCGTGGGCGATACCCTGACCCCCCAAGTTCTTAAAAGCCATGTGAGCGCCTTTTTGCAGATTACGCAGGCGAAGCGCGTGGTTATTGGCCGCGACAGCCGCCCGACGGGCGACGCCATCAGCCAGTTCGTGTCGGGTATCTGCCGCCTGTCGGGCGTGGACGTGGTGGAAGTCGGGCTCTCGACGACTCCGTCGGTCGAAATCCTCACGACCGAGCTCAAGGCCGATGCGGGTATCATCATCACCGCAAGCCACAACCCGCTCGAATGGAACGCGCTCAAGTTCCTCAACAACAAGGGACTGTTCTTGGGCCCGAACGATGTGAAGAAGCTGTTTGAACTTGCCGACGCGGACAAATTTGATTACCCCGACTACCGCAACATGGGCAAGTACGAGTTCATGAAGGATGCCGACGGCGTTCACGTGGACGGCACGCTCAAGATCCCGTTCGTGGACGTGGAGGCTATCAAGGCAAAACATTTCAAGGTGGCTGTCGATGCCGTGAACGGCGCCGGCTCCTATATCGTGCCGCGCTTGCTGGAGCAGCTCGGCTGCGAAGTCGTGCGCGTGCATTGCGAGCCCGACGGCACGTTCCCGCGCGGTGCGGAACCCATTCCCGAGAACCTGGGTGACCTGCGCAAGGCCGTCAAGGACAACGGCTGTGCGGTCGGGTTCGCCGTGGACCCCGATGCGGACCGCTGCGCCCTGGTCGATGGTCTGGGACAGAGCATCGGCGAGGAATACACGCTCGCCATCGCGACCGAGGAAGTGCTCAGCCAAAAGAAGGGCAGCGTGTGCGTGAACCTTTCCACGAGCCGCATGAACCAGGATGTCGCCGAGAAGTACGGCTGCGAGTTCAGCCGCGCGAAGGTGGGCGAAATCAACGTGAGCTTGCAGATGATCGAGAATGGCTGTGTCATCGGCGGCGAAGGCAACGGAGGCGTCATCCTCCCGGCGTTGCACTACGGCCGCGATTCCCTGGTGGCGGCGGCGCTCGTGCTCAGCTGGATGGCCCATCACGATGGCGGTCCCGAGAAATTCGTGGCCGAAAACCCGTCGTATGCGATGCCCAAGAAGAAGTTCGAACTTGGCGACAAGAAGGTCGCGGACATTCTCCCGAAAGTCAAGGCCGAATTTGTCGGCTGGGAAATGGACGAACGCGATGGCCTTTGGCTCGGGAGCGAAAAATCCTGGGTGCACGTGCGTGCGAGCAACACCGAACCTGTCATCCGTGTGATTGCCGAAGCGCCGACAGCCGAGGAAGCCGAAGCCTTGTGCAGTAAAGTCGAGAAACTCATCTAGCACAAGAAAACCCTCCGTAAAGGAGGGTTTTGGGATGGGGGGAGTAGGATAGTTAGAATTGCGTTATAAATTCCCAGCCGGTTTCGGTGGTCCAAACCTTGCCGTCTTCGCGGGGGTTGTATGAGTGACCGCCGTCGAATGTGCACCACTTCACGGGGAAGCGCGGGTCGACCGTCTTGTAGTCGTAGCACACGTGCTTGTCGCCAGCGTATTCCTCCGCCTTTTCGCCCCTGGCGTCGGTGAAGTTCCCTTCGGCGTCAGGTATTCCGTTGTTCTTCAGGATCCTGTCGCGGGAACTGCGTCCGAGCTCTGGCGTACAAAGTTCGTCGCTCATGCCGACGGTTCCCATCCATGCGATGGGGAGTCCCTTGTTCTTGGGGATGTAAATCACCATGTCCATGGTCGAGAATACCACCACGCCGCGCAGGCGGTGCTGGAAATCCTGCGCGAGCGCGTTAGAGAACATGGCGCCGAAACTGAACCCGATGGAGAACACGCGCGAAGTGTCAACACAGAGGTTTTCGTTCAGATGGGTGAGAAGTTCGTCGAAGAAGATGTGGTCCTTGTCGTCATAGCAACGCCACGGATTGCTTTTTGTCTCCGAGGTTCGAGGGTCTTTTTCGTCCGTGTATCCGTGTGGCGCGACGAAGATGGTGTTTTCCTTGGCGCCCGGCTGGTTTCTGAATCCGTAGTAGCTCTCCCTCGTTGCCACGTTCTTGGCGGAACCGCCCATGTAGTGCATGCCGAACACGAGGCGGTAGGGCTTGTTCTTGTCGTAGTTTTCGGGCAGGGTGAGGTAGACTTCGTGCTCGATGCCTTCGCTGGTGTATACGAAGTTGTCCTTCAGCGTGTTGTCCTTGCCGCAGCCCTTACTCGGGGTGGGGGCATTCTTGAGCGCGTAGCCGAAGGCGTATGTCTGCTCTTCGGCCGCCTTCTTGAGTTTCAGCGTGACAGTCGTGTCGAGGTTCGGCAGGGCGACCTTCAGGGGGTCGAATCCGGAAGCGGTGACGCTGAGGGTGTCGCCGTTGCCGGGTTTCAGGAGCGCCTTGCGCCCGCGATCCTGGCGGACGGCGCTGCTGAACTGGGTGCCGTCCGTGGTGAACCGGACCGTCTCGACGGCGCTGCCGACGCGGACTTTTGCGAAGTAGGTGCCCGGGGCCGTCGTGCCCTGGCGCAGGTCCACCTGGCCCGAACCGTGCAGTTCCTGGCGGAGGACGAGGTTGCCCACCATGTCGAATATGCTTACCTGGACGGGGGCGTTGGAACTCTGCGCAAAACGGAGCACGCCTTCGACGATGTCGATGTGGCCGGGAGTGAAATTGCCGGAAGAAAGGGATTGCTGGTCGTCAGTTTGGATGGAGAACGTGCCGTCTTGGCCGGTAGTGGTCGAGTCTCCCTTGATCAGGAGCTTGACGAGCGCGTTCGGGACCGGTGTCCCCGCCTTGTCGGTTACGGTTCCGGTCAGCGTGAACGCGGATGCCGCAGTGAATGCCGTCGCCAGCACAATTGGAAATATGGAAAAGATTGCTCTTTTCATCATCTATCTCCTTCTCCAAGCCGTTAATCGCTGTCAATTATGGCTATTATCGTTAATACTAATATAATTTCCAAATGGTTGGATTTGGCATGGTAAATTAAATTTTCCCAAATGCCTTTTTATGAACAAAAAACACAAATAAAGGAAAAGTTCCCCCTGTTTTGAACAGAAGGGAACTTTAGGTTGTTGGGGTTGGAGAGTTATACTTTTTTAGAACTGTTCGAAGAACTTGTGGACCTCTTCGGGCACCCAGGTTTCCTGCCAGCCGGCACCGACATTCATGCTGCCGTTGTCGTGGGCGGTCCACTGGTGTCCACCCGGCCAGCTGCACCACTTGACCGGGAAGCGTTCGTCGACGGTAGTGAAGTCGTAGCAGACGTGTCCGGTGTTGCCCTGGACTTCTGTCGGCTTTTCGCCGCTTGCGTCCGTGAACTTGCCGTCTGCACCGGCCTTGCCGTTTCTCTTGAGAATTCTCGGGAGGGCGCTAGTCTTGGCGGTGTTGTAGTTACAAGTCTGGTCGTTCTTGCCGTGCACACCCATCCAGGCAATCGGCAAGTTCTTGGCGTCATAGCGACCCGATCCTGCACTCGGGAGCCAGATGTTGTAGTCGGCAGTTGCATAGACTGCGACAGCACGGAGCCTTTCCTGCAAGTCCTGGGCGAGGGAGTTCGTGAACATGGCGCCGAAGCTGAAGCCCGTGGCGAACACGCGGGTGGTGTCGATGCAGTAGTTGTCGAACATCGCGGTAATCATCTCGTCGACAAACTGGTGGTCTTCCTTGCCGTTCCATGTACCGTTGTCGTTACCCTGCGGGGCGACGAAGATGTAGTCGCCGTTCTTGTCCAGTTTCTGCTGGCCATAGTACGGAGTCGGGTGGTCGTAGTCCGGATTGTGGTGCACGAAGTCTTCGGCCTTGGAACCCATGCAGTGGTTCGCGATGAGGAGCTTGTGAGCCTTGGTGTTGTCGTAATTGTTGGGCGTGGTGATGAAGAACGTACGGTTCTTGCCACCGACATTTATCTGGTACTTCTTGCCGTTTTCCACGGAACCGGTCGAATTCAGTGTGGAATTCTTGCCGCAGCCGGCGCTCTTGCGCGGAGCGTTCTTGAGAGCGTAGCCGAAGGCGAAGGTCTGCTCACCCGGATTTACCTGGGCGGAAGAGGCGGGGGACGAAGACGATGCCGGCGACGAAGCGGGGTTGGTTCCGGAGGAACTGGAAGTCGCCACGGGGGTGGTGCCCGCCTTCTTGAGCGTGAGAGCAAGCACGGTGTCGAGGTTGGTCAGGTGGATGCCGAGCGTGTCGAATCCGGTTGCCACGACCTGGAGGTCGTCCGCATTCTGGTTGGCGAACTTGAACAGGGCACTGCCGGACTTGCCGGAAATGGTGCTGTTGTAGGTGCCTTCTGCAGTAAATCTGACGGTCTGTTCTGCATTGCCGACGCGGACGCGGGCGAAATAGGTGCCCTGCGAACTCACCTCGTGGCGGAGGTCGATGGAGCCCGAGCCGGTGAGATCTTTACGGATGACCTGGTTGCCCATCACGTCGAAAATTCGAATCTGGGCGGGGGCGCTGCTGCTCTGTGCGAACTGGAGAACGCCATCCTTGATGCTGATGAATCCGGCGCTCTTGGTCGCCGTGAGCCCGATGATGCTACCGTTGTCGGAGAACGAGAAATGGCCCTGTGCATCGGTCAATGTCGATTGTTTGTGCTTTACGAGCGAGACTGCGGCGTCCTTGATGGGGGTTCCGGCCTCGTCCTTGACGGTTCCGCTCAGGTTATATGCCCAAGCACCTGCACTAAGTGTTCCTGCCAGCAAAACAGGTAAGATTTTGGAAAATTGGTTTTTCATGTACTCTCCTTTTTTTACCCATACATGTATTGTACATACAACGTCCATTCCGAATATATACCTGTTTGCAGGTGTTATAATGAGGGGTCAGAAAATGCCATGGATAAATTGTCCACGGCTAGGAAATCCACTCAAAAATGCGGTTTTTGGACTAAAAACGAACTTTTTTTTACGAAAAAAGGCGCCCGGATGGGGCGCCCTTGGGGATTGGAGGATGATCGTATGAAAAAAACTTTAGCCGATTGATAGTTTCCTAGCGGCGGCCTGCTGCTTTTTCGCGAGGGCGAAGGCTAGGACGCCGTTTTCGAGGGAGACCTTGATGTTCTCGGTGTCGATATCGTCGGCCAGGCGGAAGCTGCGCTCGTAGGTGAACTTTTCGTCTTTGCGGGCACGGGTCGCCTTGACGGTAAGGATGTTCTTCTCGATCTGGATGTCGAGATCTTCTTTCTTGACGCCCGGGAGTTCCACTTCGAGCATGAAGCCGTCCTTGACTTCGTAGTAGTCGGCCTTGGGCGTGTAGGTGCATTCGCCCTGTGCGTTGGCGGCGTTCAAGTTGTCGAGAAAGTTCTGGAGGCCATAGAAAGCAGTGGGAAGAATCTGGGTGTTGAGCATGGTAATACCTCTTTGGTTTGGCGGATCCCGGCGTTCGTCGGAAATCCATTTTTGTTTTCGCTAGGGTATATGCAAACACCGTGCCAAAGTGGGTTTTTGCAGGCGCTTTGACGGGAAAAAGTTCAAAAATTTTTCAAAATCGCCGAAATTGGCTTAAAAATGGCGTTTCCCATGCTCTCGGAATTCCAGTGCGTCTTGCCCTATTTCATAAAAAAACGGCGGTGTTGCACCGCCGAAACAGGGATGATTTTCAAAATGAATTGCTTGGGGCTAGTCCAGTTTCCCCTGGTACAGTTCCAGGAGCTTGCGGGCGAGCAGGCTCGTGTACTTGGCGTTGGTCTGCGTGATCTGCGCCTTTTCGAGGTTGTTCTTTTGCGTGAGGTAGTCGGTGTAGGTGAGGGCGCCCGCGTTGCGCTGTTCCTCGGCGACCTGCAGGGCTTCGGTCTCGGCTACGACCTGCAGAGCAGCGGCCTTCCACTGCATGTCGGCGCTGACGGCGTTGATATGCAGCTTCTCGATGTTGTTTTCGATGTTCTTTTCCGTTTCCTGCATGCTGATCTGGGCCTCGGCCTCGCTGACCTGCGCCTGCAGGACCTTGTTGTCGGTAGCCCCGCCGTCGATGATGGGAATGTTGATGCCGAGCGTTATGGAATTCTGCCATCCCTTCTTGAGCTGGCGGCCGTAGCGGTCGGACTCCCAGGCCTGGAGACCCGTGCTGGAGTTTGCTCCCAGCGTCACGGTGATGGAGCTTGCCTTGCCGGCGACGGCCGTGTTTTTCTTGGCGGCGCGGATGCTCACGCTGTCGGACTTGAGGCCCGGATGCGATTCCCTGGCGCTCTTTTGCAGCTCGCTGATTGTCGGCAACGGCGGGAGGGAGTCGGGGCTGTTGATGTTGCTTTCCGGAGCCGATATCTCGAAATCTTCGGTCTCGCCCAGTTCCAGCAGCTGGCGGAGGGTCGTCTTTGCGCTGTTGACGGAGAACTGTGCCGAGAGTTGTGCCACCTGTTTTTGCAGGACGTTGGACTGGCTCTGGGTGAGTTCCTTCTTGGTGATGGAGCCCGCCTCGTAGAGCTTGCCGTAATGCTCGAATTCAGCCTGGGAAAGTTCGACGGATGCGTTCGCCGTGCGCAGGTTTTCCATGGCGGCAAGCAGCGACATGTAGGCGTTCAGGACGCTCTCCTGCACGGAACGTTCGGTCTGCTTGGTGGAAAGCGATGCGGCTTCCTTCGAAAGCTGGGTTGCCTCGACGTTCAGGCTGGATGCCCCGCCGTCCCAGATGGTGTACGATCCGGAAATGCCGAGGTTCAGGCGGTAATGGTCGCCGTCGTCGACGAAGGGGTGGTCGTACAGGGTGTTCTGGATGTTTGCGCTCACGGTCGGGGATTTGCTGGACTTCGCCTGCTTGACGCTGATGTCCGCCTTCTGCTCGCGGAGCTTGGCCGTTTCCAGGGAGAGGCTCTTTTCCTTGGCCTGCTTGAGGCATGCGTCGAGCGTCCATGCGTTACCGGCGAAGACTGCGGTTGCCGGAATCAGGAGCCCAAGGAGTATCGCTTTGTTCATATTCATGCCTTTTAGATGCCTCTCGCTGCGGTTGCGTTGCTTTGTGCGGGAAAATAGCAATAATTTTATGTAGAAAAAAATAAAGGCCGCCATTGTTGACAGCCTTCGCGTTTTTGAGTGGACGGTACTGGATTTGAACCAGTGACCTCTGCCGTGTGAAAGCAGCGCTCTAAACCAACTGAGCTAACCGTCCGAGGTGGGTGCAAATATATAAAAGAATATTTGCGATGTCAAGGGGATATTAGTTATGAGGTCGGGCTTTAGCCCTTTGAGGCTTGAGGTCGCTCGTTATCACTCGCTTTGAGCTATAATATCGCACCAAAGGTGCCTAATTTTTTGCTCAGAGCCACGCATAAGCGTGGCGACCTCATCCCTCATAGCTCAAAGCTTATAGAAACTTATCTTCGGCGGCGCGGAGGATGGTAAGGAACTCGGACGGGGTCTTCGACTCGATGAGGTCCTTGCGCACGGTTCCGTCGGCCAGCAGGCGGCTTACGGAGGACAGTGCCTTGAGGTGCGGTCCCACGGTGTTGCCCGGGCTTACGATGAGGATGATCAGGTAGACCGGTTCCCCGTCGAAGGACTCGAAATCCAGGCCCTTCTCGACGGTGGCGGCTACCATGCACATGCGGTCGACGTAGTCGATCTTTGCGTGCGGCACGGCGAGCCCGCATCCGATACCGGTGGAACGGCTCTTCTCGCGGTTCCAGACGGCTTCGAATATTTCATCCCTGTGTTCCAGTTTGTAGGCACTGCAGAGCGTGTCCACCAGCTCGTTCAGGATAGCTTCCTTGGTCTGGCTGGCAGAGTTTATCAGGATGCAGTTGTCAACAAATCTTTCGGAAAGTCTCATATGGTGAAACCTCTTATATTGTTCAACTTGATATTTTAGCAAAAAAAATGCTTTTTGACGAGGTTTTTACGAGAAAATACTCAAATGTGCCAAAATTGTAGCATGAAAGTAGGTAAAATTACTCAAATTTGTTCAAAAAAGCCGAAACGTCAGATTCCGAGAGGAAACTGTCGAAGGTGTCCAGCGCCTTTCTCATGGTCAACACGTCAATCTGCCCGGGGGCGGCACTGACTTCTATGGACCCGTAGGTGAGGTTGGCGCCTTCGTGGAGCGACCATATCCGGGACGGCTTGCCTGTCTTTCCCATTCCGAATGCGGCGAACAAATCGAAATTTTTTGCGTTCTTTGCCGAGAATTGGTAGAGCCTCTGGCAGTCGAGCGGGCCGTTGCTCATGGCGGCAATCTTGAGCCCCGCTGCCTTGACCCGCTGGACATCTTGAGCGAACTTCTTGAGCTCGAGGGCTGTAGGAATGCGGGCGAAGTTGTGCTCCGAGACGATGATGCGTGTGCCGCGGGGCGCGGCGAGTTCGACCAGCGCGTTGTAGTCGTGGAGACAGTCGCGTTCGAGGTCGAGCCATTCCGGGACTTCCGTGGCGGTGAGGATGGACTGCCACAGCGGCAGGCGTTCCACTACGCTGTCGTCGGGGAACGAGCCCCCGTCGCGGGCGAGGCGGATGGTCCCGATTTGCTTTGAATCCGGGGCAATCTTGCGGACGCGGGCGGAAAGGCCTGGCCATAGTGTTTTCTCGAACCAGTCGTAGCGGATTTCGAGCATGTCGCAGGCCTGGAGGTCCAGCGTCATTGGACTGACCGGCTCGGCTTCCGCCGCCGACAGGATGTGCGGACTTACGAGCCCGACGAGGTTCCTTCTTGGCGCTTTGCTGACGTCCTCTCTTTGCATGCCGCAAAGATACTAAAAATGGTACTCTGACGGAACTGCGGTCCGGCCCGGCGCCCGTGAAATTGCTAACTTGTCGCTGAACAGAAAAGGAATACCTATGGCAGATTGCAAAGACAAAAACGAGAAGCAGACTCCGGATTTCTTGAAGAAGGCCGAGGAGTACTTGTCTTCGAAGCGTCGTGTTTTTTTGTGGGGCGCCGTCGATGACGAGAGTGCGGCGAAGGTCGTGCAGCAGCTTTTGTACCTGGATTCCCTGAGCAACGACGATATCGTGCTTTTCATCAACAGCCCGGGTGGCGTCATCAGCAGCGGTCTTGCCATTTATGACTGCATGAACGCCATCAAGAGTGACGTGGTCACGGTGTGCTGCGGCCAGGCGGCCTCTATGGGCGCCGTGCTTCTGACTGCCGGTGCCAAGGGCAAGCGTGCCGCATGGCCGAACGCCCGCATCATGATTCACCAGCCGCTCATCCACGGCGAAATCGTCGCCCCGGCAAGCGACATCCAGATCCAGGCCGAAGAGATGCTGCGCATCCGTGGAATCACGGGCAAGATCCTGGCCGAGACGACCGGACACACCATCGAGGAAATCGACCGCGATACGGAACGCGATAACTTCATGTCGGCGGAAGAGGCGAAGGCCTACGGTCTTGTGGACAAAGTTGAGAGTCTTATCTAATGGGATTGTTTTCTGCGATAAAGAAGGGACTGTCCAAGACCCGTGACGCCTTGGTGGGCGAACTCAAGGGCATTGTCGGTGCAGGTAAGATTACCGACGACACCTTGGAAGAGCTCGAAGAACATTTGATCAAGGCTGACGTGGGCGTTGAGGCTGCGTTCCTTTTGACGGACGCCCTCCGTGAGAACGCCCTCGGCAAGTCGCTTACGACGGAGCAGGTGCTCGACATCATGCGCAACGAGGCCGAACGCCTCCTCAAGGATCCGCCACCGTTCGAACTCAAGGGCAAACCGCACGTGGTGCTTGTCATCGGCGTGAACGGCGCCGGCAAGACGACCACCATCGGCAAGCTCGCGGCCCGTTGGATTGGCGAGGGCAAGAAGGTGATGATTGCCGCCTGCGATACGTTCCGTGCCGCGGCCATCGACCAGCTCGAAACATGGGCGCAGCGTAGCGGTGCTGAGTTCGTGAAGCACCAAGAAGGCAGCGACCCTGCAGCGGTCGCCTACGATGCATGCCAGGCCGCCGTGGCCCGTGGCTGCGACATCCTCATCGTCGATACGGCGGGGCGCCTCCACAACAAGGACTACTTGATGGAGGAACTCAAGAAGATTGTCCGCGTGATGAAGAAGGTGAATCCGGATTTCCCGCAGGACATGTGGCTTGTCATCGACGGCAACACCGGGCAGAACACTATCAACCAGACGAAGATTTTCAACCAGAGTTTCCCGCTGACCGGCCTCGTGGTGACCAAGCTCGACGGCACGGCACGTGGCGGTTCGGTACTCTCCATCACGAGCTCGCTGCAGATTCCTATCCGCTGGGTGGGCATGGGCGAGCAGATTGACCAGCTCGTGGAATTCAACAAGCGTGAATACATTGACGGACTTTTCGAGAATGCGCTCGAAGAGGCGAAGTAGCCGGAAGGCGCAGGTATAGGCGGTGGTTCGGTTCTTGCGACATAAGGCGGGTCGGGCTTTTGCGGCGGTGCTCCTGTCTGCGCTATGCGCACTTGTGCTTGCCGCCTGCGACAAGACTGGCCCTTCGGTCGATTCAAAACTCGTCGCCACGTATGTCGATATCCGTGCCATGGAACAGTCCCTCGGGACCGAAACCCCGGAGGCGAGGCTCGCCCGCAAGAGCATTATTGAACAGCATGGCTACACGCTGGAATCGTACTCGGCTGCAATCGACAAGGTCCTGGACGATGCCTCCAGCTGGGTGCCGTTCCAGCAGGCCGTGATAAACCGCATCGATTCTCTGATTGGGAATACTCCCAGTGTTCCGCCGGGCCAGCCGAAGGGGGCTCAATGATGAGAATTGTTGCGTTGCTCCTCCTGGGGGTCAGCCTGTCCTTTGCGGTCCCCCTGAAAAAAGACAAGGAAGTCCACTGGCTTTCGTATACGGAGGGTCTCAAGAAGGCCGCCAAGGAATCGAAGCTCATGTTTGTCTCGGTCTATGCCGACTGGTGCATCCCTTGTCAGGTTATGGAGAAAAATGTTTACTCGGACCCCAGCGTGGCGACCCTTTTGAATTCCCGGTTCATCCCCGTGAAGCTGAACGCTGAATCCCAGGACTCGATTGTGTGTGACGGTCAAGCCAAAACTGCCGAACGATGCTATTTTGACGTATGGGAGTTGTCTGCCGTGCCGTCGTACGTGCTGATCGCTCCGAAGGGCATGAGCATCCTGACCCTCACGCAGTCGCTGGATGCCGGGGACATGAAATATTTGCTGGACCAATTTTTGACAAAAGAAAAAGAATGGATAGCTCGGTAATAGAACAGGTATATTTCGTCGCGAAGATTGGGTTCTGGGTCTCGCTGTCCCTCCTGGCGCTTTGCTATGCGCTCTTCCCGATAACGCTCCCGTTCGTGAGCGAGCTGTTCAAGCGCAAGCACAAGTCTTTGCCTGCGGGGCAGAACTTCTTGCCGACGGTTACCATTCTGGTGTCGGCCTATAACGAGGAAGCCGTCATCGAACGCAAGATTCTCAACATCCTGAGTATCGACTATCCCAAGGACAGGCTTCAGGTCCTCATTGGCGACGACGGTTCGGCTGACAGGACGGCAGAAATTGTCGCCAGCTACGCCGACCGCGGGATTACCCTCGTGAAGGCTCCGAAGAATGCGGGCAAGGCTGCCATGCTGAATCGGCTGAACGGTTATGCTACTGGCGACATCCTCGTGTTCAGCGATGCGAATACGATGTTTTTCCCTAACGCGGTGCGCAAGCTCGTGGGTCCGTTTGTCGACAAGAAGATGGGCTGCGTTTGTGGACACCTTATCCTTTCGGACCGTAGTGGCAGCGTGCTGGGCAAGGGCGAAAGTTCTTACTGGGACCTGGAATCCGAGATGAAGAAGTTCGAGGGTGCGCTGGACTTGCTCATCGGCGGTAACGGCGCTCTCTATGCCATCCGCAGGGAACTATATACGGAACTCCCGGTGAAGAAGAGCGTCATGGACGACTTCTACATCACGACAAAGATTTTGCAGAAGGGCTACTACAGCACGTTTGTCGGTAGCGCCATCGGTACGGAACAGACGTCGAAGGAATCTTCCGGTGAATACCGCCGCAAGGTCCGCATCGGCCGTGCCAACTTCAACTACCTGATTTCTTATCTCCCGCTGTTGAACCCGCTCCGTCCGCTGCGGGCGTACTTGTTCTTTTGCCACAAGGTCGTGCGCTGGTTTTCTCCCCATATTTTCATCTTGCTTGCGCTGTGCAACGCGATCCTGTTGCCGACGGGACTGTTCTACCAGGTGTTCTTTGGCGTGACGGTTCTCTGCGTCATTGTGGCCGTGTCGCGCATGGTGCCCCATGCGTATTACTTCATGACGATGAACGTGGCGATGTTGAAGGGCTTCTTCCTTTCGTTCAAAAAAGAAAAGAGTGGCGGCTGGGCCCGTGAAGCCCGCGGTGACGATGACGCATAGGAGCTGATATGAGACGCCTGCTTGCAATCCTGTTTGTCTGTGCCATGTCGTTTTCGGCGACGAAGGCGGAAGCGTTCACCATGGACGTCCAGGGGGGCGTCGTGAACGCGGTGAGCCATATTACGTCGTTCAACCTGAACGTGATTGCGCATGTATGGTATCCCATCGACCAGATGGTGTTCTTTGGCATTGGCAGCGGCTACAACGAACTGAACAACGTCGCCTACATTCCCGTGATGGCGTCGGCCTGGGTTCGCTTGCCCATAGGTGGACAGGTGCTGCCCGTGGCGACTGGCGATATCGGCTATGCATTCGGTCATGACCACCAGATGATTTGGCGTGCCGGCGGCGGTTTCGACATCAAGAACGGGGACTATTCCTCTATTTTGCTGATGGGCGGGTACCAGTTCCTAGAAGATAGCGGCAGGGGATACGTTTATCTGCAAGCCGGAATTTTGGTGGAATTGTAGTTAAGGGCTATGAGGTTAGGGGAGGGAGTTTTTTTGTCTTTTTTTCTGTGCCTTACATACTAAACGTCAAAAATTTGCCGAATAATATGTAAAAATGCTCGTCGACAGAAAGAAACGGGCGCTCTTTTTCATTACCTTACATACTAAAATGAATTTTTAAGTGGTTTAGTATGTAAATTCGCTAGCAAAACAAATTACTTTATACAAAAGTTCGTGCATTTTACATACTAAAGGACATTTTTTTTGAGTTTAGTATGTAAACAAGGCTGTTTTTCTTTTTTGCTGGATGCCGACTTAAGAGAAATTACATACTAATCGTTCAAAAAAAAAGCAATAGTATGTAAACAAGGCTGCTCATCGCTCATCATTTTCGGCTATCCCTCAAGCCCTGCGCCTCACGCCTGGAACCTCGCGCTTGGCCCCCTCGCGCTTGGACCCACGCGCCTCGCGCCTTATCCTTTCGCTAGCAGCTCCAGCATTTCCTTGTCGAGCCTTTCCGGGTTGTCGTATTGCGGAAGGCTGTTGTGCAACGATTCTCCCTTGGAGACGATGCCGAAGTCCAGGTTCTTGTAGTTCCAGTAGCTATAGCCCACGTCGGCGTCACGGAGAATTTCCATGAAGTCCCGCATCCAGGCCATTTGGTAGATGCGCGGGACCTGAACGTACACGCCGAACTCGTTGCAGGCGACGGGCAGGTCGTATTTTGCACGGAAGTCTAGCGCGTTCTGAATGCTTGCCTGCAGACGGGCCTTGTCCCACTTGCCGAATTCCACGTCCAGTCGCGTAGTGCCGCCCTGTTCGGGTGCGGCGTAGTCGCCGGGCCAGGGGCGCTCGATATGGAAGAACGGGTCGTTAATCCAGGCGGCGCCTTGGTGGGTGAACGTTACCGGGGTATAGGTGTGGAAGCTGTAGATGGCGTTGTCGTCGTCCAGCGGGGTCAGGTACTTGAATTCGCGTGCGCTGTTCCACTTGTTGCTGCCCACCACGATGGTATTCTTGGGAGCATGTTTGCGGATGGTCCAGAAGATTTCGTCCTTTACCTTGTCCCAAATCAGGGAGTCCGATGCGGCAGGCTCGTTCAGGATTTCCATCATCACGCGCGGTTCGCTGCTGTAGCGTTCGGCCATGTAGGCCCATACCGTGGCGGTGTCCTTGCGGGCGTCGGCGCTTGCGAAAAACGGCTGTTCGGTGGAACATCCCAAGTGGAAATCGTGGCCGGGGCACTTGTGCAGGTCGAGGATGACGTCGAGATCTGCTGCCTGGATTTCCTTGAGGGCCTTGTCGAGCAGGGCGAAAATCTCGTCTTTGGGTTTGAGAGTGTCCGTTTCGAACAGGTTAAAGTAGTCCACGGGCAGGCGTACGTGGTTGAACCCCGCCTTGCGGATTCTCTTGAAGTCTTCGGGCGAGAGGAACGTGCGTATGTGCTCGAGAATTCCAGGGAAACCTGCCGGGTCCTTTTCTTCGATACAGTCGACCTGGCTAAACCAGCCGCCCAAATTCACTCCGCGCAGTCGCTCTCTTTTCATAACATCCCTTTCCCGAAAATTTTTTATTCGCTGATGACCTTCAGGTCTTCATCGGCGATGTTCAGTCCCATGATGACTTCCATGTCATCGGGAAGACTGTAGAAGTCGACAACAAGGCCGATCTTCTTTTCTTCGTCTTTCTGCTTGTCGAACTGGACGACATCAAAAATCTTCATCTTGATGACGGCCTCTTGGGTGACGGGGATCTCGAGGGTCATGCCTTTGTTGATCGGCCCCTCGACAATTTTTCCCTTGAATACCAAACTGTTCTGGTCATCCCCGACAGAGGTTTTCTTCACGTGAAATACAGCCATTATACCTTAATCACTATCTTTAAACGTTTGTTTAGTGGCTAGCCTCCCATGGCAACCGAAGAAAAATTAATTTTTTTGCATGAACATTTTTGTGGGTCGTATTCCTTTTTTAGTCTGTGCGCCGTTCTTTCACGAATTTTTGAAGGATGACGCCTGCCTGTCCGGTGTCGAATTCGTGGACGGACCACCTAGCGCCCACTGTGCGGGGCTCAAGGAAGGGCGAATCCACCTGTCTCCGGCATCTTCCATCACATTTGCGCAAAAACCGGGGGCGTTCGTCCTTTCGGGCGATCTTTGTACGTCGTGCGGTTTCGAAGTCCGCTCGGTGAAGCTTTTTTCGAGGTTCCCCATCGAAGATCTTTCGGGGCGTTCTGTTCGCATGACGGCCCAGAGCGAAACGTCCGTTGCGCTGCTGCGGATACTCCTGGAGGACCGATTCTCCTTGAAGCCGGACTATGTTGGCGGCGGTCCCGTAAACCCGGATGACGACGCGTGCCTTTTGATTGGCGACCAGGCGCTCGAAGAAAACGAACGTCGCCGCTTTGCTTTCGGCTACGACCTCGGTACGCTGTGGCAGGCATGGCAGGGTGTCCCGTTCGTGTTCGGGGCGTGGGTCATTTCCAAGTCGGCGCTTGTCCCGGAAGGGCGACCGACCGTGGAACGCTACATGGAACTCACCCAGGGGAGCATCGAGAGTTTCCGCAAGGACAAGGCCGCCGCGCTCGACCGCTGGCTGGCCCGGTTCCCGGTGAACCTTCCGCGGCCCGTGGTGGACGAGTACTACAATGCGCTGGACTACCGCTTCACGGACCAGCGCAAGGAGTCGCTCAAGTTGTTCTTCGAGTATGCCTTCCGCAGGGGGATGGTCCCCCAGGTTCCCCGGTTAGAATTCCTCTAGGAATGGTCAGCATAGCTGACTTTGTTATAAAGATGTTACATTGTATGGGGAAATTGGCTTTTTTGTGCGAAAAAAAAGGCTGTCCAGATTTCCTTTTGTATGGGGGTGTCTTTTTTTTCAAAAGAATATTAGATTAGTTGTGCTGCGTGACGATTCGTTATGTACTGCAGAGAGGGAAACATGGTTGAGGAAAGAATTCTAATTGTCGACGACAATGTCGAGATGTTGGATAAGACTAGCGAACTTCTGTCGCATGTCGGATACAGTGTCGTGACTTGTACTTCGGGCGAAGAGGCTCTTGAACGACTTGAACATGAACGGGTGGACCTTGTCTTGCTTGACATCAACATGCCGAGCCTGAACGGTTTCGAGGTGTGTCTGCGTATCCGCCAGATGTATGCGCTGGACGACCTTCCGATTATTTTCCTGACGAGCCGCGAAGATTCCGACAGCGTGACGAAGGGCTTCCATTCCGGCGCCTCGGATTTTATCAGCAAGTCCGCTATTGCCGACATCCTGCTTGCGCGTGTCAACGTGCATATCCGCCTGTCGAGGACGCTCAGGTTCCTGCGCGACATCTCGCTGACCGACGACCTGACCAAGTGCTACAACCGCCGCCACGCCATGTACACGCTCCGGGAATGGTTCTCTCGCAGCAAGCGTTACGGCACGACATTCTCGCTGGTGTACTTCGACCTCAACGGACTCAAGCTGGTCAACGACAAGTACGGTCACCAGGCGGGCGACCTGCTGCTGCGTAGCGTGGTCGGCGTTGTCAAGAAGCTTTTGCGCGATTCCGACGTGCTGTTCCGCATGGGCGGCGACGAGTTCATGGTGCTTTGCCCCGATACCGACAGGCAAGGTGCGCTGACCTGCGCGGAACGTATGCAGAAGGCCGTGGCGGGCATTACCATCGTGGACCAGTCCGTGACCTTCGCATATGGCATCGCCCATTCTTCCGACGACTACAAGGACATGGACGATATGCTGCACAGTGCGGATGCTTCCATGTACGAGTGCAAGAAGCAGATGCACGCCGGGAGAAAGTAAGGTCCGGCCTTACAGGAACAATTATGGCGGGTCTCGGCCCGCCATTAGTTTTTAATCGAGATAGCCTGGAACTACTTTATCGCGTCAAGCAGCTTGTTAAGCTTTTCCGCAATGGTTTTCCAGTCGCCCGCAGCCATCAGTTTCGGGTCGAAGATGCTTGCCCCGAACGAGACCAGGTTTGCGCCGGCCTTGAAATAGGCTTGGGCGTTTTCTGGATTTACGCCGCCGCAGGCCATCAGCGGGATGTCGCGGAACGGACCGCGTAGCGCCTTGATGTATTCGGGCCCGCCCACGCAGTTCACCGGGAAAATCTTTACGGCCGAGGCTCCGAGGTCAAAGGCCTTTTGCACTTCGGTCGGTGTGAGGGCGCCCGGGATAATGGGGACGCCTGCAGTGCAGGAAAGCCGGATGATCTCGTTGCGCGTGTTCGGGGTGACAATGAATTCTGCTCCAGCGGCAAGCGCTTTTTCCAGGTCGTGCCCGTGACGGACGGTGCCTGCACCCACGGCAATGTTGAGCGGCTTGGCTGCCGTCTTGAGCGCGGCGATGATTTCAGCGGCATTCGCCGTGTTCATCGTGACTTCGATGGCCTTGAGGCCGCACTGGGCGGCAGTTTTTACGCAGGCTTCTTCGGCGCCCTGGGGAATGTCGCGGAGAATGCCCACGACCGGCATCGGTTTTAAAAATTCTAGCAAATCCATAGTTATAGTATAGAAAATAGATGAAAAGGCGGCATATGGTGCCTACGGAGGGGCGGTAATTGATGGTAAAGAAGAAACCCGCTATACTAGATGTAAATAGCGGGTTAGATTATGAGAGAGAATAGATTAAGACTTATTTCACTTTGAACGTCTGGACGGCAAGCGGTTTGCCGTTGGACGTAAGTTTTGCGATAATGGTTCCGCGACGGGGGAGCCTTTCGAGGGCTATTTCGGCGCGTGTGCCTTCGAATGTCGATTCCATCAGTTGGTTGCCGAGGAGGTCAAAGAGTTTCAGCGTCTTTGTTCCCTGTGCGGTCGTCATGACAAAGAGCCTCTTGCCGTTTAGCTGCATGCGGGCCTTGTGGCTGACTTCGGCTACCCTGGCAATGTGTGTACGGTCGTCGGTTGTTTTTCCCGGACCATAGCCCCATAGGAGATCTCCCTCCTTGTTGCGGATAACAACATAAGGGTCTTTGGGGGCGTTCTGGATGTCGCCTTGGTTCTTGTCCCATATGGGGGCGCCGTCGTAGGCGGGCGCGTCTTTAGTTTCGTCGTGGGGGGCAAAGCTCCAACCGTAGATTTGGGCCTTGGGAGGATTGCGGAGCGTTTCGCATTTCCCGTCAATGCGCGTGCCTGAGGTGGCCGCTATATCTAGTCGGATCTGGGTCCCGTAATCAAGGGATTCTATAGGAATTTCCTGTGCCCAGGTGTATGTTTTTTTGTCTTTGTCGAATGTGTCTTCGATTATATAGGGAGGATTGTTTTTAATGAAGTTTCTAAGTTCGTCTCTTGCATCGCACAATTCGTGGAATCCGGCGATGTTGAGTTTTTCGCATATATCCAAATCGAAGATGATGTTGCAGGAATCAAAGTCTTCTTTGGTGGCTTCAAAATATACGTAGACTTTAACGCTGTCCAGGTCTTCTAAGGTAGCGTTAGCGATGCGGATGTTGTATGCGTCTACATCGTACCAATGGTAAAGGTAGACCAATGGGTAGACGCTTCCGGTAATCGGGGCCTTGCCGTCATTACAATTGTCGCACTTCTTTTCGTAGTAGTCGCTTCCGCCGTTACTTGCGATGGTGAGGGCGGACATGAGAAGTGCAGAACCAAAGAGGCAGGTTTCTGAGATACTGTAATCTTCCCAGCTCATGATTGTCGGGGCCCATTTGTTTTCCTCGCCTTGCCTCACGCCTCCCAAAATTGCGCCGGTGGGACACCTGTACTTGTATTCAAGGCCGGGAGAGGGACTCCCTTCGGGGTTTGCTGCTCTGTGGTGCGGATGGGCGTCGTTCTTGTCGCCGACTCCGTAAACGAAGGATACATCCCAGGGGTTCATTCCGAAAAGGTAGTTCAGCTTGTTGATGCCGATTTGGAATATTTCTTCGGACAATAGGCTGGCTGTCGTGATGTTGGGGAGCGTTTCTCCTTGTTTCACAATATCTTTTGCGACGTCTGCATAGGCAAGGACGTCAAATGTGTTGCCTGTCTGGGCGTAATTGAAATACCCTTGTGTCAAGCTGAGCATGGTAAACCATGTTGGTTCGGTCGTAAATATTCGATTGTCGGGGGGCAATCTGAAGTCTATGTTTCCTATTGGATACGACAATTCGGAGATGTTGAACGCTAGGAAATCTATGACTTTTTCAATATGCTCGAGGCGCTCGCTGGCGCTGATGCCGTATTTGCTGCTTGTTGTTGAATCCTTCAGGAGTAATTTATAAAAGGCATATAGGGCATAGGTGTGTGTGCTGCCCCAATCTGTATTCAAGGTAATCTTGCGCATGCCGTCTTTTTCCCACGACATCCAGCCGCTAGTGTAGTTCATGGCAACGGCGGTCGTGTAGATTGAAGTGTCGTTTACGGCATCGTTCAGGTAGTCCATTTTCTTCGTTTTCTCGTAAGTGGCGTAATGGAGCGCTATAGCTGCAACGGACAAATCGTCATGGGAGTAATTGTTGCCGTTATAGGTCGGAGTCGACCACCCATCTGCTTTTATGTTATGAACATAGGGCTTGCCGCCGTCGTATGTTCCAGGACCACGGTCCCGAGACTTAAGTTTAAGGTTCTTGGCGAATTCGTACATTTTTTTTGCCACCATAAGGCAGCTGTCGGCAAAGGTCGAATCGTATTTGGCGTAGTTCTTGCCCAAGATGGCGAGCCCCGCGGCGATTTCGGCCGAAACGTTGGATCCAAGTTCGCCCAGGCGGACATCGCGTTCGGCGGCTCCTCCGCGACGAGGTACCACGACGTTGTCCTGTGCTTCGGGACGGCCCCAGTATCCGTGGTCGTAGTTCGTATTTCCGACAGAAACGGGCATGTTGTCTATAACGCCGTTGGCTACGCGGTAAGCCCTTAAGAAGAAGTCGGCTCCGTGCTTGGCTTCGCGTAGGACATCCGGGATGCCGTCGGTCTTTACAAATTCACCCTGATTGTAGGCGTAGTGGTCTACATCCTTGGAGGGGTTGGTGGCCGACATCACGGCAAGTGCCATGAAGGAGAAGGCTTGCGTCTGCGATTCCTTCAGGTGGTCTCCGCAATCATACCAGCCGCCCTGCAGGTCTCCCGCCTTCGGAGAGATCGTGTCGGTTACGGGATTGCCTGTTACAAGGTTGACTAATGTGCCGCTGCCGTCTTTCAGGTGGCTTGGCCCGTGGAACCAGGACTCGGAGTTTCCGCTGCGCTGGATGCCGAAGAACTTGAGCGATGCGTCCTTTGCCATTGTGTAGACGTCGTCGCTGACGATAAAGGTGCTGGAAATCTCGTCGCCGACCTTGATGCGCAGGCGTGTTTCGGTGGGTACGGATTGGGGGATGTTGCCGATGAAAACTTTTCCAGAGGGACCCGTGAAATCAATTTTGTAGCGCAAGGAGGCCCCTGTTCTGAAGTCTGAACTGGCAATGATGGTCCAGCTACTTTGGGTTTCATCTTCGCTTGCGGTAAAGGTGCCGGTCGTTTTTTTGCTGAGGGATTTGCCGTAAGCGTCAACAACCTCGAATTCTTCCGCCTTGTTGCCGATGAAGTAGAACAGGCGTTCCTTGTCGCTCTTGAGATAGCCAACCTGGTTCACGCGGATGGGGGAAATCTTGGAGTTGATGGCGTCATAGTAGGCCTGGTCCAAGGTGTCGGGTATGATTTCCCCCGCCTTGAAACTTGCGGGAGTCTTGGGAAAATTCAGGGGATTGATGAGTTCGCTTTCCGTAGTGTCGAACTGGTCGAATGTCGTGGAGTCCCAACTCACGGGCCAGGCGGGGCGAATCAGGTCGTAGGGAGTGGTGACAGCGAAAGCTGCGGTTGCGGAAAGAGCCGCTAAAGTGGTAATTTTTGCAAGGTCGATTTTTTTGTATCGGCGCATATCATCCTCCGTACATGTAAAATAATATAACACCGATTATGTTGTTCTGCAAGAAAAAAGTAAGTTTAAAGGCGTGAGCTACGTCACACAATCTTGCTTTATTCGAATCTGAGCGCTTCTATCGGGTCCAGACGGCTCGCCTTGCGGGCGGGATACCAGCCAAAGAAAACTCCGGTGGCAAAACATACGCCAAAACTCACGATGACGCTTGTGATGGAGACGCTCATGGGCCAGTTCATGAAGTTCTTCACGATTTCGGAGGCGGCGATGCCGAGCGCAATCCCGATGGCGCCGCCGAGCAAGCTGATGATGACGGATTCGAACAGGAACTGCAGCAAAATGTCGCGGCCGCGGGCGCCGATGGCCATGCGAAGCCCGATTTCCTTGGTTCGTTCGGTCACCGACACGTACATGATGTTCATGATGCCGATGCCGCCCACGAACAAACTAATTCCGGCGATCGCGGTCAGCACGAGCGAGAGCAGGTCTGAAGTGCTCGTGACCATCTGGATCATTTCTTCCTGCGTAAACACGCGGAAGGGGTCGGTGGGTTTGGTCCAGCTGCGGCGTTCCTTCAATATGCCCATGATTTCCTCGGTCGCCTTCTCGGCGTAGCCCTCGCCTATGGAATTTGCGTAAATCTGGCGGATATTTGTCGTCGCCGAGAAACGCTTCATCACGGTCTGGTATGGAGTGAAGATGACATCGTCCTGGTCCTGCCCGAAGTCGCCGGAGCCTTTCGTTTTCAGGGTGCCGATGACCTTGAGGGGGATGCTTTTGTAGCGGATGACCTTGCCGATGGGGTTGCCTTCGGGGAACAAGTTCTTTATGACGGTTTGCCCGATGACGCAGACTTTTGCCATGCGGTCGGCATCGTCGTCGAACATCACGCCGTCCTCGATTTCGTAGTTGCGAATCTTGAGGTAGTCGGACGACACGCCGGAAAGCGTAGTGGGGGAGTTGTTGTTCCCGACGATGGCCTGCCCGCTCACGGTCATCATCGGCGAGACCCCGTTGATATAGGTTGCATTTTCGCGGATGGCGATGACATCGGCTTCTTCAAGCGATTCGGTGGATTCCGTCTGCACGCCGCCGCGGCGGTCGCGGTTCGGCATGATGATGATGGCGTTCGTGCCCATCGCGGTCATCTGCTCCTTGATGGATTTCTTGGAACCTTCGCCCATGGCGACCATGGTGATGACTGCCGCGACACCGATGACGATGCCGAGCACAGAGAGGAAGGTGCGCATGCGGTTGCGGAGCAGGGCCCTAAGGGAAATTTTGATAAGAGTAATGGGTGACATAGGCAGTAGGAAGTTGGAAGTAGACGGTAGGAAGTGGTTAGTGGTTGGTTGTTAGGGGGGTAGACGAGAGGAAAAAGTTGTCATTCGCAGGCGCATGACTCGTCGGCTCAGCCATGCCGAAACGCAAGCGTTTTGGCGTGGCATTCGCCTTGGTTGTCATTGCGAGGGGCGGAGCCCTGAAGCAATCTCTTGAGCCTCGAGCCTCATTCCTCAAATTCCTCCGGTGGCGGGAGTGCCTCGAACGCAGCTTTTGCGTCTTGGATGTTCTCGTTGATAACGTCTTTCTTTACGAGACCGTCGCGCAGCGTGATGGTGCGCCCGCTGAAGGTCGCGATGTCGGGTTCGTGGGTCACGAAGGCGATGGTTTTCCCCTGGCGGTTGAGTTCCTGGAAAATCATCATGATTTCGTAGCTCGTGCGGGTGTCCAGGTTGCCGGTGGCCTCGTCGGCGAGGATGATGACGGGGTCGTTTACCAGGGCGCGGGCGATGGCGACCCTCTGCTGCTGGCCACCCGAAAGCTGGTTCGGCAGGTGGTTCATGCGGCTTTCGAGCCCGACCATCTCGAGCGCCTTGACGGCCCGGCGGTGCCTTTCGGCAGAAGAAATCCTGGAATTGTACAGGAGGGGCAGTTCCACGTTCTCGATGGCGGTGGTGCGGCTGAGCAGGTTGTAGCTCTGGAATACGAAACCGATTTTTTGGCTGCGGATACGGGCCAGGGCGTCCCTTTTCAGCTTTTCTGTATGTTCTCCGTCTAATATATAGTGTCCTGCGGTAGGCCTGTCCATGCACCCTAATATATTGAGCATGGTGGACTTTCCGGACCCGCTTGCCCCCATAATGGTGACAAATTCGCCTTTATATATATCAAAAGATACGCCTCGGAGCGCATGGACGGTCTCTTCGCCCATTTTGAAGTCGCGACGGAGGTTCTGGATAGAAAGAATAGGGGCTTTGTCCAAAATAAATTCCTTTTTTCCTGATTAGATGCATTGTTTTAGGATACGGATGCAAACTTTTTGTCAAAAAAATATATTTTTCATCACAAACCTTTAACATCAAGGGATGATAGATGAAAAAGTTAATAGCACTTTCTCTGCTCTCTGCCGGTATGGTTTTTGCCCAGACCGGATTGCAGGGAGGATCAGATGGTCTTCATCAGGTGAATGCCAAAACGCTGGGTCAGTGGAATTTCTCCTTCGGTCTGGGTGGTGATTTTGCATTGGATTCCTGGTCTCTCAGTCGTGGCGGTAACTATACCGATGGAAATGGCAAGACTTCTTCATTCAATGCGGACGACGCCTCGCTGTCGGGCAACGTGAACCTGGGTATTGGCCTTCTCAACTTCTGGGACATCGGTGCCAGCCTGCCGGTCTACTACGACCATGCCAATTCCAATGAAGGCTCCGCCGTGAGCGGCGAAATGTGGTCTTCGGGCATGGGTGACGTGGATATTTGGACAAAGATCCGTGTCCCGTTCGACGACAACTTCTTCTTCGGCGTTGCTACGTTCCTTGAAATGTATGTCCCGTCCGGAACCGATGGTGCCGGTGTGCGCCCGCGTCATGCCTGGTATCTTGACGATAGGGGTGTGACTTCCGCCTATTCCGGCGAAGGTATTGCTCTTTCTGCATCTCTCGCCTTCTCCCTTGACTTTACCAAGTTTGGTCTCCCGCTTCGCTGGAACCTGAGCGGCGGCTTCCTCAAGGCTCTCGGCCATGACGTAGCCAACGTGGTCTCCTATGCTACTGCCCTGAACCTGGTCCCGGGCAATGCGGTTGACTTCTTCGTTGAATTTTCTGGCGAAATGCGCGTGGAAAAGACCGACTACCCGCGTGACCCGCTTGTCGACCCGATGCTCGTTACCCCGGGCTTCCGTGCCCACCTCGGCGACCATGTCGACCTGACGATGGGTGTCGACTTCTCTTCCCGCTTCTTCCGCAACCCTGGATACGAAGCTGATGAAGAGAGGGATAATTGCGCCAATTACCAGGTGCAGTTCCGCAGCAACGGCAAGTCTGCGACCTACTGCTATGCTTCTACCCCGATCATTGCCGGTGTCGCCGCCCTTGTCTGGCATTTCGACGCCCGCAAGAAGGCCTACGAAGACCCGACGATCATTACGAAGGGTGACAAGCTCGCCTCGAAGCAGTTCGTCGACAGCGATGGCGACGGCGTTCCTGACATTAAGGACAAGTGCCCGTACAGCAAGGCCGGCGCGGCTGTCGACAGCCTCGGCTGCGGCATCGATAGCGACGGCGATGGCGTGATTGATATTGATGACAAGTGCCCCGACACCCCGAAGGGCGTGAAGGTCAACGACGTGGGTTGCGTCGGCGATAGCGACGACGACGGCGTCATGGACGATCTCGACAAGTGCCCGGCCACTCCGAAGGGCTTCGCTGTGGATTCCCTCGGCTGCCCGTTCGATGCTGACAAGGACGGCGTTGCCGACATGCTCGACAAGTGCCCGGCTACTCCGGATGGCATCAAGGTGTCGACGGACGGCTGCCCTGTCGATACCGACAAGGATGGCATCGCTGATTATCTCGACAAGTGCAAGGACACTCCGTTCGGAGCCAAGGTTGACTCTACGGGCTGCCCGATGGATACCGACAAGGATGGCGTGTTCGACGGCATCGACCAGTGCCCGAACACCAAGAAGGGCGCCAAGGTCGACTCTCTCGGTTGCGAACCGGACTTCGACAAGGATGGCGTTCCTGACGGCGTGGACCGCTGCCCGAACACTCCGGCCGGCTTCGATGTTGACAGCCTCGGTTGCGTGAAGGACGAAGACACGGACGGCGTTCCGGACAAGCAGGACCGCTGCCCGAAGACCCCGAAGGGCATCACGGTTGACAGCGTTGGCTGCGCCCTCGACTTCGACAAGGACGGCGTCCCTGACCAGATTGACCAGTGCCCGAACACCCAGCCGGGTGCCAAGGTGGACAGCGTCGGTTGCGACCGCGATACCGACAAGGACGGTGTTGCCGATGGTATTGACCAGTGCCCGAACACTCCGAAGGGCGCTCCTGTGGATTCCACCGGTTGCTCTCTGGATAGCGATGGTGACCTTGTCCCGGATTACAAGGACAAGTGCCCGGGTACCCCGAAGGGAATCTCTGTCGACGCTAGGGGCTGCTCGGCCAGCAAGAAGGAAGACCTTGAGGTTCTCGGCCGCGGGCTCACCTTCAACAAGGGCACCGCTACGCTCTCCAAGGGCAGTGCGACCTCCATTGCGAACATTGTCGCCCTCATGAAGAAGGTTCCGAACCTGAAGCTCGAAATCCAGGGCTATGTCGGTGGCAGTGGCAATGCCGAAAAGAACAAGAAACTCGCCCAGGATCGCGCCATCGCGGTTCAGAGCACCCTGATGTCCAAGGGTGTCGAAGCCACGCGTCTCCGCACGGCAAGCTTCAGCGGCGAAGAAGCCGACAAGAAGGGCGGCAAGGCCGAACGCATCGAACTGGCCGTGTTCCAGTAAGCAAAAGCTTGAATGCAAAAAGGGCTCCGCGGTAGCGGGCCCTTTTTTTGTGGTTTATTTTTTAAAGACCCACTTTTTATAGAGCATAAAACTCACGACCACATATACCGCGTTTGCGATAATGTTCGCGAGGTAACCGGGCTTCATGAAGCGCGACATGAAATTGCTGATGCTCATGCACCAGGAAACGTGGGCGAACAAGTAGACGCAGCCTTCGAGGACGAGCAGGTTTATCGAGTACGAGCACAGGAATACGATGGCGAATCGGATGACTTCGGTACGCTTCTTGTTTTTGCTTTTGAAGTTCCAGATGCGGTTGCAGAGGTAGCTGTTCAGGCCCCCCGCGACAAAACCGAGAAAGTTGGAGAGTTCCAGGTTCCAGTCGAGAATCTGGTGGAGAATCCAGACTACGACAAGCGTGATGAGGGTGTTTAGAATGCCGATGAGATTGTATTTGATAAAGTGAAGCACAAGCGCAAAATAATTAAATTATGATCATGGACTGGATTACTTCAAGGAAATGCAGTGCCGAAATAGCTGCAGGAATGATAAATAACGGGGACGTTTTGGGTTTGTCCGGCTTTACGCTCGCGGGTTACCCCAAGGCTGTCCCCGCCGCCCTTGCCGAACGTGCCACCCGGCTGCACGAGGCCGGGCAGGAATTCAAGGTGACCGTTTTTTCGGGAGCGTCAACCGGCGACAGCTGTGACGGCGCGCTCGCCCGCGCCGATGCGGTGAGCTTGCGCATGCCCTACCAGAGCAATCCGAACCTGCGCAAGGCGATAAACAGCGGCAATATCCGCTATATCGACGCCCACCTCGGGAAAATGGGATATCTTGTACGTACCGGAGTCGTGCCGGCACCGAAGGTTGCCATTATCGAGGTGTCCGCCATCTTGCCGGATGGTCGCGTTTGCCTTTCCACCTCGGGCGGAAACTCGGTCTGCTACCTGGACATGGCCGAAAAGATTATCCTGGAACTGAACACCCGCCTTGGCGATAGCTGCCTGGGCATGCACGACAATGCATTGCCGGAACTCCCGCCCCATGCAAAACCGCTCCCTATTTATTATGCCGGGGACCGCGTGGGCGACGAATTTGTGCGTATCGACACGAACAAGGTTGTTGCCATCGTGGAACAGGACCGTTTTGACGAGGTGACGCCCTTTGTCGAACCGGACGAAGTATCGAAAAATATCGGCGAACGTATTCTGGACTTTATCCGCTTTGAAGAGGCGCACGGGCATATTCCCAAGGGTTTGGCCTACCAGAGCGGTGTCGGCAAAGTGGCGAATGCCGTGCTTTGCGCCATGGCCGAAGACGATCGCCTGGGCCAGATTGACCTTTTTACCGAGGTTATCCAGGAAGCCTGCCTGCCGCTCCTCAAACGCGGTAAACTTGGAATTGCTTCGGGAACGGCTCTCACGCTTTCGGAAACTGCTCAGAAGGAATTCGTCGAGAACAGCGCCGAATGGAAAAAGCATTTTATCCTGCGCCAGCAGGAAGTGAGCAACAGCCCCGATGTCATCCGGCGCCTGGGTGTCATCTCGATGAATACTGCGCTCGAGATGGACATTTTCGGCAACGTGAACAGCTCGCTGGTCTGCGGCTCTGCCATGATGAACGGCATCGGCGGCTCGGCGGATTTCGCGAGGAACTGCGCTCTCGGCTTTTTCCTCACCCCGTCGGTTGCGAAAAACGGAGCCATCAGTTCCGTGGTGCCTTACGTGAGCCATGTCGACCATACCGAGCACGACACGATGATTTTCGTGACCGAGCAGGGTTTGGCCGACTTGCGCGGGTTGCCTGCCGAGGAACGTGCCCGCCTGATCATCAAGAACTGCGCCCATCCTGATTTCCGCGACGAACTGACCGACGTTCTGGAATTCGGCCTGAAGCATGCCAAGGGGGTTCACCTCCCGCTTGCCCTGTCCCGCGCGTTCGAGATGCACAACCGGTTCCTGGAAACGGGAAAAATGCTTTAAAATAGTCCGGTTGTCCGATTATCGGCGCCCGGAAACCTTGAATTCTTATTACAAAAAATTTATTTTTTAGAGAGCTTTTGGGTCGAGTTCCGGCCTAAGGGCTTGTTGGGATGCTTTGTTGGTTTTATCAGCAAGGAAGTGATGATGTCAAAGAAATGCTTTGGAAAAATCACGGGGTTGAGTGTGCTGCGGCATGGGCTATGCGTTGCGGCTTCTTTATGTTTTCTTGTGTCGTGTGGTGATGACGATTCTAGTAGCGCGAAACCGGATTATGAGGTGCGTTCGTGTGACGCCACGTCCGAAGGGTCTGTCGAAGTCCAGGACAGCGTATCTTATGTTTGCCATGACGGCGTGTGGCTCCGTCAGGATGGGCAGGGCGGCGTTGTAGGAGATTCGCTCCACAAGGATTCTACCGGTAAGACTATCCCCGTGACCCATGAGGATTCGGGAAAGGTTGTTGATTCCTCGCGTGTCGATTCCTTGTCTTCGGTGGCCGATACCACCAAAAGCTCTGAATCTGGGGTAGAGGATTCTTCCGGCAACTCGAGCGAAGTGGCTTATGCGCTGAAAGACGTTAAGATCGTGGGCCTGTTCGGATACGGAATTCTCGAGTCCAAGAACGTTAGTGTCTCGGAACTGGATAGTGCATTGAATACTACCGGCTTATCTTTCCTGCCGACGGTCGATTCGAAGAAGGGTTCCTATTCTGTTGCGAATGTGACCAGTGAAAAGCCCTATGTGAAGGTCGGGGTTCATGGAAAAATTGCCGACGTGGTCCACGGTGTTACCCTTTCCATGAAGGACACCCTGTCGGTCATCGTTGGCGGCAGCGGGAAAAACCTCGAAGCCAACATCAACGTGCTAACCTTCCTGAAGTCCAAGTATATGGAAGGCCAGTTGAAGAAGAAGGGCTCCAAGACATTTGCGGAAGCTTCTAAGAAAGCGTCGGACGCGGTTTGGGATATGTTCCATTTCGACAAGTCCGAACTGGTCTCGGTCGACTCGGTGACGTCTATTGCCGGGATTGATCCGAGTAATGCTGCCTTGCTTGCCGTGACCATCATGATGCAGGCGGTTATAAACGATTCCGTGGCCAACCTGTGGAAGGTGGCTGCCGATGTTGCTGACGGTTCCTGGGACGATTCCCTGGCCCGCGCGAAGATTGCAGACTGGGCGTTCAACGAGGACGTGAACGACAATTTTGAAACGGTCCTCAAGAATGTCGAAAGGCTGGGGCTTGGTGTCGTGCCTCGCTTTGAACAGTATATAAGGACTTTCTACCGTGCCGAATTGGGCATCCCGGCTTGTACCGAGGAGAATGGTGGCGAAATCGTATTCTCTACGAACCCGTACAGCGTATTTTACGCTGCGGACATGTCCGACGTGTCTGTCACGGCGGAACGCTTCTTCTGCAACGGGAAAACGAAGGCGTGGCGTGAGGCGATGGACAAGGAAAAGGACACCTATGGATTCGGTGTTGGCACGAATGGTGAAATCCGCCAGGGCCTGGTCAATGCGGGCCTCCTCTATTCCTACAACGCGTCGAGCGACAACTGGCGCGTGGATTCTTCCGAAGTGACTGTCAACGCGTTCTTTGTGGATAAATCCAACATTACCGATTTTGTCGACATCAAGACAGTGTACGAGGGCATCAAGGCCGATGAGAAGGTTATTTTCCTGCTCCGCCATGGACAACGCGACCAGAATGCCACGAGCAAGGAAGACGGACTTTCGCAAGCCGGCCTGGATTCTTCGAAGCACGTCGGGAAGAAGCTGACGAAGTTCAAGGAACCGATGAGGCTCGGCGCCTCGGAGTTCTACCGTGCCCAGCAGACGGTCATTGGCATTGCCATGGGCCGCGGGCAAGATACGACTATCTCGGATACGATTCCCGAACTGAACGACGACTGGTACATGATTGACAGGCAGCTTGTGAACCAGGCGGAATCCGACGCCGGTGGCGGCTGGGAGGCCACGTCGCTCTATACCTATACTGGAGCGTATTCAGGGGAAAATGCTAGAATAAATGCCTATTATAACCTGGAAGAACGCTCTGCTGAACTGATCGAACTCCTATACAACAAGTACAAGAACCAGTCTGACCGTTTCATCATGCTCAGTTCTCATGACAAGCTGATGGTCCCCTTCGTGGCCTACTGCTCGAAATTGAGGATAAACATGAATATAAAGAACGGCGGAACCTGGATAAATTACTTTGCCGGAATCGCCATAATCTGGGATAAATCCGGAAATCGGCGTTATGTGGCCTTCAAGGGCCTAAAAGATGCTTATTTCCAGGGATGGTAAGCTAAAAATCAGTCAATAGGATTTGGATAAAAGAAGAAAAAATTCTATATCTATATTACTATGAAGAAGCTGTGGCTTACATTCCTTATCGCATTGCTTGCGATGTCTTGTGGAGACGACAAGTCGTATTCTCCGGAAGAAGAGGAATTTTCAGAAAGCACGGACGTGGATTCGACCCACACGGGACATCACAGCCACAGACAGAAGTATTCTAGCAGTTCTAAGCATGGCTCCTCCGATTCCAAGCAGAACCCGGACGATCCGTTTGCCCCGAAGGATTCCAGCAATATTCATGTGGGTGACCTCTTGAACGTGCCGGGAATCGATTCGCTGCGTGTCGATACGAGCGTAGTCAGCACAAAGAAGGAACTGCCGAGCTGTACTGCCGCAAATGAAGGCGAGACCTTCATGGTTGACGAGGACAGCGACCTTTATTTTTGCATCAACGGCGAATGGCGCACTTCCGTCTTGGGCCTTGTGAAGGCTTCCTGCTCGGATGGCGTCTTGACGGTGGATCCGTTCTCGCCGACCGACCTCCCTGAAGAAGTTGACCCGGCTTTTGCGGACACTTATCGCAGGGTGGCCGCCCCGATTGCGGGTGTCGCCCAGAAAGGCCCGTTCCGTTACGGCGCGTCCGTGAAGATTGTCGAACTGGACAGCGCAAAGCGTATGGCGGACTCCAGGAGGATTCACGAGTCCTGCATCACGTCGGGTGACGGTAGCTATGCGTTCCCGGGCGTGAACCTTGTTTCGCCGTATGTGCGAGTCGAGGTGACCGGGTATTACCGCAACGAAATTTCTGGCGGGCTATCCCCCTCGATGGTGACGCTCCACTCTGTAACGGACGTGACGGAGCGCGATTCCGTGAACGTGAATATGCTGACGCACCTGGAATCTCCGCGCTTGATGAAGCTCGTCGAGAATTCCGGGTTCAACCAGCCCATCCGCAGCATGAAGGCGCAAGCCCTCACCGACATTTTGGCCTCGTTCAACATTGACCTGGGTGGCAGCCACAGTAGCGGCGGCGGCAACAACAGTGGTTGGTTCTTCGGCGGTGGCCGTAGCGGCGGACAGACATCCACGACGTCTTCGTCCAAGACCTCGGACGAGGTGAACCTTTTTGCGGGTGACGAATACAGCGCTGCCCTGCTTGCCATCTCGGTCATGATGCAGCGCAAGGGTGCCGGTCGGGAGATGGTTTCGTATGCCGACGGAATTGCCGAGCGCATCAAGGGTAACGGCAACTGGGACGATAACAACGCGAAAGCGGACTTGGCGGACTGGCTTATGGAGTTGGACGCCAGTGGTGGTTACGAGAGAATCCGCCGCGTGTTTGCGTCATGGGGCCATGGCGAGGCTCCCGATTTCGAAAAGCACTTGCGCAATTTCTGGGCGAAGGCCTATGGCTTCGAAACCTGCAATTCCTATACTGCAGGCCAGGTCAAGAACGTCAATACGAGCCTCAGTGCCTACTTCGCTCCCTACTACGATCATCCGGATAGTCCCAAGATCCGTTTCATCTGCGACGGGACGCTCAAGTCCTGGCGCGTCGCGACGGATATAGAGAAGGATACCGTGGGCTTCGGCATGGGAACGTACGACGGGCAGATCCGTGGTGGTAAAATCAATGTCGACAAGTATTACGTGTACGAGCGGTCCAAGCGCACTTGGCGCGAGGCCACTTCCAAGGAAGTCATGCCGTTCGCGGATATCAAGGATGTCTACGAGAATCTTGCCGCCGACGAAACGGTGGTGTTCATCTTGCGCCATGCAGAACGTACCGACGACACCGGCAAGAATGGCCATCTGACCGACAACGGAAAGAAACAGTCCGAATCGGTCGGAGCAAAGCTCAAGGGTGTCGACATCTACCTGGCCAATTCCGGCTACACGAGGACGATTGAAACCTGCGAAGGCGTGGGCAAGGGGAACGGAATGACTGTCGTGAAGCAGGATTCGCTGCCCTTCCTCAACGGCGACTGGTATGTCAAGAATTCTTCGCGTCTCGAAGATTACAGGAACTCCGATGGTGGCGGCTGGGTCGTATTCTCCAAGTACGCCTACCAGGGTGGTTACACCGATGCCCTGTACGACCTCGATACCAGGAGCGAAGAATACATCAAGGATTACATTATACCGTATCTTCCGAACATGAAGCGCGTGAATGTGCTTATTTCCCATGACCAGCTGGTCTTGCCCCTTGTCGTTTACTGCACGCAGAAGCGTGTGAACCTAAGGTATTTTGACAATCAACGATGGATAAACTATCTTGCGGGCGTCGCGATAATCGTGAACTCGAAGGGAGATATTCGTTATGAGCCCGTGAGGGGCCTGGAATCTGGCTCAATGACGATGTAACAAAACAAACTAAACAAAAGATGAGAAAGAGAAAATTATTAATAACCCTGTTAAGTTTATCCATTCTGACGTTACTTAATTCTTGTAGTGAAGATTCGGAAAGTTCGGTAAGTTCAAATAATTCGGATGTTGTGGAGCGGGATTCGGTTGTCGTTCGTGACAGCGTGAACGTGATAGATAGTATTCGGATTATCGACAGCGTTGTCGTGAAGGACAGCGTGCGCATCATTGATTCCGTGCACGTGAAAGACAGCGTCCACTTTGTCGACAGTTTAGATGTGAAGGACAGCGTCAGCATCAAGGACAGCGTCGTCGTGAAGGATAGCGTCCGCATCATCGATAGCGTGAACGTGAAGGACAGTGTCCATGTCGTTGACAGCGTGAAGGTGCGCGATAGCGTCAATGTCGTCGACAGCATTCATGTTGTAGATAGCATTCATATCGTGGACAGTATCCACGTCGTGGATAGCGTGAACGTGATAGACTCCGTTGTCACCCGTGATCCGGAATATTTTCTGGGAAAATGCAGCCAAGAAAATAAGGGCGTGCTCAAGTCGGCAATCATCCAGGACGAACGCCGCTATTTTTTTTGTGACGAAGGCACGGTAATGTGGCGTGCGGCAAGCAATGTCGAAGTGAACAACTACTTTGTAAAAAAATCGGCGGTTACCAAGTTTGTCCGTTTGGATTCGGTTGCCGGCATTTTGGCAGAGGGTGAAAGGCTTGTCGTCGTGATTCGCCATGCAGAGCGGAATACTGATTCTGCAGCTGGGACGCCTTTGAACGCAAATGGGGTGCAACAGGCAAAAGAACTGGGTGGAAAACTGGCCTCCAACCTAGAATACCATTATGGAGCTTCGGGTTCTATTCGCACCCAGCAGACTTGTCGCTACATCGCTGCGGGCCGGGCCGGCGTTGATACCCTCGCTGATCTCTCTGTTGATACGCTTTCCCATATGGGAGAATCCTGGTATGTGAAAGATGCTGATGCCTACAATACGGCAACGAACAGCAAAGGTAGCTGGTATGTTCTTTCCAAGTGGGCTTATGAGAACAGCTATTCGAGTGCGTTTTACGATTTTGAGCCGAGGTGCTCCGAATGGATTGATTCAGTGGCTATCCCTTTTTCCGAGCGGGCCGGAACGGACGTGGCGTTCATTGCGACGCATGATTTGTTGATAATGCCTTTGGTGGCGTATATCTCGGCTAAGAAAATAGACATCAAGTATTACGATTCTAAAAAATGGCTGAATTACCTCGCCGGGTTTGCCATCGTCCTGAAACCGGACGGATCCCGAGTCTTCTATGCCGTCAAGGGCCTGGATGCCGGAAGAATATCGTCCTGATCAATACAAAGTAAATTAAACTAAACATAAAACAGCCTTGAAATAATTGTAAGAAAAAAGTAAATTTGCGCACAACTTAAACTAAACTACCGGTCGCAGAAGCGACGAAGATGTGCCAAATGAAATCAAAACTTTTTAAAGCTCTGTTAAGTGCTTCGCTCTTTTTTGTTCTTGCAGCTTGCGAAGATTCCGATAATAACCCGATCAAAATCAATGAAGCGAATAAGGTTGCAGCCGATTCGGTTGTAATCCGGGACAGCATCAATTGGATTGACAGCGTGCATTACATTGATAGTGTCCGCATAGTGGACAGCGTGAATATTGTCGACAGTATCCGCTACGAAAAAGTGACTCGCTTTTTGGACAGCTTGCGCATTACGGATAGCTTGCGCATTCGGGACAGCTTGAACATTATCGATAGTGTTCGCTACAAGGACGTCGTTCGCTATGTCGACAGCCTGCGTGTTAAGGACAGCATAAACATTATCGATAGTGTTCGCTACAAGGATGCCGTTCGTTTTGTCGACAGTTTGCGTATTACGGACAGCTTGAATATTATCGATAGTATCCGCTATAAGGATGTCACGCGTTTCCTTGACAGTTTGCGCATTACCGACAGCCTGAATATTATTGATAGCATCCATGTTATCGATAGCATTCGCATTACAGACAGCTTGCATGTTATTGATAGTATCCACATTGTTGACAGTTTGCATGTCGTTGATAGCATTCATATCATTGACAGCCTGAACGTGATTGATAGTGTACACGTTATAGATAGTTTGCGTATTAAAGATAGTGTCCATGTTATAGATAGTATATATATCAGAGATAGTTTGCACATTATTGATAGCCTGCGTATCAAGGACAGCTTGAACATCATCGACAGCGTCCGTATTCGCGATAGCTTGAACGTGATTGACAGCATCCGCATTACGGACAGTCTTCACATTATCGACACCATCCGCATTCGGGACAGCCTGAATTTGATAGACAGCATCCTTTACAAAGACAGTACCCGTGTCGTGGACAGCATCGTTCTTCATGGCCCGGAGGAATACTTGGGCGTGTGCGGCCGAGCCAATGCCGGCGAGGTTAAGACCGTCACCATCAACGGCGAACATCGTTATTACGTTTGCGACAAGAGTACGCTCTTCTGGCACATCGCTGCCGGACATGACCTGAACAGCTATTTTGTGACCCAATCCGCGGTTACGAATTTCACCCCGTTCGACTCGGTCGTTAATGGGCTTGCCGAAGGTGAAAAGGTGGTGATAATGGTGCGCCATGCCGAACGTGGTGCCGATTATTCCAGGACGGGTCCGCTCACGGAAAATGGAAAGCTCCAGTCACAGGAACTTGGTGCGAAAATGATTGGCAGCCCGGCGATCTATTATGCGGGATCGCAGTTCCTCCGTACTCATCAGACATGCAACAACATTGCCAAGGGGCACGGCGACGCCGATACGCTGGCCGATACCTTGTCTGTATTGAATGACGGTTGGTTCATAAAGAACCAGAGTGCCTACAATTCTGCGTCGTGGCAGGCAGGGGGCAATGCCTTTACCCTTCTCTCCAAGTGGGCGTACGAGGGTGGATACACCAATGCATTCTACGACTTGGCCGAAAGGAGCTCGGAATTGATAGAACAGCATCTCATCCCGGCATTGGAAAAATCAGGAAAGTCCATCGGGGTGTTCGTCTCGCACGATGTGATGCTCCTGCCTTTGATTGCGTATGTTTCCGATGGGAATATCGATCTGAAGTACTACATTTCCTCCGAAAATCGCTGGGTGAACTACCTCGCAGGCTTTGCCGTCGTCATCAAGCCGGACGGAACCAAGGTGTTCTATGCGGTCAAGGGCCTTGAGTCGGGTACAATGTAGACCCCCGACCGAGGAATGACCATTGCTTTTGTCAAAACGGCGTTTTTCGCTTGTTTTCGAATAAAAGAAGAAAATGGGGCCTAATCGGGCCCTATTTTTTATTTTTCTATTGAAAAATGTAAGCAGATTTTATATTTTCAATGGAAACAAGAAGGGTGAAATCATGAAACAACAATATTTATGGGCGAAAATCGCCATTGTCGCGGTACTATCCGCAGCATCATCGGCCGCTTGGGCGGGGAACTGTTATTTTACGGGCGGCCATTACGATGCTTCTCCCGACACCAACACGTTGTACTTGGAGTCGTTTGCTGATGAAGATGCGGAGGTGGTCTTTGACAATACTGTGGCGAACTGCCTTAAATCGAATGTTCCCGATACGGGCGCGATTGTGATTGTTCGACGCGATACGCCTCTTAAAAGTAACTCAACGATCGTTTTGCCATTTGCGGCCACGGTGTGGGATGATTGTATTGATGTTTACGAAATAGCGGACTTTAACGATTCTGCAGGGACCTGGATGGCAACAGCGACTCATATCAAAAATAATGCTGTTGGACGAGGCGCTCCGCTTCTTATGATTACTAATATGGAGGATGAAGAGTGCCTGGATCACACGGAAATCAGATTCAAAACTCAGGGTAGGGAATTCCAGGCAACTACTAGTTCTAATCTTGAAGCAAAGTGGCTTTATAATTCTGTTACACATAATACGGATTTTATTTTTACAGGAACCCTTAAATACAAAAAATGGTCATCAGAAGATATAAGAGGTGTCTACGGCTATGCTGCCAAAAATAAAGGGGCTGTTGAGGGAGGGCAATTTGTCAAGATTGGCTCTGGTGCTTACCTCCCGCCGCTGCGTGCCTACCTGCAATATCGGGGTCGAAATGATGCCTTGTACAAAAAATCCTCAAACAATATAGACGACTTTGAATTGCCCGAAACAATCGAGGTTCGCCTCATCGACGGAGACAGCACCTTGTCCGTCGGCAAGTGGAACACCGTTACGGGCGAAATCCAGATGGATAGCCGCCGCTTCGACCTCAACGGCCGTGCGATTAACGGGAAGCCGGCAAACCATGGCGTGTACGTCGGAAAACAGAAAGTGGTTCGTTAATTTTTTGGAGGGAAACATGAAAAAAGAATATAAAGCTCCGGAAATGGAAGTATTGGATCTCAAGCACCAGGCTCCTTTGCTGAGTGGCAGTAATGAATGCACTGATGGAGATTATTGCGACGAACTCGGCTACGCTCCTGGTGTCGAAGTTGACCCCAAGTCCTAAGCCATTGTAAAAATAGACAACCAATACAAGTTGTAGTCGGTGTAATGCAAATGTTTGTTTATAAAAAATTTGCATTATCTGATGCGTAATTGTGCAGACAAGGATTGACGTTGTGGTTTGACTAAAATATATTTTGCTTACAACTTAAATATACTGACAATAGAAGTTGAAAAAAGGAGTCTGCACGAGATGAAATCAAATATCCTGAAATTATTGGCAAGCGCTCTGCTTGTCTCTTTTTTTGCTGCATGCGGAGATTCTGATAGCAGTTCAACAAGTTCCAATGATGCAAATGAGGCTGTGGCTGACTCGGTGGCAATCCGCGATAGCATAAATCTGATCGATAGCGTCCGCTACATTGATAGTGTCCGTATTACGGACAGCTTGAATATCATCGACAGCGTCCGTTATAAGACCGTCAAGAAATATCTTGATAGCCTGCGTATTACGGACAGTCTGAATATCATTGATAGTGTCGTCACTCGCGTTCTCGACAGCATCAACATCATCGATAGTATACATATTACGGAAAAGTTTAATGTGCTTGATAGTTTCAATATTATGGATAGCTTGGAAATCCATACGCCGGAAGATTTCCTGGGAGCGTGCAACGAATCGACTAAGGGCGTAATCAAGAAGACTTTCATTAACGAAGCACATCGTTATTATTGTTGCGACAATCAAACGCTCCTTTGGCGCATAGCTACCGAGCAGGAGATGATAGGAACCATTAACAGCCGGTATGTCACTCAATCTGCGGTCAGTGACTTTATTCCGGTGGAAAGAGTCTTTAAGGGGCTCGCCGATGATGAAAGGTTGGTGGTGATATTGCGTCATGCCGAACGTAAGGACGGCAGTGGCACGGACATTGAGCTGACAAATCCCGGCAGGTCTCAGTCCCAAGAGGTTGGGGCTAAATTGGAGAATGGCCTGGTGGACTTCTATTATGCGGGTTCGGAATATCTCTATACTCACCAGACGTACTACAATATTGCCTTGAGGCGTTTTGACGCCTATACGGAAGGCGATACTATGGAAGTGTTGAACGAGAAGTGGTTCGTAAAGAACCAGACGTCCTACTACAAGGCCCTTTACGATGAAGAAGATGATGGCAGGAATGTTACGACGAGATGGGCGTATAAAGGTGGTTACGACGATGCGTTCTACGATTTGAAGACCAGAAGTTCTGAATTGCTGGAAGATTATCTTATCCCGGCGCTAGAAGAATCCGGAAGAAGGGTGGGCGTGTTCATTTCGCACGACCTTGTGCTCATACCTCTTGTGTCGTATGTCTCCGAAGGGCGAATCAACTTGAAGTACTACGAGTCCCCGGAAAACCACTGGCTGAACTATCTTGCCGGTATCGCGGTGGTCCTGAAGCCGGACGGAACCAAGGTATTCTATGCGGTCAAAGGTCTTGATTCGGGCACGATGACTCTTCCGATTGAATAGCCTGTTGCTGTTATCCCGATTGTATTGCGCTTGGCCTCTGGGCCGGCGCATTTTTTTTATTTGTAAATTAAATAATCTATACAAATTATAGTTGGTGTATTACAAATAAATTGTTTATAAAAATTTTACCTTATTTGTAGAACTGCTTTGCAGATAAAGATTGACTTTGTGCTTTGACTAGAATATATTTTGCATACAACTTAAACTTGCTGACAAATGGTGTTGGTGAAAAGGAGTCTGCACAAAATGAAATCACTCGCTCTAAAATTATGGACAAGCGCCCTGCTTGTCTTTTTCTTTGCTGCCTGCGAAGACAGTACAAATGTTTCCGTAAACGTGGAAGAAACGGATGCGGTTGCTTCTGATTCTGCTGACCCTGATTCGGTCGTGATTCGGGATAGTGTGAATCTGATAGACAGCGTCCGTTATATCGATAGTTTGCGTATTAAAGATAGCGTGCGTGTTAAGGATAGCTTGAATATTATTGATAGCATCCGTTATAGGGATGTCACTCGTTATCTAGATAGTTTGCGCATTACGGATAGCGTGCGTATTATCGATAGCTTGCATATTGTTGATAGCATCCAGTATAGGGAAGTGACGCGCTACCTTGACAGTTTGCGTATTAAAGATAGCGTGCGTTTTGTCGATAGCTTGAACATTATCGATAGTGTCCGCTATAAGGATGTCGTGCGCTATATTGATAGCCTTCGCGTGACGACTCGCTTGAACGTCATTGATAGTATCTATATCGTGGACAGCTTGAATATCATCGATAGCCTGCGTATTACGGATAGCGTTAACGTGATTGACAGTATCCATGTCGTGGATAGCGTGGTTGTCCATGGACCGGAGGATTACTTGGGCGCGTGTAACGACTCGACTAAGGGCGAACTCAAGGTGGCGTCCATTAATGGCGAAGATCGTTATTTCTATTGCGACAACGGAACGCTCCTTTGGCGTTTAGCGACCGAACAAGAGAAGATGGGGGTCATTAACAGCCAGTTTGTCACTCAATCTGCGGTCAGTGACTTTACCCCGGTCGAACAGGTCTTTGCGGGGCTCGCCGAAGGAGAAAAGCTGGTGGTGATGTTGCGCCATGCCGAACGCGTGAACACGATTACCAAGGAAACTCCGCTGACGGATAACGGAAGGCTTCAGTCCCAACAGCTCGGGGCTAAGTTGGTGGGTGGCCCGGAAATCTATTATGCAGGTTCGGAATATATCCGTACTCACCAGACGTACAATAATATTGCCATAGGCCGTGGTGACGCCGATACGCTTGGCGATACTATAAAAGTATTGAACGAGGGTTGGTTCGTAAGGAGCCAGATGTCCTACTACATGGCCCTCTATAACGAAAATGACGATGGCAGGGGCGTCACGACGAGATGGGCGTTCGAAGGTGGCTACGACGATGCGTTCTACGATTTGAAGACCAGAAGCTCTGAATTGCTTGAAGATCATATTATCCCGGCGCTGGAAAATTCCGGAAAGACAATCGGCGTGTTCATCACGCACGATATTATGCTCATACCTCTTGTGTCGTATGTTTCCGAAGGACGAATCGACTTGAGGTACTACGAGTCTCCGGAAGACCACTGGCTGAATTATCTTGCCGGTATCGCGGTGGTCCTGAAGCCGGACGGAACCAAGGTCTTCTATGCGGTTAAGAGTCTCGATGAAGGTAAAATGACCATCATTGAATAAGGATTTGTTTAGGAATGTTAACATTTGGGGCGCGCAAGAAATGCGCGCCTTTTCTGTGCGTATCTAACTCCCGATAACCGCCCTTCAATTTCTACTTCCGGCCTCCTGCTTTCTGCTAAAATTCTATATTTCCCCGCGCTGATTTTTACAAAACAGAAACCCATAAGAATGGATTGAATCCAATATGAACGAAACACAGAACAATGCACCCGAATCCCAGGAAGTGGCTCCCGCCGCAGTCCAGGAAGCGGACGTGCAGCAGCCGGCTCTCGTTGCTCCGCAACCTGCAGCAAAGGTGAAGGGCAAGTTCGACGAACAGCTCGGACTCATGCTCCCCTCCGATGCCGCCCAGGTCCAGGCGCAGCTTTCCATGCCGGGCATGGATGATTCGATGGTTTACAAGATTGTGGAAACCCACAGCGGTAACCATTCGGTCCTTTACAAGACATACGAACAGGCTGTCCTTGCCCGCGATGTTCGCGATTCCATCGAGAACGCCGCTGGCCACAAGGTGCTCCCCATCGCGAAGGCGAAACTCGGGTCCACCTACTGCAAGGGCCAGTACTCCACCGAACAGGGCTGCAAGGGCGACTCTGACACGTTCGGCATCGGCTCCCTGGTTGAATTCCAGGCGACCGGCCTTATCGTGGTGATGTGCGTCATCGTGGGCCTCACGGTGCTCTGTTACCTCATGAACTTCATCATGGCGAAGCTCGGCCTCAACAAGGACAAGGCTCCTGCCCCCGCGGTCAAGGCTGCTCCGGCACCTGCCGCCGCCGCACCCGTGACTATCGGCCCCGCCCACTGCGACTGGGACCCGAACGCGAAGAGCGTGCATCCGGGCTTCACCAACAAGCAGCTCCAGGCCTTCCTCGGCATTGCCGCCGTCGCCGCCCTGGAAGAACACCCCGGCATGAGCAACGAACAGTTCCTTGCCCTGGTGACCGCCGCTGCGACCCAGGCCATTGGTCAGCCCTGCCGCGTGACCGCCTACAGAAACATTAACTCCCCTGCTTGGACGATCGTCAAGTAAGGTAAACTTTTAAAACTTAACAGGCTTAAAGCCAGGAAAAATCAAAATGAAGAAAACAGTCCGTATCAGTTTCGAAGGCAAGACCTACGACGTCGAAGTAGAAGTTCTTGATTCTGCCGTTGCCGCAGCTCCTGCTGCTCCGGTTGCCGCCCCCGCTGCCGCTCCTGCCGCAGCTCCTGCTGTTGCTGGTGGTACCGAAGTCAAGAGCCCGCTCGCTGGCTCCGTGTTCAAACTGAAGGTCAAGGTTGGCGACAAGGTTGAAGCCAACCAGGAAGTGGCTATCATCGAAGCCCTCAAGATGGAAAACCCGGTGGTTGCTCCGTGCGCCGGCACCGTTACCTCCATCTCCGTCAAGGAAACCGACACCGTCGTTGACGGTCAGACCATGATGACCATCGCCTAAGAGGTACAGATAAATGAGTTCACTCTTGCAATCGGTCGTCGAGTTCGCAAGCGATACCGGATTCGCATACGTCACCCCTTCGATGGTGATCATGTGGGTCGTGAGTTTCGTCTTGATGTACTTGGCGATTGTCAAAAAGTATGAGCCGCTGCTGCTCTTGCCGATTTCGCTCGGCGCATTGGCGGTGAACATCCCGAGTGCGGGATTCTACGATGGCGGCTGGAGCATCGAAGGTATGTTTACCCCGACGGCCGGCCTCTATTACTACATCAGCCAGGGGATCCACCTGGAACTCTTCCCGCCCATCATCTTCTTGGGCGTGGGTGCCATGACGGACTTCGGACCGCTTATCGCTAACCCGCGTACACTGCTCCTCGGCGGTGGCGCTCAGTTCGGTGTGTTTGCGACCATGTTCTGCGCTGTGGCTTTCGGTGGCTTTACTCTCGGTGAAGCGGCCTCCATCGGTATCATCGGTGGTGCCGACGGTCCGACCTCCATCTTCACTGCGAACAAACTTGCCAAGCACTTGATTGGCCCCATCGCCGTGGCTGCTTACACCTACATGGCTCTTGTGCCGCTCATCCAGCCGCCTATCATGCGCCTCATGACCAACGACAAGGAACGCAAGATCCGTATGAAGGCTCTGCGCAAGGTGTCGAAGGCCGAACGCATCGTGTTTGCCGTGATGGTGATGATCGTGTGCATCCTCGTGGTGCCCGATGCTTCTGCTCTTATCATCATGCTCATGCTCGGTAACATCTTCAAGGAAGCCGGTGTCGTGGAACGTCTCGTGAAGACTTCTTCCAACGAACTCATGAACATCGTGACCATCTTCCTCGGCACGTCCGTGGGCCTCACGATGTCTGCCGACATCTTCCTCAAACCGCAGACCCTCATGATTATCGCCATGGGCGTTGTCGCCTTCGGTTTCTCGACCGCGGCCGGCCTCTTCCTCGCGAAAATCATGAACTGGTGCTCTCCGAAGAACCCCGTGAACCCGCTCATCGGTTCTGCTGGCGTGTCCGCCGTGCCGATGGCTGCACGTGTTTCCCAGGTGGAAGGTGCCAAGTATGACCCGCAGAACTTCTTGCTGATGCACGCCATGGGCCCGAACGTGGCTGGCGTGATCGGTACCGCAGTCTGCGCCGGTTACATGATTTCCAGACTCTCGTAGTCTAGACTGTGTCATGGCGAGCCCGCAAGGGCGTGGCCATCACAGACCCGCGAAGGCGGGATCCCCTTGCAAAGGAATGCCCTCGGCAATACGCCGGGGGCTCCTTTTTTTCTAAATTTGCTTGCCACAGGGAATATGGTAGTTGTGTGTGTGGAGTATGCATGAAAAGACTGATCGTATTGATTTCGTTGTTGCTGATGGCTACGGCTGCCATGGGTCAAACAGATAAACCCCAACCCAAAATGAACTTGCGTATGGGAAGTACTCAGCAGACGGTATTTCCTGGCGATACCATAGAACCCGTTGTTTTTGTGGTTGAAGGGGCTCATGTTGTAGAATACACGCTTTTGGATTCGCTCACCGGTGTGTTTGAGTACGACGATTGGGTCGAAAAATCGCTTGCCACTGTTTCGGGGACTGTCGCTACTGACACGGACCCCGGCAAATACCTGATAGAGATTCTTGCAACGGATACGATAAATGGAACCAGCGTTAATTCCATGTTTTATATTACGGTCCTCTCGTTAAAGGATGCGTTTGTACTTTCTGGCGGAAGCCTGAAGCAGAGCGTAATGGCTGGGGATTCCATCGAACCGATCGTGTTTGACTACCAGAAACTGCACGATTTCCGCGTTGACAACCTGCCTTCTGACCTTGTCGCTCAAAATGACACCACCTCCAAGACAATCACAATTGAAGGGGCTGCCGAAAATGTTCAGAGAGACAAAAAATACACATTCGCATTGGTCGCTTACTTGACAGAACAGGATTCTGTTGTCTATAACTTCGAACTTGAAGTGGAACATATTCCCGTCGTTACAGACATTAAAATACTCGAAAATGATTCGCAGGTTGTTGTTGCTGGCGACAGCATCAAGCCCGTCACGCTCAAATACGAAAACATTACCGACTTGCACTTTAAGGACATCCCGAAGACTTTAGATCCCTATGATGACCCAGAGGCAAAAATGATCTTGTTGCAGGGTGCCATTCCAGAAGATTTCGGTGACTCGACACTTGTCATGAGTATATGCGCAAAAGGCCTCGACAACAACGACACGGCATTCGTAAAGCTCGTAATCAAACATAAACCCGGCAAAACGAAAATTAAACATGTCAGCGGAAAAATCACGCAGACCGTAAATGCCGGCGATTCGATCGAGCCCATTGTATTCAAGTACGAATTGGCAATGGACGCACAGGGATTAGGTTTCCCCGAAGGGTCGCTTGTAACTGAGAGGGATACAAAGACAAAAACCATCACCGTTAAAGGGGCCGTGAGCGAAAAAGCGAGTGGCGAATACAACATGAAGGTTGTCGCCGAAGGCTACGAGAACAACGATACGGCAGAAGTGAAAATCATCGTGAAGAATCCGGAAGCCGCTTCGAGTTCGTCGGTTGCTAAATCCTCCAGTTCCAAATCGAAATCCTCGAGCAGCGCGAAATCTGGCTCGGCTAAGTCCAGTAGCTCTTCGGGCAAGTCCAGCAGCTCCAGCAAGAAGGGCAAGGACGCTTTGCCGACGGTTGCTGTTGCTCCGCAGTTTAACGTGGAAGTTGTCGGCCGCAATATACAGGTGTTTGGCGCTGCCGATGCTGCACTTGGTGACTCCTATGCCCTTCTCGATATGCAGGGCCGCGTACTCCGCAGTGGGCCTGCTCTCGGCGCGAACTTTGCCATCCCGGTAGACCATGCGGGGGCATACCTTGTCCGCATCGGCAAGGGCGTGCAACGTGTCTCCGTGAAATAAATAGTTTGTTAAATGTCCAAGAAGCCCCTCGGCTCTGCGCCGGGGGCGCTTTTGTTTTATAGTTTTGAATTTTTGTTTTATAGAATGCTAAAAATATTTTGTTTAAATAAATAATGTGCGAAATTCGCTTAAAATCGCCATTTTTGTTTTTTAGAAAATGTTGCATCGGTCGATTTCATTATCTATTTTATTGTCATGATGAAAACGGTTACTGAATACAAAGATTATCGCCAGTATATTCTGGACTACTACAGCGAACGCAAGCGTAGTTCTGCGTTTACATGGCGCGAGTTTGCGAAGCTTGCGGGGTTTGCCTCGGGGTCGTACTTGAAGCTTGTTTGCGATGGCAAGACCCGGCTTCGTGAGGAAGGGGCTAAAAAGACGGCTTTTGCCATGGGGTTGCTTGGCTTCGAGTACGACTACTTCGTCTTGATGGTTCGCTACGAAAGTGCGAAAACGAATAGGGAAAAGAAGAAGTGCTTCGAAGAAATGCAGGCGCTGAGTGCAGCGAACCATGTGAAAATCCTCGGGAGCGACTTGTACACCTTCTACGAGACCTGGAAGCATTCCGTGATACGTGAACTTGCGGTTGCGATGCCGGGGGCGAAGCCGAACGAGATTGCGAAGGTTTGTAGGCCCGCGATTTCTGCTGCCGACGTGAGCGAGAGTCTCCGCTTCCTTCTCAAGTCCGGATTGCTGGAAAGGGACATCAAGGGCAATTACCACCAGACGAACCGTTCGCTTACGACGGGGCGCCTCAAGGTGGTCTCGGTGGCGATACATTCGCTGCTGCGCCAGATGGGCGAGTTTGCGCTTGAGGCACTTGACAAGTTGCCGATTTCGGAACGTCATTTTAGTGGAATTACCATGGGCATGACTGCCGAAAGCTACGAAAAGGTTGTCGTGGAACTCACGGAATGCCGCAAGCGCATCGTGTCGATTGTCTCGGCGGATAAAAACGTGGAAAAGGTTTGCCGTTTGAACATGCAACTTTTCCCGTTGACAGAAAATTTGGAAACAGTAACAGCGGGTAAAGGAGAAGAAAAATGATGAATTGTTTTGATGAAACCAGAAATGCTTTCCGTCCGGGCAAGCCGTGGAGAGCGAAAACAGGAATTTTGCTGGTCCTTGTATTGGGAGTTCTGTTCGGTGGTTGTTCTGATAGTGAAAAGGTCTCCGGCACGAGCGAAGAGGCGGAAGGCATTGTTGCGATTACGAACAAGCAGATTGCCGGCGTGGCGCAGAAGGGCCCTTTTGTAAAGGGTTCGAATATTGTCCTCGCGGAAACGTCGGCGGATGGTAGCCTTAAGCCTACGGGCAAGGAATTCTTTGCCACGACTCGCACCGACAAGGGGGATTTCCAAATAGATGGCATCAATTTGGAAAGCCAGTTTGTCCGGCTGAAGGCGACAGGTTATTATAAAAGAGAAACGACGGGCGAGAACACGGTATGCCAGATTAGCTTAAGGGCTCTGTCCGACATCCGAGATCGAGACCAGATAAACATCAATATCCTTACGCATCTTGAATACGATCGCGCTCTTTACCTCGTTAAAAACGGGAAATCGTTTGCCGAGGCAAAAAAGCAGGCTCGTGAAGAATGGATGCAAGAGTTTGGCTATGAAAACCTTGCAGATGATTTTGAGAATCTGGATATTGCCAATGACGGAAAAACAGACAAGGCGCTGGAACAAATTAGTGCGCATTTCGATGAATGTATGTTCGGTGAATATTGCGGTTCTATTTGCGCTTATGAGACCAATAACGATTGCAGTGGTGTTCAAGCAGGTATTGACGATCTTGCACGGGTCTTTTCTACTTCAGGCGAACTGCCTGGATTGAGAGGTTCTGTAGAACTGCATGGAGATGATGATTTCTTTAAGTGTATATACGAATGGATGGGAAAATAAGGAGGAATTATGTCTAAAAAAAATCTTGCCATTTTCACGTTACTTGTCGCAGGAACTTTTTTCACGGCGTGCAGCCAGTTTGAATCGGGTTCTGAAAGTTCGGCCTCTGGAAGAACTATTTCCGGGAAGTCGCAAAAGGGGCCTTTTACAAAAGGAACCAAAGTGACCCTTTATGGGATGGATGAAAAACTGCAGCAAACGGGGGCACATTTCTCCACGGAAATCGATAACGACCGCGGTGAATACTCCTTGAAAAACATTGATTTGGACGATCGTTATGCATGGCTCAATGCCAACGGCTACTTTACCAGCGAGTTGAGCGGTTTTCCTTCTGAACAAACGATTTCGTTGAATAGTCTTGTCGACTTGCGGGACCTAGACCATGTCAACATCAACGTTCTGACGCATCTGTCTTTTGACCGAATTCGCTATCTGGTCAAGCAGGGTAAAACTGTTGGCGAAGCGAAAAAACAAGCCGAAAAAGAAGTGATGGCCGCTTTTGGTTTTTCAGAGGAGACGGAAGCCTTTGATCAGCTCGATATTCTCAACAATACCGAAGGCGATGCTAAACTTTTGGCAGTCTCCATGATTATGCTTACGGGTAAAGATATGGGCGAAGTAGCAAGTACTTTGGCCGAGATTTCCCTGGATTTGGAAAAGGATGGAACCTGGGATGACACTGTCTTGATTCGCCGGACAAAAGACCTTGTGTCCATGGATTATCACGATGGCGTTTTTGACAATGCCAAAGTCGGGCTTGAACCCGTCTACGATTACTACACTTACGATAATGATGGCCGCGATACCGTTGCCAGGTATGTAAAAGAATGGGTTGAAGTCGCCGAAGTTCCCGATTTTAAAAAGTTTCTCAAGCAATTCGCTTCTCCTTGGGATTCTGTATGGGGGCACTGTAACACTCAAGACGAGGTCAGAAGAACGACCCATTTTGAAGAAAAGGAACGAGTTATTTGCCGAGACGGCGTATGGATGGGTTATGATGGAGAAAGAGACGAAGGGGACCCTCCTGTTGACACCACGGGAAAATATGGCTCTTTTGTCGATGAAAGAGATGGTATGGTTTACAAGACTTTAGATGTTGAATTAAAGAATGGCGATACGGCTACCTGGATGGCAAGCCTTTTGGAATACGACACTAAGAATGGTGATGATACTGTTTCTCGCTGGGGAAACAACCGAGGTGAAATGTATTCTAAAGGGATGACAAGTTATAGCCCTGGGATCGGTAGAGGGTATACGATTTGCCAGATTTTTGGGTTTTCCGCTGGAGAAAAGTGCGAGTTTAATAGCTCTGAGGTTCGTCTTAAAAAGCCGATAAACCTCAATGAGAATGTCCAAGGTATATGCCCTGACGGTTGGCACGTACCCAATAATCAGGAGTGGGACCAAATGGCTGACGCCATAAAGGATGATCTCGAAATGCTAGAACTGATGCGTTATCCCCAGTATCCCAATCCGGAACAGAAAGCTGTGTATCATACCTCTTTCTACAGTAATTATACTATTGAGCCTGGTGATGACCCGTCCGATGACTCTCGTGATAGCTTTGGAGTTTATGTATCGTCAATTCGAGATATAAGGTTGCCAATATTAGGTCTCAACGATGGGGATATACTTTTGGGTCTCCGTTGCGTGAAAGACTAGGATAATTTGTATAACTCTCTCTTTTAGGCCCCGCTTGCGGGGCCTTTTTCGTGTACCCACTCTCTCATGTTCTGGGAACATGTGTGACATGTTCTGAAATGCGTAATTTTTGATAAATTCGCAAAAAGTGGTAAAATCTGCTTAAAAACGCAAATTTTATGTCCTAACTTGAAAAAATAGGGTATATTCATACTCATGAAGGAAATCGTTGAATATACAGATTATCGCAAGTACATCCAAGACTACTACGATGAACGCAAGCGCTGCTCGGCATTTTCGTGGCAAGAATTTGCCCGGAATGCAGGCTTCTCGTCGGCAGTGTTCTTGAAGTACGTTTGCGAAGGGAAGAAGAACCTGAGTATCGGCTCCGCAGGTTCTGTCGCGAATGCCATGGGGCTTGCCGGCTATGAGCAGGCTTACTTTGTGCTGATGGTCTCGTATGCCCATGCAAAAAGCGACAAGGCGAAAAGGGCCGCATTCGAAGAACGCTGTGCTTTGGCGAAAGCGCACAAGGTCCATGTGCTCGGTGACGAGGAGTTTGACTACTTCAAGTCGTGGAAAAATTCGGTAATCCGCGAATTGGCCCCGCACATGCCCGGCGCGAAACCGCTTGAGATAGCGAAGGCTTGCAAGCCGAAGATTACGGCGGCGGAAGTTTCCGAGACGCTTGACTTCTTGGTGAAGGCGAAGCTTTTGAAGAAGGACAGGAACGGGAACTACCATCAGACCGACAAGGCGATTAAAATGGCTCCTGTGGAAGCTGTGCCGTTGGCGGCTCGCGATCTGCAACGCCAGATGGGGGAATTTGCCATCCAGTCGCTTAATCTGCCGCTTTCCGAGCGTGTCATGTCGGGGTATACGCTGGGCCTTACGTCTCGTGCTTTCGAGCGGATAAAAAAGGAAACGGAAGATTACTACCGGCGCGTCGTGGCTATCGCTACCGAAGACGACGAAACGGAACAGGTCTACCGTTTGAACGTGCAATTGTTCCCGATGAGCGAACGCTTGGGGACGGGGAAGAAATGTGTATCTAGTAAGGAGGACAAAAATGAAAAGGGATGCGTATAAAGTTTTTGGGGAATGCTTGGTCTTTACAGTGGCTTTTGCCATTTTGTTGGGCTTTGTGGTTGCCTGTTCTGATTCCGATGACAAAGATCTCGTAGGCGGCGCTTCGGGCGATGCGGGCGTAATAGCCATTACGAATAAGCAGATTGCCGGCGTGGCGCAGAAGGGGCCACTTGTAGAGGGGTCTAGCGTCGTACTCCGTGAAACATCTGCGGAAGGGAACCTTAAACCCACGGGCAAGGAATACTATACTACGATTACTGGCGACAAGGGCGAATTTGCAATTGACAGCATTGATCTGGAATGTCAATATGTACTTCTTTCTGCTGAAGGTTACTATACGCATGAATACGGTGACAATCGACTTTCGGAATGTCAAATGCGCCTTGATGCGGTCACTGATTTGGCAAATCGCAATACTTCAAACATCAATCTCTTGACTCATTTTGAATACAAGAGAGTGCTGAAATTGTTTAAGTCCGGCAAGTCGTTTGCTGAGGCTAAAAGACAGGCGATGGAGGAAGTTTTTGCTATGTTCGGGGTGAATATTGAAGTCCCGTTGGCGGAAGACTTGAATATTTTCAACACGACAGAAGGGGATAGGACTCTCTATAATCTCAGTATATTTGTTGATACACGAGAATTGTGGGACCCGTGGGAGGGCGAGTTGGATTCCGATGAAGAATGGGAGCATTGGACAAATCCCGATCGCGTCAATTGTCCGAATCTCCAGAAATTTATTGATGGGATTGCCGATGACTTTGCCGATGATGGTGTGTTGAGCGATTCCATTATGCAGCACTTGGCGTATCAGGCTTATAATCAGGTTAGAGGTCATAACAACGCCGAATTCTTCGATGAAGAAATGATGAGGGCGGAGAAAGAAATGGACTCTAATACGTATGACCGCGTTGCGAAAATAAAAAAACAATACGACTTTGGTAAGTTCTTGTTTTTAAACTATATGGGTGTTGAACAGTGTTCCGAAGATCTTTGGGGCGAAGTCAGGAAATTCGAAAGGCCTATTGTACAGTATGATCGCAATTTGGAGCAGATGGCAACTGTGGACTCTGGCTACCTTCTTTGCGATGGTTATAGCTGGGCAATAAAGACAAAAGAACAAATAGATTCGCTTACAATGAGAATTGATCATGAATCGGGGACTATGACCGATCCGCGAGACGGCAAAAAATATAAAACGGTAAGTTTTGTGTTCAATGGGAAAAACTATGAGTGGATGGCGGAAGACCTTAAGTATGAAGCTTCTTCGGGGCTGTATAGCTGGACGACTGCTATGCAAATTGATGATAAATATATGAACCAGCATGTTAATGAAGGTTTGATTGATACTTTACATCAAGGAATTTGCCCTGATGGTTGGCATGTGGCAAATGCTAGGGATTGGTCAGACCTGGTTGTTTATGTGGGCGGGCTCGAAAATCTGTTTGACGAAACATGGAAAACAGACAGGGAATCCGCCTTTGCAAAGAGTTCCGTTGGCGTATTTCATAATAGGTTCGATTTCAATCTTGAACCGATGGATAAGGAGTACTTGAGACTCTATTATCACACGTACGTACATGAATCTTTTTCTGGCAAAAATACGGAGGAATTATGGATGGCTTTGTACCAATACTGTAATGAAAATAATGAAATGTGGGCATGTGATCTTGCTGCAAGGTATCGTTCCTTCAACACAGACGTGAACCAAATTCTAATTTATATTGGCAGTGCGGCTTGGCCACTAGATGAACCTACGCTAGAGGAAGCCCGTGTCCGCTGCGTGAAAAACTAGGATAAATTATCTCTCTCTTATCCAGGCCCCGCTTGCGGGGTCTTTTTTTCTGTGTTCCTGGAACACATGATTGTGTTCTGGATTGCTGAATTTTAATTGAAAAAATAGAAAAATGGTAAAATTTGAACGAAAACGCAAAATTTGTGTTCCCAATAACGTTTGTTAGGTTATATTTAATAGCATGAAGGAAATCGTTGAATATACAGATTATCGCAAGTTCATCCAGGATTACTACGATGAACGTAAGCGCAGCTCGGCATTTACCTGGCGCGATTTTGCACGCGATGCAGGCTTCTCGTCGGCGGTTTACTTGAAATATGTTTGCGAAGGAAAGAAGAACTTGAGTGTCAATGCCGCCGGCTCGGTTGCGAATGCCATGGGGCTCGCCGGTTTTGAACAGACCTATTTCGTGTTGATGGTCTCGTATGCCCATGCGAAGAGCGACGCGGCGAAGCGTGTCGCCTTCGAGGAACGCTGTGCGTTGGCCCAGGCGCACAAGGTACATGTGCTCGGGAAAGAGGAGTTTGACTACTTCAAGTCGTGGAAAAATCCGGTGCTGCGCGAACTGGCTCCGCACATGCCGGGGGCGCGCCCTCTCGAGATGGCCCGCACCTGCAGGCCGGTGATAACCGCTGCCGAGGTGAGCGAGACGCTTGATTTGCTGGTGAAGATGAATCTCCTGAAGAAGGACAAGAACGGAAACTACCGCCAGACGGAAAAGTCGGTGGCGATTGGAGCTGCCGATGCCGTTCCCGTAGCGGCGAGAGATCTGCAGCGCCAGATGGGGGAATTTGCGATAAAGGCCTTGGACCTGCCGCTGTCGGAACGCGAAATGTCGGGAATGGTCTTGGGCCTGACGCGGCGTTCTTATGACCGCATTCGCAAGGAACTTGAGGCTTGCCGCCGCCGTATCACGGCAATTGCCACAGAAGAAAATGAGACGGAATATGTTTACCGATTGAACATGCAACTTTTCCCGATGAGCGGACGCTTAGGGACGGGAAAGAAATGTGTAACTAATAAGGAGGAAAAAAGATGAAAAGGGATGCGTATAAAGTGGTTGGAGAATGCTTGGTCTTTACATTGGCTTTTGCCATTTTGTTGGGCTTTGTGGTTGCCTGTTCCGGTGATAATGATGTCGCTGGGGGATCCTCCGTCGATTCGGGTGTTATCGCCATTACGAATAAGCAGATTGCCGGCGTGGCGCAGAAGGGTCCTTTCGTGAAGGGCTCCAGTGTTGTTCTCCGTGAAACATCGGCGAATGGGAATCTTGAACCCACCGGTAGAGAATACACTACTGTGACTATTAATGATAAGGGCGATTTCAAGTTCGATAGCCTCGATCTAGAAAGCCAGTATGTGCGACTATCTGCAGAGGGTTATTATATACATGATGCGGAGGCATTTTTTTACTTTGATGATGATGTAATGGAAGTAGATCCCAAGCGTTCTGAATGTCCCATGCGCCTTGATGCCGTCTCTGATTTGCGAAAGCGTGAAACGGTAAACATCAACATCTTGACACATTTTGAATACAAACGAGTCTTGAACTTGATCAAATCCGGCAAGTCTTTTGTTCAAGCCAAGAAACAGGCTGCGGCGGAAGTTGTTAGGACTTTCGGTGTCAAGGTTGAAGTGTCTTCTGCAGAAGATTTGAATATATACAATACGACCGAAGCGGACAGAATTCTTTTCAACATGAGTCTTCTGCTGGATAGCCGTAGCGAGTGGGACCCTTGGGATGGCGAGGGAGGTGAGATGGGGCATTGGGAACATTTGAGGCTCAGGGAAAATGTTGACTGTTCTAAGTTGCAAAAGTATCTTGACGGGTTTACCGATGACTTCGCCGATGACGGTATTCTCGATGATACCCTTATGCAGTCTCTTGCTGGAACGGCATATATTTTGACCCTAGAGAATAGCAATATGGAAGATGTTGATGATGACGATTTGCTGGACAAGAAAAAGGTTGATCCAGAATCGTATGAGCGCCTCCTTGTTGCGGTGGACGAGTATGAATTCGGCATATTGCTGTTTTTGGATTACATGGGCCTTGAACGTTGTACGGAAAATCTTTGGGGCGAGTATCGACAATTCAATAGACCTATTATTGCTGAAGATCCTGCTGATAGGCAAGTGAAAGTATTGAAATCGGGTTATCTCCTTTGCAACGGTTTTTACTGGGAACTTAAGACAAAGGGATATATCGATTCTCTCAAGATTCCGGTTGACCACAAAACGGGAACTATGACCGACCCGCGTGACGGACATAAGTACAAGACCGTGAGCTTTGAATACGAAGGGAAAAAGTATGAATGGATGGCCGAAGAACTCAAGTATGAATCTGATGGTCTCTATACTTGGACGGAAGCCATGCAAATTGATAACAAGTACATGACGGATGTCGTTGACGACAGCTTGATCGGTGAAACTCACCAGGGAGTCTGCCCTGAAGGTTGGCATGTGTCCAGTACCGAGGATTGGAGAGCCTTGGTGGATTATGTCGGCGACTTTAAAAACTTGCTTAACGAAAACTGGAGAACTTCTGATAAAGATGCGGCCTTTGGAAAAGATTTGATTGGCGTGTACTACAACAGGTTTGATTTTAACCTTATGCCGGTGGTGGATACGGTGTACTTGGACTTGGAAGTCTATTACCATTCTTACAGGCAAGGTTCTTACCATATGAGAGAGATTGACGAAGATGAGGCGGCTCTCTGTCGACTGATGCTTGATGTCGCTAAGGATGAAGAAGATCGCGAAGAAATTGAAAGTTGTCTTACTCCGACGCCGATAGGTGACTATTATGTGGAAGTCTCTCCCCGCGGTTATTATGTTGAAGAAAAACCGCTAAAAGAAGCTTACGTGCGTTGCGTGAAGAACTAGGACAGACAAAGTAAAATACATTTATTTCCCTCAAAATTTGGACTCGGGAGTGTTCGGGCTGAGGGCAGGTTAGGAGAGGTTCCTGCGGGATTCTCTTCGGATGTTTACTTGAAGTACGTGACGGACTTCTGGTGGAATAACTACGGTCTCGGCAAATCATGGTCTATGCGGTCATTCAGGGGCGTGTTAGCAATTTGGGATGCAAATGGATGGAGTACCGCGCCGAGATAAGGGCGACCATCTACGACAAGTAGATTTGTGAAAGGAAATTCGTTAGGAGGAGAACTGCACCCCGTCAGGAAACTGGCGGGGCCTTTTTTTGTTATAGTGTTTCCATCCAGCGGGACATGAATACGTTGTAGACGCTGTAGTTTTTTCCGTTTAAATCGCTTTGTTCTAGCAGCAGTTCTTTTTCGACGAGGGTAGTAAGGATTTTTTTTGCGGTCGCACTGCTGCCTATCTTGTATTTCATTAGGAATGCGCTTGCGGTTGGCTGTCTTACGGAGCCTTCCTTGGCTACCGCGATTAAGAATTGCCACTGCTTTTCGGTAAGCAGGTTGCGACGTTCAATGAAATTGGTGATTTCAAGCCGTATAATACTTGATGCTACGTTTTTTACATTTTCCAACGAAATTTTATTAGAAGATTCCGCAAATACTTGGTTACATACAAATTGCGTATAGTAAGTATGCCTTTTTGTCCAATCCAGGATAAAATCAACGGCATCGTCGTCAATGTTTTTTCCGGCTTTTTTGAAAAGACTTGTGATAAATGCCTTGTATTTCTCTAAATCAATTCGGTCAATATAGACCGTCCTGGAACTTTCGTAAAAAGGTTTCTTCGCATTGGTGAACATATCTGCCATCAAATGTTTTTTGCTGCCACAGAAAATGAATTTTACATAATGGAGTTGTTGGATGTAGGTCCGCAGTAAGGCTTCGATATTTGTTTCCTTGAATTCACGAATTTGTTGAAATTCGTCTATGGCGAAAATAATCTGTTTCCCTTGCTTTTCAAGAAAGTCAAAAATTGTTTTTAACGTTGGCGTTTTTTGCGAATCTGTCTGGAAGGATAGAGAAACCTGAGGTGCTCCGGAAATAGGGTCGTAGCTAAGGAGCGGTCGCACGTTTTTGAGAGCGATGAAGAATTTTTTTATCAAGGAGTCGCTAGCCATGGAACTTACGATGGCTTCGGATAAAATTTTGATAAAGTCCTCTAGGCACTGAGCCGAAAAAATGTCGGCATAAATGCATGTATAGTTATTTTCTTGGAGTGTGTCGAAGGTCCTGAAAATGAGCCCTGTCTTGCCGTAACGCCGTGGGGAAATCAATGTGACATTTGATCCGTTGGTCAAAAGGGAAACTATGTCCATAAGCTCTTGTTCGCGATCGCAAAAGCGTTCTTTTGTTGTGTAGGGCTCTAGAGAGAATGGATTTTCCATAATGACCTCATTTAACTTTTAGTAAGTTACTCTTAGTAATATACCAAAAGTTTTATAAAACGTCAATAGGGGAAACTCCTGTATTCTGGGAATACGCTGTTTGTATTCTGAAATGATGAAATTTGCTAAAAACGCAAAAATTGGTAAAATCTGCATAAAAACGCAAATTTTGTATTCCATTTTTGAATTGAATGCCTATATTTATAGACATGAAGGAAATCGTTGAATATACAGATTATCGCAAGTTCATCCAGGATTACTACGATGAACGCAAGCGCAGCTCGGCGTTTACGTGGCGCGATTTTGCACGTGACGCCGGGTTCACTTCGCCGGTATACCTGAAATATGTCTGCGAAGGGAAAAAGAGCTTGAGCGTCGGCGCTGCCGGCTCGGTCGCGAACGCTATGGGGCTTGCGGGGTTCGAGAGCACCTATTTTGTGCTGATGGTTTCTTATGCGCATGCGAAGGGGGACAAGGCGAAGCGTGCGGCTTTCGAAGAACGCTGTGCGCTGGCGCAGGCGCACAAGGTCCGTGTGCTGGGTAACGAGGAGTTCGATTATTTCAAGTCGTGGAAAAATCCGGTGCTGCGCGAGATTGCTCCGCATATGCCGGGGGCGCGGCCTCTCGAGATGGCGCATGCCTGCAAACAGAAAATATCCGCGACGGAAGTTTCCGAGACGCTGGACTTTTTGATGAAGGCCGGTCTCCTAAAGAAAGACAAGAACGGAAACTATGTGCAAACGGAAAAGTCCATCTCGATGGGACCCGTGGACGCCGTGCCGGTGGCTGCCCGCGAAATGCAGCGCCAGATGGGGGAGTTCGCTGTGAAGGCTATGGACTTGCCGCTTTCGGAACGTGACATGTCCGGGGTGACCATGGGTATCACGCGCGGGGTTTACGAACAGATAAAAAAGGAAATTGCGGATTTCCGCCGCCGCATTGTGGCAATCGCTTCAGCAGACGACGATACGGAACAGGTTTACCGCTTGAACTTGCAGCTGTTCCCGCTGAGTGAACGCTTGGAAAAGAAAAGAGAAATTGAGAAAGAAAGGGAAGAACAAAATGAGAAATAGTTTATGCAAGAAGATCTGTGATGGCTTTGTTTGGGCCGTTTCGGTTGCCTTTGCGTCGATTGTCGTGAATGCATGTTCTTCATCCGATGATAAAAGCGTCGCGGGCGGCACTACCGAAGATGCAGGCATTGTCGCCATCAAGGATTTGAATGTGGCGGGCGTGACACAGAAGGGCCCGTTCGTGAAGGGCTCCGCGGTGACGGTGCAGGGAATCAATTGCAAAACGTTGGAATTGACGGATGAACGTTTTGAGGGCTCGGTCAAGAGCGACAAGGGCGACTTTGCTATCGAGGGCGTGACGCTCAAGTCGTCGTGTGCGGTGTTCAAAGTGACTGGCGAGTACCGTAGCGAACTTTCTGGAAAGACGACGGACCGTGAGATTTCCTTGTATGCGTTGACCGACCTCAAGAATCGCGAGAACGTGAACGTCAACATTCTCACTAATCTGGAATACGACCGCATAATCTATCTGGTGACCAAAAAGGGCAAGAAGTTCGCGGATGCGAAGGCACAGGCCGAGCAGGAAGTCCTCGCAGCGTTTGACATCGAGGGCAGTTTCGAGGAATTCGAGAACCTGAACGTCTTCGAGTCGGGTGACGGAAATGCGGCCCTGCTTGCCGTGAGCGTGATGATGCAGGGCGGCGCCGAGGTGAAAGATCTCGTGAAGCGCATGGATAAGTTTAGTGATTCCTTCGCTGAAAGCGGCGAGTGGAAAGACTCCGGTACAAAGGCTGCGATTTCGGAATGGGTGGCTGCTGCCGCTGCCAGCGGAGAGCTGGATTCTATTCGCAAGAATGTCGAGGGTTGGGGGATTGCCGCTGAAGTTCCTGCATTCGAAAAGTTTGTGGAAAAGTTCGTTCCCGATTCGTCGGATGATGACCCGAATACAATGACTGATTCCCGCGATGGACAGACCTACAAGACTGTCAAGATTGGCAATCGGGTATGGATGGCCGAAAACTTGAACTATGCATACTTGCAACCTACGGATAGCCTGGATTCCAGTAGCTTCTGCTATAATGATTCGGTCAAATACTGTGAAAGGTACGGCAGACTCTATACGTGGTCGGCGGCTATGGATAGCGTGGGAATGTTTAGCGCGAATAGCGAAGGTTGCGGCAGAGGCAAGACGTGCGCCCGGACTTATCCCGTGCAGGGTGTTTGCCCGGACGGATGGCACTTGCCGTCGAAAGCCGAATGGGATACGTTGATTAATGTGATGGGTGACGGTGATAGCGTGATGAAGGCGCTCCCTGCCGGCAACAGGCATATCAATGGATACGAAGGCTTGTCGCGTCTCACGTTTTTCTGGACTTCTACAGAATGCGCGGGATTGTGCTTGACTACATCGAGTGCGCATGGAGCGTACTATGCATCTTTGGGAGGGACGACTTACTCATTAAAGTTTTATGGATATAGTGTCCGCTGTGTTCAGAATGATTCAACCGACCATGTCGAAGTTGTTCAGGGCGCGGTGGACCACCAGAAATCTTGTAAAACAGACGAGGTGGATTCCTGCGAATATGGAACGCTGACGGATGAACGCGACGGGCAAACATACAAGACCGTGAAAATGGGTGATTTTGAGTGGATGGCGGAGAACCTGAACTATGCATATTTGCAGCCTACGGATAGCCTGGATTCCAGTAGTTTCTGCTTCAATGATTCTATTGAATACTGTGACAAGTACGGTAGGCTTTATTTGTGGTCGGCGGCCATGGATAGCGCGGGTGTTTTTAGCTCTGGAGGAATGGGGTGCGGCTATGGCGTGAATTGCACGCTGTCGTATACGGAGCCGTTGCGCGGAGTCTGTCCTGAAGGTTGGCATTTGCCGAGTGTCGCAGAATGGAACTATTTGAATAACGTCGTTTATAATTCTAGTGTCGACGGATTGGATGTCGGGTCGGCTAAAAAGCTAAAATCGGCTACTGGTTGGAGGGATGACGATAATGGCTTGGATGAATATGGTTTCTCGGCATTCCCGGTGGGTAGCAGGTTTTACCCTGATGGAAGCTATAGTTACGATGGCCTTATTGCGCACTTTTGGGGCTATGGGATGGAAGATGAATCGGATGCATTCAGTGCGGACTTTGAAAAGGGCAATGACAACATGCGTCTGAGCTCTATCTATGAGAAACATTATGCCTTCAGTGTCCGTTGTGTCAAGGACTAGTGTATAATTAGAAAGGGAGATTTGATTATGAAGTGGAATCGAATTTTAGGTTGCCTTGCTGTCGGGACTATGTTCTGGGCGTGTTCCGATGATAAATCCGTCGTTGGCGGCACTACGGATGATGCGGGCATCACCGCGGTCACGGACTGGGAAGTGGCTGGTGTTACGCAAAAGGGCCCGTTTGTCACAGGGTCTGCGGTGACCGTGCAGGAACTTGACGGCATTACGCTCAAGCAGACTGGCAAGAGCTTCAAGGGCTCTATCAAGAGCGACAAGGGCGACTTTGCCATCAAGGATATCGATCTTAAGTCGCAGTATGCCATCCTCGAGGCCTCGGGCTACTACCGCGACGAGATCACGGGCAAGAAATCTTCGGGGACGGTGACTCTCCGCGCGTTGACCGACTTAAGCAACCGCAAAACGGTAAATATCAACTTGCTCACGCACCTGGAATACGAACGTGCGATGTACCTCGTGAACGAGAAGAAAAAATCGATTGCCGATGCGAAGGCTCAGGCAGATGAAGAAATATTTGCGGCGTTCGGCATCGAGGGTGACTTCGGGAAATCCGAAGACCTGAACATTTTCAAGTCGGGCGATGGCAACGCGGCGCTGCTCGCCATCAGCGTGCTGATGCATGCGGATGCCGACGTGGCGGGCCTCACCGAACGCATGGGCGAATTCAGTATCGCGATTGCGGAAGGCGGCGACTGGGAAGATGCCGACACGAAGGCCGTGATTGCGGACTGGGCATGCGATGCCGACCTCAAGGGGACTCTTGCGAACGTGCGCAAGAATATCGAAGGCTGGAAGTATGCAGATTCTGTGCCTGCTTTCGAAAAGTTCGTGACGAATTTCTGGTGGGACAACTATGGACTTGGCCAGTGCACCAAGAAGCGTGAGGGCGATACCAAACGCAACGTGAACAAGTTAAGCAAACTCTACAACGAGTATTTCGTGTGCGAAAGCGAACGCTGGGTCATTCCGGGTGATGAACCGCAGTCGAGTAGCAGCAGTCAGTCCGAACGGGATTCGGAATCTAGTAGCAGTGAGGGTAATGGCGGCTCAGAGCCTGCCGAAGGGTCGAGTAGCTCGGCGAAGTCTTCGAGTTCCTACAAGAATCCGTTTGTCGGCCCGCAGGCGCATGACTCGATTCCGTTGCTGCCGGATGAAGTTGCCTTTCTGGAAGACTTCTTTGCCCAAAATGAATATAAGGGCTACCTGACTTTTGAAAATGGAAAGCAGGAAGACTGGCTGGTGTCCAAAATGATGGCCTCTAATGAAGGGGCTCAACGGGAATCGCTGCTTGTTGCGATGGGGGATTCGCTCAATGCCCGCGGATTTGAGTATGAGGGAAAGAAACTCATTGACTCTGCCTTGTGCTTGCAGGCTGGGGACTCTTCGCACGCTTATGTCAAGAAGGCGGGAAATACGACATATAGGGTATATGTGACAAGAAAAATTAATATGGCGACCTCGTCTATTACAGGCCTCTTTGTTAGTGGTTACGGCTTTGACTTGAAGATTGTCTCTCATGAAAGTGGGGTGGATGAAAATCCGATTATTGCGTGCACGTCACTTCGCTTTGAAGAAGACTTCCCGGAAGACATCGCCTTCTTGAATGGATATGTGACTCGCAAAACTAAGACTTTTTGGAGTGACGATTCTCTTGCGATATCTTGGTCCGTTCGCGACTGGACGGATACCGTGATTACTTCCAATGATGGCTCGTCGTCGTTGTGGTATCAGAATTATCCGGATAGCGTCAGGTTCCAAAAAGAAAAGGTGGACGTCGCCACGGCGGAATTTGAAAAAGTTAGGCAGTCGCTAGTCGGGAATGGGTTCACTCTTGTCAAGGAAGACACGATAGAATCTGGGACGGACAATGAATGCTCGCTTGATTCGCTAATACGACGCTACTATTATACGCGCGAAACGGCGACTGCAAGGTATGAGGTGCGGGTGTTCTCGTCGATAGCAAAAAATTATGACTTTACCGGTGGCGGCATATACGCGATATATGATTTCTATGGGGTCACTATGAAGTTGGATATATTCTATAAGAGTAAGCCCGAGTAGAAATTTGTTAGGATGAGAAGGCTAGGAGAGAGGAAAGGGCTGCGCTAAAACGCGTCCAGGGGACGCCGGGCAAAGGAGAATAAAGTATGTTTATCAAAAAGGACTTGAATATGAAGAAATGGATTCTGTCGGCGCTTACGCTCGGGTCGATTCTTGTGACCGCGTGTTCCGATGATAAATCCGTCGTTGGCGGCACGACGGATGATGCGGGCATCACCGCGGTCACGAACTGGGAGGTGGCTGGTGTTACGCAAAAGGGCCCGTTTGTCACAGGGTCTGCGGTGACCGTGCAGGAACTTGACGGCATTACGCTCAAGCAGACTGGTAAGAGTTTCAAGGGCTCTATCAAGAGCGACAAGGGCGACTTTGCCATCAAGGATATCGATCTCAAGTCGCAATATGCCATCCTCGAGGCGTCGGGCTATTACCGCGATGAGGTTACGGGCAAGAAATCTTCGGGGACGGTGATGCTCCGTGCTCTGACTGACCTGAGCAACCGTAAAACGGTGAATATCAACTTGCTCACGCACCTGGAATACGAACGTGCGATGTACCTCGTGAACGAGAAGAAAAAATCGATTGCCGATGCGAAGGCGCAGGCGGAAGAAGAAATATTTGCGGTGTTCGGCATTGAGGGTGATTTCGGGGAATCCGAAGACCTGGACATTTTCAAGACGGGTGACGGCAACGCTGCGCTTTTGGCCGTGAGCGTGCTGATGCAGTCGAACGTGGATGTGGCGGGCCTTACCGAGCGCATGGGCAAGTTCAGCATCGCCCTTGCAGAAGGCGGCAGTTGGGACGATGCCGATACCAAGGCTTCGATTGCGGACTGGGCATGCGATGCCGACCTCAAGGGGACTCTTGCGAACGTGCGCAAGAATATCGAAGGCTGGAAGTATGCAGATTCTGTGCCTGCTTTCGAAAAGTACGTGACGAATTTTTGGTGGGACAACTATGGACTTGGCACCTGCGACAAGAAGCGTGAAAACGAAATCAAGCGAAATGTGAATAAACTGAGTACGCTGTATAACACGTTTTTTGTTTGTGAAGATGGCCGCTGGCTGATTCCGAGCGATGAAAAATCCTCCAGTTCAGAAAAGGCGACATCGTCCAGTTCCAAGAAAGGCGATCCGTCGAGTTCGGCTTTGAGTTCTTCTGCCGGGAGTTCCTCAAGTTCTCTCTATGATCCGTTTGTACGGTCTTCATCAAGCGAACCGTTGGATACGATCCCCCCGCTTCCTTCGGCTGTCGATTTCTTCGATTCGACATATTCGTTCATGGGCTATACGACTTTTGGAGAGGGCAAACAGGAGGTTTGGCATATTACGGCGATTAAATTGGATTCCGATAGAGATGGGAGAGATTCTGTTGCGAGCGCCTTGGTGAAGGAAATGGAAAGGCATGGATTTGCCTTTGAAGGGGCGATATTGAATGATTCTTTGAACGATGTGTATGATTCCGTCTCTTATGTCTATTCAAAGACTGTAGAAGACATCGTGTACAAACTTTCCATCACCAAATGGTATGGTGCGGGAATGATGTATTCTAGTTATTACACATTTACCGTAAAGTTGGTTGTGTTGAAGGACGGATTCGAGGAAGTCCCGACGACAGATTTTAGCTCGCTGGCCTATATAAGGGAATTCCCGGAAGAGCTCTCCTTTATGCGGGAATATTTTACGACCAAGTCGAGATCGGGATATGACGATGATTCCGTTATGAATATGTGGGTGGCTCGTCATGATATCGATTCTGTCAGGTCGACGATGGGCAGCTTTGCGGCATCGCCAATCATGGAAGCACAGGCTAGAGACAGTATGGAGTTGTTTAAAACAGCCTTGCTCGAGAATGAGTTTGATTTTGTGAAATCCGATTCACTGGGCCAGAATGCCAATACAGGCGATACTCATGTTCCGCGGTATTTCTATGAAAAGGAAACTTCGTTTGCTAAGTACGAAGTAACGGTTTCTGCCGGGGTCCAGCAATATTATTACTTTGGTGTTCAATACGATTACGCATATGGCTATACTATGGTAATCCGTGTCTACTACAAAACGAAGCCGGAATACACGAGGAGATCGGAAAGAGAATAGGCTGCCTGTCGTAGGTAGTTTTTGCCACCCCCTTTTTGTATATTCGTGAATATGGAAGAAAATGATACATTGACAGCGGATGGTAACATTGATTCTACGGCTCAAGAGCAGGTATTGCCGCGGCCTGAGGATTTGGGCATATCGATTACGTCGGGTTCTGCGGACGGGATTCCCGCGCTCACCGTGGGCGATACGTTTGAATATCCCGTAACCGTGAGCTGGAATGTGCAGGGAAGTTCCTTGCTGGTGGTCCCCGTGAGTTCCGTGAACGCGAAGGGGCTTACGCAGCTCGGGGTGTCCCAGGTATCTGCGCGGTCCGTGAAGGACGGCGCGGAGGTCGCCTCGATCACGTTTACCTATAAGATTATGGTCCAGGACACGGGCGATTTGAACATTCCGGCGCTGAAGTTTGAAATTCCGACATCTCTGGGCTCGTCGATTGACTTGCGCAGCGAATCGGTGCCTGTGCGCGTGGATGCCCCGTTCAACCCGTTGCCGATTGTCGTGGGAGCATTTGTTGCTGCTTGCCTGATTTTTGCCGGGCTGTGGCGGGCCAAGCGGCGGGCGCGGGCACGCGCCACAGTGGCGGCGGAAAGTGCCGCTGCAGCCGCCCTTCGCGAAAAGATGGTGGTGTTGAAGCAACGAGTGAACACGGCTGATAGCCGCGAGTGGCTTTTGGAACTGGAGGGCGTCTGCAAGGAATTTGCCGCGGGCAAATTCGGTGCCCCCGCCAATACGGTCAACCTGGAAACGCTGGTCAAGGACGGCAAGCTCGAAGGCTGGGAGAACCTTGTTGAAGAATTTGCGCACGCCCGCTACGGTGGTGGCAAGCGAGACGGTTTCGAAAACAAGGAAACTTGGAAAGCCGCCATGAAGCTCATGGGAATTTCCGAAGATGATGAATAAATTTTTTTTACAATCGGGATGGATGTTGAAAGTTTAAATTTCTTTTGGGATGGAACAACAATAAGAGGCTTATTATGAAAATGAAATTTTTCGCTGCAGCATTTGCCGTGTCATTCGCGATGGTTGCCTGCGATAGCGGCTCGTCGACTGAACCGAATGAAAATGGGATTCAGGAATCCAGCTTGTTGCCGGATGCGACCTCTTCCGATACGGAAACAATTTCTAGTTCCAGCCAAGGAGCTGCCAGTGCAGGCGGAACGCCTACGAGCAGCGTTGATAGTGCGCCTTCGAGTGATGCTGGGAATGCTCCCGCAAGCAGTGCGGGTGAGGTTGTTCACGGTACAGGAATTGGGTCCAGTTCCAGCATGAACCTCAGCACAATTGGGATAACCCAAGAACAGTATGAACTTTACAAGGCTATTAGCGCTCAGTTAAGGAACTCTGATGGTGCAGATGGTGGAAGCGCTGCCGTTCCACAAAAAAACGAGTGCCAAAATGGTGATGTGAAAACGTCTGTCGTTCGGGGCCAAGATGTGCACTGGACCTGTATTTATGGAGATTGGATTCCGACTTCAGGATTCGATAAAGTGATAGAATCGCTCTCCCCCGAGGAACTGGCTATTGCCACCACAAACACGGGCTTGACCAAGGAACAACTGAAGGCGATGTTTGAATTCTTGTCGCAGATGGATGTGTCCAAGGACAGTGCAGAGATGTATTGTGAAGGTGAATTGACGGATAACTTCTGGAAGCTAAATATGACAGGAACCTTTGCCGGAGTAGAATTCCTTATGAAGGGCGACGTGACTTTTGACGGGGATTCAATGATTACGAATCGCACCATGGAAATGGAAATGGGCACGGAATCTGCCTGTCAGGCCTATTTGAATACGCCAGATGATGAAGATGAGGACGATGCTGAGGAAGCGGCTCTTGACAAGATGCGTTATGGAGATATCGTTGAAACCAACAGCAGTTGCAAGGGAAGCCGCATGGTCATGACGGATAAAATGGTCAACAAGAACGTGACGGACGAATCCCGTACATCGGCCTATGAAGATATGATTGTTCAATGTAAGGATTATCGCGACGGAAAAATTTCTTTTGAAGACTTGATGATGGCGGAATAGACAATCGGGCTTCTACTTGAAAAAGAAGATGCCGCTGGGAAAATATAAAAACTTGGTTGTAACCAAGTTTTTATATTTTCAATGAATGAAAATTATCAGGGTTTCAAAAGAAAGTGAACGGGCGGGCGCCTACTACGTGCGCATTCGGGCGATGATGCGCAAGCACCAGATTCCGCTGGATGCAGAAATCGATGCGCATGATGGCGAGAACTGCCATTACCTCCTTGCACTCGACGATATTTACCCGGTGGCTACCTGCCGCTGGTTTGTAGTTGGCGATGCGGCCGACGGCGTTGCCGAAATTGGACGTGTTGTTGTATTACCAGAATACAGGGGACAGCATTTGGGCCAGGCTGTTGTCGCCGAGGCCGAGAAATGGATGCGAGAAGCAGGATGCAGCAAGGCGATCGTATCGAGTCGCGTCGGGGTTGAGGACTTCTATAAAAAGCTAGGGTATCGTTTTAATGAAAACGGCAAGCCTCACCACGACACCTTCCAGTGCGTGTACATGGAAAAGGCTCTTTAGCCTTAGTGGATGTCCATCTTCGAGAATAGATTCAGTACGGCAACGCCAGAGACAATCAGGATAAGCCCTACGATGGCTCCCAGATCGGGCATCTGCTTGAAAAAGAAGATGCCGCTGATGGTGATGAGGGCGATGCCGAGAGCCGACCAGGTGGCATACGCGATGCCGATGGGAATGGTCCGCAGGCAAAGACTCAGCAGGTAGAGCGATGCGACGTAGCAGACGAGCGAAGCGATGGAAGGGACGAGTTTGGTGAACTGCTCCGACATCTTGAGGAGGGTGGTGCCGGCAGCTTCTGCGACAATGGCGAGGATAAGAAATACGTAGTTGAGCATGGGAATAATATACAAATTAATTTTCAAAAGACTCTATTCCCATAGACGATAAAATCGATTGGAATAGAATCTGATAAGGCGAAGAGAAAGAGACCTCTTTGCGTTATTCGGGGGACTCTTCCTTGGCGGGGTCTTTTGATGTCGGGCTGGAAACTGTGGGTACGGTCTGCTTGTTGACGCAACGGATAGCCTTGGTTGCGCTGCCAGACCTGAAGGATGTCGTGCAGGAGTCCACGGCGCAGGATACCGCAAAGCCTAAGTAGTAGCCGCTGCTAACGAAGAATTCCGATACTGTGTCTGCGGGGAAAGACATTTTTTTGGATCTGACCGCCGCCGTAAATTCTTCCCATGTCGGTAATCTCCAACCTTTAGGGCAGGCGTCCAGCGATTGCTTGTATGTGAACAAGTCGGAACCTTGATAGGATAGATTTTCCGCCATCCAGACAAGGGAGTCAACTTCGATAGTGAATGGAATGGCGTCGATTTTCAAAAATTGATTCTGGATACAACGCACCGAGATGTAACCATAATAGGCATTTTCGTCATAGATTACTTCGTCTTTATCGAAAGCTAGCTTGATTCCGGCACTTTGGTTTGGGGCCGTCGTGAAAAAGCGAGTGTCATCGCCGATGTAGCAACCGCTTTCCCAGCAGCTGCCTGCGGGGAGCGCCGAAAAGCCAAAACGGTCTGTTCCCTTTGTAGCGCCGATACGTGTCGAATCTTCGTCACCTATGGATGAGGCCCCTTCTACTTTAATGAGGACGGTGTCGCCCCGAGAATACCAGTCTGTTGTTGCTTTGAGGCTGACCCCGATCGGTTCGCCTCCATTATTTGTTGCCACGTAATCAAATAGTTCTGCCCAATCCAGGGAGTCGGGGAGACGCCAGCCGTCCGGACAAACATCTGCCAGGGAGGAACGGTACAGCAGGCCTTGTTGGAATATATAGAGTCGGCCGTATTTTTCGCAGTTCGCCGATTCTTCCATCGGGCACACGCCGTTGTGGTCGTCATAATTCAGATTCTCGGCGAACCATACTTGGTTCCCGATTTTTACGGTCTTGTAGACCTTTCCGTCACGGGGGTCTGCTATCGTGCCTTTGGTTGACGTTTCTGTGGTGTCGGCAGAACTTTCTGGCTTTTCTTCTTCCTGGCTGCTGCTGGATAGATTCTTCTCTTCCGAGGAACTGCTGGAGCTGTCGCTGGTTGCCTTATCGGATGAACTTGAAGACGATTCTTCCGTTGCTTCTTCTATTATTTTATTTGTAGAATCGATTTTTTGCCACTTTTCTCCGTCGCAATAAAGAGCCACGCTGTCTTCGACGACGAATGCGGACTTGTCTTTTTGTTTTTTCGTGCAATCGGGCAGGCTGTCGTTCGTCGCATAGGCGGTTCCCAGGTCTTGCCAAGCCGCGTCATTGCAAATGTGTGCATCGGTCTCGGTTATGGCCAGATTGCCTTGACGGTTTTTGGTGCAATTCGGCATCTCGTCTTCGGACTTGTATTCCGGAATCTTTTTGGGGTCATCTTCTTTTTCGACGGAATCGACAATGTCGTGGTCAAATTCCCAATGGCCGTTGCTGCAAATGTAAGCCTTCTTTTCTTCCTTGATTTCAGCAGTGACGCCATTTATGGTTTTGCTGCAGTCGGGCAAATTATCGAGGGATTCTGCTTGTAACGTATCGATTGAATTGGACGTATTGATGACTATGGTATCGCCGCCGCAAGCTATGAATCCGAATGCGGTAAAAGCCATGGTCAACGGGTATAGTTTAATTCGCATTTTCATTTTCCTCTTTGAATAACCCATAGTGGATTAGCCTTTGCGCGTGCGCAGCAAAAATGTCGTTGTTAGATGTAAAAAAATGGGATACTTCGTCAAGAGTGCTAAAAACGACTCCGCTTTGCAAAATGGCAGAAAATGTATATTTTGACGAAAAAAGGGAATTGTCTATGCCGAGTTCTGAAAAATTTCGTGACCATGTCTTGCTGCAGTTCAAGGGAGAACTGCGTGTGACCACCCGCAAGATGATGGGCGAGTACATTCTGTATGCCGACGGGAAAATCTTCGGCGGGATTTACGATGACCGCCTGCTGGTAAAGCCCGTGGCTGCGGCTTTGGCAATGTTGCCGGGTGCAAAGAAGCAGTTGCCCTACGAAGGGGCGAAGCCCATGCTCCGTGTGACCAACGAGCAGATAGAAGACAACGATCTGCTGGTGCGCCTACTCGACGCCATGCTCCCCGAACTGCCTGCTCCGAAGAAGAAATAAACGGCCGCTTGCCATTCTCGGTTTGATTGGGGGAACCCTTCAGATGCAAAGTTGCCTGTTTTTTTCGATAAAAGTCGAGAATTGGCAGATGAAATGAATTTGTTCTTTCCTGAAAAAGATTATCTTATAGAGAATGAGATTTCTTGTTGGAATAATTCTTTTCTTGAATGTATGGCTTTTTGCCGATACAGAAAATTATTATTTCGGAGAAACTATATTCCAGTTCAAAGCGTACAGGAATGCTTTACTTGGATCATTAAAAAATCAGAGAAATGATGATGTTATTTCGATGGTCCGTTATATAAAAGAACGTGCTCCAGATGAATTTGCAATTGATAATCTGGAACTGATCCAAATCTACTTGTTGGTGGAACGTTACGACTTGGCTGTTGACTTGTTGCTTGGGGAGTACGAAAAGGTTGGACGTTCGGTAAAATATTCTTTTGTTAGGGATTCCCTGTTGGATTATCTTGATGCAAATATGAATTTGACCGATTCTAATGTAGTGAAGGCAAAACTTGAAGAAATGATTTTGTCTAGCGACGATGAGGAACAAAAGAATTTATGTGAAATCTTGCTGAAGTTGACTGCTTTTTATAAAATAGAAAATAAATTCGAGGTAATGCATTATAGTACATGGAGCCACGAAAAACAAGATTTTGTTTATAAGTTGGCAGACAAGTATTTGGGAGACTCTGTGACTTTTGTGTCTTTTGGCCAATCCACTATTTTTCACAATCGCGTATATAGTAAATTTTATTATAGAAGTGGAATGGATCCTGAATGTCTAAGGAAAGTGATTCTATCGCTAGAAGAATTTGAGCAGAAATTCCCGAATTCGGAACGGTTGCCGTTGATAAAGAGTATACGAAATCGATTTGAAGAAACATTAAAAGATTACTTAGAGTTCTTGAATTATTACACGAGAAAATTATATACGGGTGGCATTGGAGTCGAGGGATGGTTGACGATTGGAGGCTGGGAACTTGGAATACCGATTCAAATTTGGCGGTTCCTGTTTGTTCCGACTATAGATTTTGATGAAAGTTTTGTTGCCGGATGGGTATTTATTTTCGGGTTTGACCTGTTTGAATTAAAGCGTTTGAAGATAGTCCCATTTGTTGGTTTGTGGGACCCTTATGTGGCAGGAATGCAGATTGAATTTCGTCCTTGGCTTGAAAAGTATACAGATCCCGAACTTGGTGCAGCGGCATATTTATCGCTAAAAGCGAAATATATGCTGAAATATGGAGAGCTGGCAGAAACGGGTAAAAAAGATATTGCTCATACGTTTTATGTCGGTCTAGGATTTCATTTTTGGTAACTTGCGGATTTTTGCCCCGTAAATCCTGAGATTTTTTTCGATAGAAGAAGCCTTGTTGCGCAATAAATGCATCATAAAAGGGGTGAATTTGCTTTTTTCGAGGCAATTTTTGTATTTTAATGTCCGTAAAAATTTTTGAGGTACACTAATGGATATTCAGGAACTTTCGGAAAAGGTTAAACAGCAGAGTGCGTTCTGCATGAACTTGCTGCGTGAAGTGGAAGGTACGGTGATTGGCCAGAAGGCTCTGGTCGAAAGCATTCTGACGGGCATCCTGGCCGACGGTCACGTGCTGCTGGAAGGCTTGCCGGGTCTTGCCAAGACGACTGCGGTGAAGGCTTTTGCCGATGCCGTGTCGCTGGATTTCAAGCGCATCCAATTCACTCCCGACCTGTTGCCGGCGGACTTGCTGGGTACCACGATTTACAATGCGAAGGAAGCGAAGTTCGAAACCCGCAAGGGCCCGCTCTTCACGAACCTCGTGCTTGCCGACGAAATCAACCGTGCTCCGTCGAAGGTGCAGAGCGCTCTCCTCGAAGCGATGCAGGAACGCCATATCACGATTGGCGACGAGACGTTCAAGCTGGACGAGCCGTTCCTGGTGCTCGCCACGCAGAACCCCATCGAGCAGGAAGGTACGTATCCGCTGCCCGAAGCCCAGGTAGACCGTTTCCTCTTGAAGGTGAAGGTCAGCTACCCGAACAAGGCCGACGAAATGAAGATTCTCGACGCCGTCGCCGGTGCGGGACTCCGTCAGCCGCAGGCTGTCGCCACGAAGGAAGACATCCTCGCCGCCCGCCAGATGGTGAAGCAGGTGTACGTGGACGAACGCGTCCGCGAATACATCGTGAACCTGGTGCTTGCAACCCGCGATCCGGGCAGCATCAAGCGCAGTGACCTGGTCGGCTTTGTGGAAGTGGGTGCATCTCCGCGTGCGTCGATCGGCCTTGCCCAGGCCGCCAAGGCCCATGCGTTCATCCAGGGCCGCGCCTACGTGACGCCGGAAGACGTGAAGGCCGTCGCGATGGAAGTGCTCCGTCACCGCATTATCCTGAGCTACGAGGCCGAAGCGGAAGAAGTCTCCGCCGAAACCGTCGTGCAGAAGATTCTCGATTCTGTCGAAGTGCCGTAGTCGCGGGCTGAGTGCGTCGCGGGCATCTCTAACCGACATTGTCGTCCCGCACTCGTTGCGGAATCTCCACTTATACAAGCCGGGCCTTGAGCTCGGCTTTCACTTTTTTGAGGTCGCTGCAAGTGAGAATAGGAATGAGGCTGTTGATTTCTTCGACGCTCTTGTCCCACCACCTGAATTTGAGCATGAGGTCGATGAGTTCGTCGTCGAATCGCTTGCGGATGAGTTTGGCGGGGTTCCCTGCCACGATGGTGTAGGGCTCCACGTCGCTTGCTACGACGGAGTTTGCCCCGATGATGGCTCCGTCGCCGATGTGCACGCCGGGGAGGATTGTGGCGTCCTGCCCGATCCACACGTCGTTCCCGATGACGGTATCGCCTTTGAGCGGCATATCTTCGCGGGCGGGCGGTGCCATGTCCCAGCCCTGCAGCGTGTAGAACGGGAAGGTGGAAACCGCATTCATCTGGTGGTTCGCCCCGTTCATGACGAATTCCACGCCGGAGGCAATTTGGCAAAACTTGCCGATGATGAGCTTGTCTCCAATGAAGTCGTAATGGTGCGTCACGTGGCTCTCGAAATCCGAATCGGCAATGTAGGTGAAATCGCCCACGATTATATTCGCTCTCTTGAGCGTCGGCTTCACGTAGATTTCCTTGTCGTAGCCCGCGATGGGGTGGATTGTATTCGGGTCGGGTCTTGTTGTCATAGCGGGAAACCTTTTGCTAAACGTCACTTGTCTTTTTTGCGGTTTTTCAAGCACGCCTTTTGCTTTTTATGGGCGTGTTTCTTGAAATCTTTAACCATTTTCCAGAGAACCGAATTTTTTTCGAGACGGGTATATGAATTTGTTATATCTAGGGCATCGGAGAGCGATACGGAGGAATCTATTACTCCGCAATGATCAAAGAGCCAGCTGCTGTCGCCGATGTCGTGAGAAGATGAAATTGTAATGACGTCATCGAAACAGCAATGTTCTTCGCCGACTTCGCAGGCACAGCCGCAAAGATTTGCCAATTCCGGGATAATGAATTCTCCCTTGGTCCACCGGGCGTACAGGGAATCGTCTATCGCCTGGATTTTCTTCTGCAGGGAAGGGTCCGACGATATGTCGCACTTTTGCCCATCAAAATGCAGCGCGGGCTCGGCATATATGCAGCATGCCAAAAGAAGGATGGTGATCAAGAAAGATTTCATTTCAAGAAGAATTATAGTTTAATTCTTATGCGATTTTATTTGAAGTATGCCTTGATGTATCCTTGTACCTGTTTTGCGGAGAGCGGGGTGGTGCCGCTTTCGAATGTTGCGATGAGGCTTTTGCCGAGGGTGTATCCGCTTGCGGCGTAATGCGCGATTTTCTGGATGGCGTTTTCGGTGTAGTCGGGGTCGCCCATCAGTCCGAAGTGCTCCCAGATAATTTCTTTGCGGGTACGAATGTCAAGGCAGGTGAAGTCGGGGTAGAGCGTGCCCCAGCCCTTGACGCTCGTGGGATGTTCGTAGCGGTAAGGAACGCTCGCGCGGTCGAGGGCGTCTGCGATGATAATCTCGGATTTTGAGCGGACGCGGACACCGCTTGCGGTGTAGTGCTCGGGCGCGTTGATTTCGAACGGCTTGCCGGTGTAGGGGATGTGCCGCCATCGGGCAATGAAATCCTCGTCGGGTTCGCGGACGGGCGCCACGAGCACGCGGCGGCCAGGATGCAGTTCGGTGAAGGCCTTGTTGAGTTCCTCCGGGTGGAATGCCGCGAGGAAGTTGTCGATGGTCGCGATGTCCCTTTTGAGGATGGCCGCCGCTGCCGCGTTGTAGTCCCGCTGGGCAATCGCGGACGCTTTGCGAATTTGCGCTCTTGGTAAGAATCTCCCGTTGGGTTTGTCATTTTCGCTTACGATGTAGTATTGAAGCGAATTGTGGTTCCGGATGATGCGTAATTTTTCTTTTTTACTCTTGGTTGCTTTGGGAATATTGGTCAATAGTGTTTGAATCTCAAGACGACGACTTTGTGCTTCTCGGACAAGAGCATCTTGCGTTTGATTGGAATTTAAGAATGATTCCATGATTGTTCCTGGCATTCACGTTGAAATAAAAAAAGCGTTGATACTGCCTTTGGGCTATGTATCAACGCGAATGTGTTTTTAATATATGAAATTGCGGCTTTGAAAGCAAATATTTTGTGTGAATGATGATGCTTGGACGTCTTTTGACCCCTTGTACGTTATTTTTTGGGGATGCCTTACATACTAATTTTCAATTTATGTGTGGCTTAGTATGTAATTTATGCAACGTTGCTCCTGTTGTAGGCCTCATTTGGAGGCGTGTTACATACTAAATCCTAGAAGCGTTCGCTTTAATATGTAATTTTTGTAGTTTGTGTGTTAATTTATCTGTATTTTTGAGAAAATTTACATACTAAATGCAGAAAAATGCATAAAAAATATGTAAGGTTGACAAAATGGTAGTAGGAAAAACAACACGATGGACGCTTTTTACATATTAAATCGTATAAAACAGCAGTTCAGTATGTAAGAAATGCCTAGGGAGTATTTGAAAAGAAAAAAGAACTCCCTAAAAAGTAAAAAGAGGGTGCTTAAGACTAAAAAAACAGTTCAAAATGCCCTTTGTCGGTGGGAATCCTTTCTATTTTGACGTCCGTGGATTGCTTTAGGTTATTCTCGCTTTGGAACCGCGTTTGGATTGTGCATGCCCTTTTGCTCGCCCTTTTGGCGGCGTGCTCAAATTCCGTCATGGAGGAACCCCAGGAAGCTCAAGAACCACAAGAGCCCCAGGATGCGGAGACGCCGGCGGATACTGTCTTGCCGGAAGTTCCTGCGTTTGCTTTGGTGGAGGTGGATTCCGTGCACTCGGAAATGATGCGAGTCTCGCCTAATGGCGCTATGGCCATTTTGGGCAGCGATGGCCCGCTTGCCAAGGCGAACGAGAAACCGCGGATGCGGGTGAAGCTGGATTACGACTTCTCGCTTGGTGAGCACGAGGTGACATGCTTGGAGTTTAAGCGGTTGTCTGATGTGGAATACTGGAGTGTCGAGCCGGTTTGCGAATCGGATAGTGCGCCGGTTGTCGGGATTTCTTTTTATGACGCGATCCTCTATGCCAATGCGTACAGCAGGGTGAACGGTTACGACACGGTGTATACTTATTTCAAGCAGCTTAATGATGCGAATGGGAACTGCACCTATTTGGAAGGTTTGACGTTCCACCCGGAGGTGAATGGGTACCGCTTGCCCACGGAGGCGGAGTGGGTGCTGGCGGCTTCTGTTGCCTGGGATCCGTCGCAGAGCTGGAATGCCACGAATGCCGAACTCAAAATTCACGAGGTGTGCAGTTTCCGCGATTCCGCGGGCTTTTGCGACTTGGCGGGGAATGTACTTGAGTTGACGAACGATTGGCTCGGTACATTCAGGGACACCACGGTGGTTGACTACGTTGGCGCTCCGGTGGGGGGCGTGCTGCGCGAGAAGGTCGTTAAGGGCGGCATGGTGGCGCAGCAGCCTTCCGACATGAACTTGTACAGCAGGGGAGATGTTTATGCGGTGACGGCGTCGTCCATTGCCGGCTACATCGGGTTCCGTCTTGCGCTCGGAGCGATTCCCCATGCGACGTGGATGGACAACCGCGGTTATGCCTCCGACGGGCAGGCCTCGGTCCGTGCGTCGTCCGCCGACATCCGGCGGCTGGTGGGAACGGTTCGCGCGAAGCTCGCGTTCCGGAATGACCGCACGGGTAACCTCGCTTTTGTGGACTACAGGGAAGGGGTGGTCAATGCTGTCGAGATATCGGATACTTTGCCTGTCTACCATCCCGACATTTCGCCGGACGGCATGAAGGTTGCCTTCTGCACAGGGATTGAAGGCGTCAAGGGCGGGTCCGCGCTTTACGTGAGGAACCTGGATGCCGACGGCAGCGGTCTCGTGAAGCTGGATGTGGAAAGTGCGGCAATCCCGCGCTGGTACGTGGACGGGCGCGGCGATACGTCTATCATTTATGTGGACGATGCCGGTGACAATAGCGGTGATGCGGAGTTCTTTTCTAGGGCGACTTGGAAGGTGCCCTTTTCGGCCGGAAAGTTCGGGAAGCCGAAGAAGCTGTTCGATGGAGCCTATCATGGCGGCTTGTCGCCTGATGGGCGACGTGCCGTTTCGGGTGCGAAACGGCTCCATGTGAACGTGGATGGGCGCGATGAGGTCTGGCTCGGAGGGGCGCAGGCCTGTAACGCCTCGCTTTCCGGGGACGGGACGGACAGGACGCTGTTCCTCGATTTCGGGAGCGAGCCGGGCCGGAAGTTCGCCGGTACGAAGTACGGCGTGCACGAGCGCCTGCTCGTCGCTGACAGTGGCGGACGGATTGTCGCCGCGGTTCCTGCGCCGTCGGGTTATTCGTTCGACCATTCCGAATGGGCCGGCTGGGGGAATGTTGCCGTAGTTACGCTCGTGAATGCCGGTGGCGCCCACGGGAAGATTGCGGCGGTGAACTTGGACGATTCCAGCGTCGTGGAACTGGTCGAGGCGGAGGAACTGTGGCACCCATGCTTGTGGGTCATGGCGAATCCCGCCACGGGGAGCAACTCGCTCGACTTGGATAGTGCCGGTGTGTACCGCGATATTGTCTACGGGCCGGACGAAAGGGCGATGAGCTTGAAAATGCGCATGTTCTGGGACATGAAGGATTCCGTAGAGATGATTGCCATCGGAAGTTCCCGCACCGAAAGGGCGGTGGACCCGTCCCGCATGTCGATGCGCTCGCTCAATTTCGGGTATGTCGGCGGGGATATGTGGGCGACGCTCTACCTGGCCGACAATTACGTAGTCCCGCATGCAAGCCACCTCAAGTATCTCGTTTTCGAGATTTCTCCCGATCTCATGAAGAATGCGAGGTATTTCAGGATGACTTCGGTGTATAACCAGGCTCCGGGTTTCATTTACGATATGAATCATGGCTTCTGGAAGGATGGACTTCCGCAGGGTTTTGTAAGCGTTGTCGACGAGAATGTCCGCTATACCGCCGCCGATTCAGCAGATTACGTCAATACGCGGGGAATGCTGAAAATCGAGGCGCACGGCTGGGGTGGCGAGAACCCGGAAATCCTGCGCGATACGGTGATGCCGGATTATCTGAATGAGCTTTTCGCAAGTTCCGTCGACAGCGTGACGGCATTTATCGATAGCACTGCTGACAAGGGCTTTAAGATTATTGGATTAGTTTATCCACAATCCCCGGAGTACGCGAATACCGGAGCGTTCGGTCGTCACGGCATCAAGAGAAGCCTGGCGATGGAGACCTTTGCGTATTTCGACTCGCTTTCGCGGGTATACCCCCACTTTGTGCTGGTGGACGAGAACCAGTTCGGCTTGCACGGCTATACCGATTCCATGGCGAACGATTTCGACCATTTGAGTACGGCGGGTGCAGAGCGGCTTACGGACAGGCTGGATTCGTTGCTGAAGGCTTTGGACCGATAGCGGTTTTGCGGTACGCTCGCTGCGATTGGCAGAAAAAGTGGGGACATTTGCCCGAATTTGGGGCGCACGAGGTCCGTTTGGGCTCGTTTGCGTCCATTTTTTTACTTTCGGCGTCCGTCTGTTGTGGGGCAGTTTTATATCTTTATGGCGAAAAAGGGCTCCTTGGAGGTGCCTTGGAGTTTCCCTTTCTGTTGTTTAAGATTAAAACGAAGGAAATATGGCAAATCGTGTAGTGATTGGCTCCCAGTGGGGCGATGAAGGAAAAGCCAAGATTGTTGATTTTTTGACGCTCGATGCGGATATCATCGTGCGCTTCCAGGGTGGAGCCAATGCTGGCCACACTGTCGAGGTCGGTGACAAGAAGTTCGTGTTCCATCTGATTCCGTCCGGCATCATGCATCCGGACAAGATTTGTGTTATCGGCAACGGCGTCGTCCTTGACCCGGTCCAGACTCTCGCTGAAATTGCGGACCTCCATACCAAGGGAATCAACCCGGAAGGCCGCCTGTTTATCGCCAACAACGCTCACGTTGTGCTCCCGTACCACTCCGCCCTCGACAAGGCGAAGGAAAAGAAGGCCGGCAAGGCTGCCATCGGTACGACCGGCCGCGGTATCGGCCCCTGCTATAGCGACAAGGTGAACCGTATTGGCGTGCGCGTCGGCGACCTCATGGACGAACGCGAACTGCGTCCCCGTGTCGAGGCCATGGCGAAGGTCCATAACGAAGAATTCAAGGTGATGTACGATGTGCCCGAGATTGACCCCGAACAGGTTATCAAGGACTACCTCGATCTCGGCCAGAAAATCAAGCCGTTCGTGTGCGACGTGAGCGAGATGCTCTACAAGGCCGTCAAGGAAGGCAAGCGCCTCGTGTTCGAAGGGGCCCAGGGCACCATCCTCGACGTGGACCAGGGTACGTACCCGTTCGTCACGTCCAGCAACACGGTCGCGGGCTACGCAAGCTGCGGCGCCGGCATCGGTCCTACGGTGCTGGACCAGGTGGTGGGCGTCGTAAAGGCCTACACGACCCGTGTAGGCAACGGCCCGTTCCCCACAGAACTTTTGGACGAGACTGGCGATACTCTGCGCAACATCGGTAACGAGTTTGGCGCGACGACGGGCCGCAACCGCCGCTGCGGTTGGTTCGACGCCCCGGTGGTCCGCAAGGCTGCCGTGGTGAACGGTCTGACTCACCTCGCTATTACGAAGCTCGACGTGCTCGACACGTTCGACACGATCAAGATTTGCACGCATTATATGTGCGATGGCGAAAAACTTGATTTCATCCCGAACCAGCTGTCGAAGGTCGGCCGCTGCACGCCTGTCTACGAAGACATGCCGGGCTGGAAGGTCGACACGAGCAAGTGCCGTAAGTTCGACGAACTTCCGGAGAACGCCAAAAAGTACCTGTATCGTATGGCCGAACTGGTCGGCGTGAAGATAGGCATGGTGTCTATCGGCGCCAAGCGCGATCAGAGTATTATTGTGGATTTAGATTAGTAACCTGAAAACCGAAGGAGATTTATATGAACGAATCTATTCTTGGCTTGTTGAAAGGTGTGGAACTCTTCTCGGAACTGAATGAGGAGCAGCTCAAGATGCTCGCGAATTTGGTTGTCGCCCAGAACTTCGTTCGCGATGAGACTGTGGTTCTGGAAGGAGACGACTCGGTGCAGGCTTTGTACCTTATCGCTTCCGGTTCCGTGCAGGTCTATATGACCGGCGTGGATGGTCGTGAGACGATTCTTTCGTTCCTTGAACGCGGCGACTTCTTCGGTGAAATGTCCTTGATTGACGGCGAGCCCCGCTCGGCTTCCGTCCGCACGGTTACTGATGCTCAACTTCTCATCATCCACCGCGAATCCTTCCTCACGCTCATTCGCCAGTCGCCGGAAATTGCGATGGGCCTCTTGAGCGAGATGAGCAAGCGCCTCCGCAAGGCGAACCGCCAGATCGGGTCGCTCTCCACGATGTCGGTGAGCGGTCGCGTGGCCGGTACGTTGCTCAACCTGATGCAGGAACGCGGCGTGCGCATCCACACGGACAACGGCAAGATGGTGACGGTCATCCACAACCGTCCCACGCAGCAGCAGCTGGCCGACATGTCCGGTACGACCCGTGAGACCGTGAGCCGAATTTGCTCGTTGCTTGTCAAGACAAGCGCTATTGCGATGACCGGAAAGGACATCGTGATCTTCGACGAAGACATGCTCCAGGAAAGGGCGACTAAGGGCTAATTATGGATAAAGTAAAGGCTGTCTGGGCGAAGCTGACGCGGCGCCCTGTCGTCAAGGCTCTTCTGATTTGGGCCGTTGCGCTCATCTTTTTGGCTTTTATTGTAGACAAGATTGTGATGCCTGTGTTTGCCGGGCATTTGACCAGTACAGAAATTGTCCCTAACCTGGAAGGCATGGATAGGGCCGCTGCCGAGGCCGCCCTGGCCGAAGCCGGGTTCAAGGCTGAATGGCTGGAAGAGGGCCGTTACAGTGCCCAGGTGCCTGCGGGCATGGTGCTTGTACAGATGCCGAAGGCTGGCCGCGAAGCGAAAGTCGGCCGCACGGTAAAACTCACGCCGAGCCTTGGACTACGCGAAGTCGTTATCCCGGACCTCCGCGGAACGAGCCAGAAACAGGCTGCCATCTCGCTTTCCCGTGCAGGGCTTGTGCAGGGCGAGATTGTCAAGGGCGCACACGCAAGCATTCCGCGCGGCGTCGTGATTCGCACGATTCCTGGTGCGGGTGACAAGGTCCGCATTGGCGATACCGTGAAGGTCGTGATTTCGGCCGGTGCGACCAAGGGCAAGATTTTGCTCCCGAACTTCGAGGGCGTTCCTTTAGACGATGTGTACGCGAAACTGGAAACTCTTGGATTCGTCGTTGGCAAGATCAAACGCATCAAGGATCCCGAAGATAGGGGCTATGCTCCCGGTACGGTCCTTGAAACGTTCCCGAAGTATGGGGACTATCTGCCTCCGGACACCAAGATCAATTTCGTCATTGTTGACTAGGAAAATTTATGAAGGGATTGTTCGGAACTTTTTTGACGCTTGCGGCATGCGTCCTCTTGATGGATGCGTGCAGTTCGGCGCCTGCAAAAAAGTCCGATAGTTCCGCTTCCGAAGCTTCCGCTGCCGCTATGCAGAAGGAAGATGATGCTTCGGAGCCCGATTCCCCGCAATATCCGCAGAATCTGGATGTCGCCCATGCGGCGTACCTGCAGGCTGTGAATCTTGAAATGCGCGGCGCCCACGACATGGCCGATGCGCTGATGATGCAGGCCTATGAAGCCGACCCCGGCAACCGCTACCTGGGTTTTGAAGTCGCCGACAGGATCGCGATGCGCGGCGACGATTCGCTCGCCTTGGTCTATGCGCAGCAGGCGAACCGCCTGAAAGGAAAAAAGCTTGCCCGCCAGTATGCGCTGCTTGCCCATCTGTACGTGAAGGATGGTTCGGCCGATTCCGCTCGGAAGTATTTCAACTTGGGGCTCGATTCCTCGCACTACCAGGATATGGCGCTGCTTTACGATTATAGCCTGTTCCTGGAAATCGTGAAGGACAAGAAGGAACTGGTCCGCGTTTACGACCTTTTGCTCCCGCAGGTGAACTACATGCCCTCGCTGTTCCAGCGCCAGTTCGCGCTGCTTGTCGAGATGAACAAGGACTCCGCCCTGGTGGATTTGCTTGAGGCGGGTTATGCTGCGAATAGGGACCGGGCTATGTTGCTGCAGATGGTGCAAATCTTGATTCTGCAGAAACGTATTGCCGAAGCCCGTGCAATTGCCGATACGGTCATGTCGTCGGATGAGGTTGCCGAGAAGATTATTGTCGGCGTGATGACGGCTATTGCCGAGAAGAATCGTGACAGCGCTCATCAGTTCCTGAAACATAAGTATTATACGGATTCCGTCCGCACGCCCATCCTGACTAATTTCTTGGGCCACTACGAATATATCGCGATGAACCTGGACAGTGCGAAGGTGCACCTGAAGCAAGCCGCTGAACAGCTGGGTTCGCAGCCGGTCTACGTGGCGAACGCCTACCGAGCTTTGGCAAGCATTGCCTTGAGCGAAGACGACAAGAAGAGCGCCGTACTTTATGCCGAGAAGGCTGATTCTGCGTCGATGGGTGGCGAAAAGCCCATGCTCGCGATGACATACGGATACGTGGGCGAATACCGGAAGGCTTACGCAATGCTCGATTCCCTCCTGGCGGTGTGGAGCAAGTGGAATCCCCCGGTCGGCGTGGACTCCGCGTCGGCGAACGAGATGAGGAAACAGGCTAGCCGCATGCACCGGCAGTTCCGCAACGCCTATGCGCGCATCTACACGTTCGAGGCTAGCGATATCGAGAAAAACGCGAGTGCCACCGACTCGATGAAGTCTTATGCCAAAGAAGCCCGCGAGAGGGCGGAACTTTTCTGGGAGAGCCTGCTGCTTGCGGATTCCTCGGACATGGGAACGCGAGTCTATATGGCGATGAACCTGGAACGCATGGGCCGTTATGACGAGTCTTTTGCCCTGTTCGAACTGTTGCTCAAGCAGCCGGAATCATCCGGGTTGGATTTCCCGGAAATCATGAACTATTATGGCTATTCGCTTATCGACATGAACCGTTCTGCCGCCGATGTGGACCGCGGGCTTGCGCTTGTGCAGAAGGCCCTCGACAAGACTGGCAAGGCTCCGGCTCGTGAGGCGTACCTGGATTCCAAGGCCTGGGGCCTATACCGCAAGGGACTTTACAAGCAGGCTTACGACGTGATGCTGCTTATCGACGTGAAGAACATGCTCGAGGACGCCGTGTACTGGGAACATATCGGTGCCATCCAGGCGGCGCTGGGCATGAAGGCCGAAGCGACCAAGTCGTACAAGACGCTGCTCAAGTTGAACCCGAACCATCCCGACGCCAAGGCATTTTTCTCGGGCAAGAAACAGTAGATGGCTATGTTCGGGGCTGCGAAAAGACATCTGCCGCTATTTTGCGTTTTTGCGTGTGTCCTGTTGGCCGTTGCTGTGCTTTGCGGGTGCGCGGGTACGAATACGTCGCGCAAGCCGGATGCTGCCGGCGGTGTCGAGGCGGAGGCGGTTCCCGATAGCCTGAGGGCGAAATTCAAACTTAGCCTTTTCGACAAAAACGGCAAGGAACAGGAATTTGACGCGGTGCTGTTTTCCGTGCCTGGTAAGCGTTACCGCATGGAACTTACCGGTGCGATGGGCATTGGCGTTGCTAGCGTGCTGTGGCAGGAGGAGGGCTGGCAGGTCGTTTTCCCGACGGAAAAGATGTACGTGAAGGGCGCCGGCTATATGGTGGGCATCTTTAGCGACAATACGATTCCCATGGTGCATATCCATCAGGTCGCCTCTATTTTTGAGGGAAAGCTTCTGCCTGCGAAATACGAGGATTTGGGCGACGGAAAGGCCAGGGAACCGAGCGGTCGTGAGTTCAGTTATGGCAAGGAAGGTACGGATGTTGCCTGGATTCGCCGCACTGGCCGCGATGGGCAACCCGAGACAATGCGCTTTGACGGGTTCAAGGAATTTGAAGGATCGAGGATTCCGGCTCACGTAGTTCTCGAACGGGGCGAAAAAAAGTACCTGGAAATCCAGGTAAAGACCGTGAAACACCGGCAACCGTTCAGTTTGGGCGTCTGGCGCCTAAATATTCCTAAAAGTTACCAGCGTATTGAATGATGATTTTTTGTAGATTGGGTAAGGTATGACGAAACTTATTATTTCTCTTTTGCTTTGCTTGTTCACTTCGGCTGCTCTCGCTGCTGACACGTTGGAAGTTTTTGCCTTCTTGGTCCAGTTCAAGCAGGAAAAACCAGATAACTCGCTCACGACGGGTGATGGCACGTTCGGTTCCGACTTGAAGAACAAGGAAGCCTATAGCCTGGATCCCGTGAAAATGCGCAATTCCGTTTCGTACTGGAAGAAGCATTTCGCATTTGCCAACGCCTATTACCAGGCGGCGAGTGGCGGAAAGGTGGCCATCAAGGCGAGGATTTTCCCCGATTCGACTTCGGGACAGTCGGTTTACACGTTGAAGAAGCCTATTATCGACTATAACCGTACCAAGAAGATGAAGGGCGAGAAGACGGCGGCGTACGACGAGGCCCGCAGCCGAGACTATCTTTCGTTTGTCTACGACGCCGTGATGGCCGTACATGGTTCCAAGAATTCCCCGTTCAACATCCCCCTGTCCGAAAATTCGAATACGAAGCGCGCCTACATGATTATTCATGCGGGAGCGAGCCGTTTGGTGGATGGCGGTTCCATGGGGACAGACGGAGCGGACACTCCGGGTGATTTCTGGGATAGCTACGTTTCGAATGACGCTTGGGAATACCTTTCCCCGGATTCCGCCTACACGGCCGTGCAGAAGGTGAGCAAGGATTCCTCCCTGGTGACTGGCCTTGTGCTTAAGGACGCCGCAGTTGATACGCTGAAGACGATGATGGTCATGAGCGAGACTGCGTCGCAGGACGGCCTGAACTGGGGTGTCAACGGTTTCCTTGTGAACCAGATCGGGCGAGAACTCGGGATGCCGAACACCTACGATGTGGTGAAGGGCATTTCGCGCCTGGGCTACTTTGACTTGATGGATTTTGCTGGTTACAGTTCCGGCAATGGTTTCATGCCGGCCTTGCCGAGTGCCTGGAACCGCTCGTACATGGGCTGGGGCAAAGTCAAGGAAGTCCGCCCCACTGCAGGGAAAAGTGTGACCGTCGATATCGCTGCCGCCGGTAGCGGACTCGGTACCGAAATCGTGAAGGTCCCCTTGAACGGTAGCGAGTACTTGCTGATAGAGAACCGTCAGCGCTCCTGGAACAAGAACGGCAAAGTGAATGTCGTGCTCGGGGATGCTTCCGCCGACGAGGATACTTCCGTGACGACGGTGCCTGCCGACAGTGTTTGGTCTGTTTTCGAGGATAGCATTTGCGTCAAGGAAAAATGCGAGGTAAATCCGAATAAGGCGAAGGGGCTGATTCTTTCGCTGAGCTCGTTCGATGCCGGTCTTCCGGCCAGCGGTATCGCCGTGTGGAAGGTGAACGAATGGTATTTGCGCGAGTCGCTGCAGTATGGCGCCGTGAACTTCTGGGGTGGTGACACGCTGCGTGACCATCAGTTCGGCATCTCGCTTGTCGAGGCGGACGGCGTGATGAGCATCGGCAAGACGTTCAAGAATGCGCTTGACCGCGACGTTTACGACTATGGTGCCGGTACGGACTTGCTGCCGCACAAGCGCTTCGGTTCAGGGAAGTTTGAGACGGTCAAGACGATTATGCCGACTGGCTATGCCAATACGCAGACGACGCAGGGCGGCTATACGGGTATCAAGATTTCTGTGAAAGTACCGGATGGCGCACGCAAGGAAAAGACGGCCAATTTGTTTATGGGCGACAGCGTCATAAATTATGCGGCTCCGGTCATCAGCGTGACGATCAGCATTGACGACGGGAGCATTGAAGGCTCCAAGTTCCCGAAAAAGGTCGGCCTTACTAACGCTGCCCGCGGCGCCGTATTCGTGGACGGCGAAGGGGATGACAAGGTTGTCGTGTTTGCGTCGGCAGGCGGTACGCTGCAGGCGATGACCGCTCTCGGCGATTCGCTGTTCCCGGCCGATACTGTCGTTTCTGTGGGGAAGGTTGCTTTGAATGATTCCGTGGAATCCGTGCCGCTGTACCGCCTGGGCCCGAGCTACGGGCCCCTCGTCGGCATTGCCGGCGACGGCGCAAACGCATACTCCTTGCACCGGAAAAATCTTGTCAGGACTTCGTTCAAGAGCGGCATTCCGGAACAGGATATAATCGAGTTCGATGCCGTGGGCAATGGCCTAGTCATTGATTCCGCTGTGGCGGGGCCTGTCGTTGCCGGGACGCACTTGCTGTTTGCTTCGGACACGTCGCTGTGGACAGTTGGTTTTGGCGACCAGAAGAAGGTCTTCTCCTCGACACCGCTGAAATCCATGCATGCGCAGGACTTGGCGCTTTGTGAAGATGCCGGCGATTCCCATATCGCGAAGGTTGTCGTCGTTGGCAAGGAAGGGAAACTTTTCGTGAAATCGTTGGAGAAGGAATCCCTGGACAATCCCGATGTGGCTCCTGTTTATCGTGATTCTTCGATGCTTTTGGAAACCAAAGGTCTGCAGGGACGGTATTTCCGTGTCGCCTGTACGGACATGGATCGTGACGGGGTCGTAGAGGCCATAGTCCTTGGGAGCCGTGGCTCTGTAATGAGCGTGAGCTTGACTGCGAAAACGTCCAAGCCGAATTGGATGCGTACTTACAAGCGCGGGCTTTCCGGAACGTCCGGATTGAAGGACGAAAATTCCGGCATGGCTATCGGCGACATCAATGGTGACGGTTATCCGGAAGTCGTGTTCCTGGGCGATAACCTGGTTTATGCGCTGGATCGTTTTGGCCTTCCGCTTCCGGGATTCCCGGTGAAGTTGACTCGTGGCGTGCCCCTCGTCGGCTTCTTCAGCGATCCGCTCATCGTCGACGTGACGGGTGACAAGGTCCCTGAAATTCTGGTCCCGAGCAGCGACGGGCTTGTGTATGCCTATACGGGTGCCGGCAAGCAGGTGAAGAACGGTTTCCCGGTCGCCGCGGGTAGTTTTGAGTATGGCGAGACGTACGAGCCGCTGTCCATTTTTGTGACGGATGCAGTGACTTCGAAAAAGGCGTCCGGGCCGGAACTGTACGCGTTCCACCGCGACAATGTCTCTGCGGTGCGCCTGGCGAAGGCTTCGAGCGGAGCCGAGAAGGCTTCTGCCGCTTGGGCGCTTCCGGCTGGCGGCAATGAACGTACCGGTTTCTTTGATGCAAGTCGTCTTGGCGACGTGAAAAAACAGGAGGCCAAGAAGGAAATTTCGGAATTCTTCGTCTTCCCGAACCCGGTGAAGAACGGCGTGGCCAAGGCGCGATTTGAAATCGGCGCTCCTGCGAAGTCTGCGACCATTGAATTCTACGATATCACGGGCCTTTGTGTCTACAAGAAAAAGTTGGGCGGAGTTGAAGCCGGCCGCAACCAGTTTGATCATCTCGACCTGAAATCCTTGGGAAGCGACGTGTATACGGCTCGCTTGAGGGTGGAATTCGAGGGCGGAAAAACGAAGCAGAAACTGTTCCGCGTTGGTATCGTCCACTAGGGAGTTGTCATATGTCGTGCGTCAGATCGTCCAAAGTCATTGCCGTCGGGTTTGCGCTTGCCGCGTCCTTGTTGGGCATGGCCGCCTGTAGCACGAATGGCGAAGCCGTGGATATCGAGCCGGTTCAGGAAGGTTTCGGCCCCGCCGGTAACGGAGGCTCCGGCGACGAAGGAAATGAGGACGAGGGCGAAAAGGACGAGGGCGAGAAAGGCTCCGATTCCACGGAAACCGAAGCTGTCGATTCGGTTGGAATAAATCCTTCGGATGTCGGCAAGGCCACTCTTTTCAAGGATTCCACGGATGGCTTGAAATTTGTCCATATCCCGTCGGTGGTTCTTAACCGCAGTTCGATAAAGTATTCCGTTTCGGCGTACTATATCGCGACAACGGAAGTCACTCAGGGACTGTACAAAGAAGTGGTCGAATCGCTTCCTGATCAGGATAAACTGGACGATAATCTGCCTGTCGTGAATGTCTCCTGGTACGATGCGGTGCTGTTTTGCAACGCTCTTTCCAAGAAAGTTGGCCTAGATACGGCTTATAGATACAAGTCTGTGGGTGACAAGAATTTCTTGGAAGGCTTGGAGATCGACTACTCCGTCGAGGCGATTCGCCTGCCGACAGAAATGGAGTGGGAAATTGCGGCCCATGGGGGCGTAATGGAAACCACCTATTACTGGGGTTACGAGCCGGCTTCTGATTATGCGTATTACGGACAAACTAAAGGTCCGGCAAAGGTGGCGAGCAAGAAACCCAACGCCTTCGGTCTTTACGATATGGCCGGCAATGTTGCTGAATGGGTGAATGATTGGTATGCGAGCTATTCTACGACCGATGCGAAGAATCCCGTTGGCCCGACTACAGGAAAAACCAAGTGCATTCGTGGCGGGGGATGGGGCGATAAGGTGGCAAATATTGCCCCGAAGGAACGCGACAAGAAAGACCCGCTGTACAGTGGGGTTACTCTGGGTTTCAGGATTGCGTATTCAAAAGGCTTTTAGCCTAAATTGCCTCAGCCGAACTTGAGCTGGATTCATTCCCGTAAATCACATTATAAAGATTAGATGCGTCCTGCGCGTAATCTTTATTTTGCTACATTTTTCTTTATGATGAAGTTTAGATTGGTTGCGCTTGCTATATGCATCGGCTTGCTTGCATGTTCCGAGCAAAAGTCGGAACCTTTGCCGGAATTGCCGCGTATGGAGATTCCTTCGGAACTGGCTGGCCTGTATTCAGGACAGCTCCCTTGCGATAACTGCAAGGCGCTCATTGTCCGCGTGGTCCTTTCTGCAGACAGCGGCGTGACCATGGTTCGTACTCAGGTTATGGATACGATTGTAGTTGATACGCTCCAGGGCTCGTACGCGATGGGTGCCGACAGCGTTATCACTTTCTCTATGCCTGCTTGGCGTAATTGGAACTACAAGCGTAATTCCATGGGTAATCTTGAACTGTTGAATGGTTCTGGCCAGGTATATTTGAACGAAGATGGCTTGAAGTGCGAACTTATCCGAATCTTTACCATGCCCAGGATGAAGCCGGTTTTGGATTCGGGCGATTCTCAGAAGGCTGTGGAGTAGTTTATGTTGTGTAGAGCACTCATTGTCGATGACGAACCTCTCGCCCGTGTTCGCATGCGTTCCCTTTTGGAACCTTATGCGCAGGAATTGGAAATTGTCGGTGAAGCGTCTTCCGGAACCGTTGCCATATCGCAGATAAGGGACCTTGTCCCAGATGTCGTGTTTCTTGATATCCAGATGGCGGATATGAACGCCTTTGACGTGCTGCATGGCTTGGATATGGATGACGACATGCCGTTGATTGTCTTTACGACGGCGTTCGAGGATTTTGCGCTTCGCGCCTACGAAGAAAATACCGTTGACTACTTGCTCAAGCCGATAGAACCTGCCCGCCTCGAGGCGACTATCGCAAAGTTGCGCAAGCGTTTCTCGACGATGGCGACTGAACAGCAGATGCCTGGCGATTTCTCGTGGGACAAGTTCCGTGCCATGGTAAAGGGCGATGAACAGTACATGCAGCGGATCCAGGTGAAAATCGGTGACCGCATCCTGCTCGTGAACGTGGACGAAATCATCCGGTTCCAGAGTGAGGAAAAGTATACCACTGTCTATACAACGAATAACCGCTACATTATCGATACGCCCCTCGTCGATTTGGAAAAGAGACTCGACCCGAGGGTGTTCGTGCGGATTCACCGCGCACATCTAGTGGCCATCGACTACATTGCCGAGATACGCAAGACCGATGCGAGCCGCTTGAATGTCGTGCTGCGCGACAAGGACCACACTCAGTTGATGGTAAGCCGTAATTTTGTGAAGAAGGTGAAGAACCTTTAATTTGGAGTTCCTGATGGACGTTGACAAGAAAACTTTTTCGTTACCCAGATTTTTGAAGTCCCTGACAAGGGAGATTATCGTTCCCGTTGCACTTGCTCTTATTGTCATCCAGTATGTGGTGCAGGCGTTCCAAATTCCGAGCGGCTCGATGGAAAACTCGTTGCTTACGGGAGACTTCCTTCTCGGGCTCAAGTTTACTTATGGCTCGCCGATTCCTTTCACGAACCAGAAGTTCCCAGGCTATGCTCTCCCGGAACGCGGGGATGTCGTGATTTTCCGTTACCCGGGCGAACCCGAATATCCGGACAACAATCCGTCGCGCTACACGCACATGTTCAACGCGCTCATGTTTGGCAACGTTTACTGGGACCATGAGCCTGCTGACGGCCAACCGCATCTGGTGCATTATCCCGATGGCCCGAAGGACTACATCAAGCGCTGCGTGGCTGTGAGCGGCGATACGGTGCAGGTCCACAATGGCGTGCTTGCCGTAAACGGCGTATGGCAGCGGACGCTCCCCGCGAAGGGCAAGTGGACGGCGTCCAGGCGTACGGCCTCGCCACGAGACGAACGTGGCCCGTTTGTTATCCCTTCTGTCGGTGACACCTTGTATACGGATTCTCTTTCGCTGGAACAGCTGTGGTGGTTGCGCTCCGTTATCGTGCAAGAAAATCCGGACTCCCATGTGGAATACGACATCTCGCTGTGGAAAGACGGCCTCGAGGCGAACAACTATGAGTTCGACGATTTTGCCATTCCGGTCGAAAGCGAAAGAGGCTTTACCCTGAACGCGCTGCTCCAGAGAAACCAGCTTGTGCTGCAGCACGTAAATCAGGGCGACACTGTCCGCGGGAAGATGCCTTTCGCGTTCTATAGGGACTATGCGAGAATGGCTTTCTTGCCTGTCATGATTCCCGAGGAAATGCAGGGATCGTTTACCCGCAAGGTCAGCTATATCGCTTTCGAGGGAATGCAGTTGCAGGATCTCGAGGGCAATGTCGAGAGGTTGAATGCGCTGGCCGATGCCGATACGGTCCTGGACACATCGGCTGTGGTTGCTCAAGATTCCTCGGTCGCTCCTGTTGCATCGCATTTCGAAATCCGCAGGCAGATTCTCGTAGATGGCAAACCGATCGACCACTACGTGATCAAGACCCCGCTGTTCTTCATGATGGGGGACAACCGCGACAATTCCGCCGACAGCCGTTACTGGGGCTTCGTTACGCTCCGCAATATCCGGGCCAAGGCTTTCGTCCTTTACTTTTCCTTTGAAAACGACGACCAGGCGTTTGCGCTGGGCAACCCGCTTACATGGTGGCGTCTGCCCTTCAGAATCCGCTGGACCCGCATCGGCAAAATTATTGACCTGATAGACTGACAATGAAGTTCGCTCCGCTTGTATTCGCTTTTGCCGGCATGGCGATGTTGCTCTCCTGCGCGACGCAGGTGGCTCCCGGCGGTGGTCCCGAGGACAAGTTGCCCCCGCGTGTGGCCGCTGTCTATCCGGCTCCGAATACGACGAACCATCCGAACGAGTTGTACGTGAAGCTTGAATTTGACGAGTGGATCAATGCGTCGATACCGCGTAGCGCTGTTTCCATATCGCCTCCCATCGACAAGAAGATGAAATTCGAGGTGAGTGGCAAGACGCTCGAGCTCACGTCGCGTGCCGAACTCGATACAGGGACGACGTACACGGTGACTTTTGCAGGTGGCATCAAGGACCTGCACGGCAACATGCTCGCAACTCCTTTCCAGATAGTGTTTTCTACCGGAGCGAAAATTGACTCGCTCAAGCTGGTTGGGCGTGTGTTGGTGAACGATTCCCTGATTCGCAAGAAGGTCTATCCGAGTATCGGGCTATTCTTGATGGGTAGCGAACGCGAAAGCCGCCATTACCTGGAGAAGTACCGCGACACAGCGACTCACGTGTTGGACTCCTTGCCGATGTTGACCAAGGAACCTCCGCTGTACCTTACCCGCACGGACAGCGTGGGTAATTTCGTGCTGTCCGGGCTGCGCCCGGGACGCTACCGCGTCGTCGCGTTCCTGGATGCGAACGGAAACCAGAAAATTGAATCCAGTTCCGAACTGGTTGGTGTTTGGACAGGCGACCTGTCGCTGGATTCCACGACGGCGGATACGCTGTGGGTTCCGCTTGCCGACCAGGACACTACAAAGCTTGAACTGTCATCCTTGGCCCAGCCAGGGGCCTCCGTGCTCGAGGCGACATTTACCCGCCCGGTCTATTTTGATTCCGCATTCGCCGATACGGCGAACTGCAAACTTATCGCTCCTGACAATTCGGAGCTTTATCCATCGTATGTTTACCTCGGTGCGACATCGAACAAGCCCAGGTTCTACTTTAACCAGAAACCCAAGCCGGAAACTTCGTACAAGTTTGTTTGTGCCAACGCGAAGGATTCGCTGTTCCGTTCATTGGACACGCTTCGCAGCAAGCTGGATTGGGAATGGCAAGAGATAAAGGGCGATACGTTGCCTCCGTCTGTTTCCAAGACGGCTGTTCTTGGGAAGGCAAAGGCCGTGTTCCCGGGTGATTCGCTTGTGTTTGCCTATAACAAGCCGCTGGTTGATTCTTTGGAAAATACCTATTACGTTGCTATAAACAAGGATACCGCGCAGGTGCAGGTCAAGCGGCTGGACGCGATACGCTTCTTGGTGGTTAACGAAAAACCATGGCCGACCGATGTGACTGTGGATTTCTTGCAGGGCTACCAAGACACAACTTTGGCCGCGGCTGACAGCAATGGCGTCCGCGATACCGTCATTTCGCTCAAGTATCGTCGCTTGCTGCGTTTCGAGACGGTCTCGAAACTCAAGCTGGCAATGTTGCGCGGAAGTATTCCTGGCGCAAAGTCCGGCGCAAAAGTCCGTCTTTACTCCATTGACGCCAAAACGTACTATTATGCGGTTTGCAGCACCAACGGTAGCTTCGTTATCCATGATATTGTCGAAGGAAATTACTTTATTGATTACTACTATGCCGAAGAAGGCAAGCGCACGCCTGATGCAGGCTCGCTATTCCCCTTCCGTTACGGGAAACCCTGGAGAGCGCCTAACGACACGATCAAAGTGAAGAATGGCGATAATGTTTTAAAAGACTTGGTGAGCGCCCCATTGCCGGCGTTGCCATAAAGGATGGTAATATGAAAAAGATACCTGATTTTGTTGCTGTGGATTTGGAAACAACCGGGCTCGAATTCGAAAACGACGAGATTATCGAAGTCGCTCTCGTCCGCTTCGAGAAAGGCGAACCCAAGGATTCTCTCGATTTTTTGGTGAAGCCGACCCGTGCGGAACTTCGCCCCTTCATTGAGTGCCTGACGGGCATCAGCAAGGCCGATCTTGACAGCGCTCCCGAGTTTGCTGACATTGCCGGGAAAATCTGCGCCTTCGTCGGGGACCTCCCGCTGGTAGCCCACAATGCCGCTTTCGACGCCCGCTTCCTCAAGAATTCACTGTCGAAGGTGGGTGTCGATTACGAAAACCATCCGTTCTGGGATTCGCTCACGTTCTCTCGCATTGCCTATCAGGACGCGCCGAACCACCGTCTCGATACGCTCGTGCAGATGCTGAACATTGAACGGAGCCGTGCCCACCGCGCCTTGCCCGATGCCGATGCTTGCGGCCGCCTTTTTGTGATGGCATACGAAAAGATTGCCACCATGGATCCGTGGCTCGTCGAGGCCATCAAGCGCACCGGCGAAGGTTCTGACTGGGAATCCGTATTTGGCAAGCCCAAGGGCAAGTGGACGTCGCCCCAGTACAAGTTGCCCGAAGTTCCCGCCCCTGCCGCGCTCCCGCAAGAAAAGGCTCCGCGTGTAAGCGAGTTCTTCAAGGAGAACGGATTCCTTTCGATGTTCCTCGAAGGCTTTGTGCCGCGCGAGACACAGCAGGACTATGCCTCTATCGTGGAACGCAACATGTACAAGGGCGGCATTTGCGTCATCGAAGCCCCGACGGGTTCGGGCAAGACGCTTGCATATTTGGTGAGTGCCGCGAACAAGGCCGTGAGCGGCGAGCGCGTCATCATCAGCACGGCGACTCGTGCCCTGCAGGAACAGCTCTGGAAAAACGACCTCCCGCAGATTTTGGGAATCTACAATGGCAAGCTTGTTCCGGCAATCCTCAAGGGCCGTGACAACTACCTGTGCCTCCGCAAGTTCGAGGAAGTTGCCGCATCGTCCTCCTCGCTTTTGTTGGGTGAGGAACTGGATTCCTTCATGGCAATCATTCCCTGGGTGCTTTCGACCGAGACCGGCGACATCAATGAGTGCGCCTCGTTCAGCGTCAGCCGCAATAGGGTCCTCTGGTCAAAACTCGCGAGCAACGCCGCTTCGTGCCTTGGCGAAAAATGTCCGCACTACGCGAAGTGCCCTGCGCTTTCGGCCAAGCGCCGCGCAACCGGGGCGAACTTGCTGCTTGTGAACCACTCCCTATTCCTTGCGGATCTGTCGCTCGACTTTGCGCTGCTTCCTCCGTATGAACATGTCGTCTTCGACGAAGCGCACCGCCTGCCTGCCATGAGCAACCTGGCGTTCAGCCGCACCATATCGTTCTTTACTTTCCGTAACATCATCAAGACTCTCGTGCCTGCCCGCAACGGCCGCGGAGGGCTCATCGAGTCTATTAAGGATAAGATTCCGGGCATTGCTTCGGAAACGGTTGAGAAACTGGACCAGTTCTCGCTCTCGCTCAACGAAATGGAAAAGGCCCTGCATCGTTTGTTCATGAAGCTGGGCAAGAAGATTGGCAAGTCGAAGATTAGCCGTAGTGGACTCATCTTTACGAACGGCATCCTTGCGGATTACGATGTTGATCCGGCCTCTTTCGTGGATGCGTACGCTGCCGTTAAGACTGCCTGCGAGCCCGCATTCGCCGCAATCCGCGACGTAAAGGAAGTTGAGGGATTGCTGAACGATGCGGAAGGCCGTATCGCCGAGATGGACCGTTATATGGCCGACTTTGAATTTATTGTCAAGGCTGGCCGCAAGGACTGGATTTTCTGCCTCGAGGAACCGTTCAACCCGCACACGCTCAAGATGTTTGCGTACCCGCTCCATTTTGGCAGCATCTGGGCAGAAAAGTTCTATCCGTGGATCAAGTCCGCGACGTTCACTTCGGCTACGCTTGCTGTGCAGAACTCCGTGGAATATTTCATGCACCGCATGGGCATGGACCGCCTTGCTTCTACAAAGAAGCCGTTCTATCGAGTGTACAGCGAACAGCCGGTGTCTTCTAGCCGCCGCTCCGTCTATATCACCAAGTACTTGCCGAAGCCCTCTGCTCCGGAATTCGTTGATGCAATGAACGATACCTTGGTGAAGTTGCTCCCGGATGTCGAGGAGAATACGATGGTGCTGTTCACTAGCATTGCCGCAATGCTCAAGGCCCAGGCGGCCCTCGCTCCGGCTTTTGCCGCAAAGAACAAGCTCTTGCTTTGCCAGAATGTAGATGGTTCGCTGGATGGTCTCGTGACGATGTTCCGCAAGGAACGCGGCGCCTGCCTTCTCGGCTGCCAGAGCTTGTGGGAAGGTGTCGACTTCCCGGGCGATGCTCTCAAGCTTCTCGTGATTACCAAGCTTCCGTTCCCGAATCCCTCCGATCCGATTGTTGCCGGCCTTAGCAACGAATACAAGGAACGTGGAGAGAATCCCTTCAAGAGCTACTATGTGCCTGAAGCGTACATGGAAATGCGGCAGGGACTAGGAAGGCTCCTGCGTACGGAAGAGGACTCCGGCAAGGTGCTTATTCTCGATAATCGTATTGCTACGGAGCATTACGGGAAGACGTTCCAGAAGATATGGAATTTCAAGCAGAAGTTCCTGTTCTCCGTGGACGACGCGAAGAAGTACATCCGGTGACGGATCACTAGAAAATTTGCTAAATTTGGCATCCTTATTGCATCCTTATTAAAAGGTGTTTATGCTTGATTTGAATGAATTTTTTGATGGCATGTCCAAGCCCCTCCTTCGTGCTGCGCATGCCAAGGCTTTTGGTAAGAAAGGGTTGCTGAACAATACCCTTATCCAGCATGAGACTTTGGATTTCTTTTGTGACAGGGAACGCGTAGTTACGCTGTTTTCGAAAATGGAAACGTGGCAGCGCCGCTGCTTGAACCTGATTTATCATAGCGGTGCGCGCGGTCTTACCTTCAATGAATTGCGCCTGACCATCCCGGTGAACAAGAGCCGTGACTTGCAGACGTTCTTGCTCTCCATGTGCCGTGAATTCGTGTTGTGGCGTTCTGCGTCCACGACGCCGGTGTACCAGGGCTTTTCTAACTTTGTCGGCTGTTTCGAGATTGATGAGTCCGTAGAGTTCGACTCCACGTCGCCTGTGGTTTCGTTTGGTCGCATGTTGGACTGGCATGTCTGCTTCGTCCTTTCTCTTGCCCAGCGCAGGGAATTGCGCGTGAATACGAATGGCTCGCTGCACCGTCGTGGGCGCATGCTTTGCATCGAGGCGTTCTCTATGTCCCGCAGATTGAGCGAAAAGGCCGCCGAGAACGAGCTTATGCTCATCTTCTCCTTCCTCACGCAGAACGGCTGGCTGGAACAGGACGACGCCTATGTCGTTCCGTCGGAACATGCACTCGAATTCTTGCGCAAGAACGGGTTCCGCCTGCATCAGGACATCTTGAACTGGTGGCTTAACCGCCGCTTCCACGGAGATCGTGGCCATCTTGAACAACTTCTCCGCTCCTTGAACAACGGTCGCAGCGTTTCCGAGGCGGCATTCCTTTTCTGGGTGATGGATCCGTCGTACAGGATTCTTGAACGCAACAAGGTGCTCCCCTGGGAATACCTGCCGCGTCCGCTCCGTGAACTTTGGCTCCTCGGCCTTGTGGACTTCCGCATGGCGCAGGGGAAGGTGTCCACCGTGCTGCTGGGCACGAACGGCAAGGAATGGCTTTCCCCCACGTCGGTGCAGCTTCCGCAGCCGAGCATCTCGGCTCTCCCGAACTTCGACGTGGTTGTTTCCGTCGAGACGTCGCCCCGCGTGCTGTTTACGCTCGCCTGCCTTGCCAATGTCAAGAACGACGAGTCCATGCTTTGCTTTACCCTGGCCAAGGAAGTTTATCTTGAAGGCCTCAAGAGTGGCATGCCCGAATCCGAAGTGGAGCATTTCTGCAACTGGATTAAGCCGCCTGCGAACGTGCTTTCGACCCTCGAGGAATGGAACACCTCGTTCTATGGAGTCCGTGTCCGTTCCGTTCGCTTGATGAAGATCGACAACAAGCAGATTCTTTCGGAGCTTTCGAACTTTGTGCAGTTCATGGAATGCGTAGAGGAGTATGTGCCGAATTATGGGTTCATCCTGAATCCCGAAAAGGAACGCTATGCCTTTGACATCCTCGAGAACTTCGGCTACTGTCCGTTTGTGAATCGCTCGGCCGATAACCGCAAGCCTGTCTCCGACGAGGAATGGCGCAAGGAATTCGCGGTGGCCTGGCCCAAGGCGGGCAAGCCCGACTACGACTTGAAGGAATCCGCCGACAGCGATTCGCTGCAGACGACGATGAACTCCACGAAGTACGGCAGCCTCTACCAGAAACTGAACACGTTCGACCTCGTGAAAGTGCTGCGCTATGCGAAAACCGTGGGTACGCTTCTGGCCGCCCAGATCAAGGACCCGAACAAGCGCTTGGCCCAGCAGGAGGAAATCGTGTTCTCGGTGCACTCCTTGCACCTGGCTAAGGCCCCCTTCATCGTGGAAATCCAGAAGAGCAAGGAAGATTCCATCAGCATGCTGGACCTTTCGTTTATCCAGGAAATCAAGGTCCTGCACAAGCGATTCGCATAAAAAGGCCTCCCGTTCGGGAGGTTTGTGAAAAACTGGATGTAAAAACGGGCGCCCATTAGAACCAAAGGGGCGTCCGTTCGCTTTTGAAATTCGCTTTTGCGACTAGCTCTTGAACTTGTCGAGGGCGTCGTTCGGACCGATGAGGAAGAGCACGTCGTCTTCCTGAAGCACGATGTCGGCGAGGTTACCGATCTTGGGGGTCGGTTCCTGCGGGTCGCGGATGGCGATGACCTGCACTCCGTATTTGTGGGTGATGTTCAGGTCCTTAAGTGTCTTGCCAATGAAGTCCCTGGGGCACACCACCTCGACGATAGAGAAGCCTTCCATGAACGGCAAGAAGTCGAGCATGTTCGGACGGTTCAGGCGTTCGGCAAGCGCGATGGCCGAGTCGCGTTCCGGGTGGAAAATATCCGAGACGCCGAGCTTTTCGAGAATGCTCGAGTGGGCGGCGCTACTGGACTTCGCGATGATATGCTTGACGCCGAGTTCCTTCAAGTTCAGCACGGTAAGCAGGCTTGCTTCCAGGTTTTCGCCGATACAGACGATGACGGAATCCGCCTTCTGGAGCGGGATGCTCGCGAGCTGCTTTTTGCGGGTAGAGTCGGCGACCATGGCCTGTGACACGGTGCTCGAAATGTCTTGCACCTTTTCGGGATGGTTGTCCACCACGAGCACATCGTGCCCGAGGCTCGTCAGGTGACGGGCGAGGAAGATGGCAGAGTTGCCAAGACCGATAATGATGTATTGCTTTGATGCCATGGGATGAAAGATAGATTTTTAGACGAGAGACGAGAGACGAGATAAACGATACTTGGTGCTTTAGCACCTTAGTAGAGTTATCCTCTATGAGGAGACGAGAGAGACTCTGAAAAAAAAGTGAGGTGGAACGAAATTAATCTTTCGTCTTTCGTCTGTAGCCGCGGAGCGGCGTTCTTTCGTCTAATTAGCCGACCATTATATCTTCTTCGGCGAACCAGGTGGTGTTCTTGACCCGTCCGGCGACCGCCGAGATGAGGAACAACGGTCCCATACGTCCGATAAACATCACGCAGCAGATGACAATGCGCCCCACCGTGGAAAGTTCGCCCGTGAGGCCCATGGAAAGCCCGCACGTGCTGTAGGCGCTCACTACTTCGAACAAAACCTTGAGGAAGGGCGTGCCGTTCTCGTTGAAACCCACTCCTGCGGGGATTTCGGTGCAGAGCAGCACCATGGTCGCAAGTGCTATGACCACGATGGCCACGACGAAGATTCGCACGGCCTTGTCGACTGTGGTTTCGGGAATGGTGCGGCCCATGACCTGGGTCTTTTCGCGGCCGAGCAGCCTATTGAAGCCGAGCAACCCGATGACCGCCGCCGTGGTGACCTTGATGCCGCCGCCGCAGCTACCGGGGTTGGCCCCGATGAACATGATGATGATAAAGAAGAACAGGGAACTGGCGCAGAGGGCCGGGGTGTCCACAGTATTAAGTCCTGCGGTACGGCTCGTGAAGGCCATGAAGAACGTGGTCTGAAGTTTGTCGAAGAAAGAGAGTCCGTTGAGGGTGTTGCCCCATTCGGTAAGCATGAAGGCGACGATGCTTGCCGCGACGATGACTAACGTGCAGAAGGTCGCGATGCGTGTATGTAGAGAAATCTTGCGGAACCGGCGACGCTTGAAGTCGAAGGCGTACTGCAGTTCGGTGATAGCGAGGAAGCCGAACCCGCCCGCGAGTGCGAGGACGCAGGTCGTGATGTTCATGACGGGGTTGAGCTGGAATTGCACGAGCGAATCGGGGAACAGGGTGAACCCGACGTTACAGAAAGAACTGACCGCCTGGAACAGGGAGCAGAAAATGCGGTCGTACAGTTCCATGTTGCTGAACTGCGTAAAGTAGACGACGCCACCGATGGCTTCGAGGATGAAGGTAAAGGGAAGCACCGCCATGAGGATGCGCTTCGCGTCGACGTTACCTTCCTGCGTGAAGTTCGAAAGCAGTACGGACTGGTGGTTGAATCCCGGGTGCATGCCGGCAAGCAAAATGAGCACCGTAGATACGGTCATGATACCCAGGCCGCCGAGCTGCATCAGGACGACGAGTACCCAGTACCCGAACCCTGTGAACGTGGTACTGATGTCGATGACGGATAGTCCGGTAACGCACACGGCCGATGTCGCCGTGAAGAGCGCCTGCAAAAAGTCGATGGGTTCGCGCGTGGAGACTGGCAACCGGAGAAGTACAGCCCCGGCCGCTATGATGAGCATATAGCCCAGCACGACCAGCGTGAGGGGGTTCGCCTGTTTTTTTGCCTTGAAGACATTCTCGGAAGTTGTGTCCGTGAACGCTTGGTACTTCGAACGTAGCATAGGTGCAAATATAGGAACTTTCTTATATTTTGTACATGTTCAAGATAATTCGGGCCGTGTGCCACGCTCTTTCTTCGTACGCTTCTCCATTTGTCATCGCAAGCGCAATCGTAGCCTTCTTCCTTCCCATTGCATTTGGCTGGGTCCATGGAAATGTTTCCTCGGTAATCCTCGGTATCATCATGCTGAGCATGGGGCTCACCCTCTCGGTCCAGGATTTCAAGATTCTGTTCAAACGTCCGCTCGACATTTTGCTCGGCGCTGCGGCTCAGTACACCATCATGCCGTTGGTGGCGTTTACGCTCACGAAGGCCTTCGGACTCGATCCCTATCTTGCTGTGGGCATCATTCTCGTGGGGTGCTGCCCCGGCGGTGTTTCGAGCAATATCATGAGCTTCCTTGCAAAAGGCGACGTGGCGTATTCTGTGGGCATGACGACCGTTTCGACTCTGCTTGCGCCTATCATGACCCCGCTTCTGGTGCTGTGGCTTGCGGACACGAGCATCAACGTGAATGCGCTCGGGATGTTCTTGAATATTTTGTACGTAACCATTCTCCCCGTGACTGTTGGTTTCTTGCTCAACTACTTCCTGGGGCACCGTACCGTCTTCAAGGAAATCCAGTCCAGCATGCCTGCCGTAAGCGTCATAGGACTTATGCTGATTGTGGGCGGAGTCGTGGTGACTGTGCGCCCGCAACTCTTGACGAACGGCCTTGGGCTCATCTTCCTTGTGCTCGCGGTGGTGTTCTGCCATAACGCCTTGGGCTATATTCTGGGTTATAGCGTGGGCCGCGTGTTCAAGTTCAATACGGCGAAAAAGCGCACCATCGCTATCGAGGTGGGTGTGCAGAATGCCGGCATGGCGACTGTGCTTGCTGCGGGATTCTTTGCTAATCCCGAGAATGTGGCCGCGCATCCCGAAGCGGTGCTTTGCGTGGTCCCGTGTGCGCTGAGCTGCGCGTACCATTCCATCAGCGGAACGGTGCTGGCCAATTTCTTTGCGTGGAAGGACAAGCGGGCGAACTAAGACGTTGGCGTAGCCCGTCCCTTCTTTTTTCTAAATTTCGTCTCGCTATGAAAAACTTGCGCGCCATATTGATGCCGCTTGCTATCCTGCTAGGTATAGTCTTTCCGCAGGCCCATGTGCTTTCGCCCATGATGCCGTTCTTGATTGGTTCGATGATGTTCCTGACATTTGTCACCAAGATTCCTCCGCAGACGCACGGGTACACCTTCAAGATTGAAATTCGCGCGCTTGTGGTGAGCCTCTTGCTGGTCGCCATCCTTGCGGGAGTCGTTGAACTGTTCGGCCTTCCTCGCGAGGTGCTGCTCGGCGGAGCCATCATCGCGCTCTGCCCGCCTGCGAATGCCGCCCCTGCGATGGCAAAGATGCTCGGCGGCTCGGCTTCGCTTGCCTTAAAGATCTTTTTGAGCGGAAACCTGATCGCTTGCTTTTCGATTCCCATTGTCTTTGGGTACCTCACGGGTACCGACGCGAGCTTGTCCGAAATAGCGATGAAGATTTTCAATACCATCCAGCCGATTATCAGCATCCCGCTTGCTTTTGCGCTGGGCCTCCGGGCATTCTACCCGGAACTTGCTGACCGCGCCGCCAAATTCCAGAAATACACGATGTTCATCTGGACCTTTTCCGTGTTCGTGATTCTTGCAAAGGCGAGTTACGATATCCGCGAGATGGGATTCATGGAACTGTGGAATAGCGGAAAGCTTCCGATGATGGCGGGCATTTCGCTGATTCTTTGCATTCTTCTTTACGCCCTCGGTTGGTATGTCGAAAGGAACCGCCGCCCGATTGAAAGTGCGCAGAGCATGGGCCAGAAAAACACGACGCTCGTCATCTGGATTGCGACCTTGTACGCAGGCCCCGTCGTGGCGCTTGCGCCTACGTGTTACGTGGTGTGGCAGAACCTGGTGCTCAGCTATCTAAGCGCAAGAATCAAACCGAAAGAAACTGGAAAGCAGTGAGGTCGCTGCGCCTCGAACCTAATATTTAATCACATTCCTTTTCTTGTCGTTTATGCAGCGGCCGCCGGCGTCGCGGTTGTGAATTTTGGGCTTTTCAACCTTCAAAACGCGGGAACGCGGCATTGCCAAAATATCTTCTGTCGGGTTGACGAAGTATTCGCCGGTGGCGTCAATGTAGGCGGGGCCGTCACAATGTGTACTTTCGCTAAATAAAAAAGAATATATTGCAGAATAGTCTTTAATGTAAAGCGAATCTCCTTCCTGTAGATTGAGTTCTTCAGGGTAGATAATCCATGATGAGTCTACCGCATTGTACATTGCGTTTATTTCATCGGAATCAATCTTAAAGTTACGCAATGCAGCAACCCTTGCATTTGAGCTTATGGTTACGGTATCGTGGTCTAATACCATTTTGCGAGAATATTTTTCCGTTGTTACAGAAGCAATACAACGAGGTCCTGCGCTTATCCAACATGCTGCACTAGTTATGTAATCTACATCAGGGTTAACAACGGTTCCAGAAATGTTTATGGTGTTCTTTAAAAGTTTACTTACGGTATCGCCTTCTATCACATTTTGCATTCCATGGGGATACGAACTGCAATTAGTAGCAGAAGCCCCTGAAAACCAAAATAATATACAAAGAAAGAAAAGATAACGCATACAATAAATATACGTTCATTTTGAACAAAGCGGTAGTAGGTACGAGGTCGGCACCTCATACCTCATCGCTCACCGCTCACAGCTATTTCTTTTCCATCGCAATGGCTCGGCGGAGCTTCTTGATTTCCTTCGATATCAGGAGTTTCTCGACCGGGAAGAAGCTTTCGTGCTTGTAGATGGCTTCCTTGTACAGCACGTTCGCCAGTTCCGGCTCCCTTGCGAGGAACGCAATCAGGATGGCGTTACGCAGGAAGAATTCGTCCATGTCCTTGACTTCGTACTTTTCATAGAAATCGGCGACGAGGTTTGCCGCGGTTTCGTAATCCTTGGTGCGGGCCACTTCGGTGATGTTGAACTCGTCCGTGAACGATGCCGGGAAGCGCCCTAGGTTGACCAGCTCGCGGACCTTCGCATAGATTTCGTTGGTGTCGCGGGCTTCGAACGGAACTCCACGCACCCACTCGATGTACTGCATGCGGAACTTTTTCCATTCGGGAGAGACTTCCTGCACGGTCGTGTCGATGCTGTTCAGGTAGCCGAGCAAGGCGCGTTCGATGAACGGGTCGTGCGAGCCATCCATAAGCGCTTTCACGCGGTCGGGGCGGCGCAGCGCGTAGTCCGCAGAATCCAGGTATTCGGGCCAGCAGATTTCGCAGGAGTCGAACACCTGCACAATGTGTGCATTGGAGTGGATGAATCGCGCTTCTTCGGCCTTGTTGTCGACCATCGGGATGAACGTGCTGTTGGGTTCCACGCCGTCCAGCAACGAAGACACCATCTTCGAGGTGAACAGGAAGTTCCTTTCGCCAAAGAATTCGGGGTCACGATGGATGCGTTCGAATTCCTTCACGAGCACTGGGTCTGTCTTGAAGCGGTCTATGGACTTCTGGATGACGGGCTGGTCACTTGCGATAATGATGATGTCGGGTTCTTCCGGCGCCTTGTACAGGCTCACGTAGGGGAACACCACGTCAAGCGCCTTGAGAATGTTCAGGAACAGCTGGTCGTTGAATTCGTATGTCTGAATCCACTGCACCCAGAGTCCGCCCGGCTTCATGTAGCGGCGCATCTTGGCGTAGAATTCGTGGCTGAACAGGCTTGCAACGCCGCTGACCCACGGGTTCGAGGGAACGCTCACGATGAGGTCGTACTGGCGGCGGTTCGTGAGGAAGAACGTGTTCGCGTCGTCGATGTAGATATGCGTGCGCGGGTCGTCGTAGCCGCGGGAGTTCCACGGGTAGAATCCCTTCGCGAGGTTCATCATCTCTTCTTCGATTTCAACGCAGTCGAAGTCCTTGAGCAGCGGGTCAGAAAGCAGGTAATGTGCGCCCATGCCGCTGCCAAAACCCACCATGGCGGCATCGTAAGGTTTCGACATCACGGCCATCGGCATAAACGCGGTTGCCGCCTGCGTGAGTTCGTCGCCTTCGATGGGGTGGTTCCTGTCCTTGCTCATGCTCGCGTCGGCTTTGCCGTTCGTCTTGATGTAGTAATGAACATTCGATTCGTGGAAGCTGATGGTTGCCGTCTTGCCGTCACGCACGATAATCTTTTCGTCCGGGTGCAAATCCTTGTAAGCGCGGAATGCACCGGAAGTGACTAGTGAGGGGTCGAATCCCATGAAGAACGAGGGGAGAATCATCACGCCGCCAATCACGTAGAACATGGGGCTGCGGCGGAAGCGTTTGCGGTAGATGGCCAACAGGATAAATCCAATAGCGAAGTCGAGAACGGCGGCAAATACCAGAGCGCCCTTGAGCTGCAAGAACGGCAACAGCAACAAGCCACCGCCAGCAGAACCGATAATGGAGCCGAGCGTGTTCCAGCCATAGACCTTGCCGATCGGGGCTTCGGACTTGAATGCGCGTGTGAGGATAATCGTAATGAGCGGGAGCGTCATGCCGGCAAAGAAACTCGTCGGCACCATCCACAGGAGGGACAGCACATACTTGAATATGCTCCAGCACACGTAGCCGTCATTCGTGGAATTGAATATCTGGTTCGCCTCGTTCATCATCATCCAGAACGGCTGATGGAAATAGAGTGTACACAGCGCGAAGAACGCCATGAAAATCTGGGCGAGCGAAAGCACTACCAGCGAATCTTTTTTCAACAGTTTGCCACTGACCGCGCTGCCGATGGAAAGCCCGAGAATAAAGGCCGAAAGCATCTGGTCGAAGCTGTGGCTCGAAGAACCCATGAGCAGGCTGAGCAAACGGATCCAGACAATCTCGTAGACAAAGGAGGTAAGGCCGGTAATGGCTGCAATCCAGAACCAGGTGCTCTTGGGCGGCATCGGTAACTTGGGGTCGACATGGGTTTCTTCGGCGGTTTCTTCGACATCGTCCTCGTCACGAACCGGCGATGTCCAGAGGCCGATAACACCAAAGATTGTTGCGAGCAAGAAGTTGATGGAAGCGGCGACGCAGAGCGTCACGTGGTTACCGAAAACGGGGATGAGCGTGTAGCTCGTAAACAAGATGCCGATGGCGGAACCCAAGCTGTTCGTAAAGTAGAGCATCGGGAGCGAGACTTCGGCACCGCTCTTGCGCATGAGACCGGCTGCAATGAAGGGGAACGTCATGCCGACTGCAATCGCGATGGGGAGCGTGCTGCCTGTCGCAAGGACGACCTTCACGACTTCGGCACCGCGGGAACTCAGCCCCGCCACAAAAGAGGAATCGTAGAAAATCCCCGTGAGCCAGTTGTACAGCGGGTGGTACGCCACGCCGCCGATACCGATAGCCAGTTCCACGGCGGCATAGCCCAACAGCGGGCGCTTGATTTTTTCGACCAGCTTGCCTGCGACAAAGCTACCGATGGCAAGGCCACCCATGTAGATGCAGAGCGTAAGCACCTGCCCGTAGCTCGAATGTCCGAGGAAGAGTTTGAGGTAGCGTGCCCACGAGCCTTCGTAAATGAGGCCCGCGAACCCGGAAAGGGCAAACAGGAAGTAGACGAGGATGTTCATATTACAATAATAAAAAAAGGCTTGGAAAAATCTTAAGCGATTCCCAGCCGTTTTACCTTGTAATGCATCATTCGCGGGCTCACGGAGAGTTCGCGGCCGGCGGCGCTCAGGTTGCCGTCGTTGCGCTTGAGCGCTTCGTTCAATATTTCGCGCTCAAAGTTGTCGAGAATGGTTGCGAGGGGCGTCTTGTCGTTGCGGATGAGGGCCGTGTTGCTCGCGCTGCCCGTCTGCAGTGTCGGCGGCAGGTCGTGCGCGTTGATGCAGGTGTCGGTGGTGGCGAGGCAGGCGTGCTCGATGCAGTTTTCGAGTTCCCGCACGTTGCCGGGCCAGTGGTAACTCATGAGCATGTCGATGGCGGGGGAGCTCAGGCGCAGGATCCCCTTGCCGTACTTGAGGTTCATTTTCTCGATAAAATGGTCGGCGAGCAGCAATATGTCGGTTTTGCGCTGGGCGAGGTCCGGCAAGTTTATTTGGAAAATGTTCAGGCGGTAGTATAGGTCTTCGCGGAAGGTCCCTTCTTGCAGCATCTGTTCCAGGTTCATGCTGGTCGATGCGATGATGCGTGCGTTGCAGCGCTGGTAGATGTTGCTGCCCAGACGGCAGAAACCGCGTTCTTGGACGAACTGCAAAAGCCTTGCCTGTGCCGCCCGCCCGAGCTTGCCGATTTCGTCCAGAAAGAGGGTGCCTTCGCGCGCATGTTCCGCTTTGCCGATATGCCTGCTGGTCGCTCCGGCGAAGGCGCCGCGCTCGTAGCCGAAGAGTTCGCTCTCGAAATTGTTCGCTCCCGGGTCGTCGTTCAGCGAGTCGCAGTTCATCAGGACGAAAGGCTTGTCCTTGCGGTCGGAAAGCAGGTGGATGCTGCGGGCCGCGTGCTCCTTGCCTGTCCCGGTTTTCCCGCGGATGAGGACGGTCGCTTCGGAGTTCGCGATGTGGCGGACGCGCTTTGAAACCTCGCGCATTTCGCGGGAGTTGCCGATGAGCTCGCCGGGCTTTTCTTCGATGAGGTCGCGCAGTTTGTCGTTGATGGATTGGTATTCCTGGCCGATTTCTGCGAACTTTCCGGTGAGGATATCGCGAATTTGGGCAAAAAGCTCCGGCTTGGCCCGTTTTTGACGGAGGGCTTGCTCAATTTCGCTCAAAGCTTCGGTTTCGATATCCTGGACTTGCACTGTTTCCTCTGAAAAACCGTTCCGGGCGGAGAGACCCCGCCCGGAATGGTCTTTGCCTCTCCGTTACCGGAAGAGGCTATCTAGGAGAGAATTGATGCCTATAAAATAGCATCTTTTTGCTTCTGTGTGTTACATTTGTGTAAAATTCATTGATTTTTTACATAAATGTAAAGAAAAAAGGCGAAAAAGAGGCGTTTTTTCCCTGCGGAGGGGTCGTTTTCATTTCTATTTTTCCTTTCATGAACCGCACAAAAGCTATTTACGACATTGCTACTGCCACTCCGGCGCCGGTAAAACCAGCCGAACCGGTCAACATCGACTTTTACGGTGAAGACGTTTTCAACGCCGACACCATGCGCAGCTACCTGCCGAAGGATATCTGCGAAAAGCTCCTCGCTACGATCGACGAAGGGGTCGCCCTCGACCCGAACATCGCTGGCGATGTCGCCCACGCCATGAAGAAGTGGGCCATGGACCGCGGAGCCACGCACTTTACGCACTGGTTCCAGCCGCTGACCGGCTCTACCGCCGAAAAGCACGACAGCTTCCTTGAACCGAGCGGCTGCAAGGCCATCATGGCGCTCAGCGGCAAGAACCTCATCGTGGGTGAGCCCGACGCCTCCAGCTTCCCGAGCGGCGGCCTTCGCTCTACGTTCGAAGCCCGCGGCTACACCGCCTGGGACCCGACGAGCCCGGCATTCATCAAACGCCACGGCAACGGAGCCACGCTTTGCATCCCGACGGCGTTCTGCAGCTACACCGGCGAGGCCTTGGACAAGAAGACCCCGCTGCTCCGTAGCCTCCAGGCGCTTTCCAAGTCCACTCGCCGCCTCATGACCTGTTTCAAGGCGGGCCCCAAGAAGACGACCGTCACGCTTGGTGCCGAACAGGAATACTTCCTCATCGACAAGCGCTTCTACCTGCAACGCCCTGACTTGTACCAGGCCGGCCGCACCATCTTTGGCGCCACTCCCGCGAAGCACCAACAGATGAACGACCACTACTTTGGAAGCATCCCGAGCCGCATCCTCAACTTCATGAACGATGTGGAGAAGGAACTGTGGCGCCTCGGTATCCCGGCCAAGACCCGCCATAACGAAGTCGCCCCCGCGCAGTTCGAACTCGCCCCGATTTTCGAGGACGTGAACCTCGCTTGCGACCACAACATGATGATCATGGAAACGCTCCGCAACGTGGCCGACCGTTACGGGCTCGTGTGCCTGCTGCACGAAAAGCCGTTTGCCGGTGTGAATGGTTCGGGCAAGCACAACAACTGGAGCCTTTCTTACGGCAAGGGCAACCTGCTCAATCCGGGCAAGGATCCGCACCAGAACGCCGTGTTCCTCACGACGCTGTGCGCCATCATTTACGCCGTGGATACCCATGCCGACTTGCTCCGCATGACCTGTGCCGGCGCGGGCAACGACCACCGTCTCGGTGCGCACGAGGCTCCTCCGGCCATCATCTCCATCTACCTGGGCGACCAGCTGATGGACGTGATTGACCAAATCGAGCAAGGCGTGCCCAAGTCCAGCAAGCAAGCCGGTGCCATGAAGCTCGGCTCCGACATGCTGCCACCGCTCCCGCGCGACGCCACCGACCGTAACCGTACTTCGCCGTTTGCGTTTACCGGCAACAAGTTCGAATTCCGCGCGCCTGGTTCCAGCCAGAGCTGTTCCGAGCCGAACGTCGTGCTCAACACGATTGTGGCCGAAGCTTTCGACATGATTGCCGAACAACTCGAAAAGCTCGACGAGAAGAACTTCCACACGGGCCTCCAGAAGCTGCTGCAAAAGATTGTGAAGGAACACAAGCGTATCCTTTACAACGGCAACGGCTATACCGACGAATGGGTGAAGGAAGCGGAACGCCGCGGCCTCCCGAACATCCGCACCTCCATGGAAGCCCTCAAGGCGCTCGTCAAGGACGAAAACATTGCCCTGTTCGAGAAGTACGGGGTGATGAACCGTGCCGAGATGCGTTCCCGCTACGAGGTGAACGTCGAGGATTACCACAAGCGCATCCACATCGAGGGCGAAATTGCCCGCGACCTTGCCAAGAACGTCATCTTGCCGAAGGTGGTCGAGGCCTATTCCGGTGCGCTCAGGACGAACGAGATGGCCCTGAACCAGGGTTTCCCCGGCCTGGACGGCTACGCGAAGTCGCTGGGCGAGGGCTGCAGCAAGCTCATGGATGCCGTTTCTGCTGTAGAAACGGCCCTGGATGGTGAACATGAGGGCATCATTTCGGCCATTGCGGACCTCCGCAAGGTGGTGGATTGCCTCGAGAAGATTGTGCCCGACGAACTTTGGCCGCTGCCGAAATACCGCGAAATGTTGTTTATTTATTAGTATGTGGGGCCTTTTACCCCAAAAATTGAAGCGGTTCCTTTTTTTGGAACCGCTTTTGTTTGTATATTTGCGTTGCCTTATATCCTGGTAAAGGGGGAGATGTTTGGGAAACACAGGAGAACGTATGCTGAGAATGTCCAGAGTCGCATCTAAAATGCATCGGGCTTTGATATTACTATCCATTTCGGGTTTGCTTGCTTATGCCATGGCCGCGAGTGTGCCGGTGGCTCCGTTCTCATTCGGAAGCTCCGGTGCTGATGCTGCCAAGTGGGACAAGCTCATGAAGTACAAACTGTGGGCGGAAGGAAGTGGCGCAAATACACCGGCAATTACTTTTGAATCGGACGTCCATATAACCGATACGGTTGGTTTTGTGGGTTCCCCAAAAGGCGGCCTCCAATTTATAAACGATCAGCACTCTTTGGGTGGCCCGCTTCTTTTTGCCGGAAATTTCACGAATGCAAATGGAAGTGATACGATTATAACGGGACCGTTCCGCTTTGCAACATTTACAATCGCAGATAATAGTCGCCATAGCAACTATTTTTATGGACCATATTGTGTTACGAGCATGAGCTCGCATATCAGTTTAAATCATGGAAATGCTGTTGATTCTTGTGCAATCGTTCCGCCGGTAGATTCAGATCTTTCTTTACCGACGGTCGGTTCTCATACGTATAGCGCTTCGCTTGGAGCGATTACTCGTAATGGTAGTAGTAATAGTCTCTTTATTCATGTGCCGTCTGGTTCTACCGCTTATGATGTCAATATATCTAGTTTGACACTCTCAAATGATGCAAGCCTTTATGTGGCGATGCCCCCAGGCGGTCGTCCGACCCGTATTTTTATTATGGGTAATGTAGAATTGTCCAGTAAGACTTCTTTTAAAGTCATTTATGCGAAGAATGCGTCTCAATGGAAAAACAACGCCTGGGATGTAGGTCCTTCTGATGCGGCGTCGAATGATAAATATAATGGCGATCTTCTTGTTTATTTCAAAAATGGGGTGTCCTTTCCTGCGGGCGAGAATAGAATTATGCAGGGAACGCTCATTTCTTCATCGGATATTAGAATCCAGCAGCACATGAGTTTTGCTGGCCAGTTGATTGCAAAAAGTATCTACATCAATTCGGATTTCAAGGCTGACCAGTTCCGTTATGTGCCTTTCGATCCTCCGGTAATCAATTCCACGGCCTTGGCTTCGGGAAGCATCCATGAAGGAAAAACGGGCGAAACATTGAATGTCCAGTTGGACAAGGCGCCCTCGGTCCCGGTGACGATTAAGTATTGCATTGCCTTTGATGCAAGCGCGAATGTGAACCAGGGAAAAACAGGGAAGACGGGTTCTGTCATTACGGCTGCTGCACAGGCCGACCTCAATACAAGTGGAGTCCCGCTGTGCTCTAATAATGGCTCTAAGCCGGCTACATTCAAATCTGATGGAAAATCTTTGGAAGCCCCGATTACCTTAACCGCTACGGACGATGCTCTGGCTGAAAATACAGAGTTTTTCTATCTGCGGATTTTGGACATTACCGGTGGTGTCTTGGAGAATGGAGCCCGTTCCGGAGACTTCAAAATCTACATCGAGGACAATGACAGCGAACCTAGTGGCAAGGATTCGACCATTTCAAGCAATCCGCTTGATTCCATCGGGTATGAGGATGTTCCCTTCAATATTAAATCGTTCCCGGCTTACTACAAGGCGACGAGCAATATCACTAATGAGGTGCTTACCCCGATGACGGACTACAGTGTCCAGATTGTAAGTGCCCCCACGAAGGGCTCTCTCAAAAATGGAGCGGCGGCTGTCGGTGCGGGAAGCGTCATTAGCTCTGCGGACATCAAAGCCGGAAAGTTGACCTACGTGAGCGGTTTGAACGAATTTGGTGATACTTCTTCGACGAATCCAGAATTCAAGTATTCGACATTCACATATAGGATTGCCGATAATTATGGTGAACTCTCTAAAAAAACATTCACGATGACTATCGCGGTGAAGCCGGTCAACGACAAGCCTGAAATCACGAACGCGGTGTCGTCGGATTCGAAATTGCATTTGACGGTTAAGGAAAATTCCGCGATCGGGGTTAAAGTCGGCACGATTACAGCCCAGGATAGCGTTGATTCGAACCGAGATCTCGGGAACACCCTCACATACAAGCTCGAAAACATTTCCGGGAATCCATCCAGCGTGTTCCAGATTAACTCCAAGAACGGTGCTATCACGGTGAAAGCGGCTACGCTGGATTACGAAAAGCAAAAGACATATGAAATGAGAATCATCGTGACCGACAACGGTGTGCCGGGCGACCGCTCGAAGAAGCTTACCGATACGGTCGTGGTGCATGTCGATGTTCAAGACCAGAACGATCCGCCGGTGATTCTGCGTGGGGATACCACAATTTCTGTACGTGAACACGCTCCTAAGGATTCCGTCTTTATCGGGTACAAGGCGACCGACGAAGATGCTGGCCAGCATGTGACGTTCCGTATGGAATCTGCGGATGGCGCTACGTCGCTTCCGTTTACGCTTGTCGCGCTGACAGACAGCGATAGCGCCTATATCAAGGTGGTGAGCATTAACTACGAAACCCAGCCGACGGTGTACAATCTCCGCATTATTGCCGATGATGGAGCTGGTGGCAGTGCTACGTCAATGCTCACAATCAACATTCTGGACGTGAACGAAACCCCGACTTTTGCGCAGTCCAGTTATGAATTCTCCATCAACGAGAAATACAAGGGTGGCGATCTGGTTGGCCAGGTGACTGCAGCGGATAAGGACACCAAGGCTACCCCGAAGACCGTGCTTACGTATTCTTTGGTGGGTGTTAACGACGTGACGAATGGTTCCACTGCAGTAACGGGCTTGTTCACCGTCAATTCTTCGACTGGAGAAATTAACGTAGATCCTTCCATCAGCGGAATGTTGGGTCAATCTTATGCGAACCACGATTATGAGGTGACGGTCAAGGTTACGGATAACGGTAAAGAACAGAACTTCTCCGTGAACAAGAAGAACCTTTCCAGAAACATCAAGGTGGCCGTCCACATCGGGAATGTCAACGATCCTCCGGTCTTTGACAAGAAAAAATACACGTTCAACGTCAATGAAAATACTCCGCTTAATACGCGCTTCGGCAGCATCAAGGTCACGGATGAAGATGAAGAAGACGGTATGGCTCTCAGCATTATCACTTCTTCGATTCCGTTCACTATTGCGACCGTGAAAAAGGGCGAGTACAAACTGTCCGTGAACGGGGCTCTCGATTTCGAGACGAAAAATTCCTACTCGTTCAAAGTGCGCGTGACGGACGGTGTGGCTAGTGATACTGCCGATGTGGTGGTCAAGATTAACGATGTGAACGAAAAGCCCGTCATCGCCGACTACACGTTCAATGTGGATGAAAATTCCCCCAAGGGAAAAACGGTGGGCACGGTCAAGGTGAAGGACGTGGATACCTGGACGGTCATGAAGTATGCGCTCAAGGATTCCACGAAGAACATTGCCAACGTGTTCACGATTACTCCGGCGTCCAGTTGCGACAATGGGTATTTCTGCGGGGACATCAAGCTCAAGGATTCCGTGCTGGACTTTGAAAAGACCGCAACCTACTACATGTATGTGATTGCGACAGATAACGGAGAGAACGCGGGCTTCCCGCCGGACATGTCGGATACAGCTGTCGTGACGATTAAGATCAACGACAAGAACGATCCTCCTGTCATTGGCCCGGATGCTGCGGACGTGAATGTCAAGGAACATGGGAGCGCCGGTGAATTCCTGGTTGGGTTCAAGGCGACCGACCAGGACAAGAACCATTCTCTCACTTTCAGCATGGCGTCTAAGAATGGCAAGGCATTGCCGTTCGACATTGTGCCGGTTTCGGGTAAGGATAGTGCCTACGTCAAGACCAGTAAGGAACTGGATTACGAGACGATGGACACCCTTTACAATATCTATGTCATTGTGAACGATGGCACGGCTAAGGATACGGCGAACTTGACGGTCCATGTCAAGGATATCAACGAAGCCCCGTCCTTCGACAAGGCAAGCTACACCTCTCGAATCAACGAGAAGTACAGTGGCGGTGATACGGTATGGATTTTTGATGCGAAGGATAAAGATACCAAGGCCAAACCTGCAACGGTCCTGACTTATTCACTTGGCAAGGTTTACGATGTGACGGATGCTTCGAACAAGGTTGAAGCGGCCGGATTGTTCAGCATTACCTCTGCGAGTAACAAGGGCTATGTCTTGGTGGCAACTTCGGGTATGCTGGGCCAGGCCTATGCCGGCCATACGTTCGAAGTCGTCGTGACGGTGAAGGACAATGGTTCAAAACAGAGCTTCTTTGATAACAAGAAGGACCTTTCTGCCACGACCAAGTTGACCATCGTGGTGACCAACGAGAACGATCCTCCCTATCTCGAAAATAGGCCTTTCAACTTTAATGTCGATGAGAATTCTAAGTCGGGAACGCTTGTTGGAACGATCAAGGCTGAAGACGAAGACTTGAAGGATAAGCTGACATTCAATATGGTGCTGTCCGGTTCTGATGTCCCGTTCGAATTCCAGAAGGTGTCCGACAGGGAAATTAAGGTGGTCGTGAAGAGCAATGCGAAGCTCAATTACGAAGCCGATAGCCTCTACACGTTCAAAGTCACTGTGACGGACGGAATTGCCAGCGATACGGCCGATGTGACCATCAAGATTAACGACGTGAACGAGTATCCGAATATCGTGACTGCCGACCTTTACATTGACGAGAACTCGTCGACCGGAACATCTGTCGGTAAGGTCAAGGTTACGGATGAAGACCTCTGGACAAAGATGAACTACAAGCTCCTGGATTCCACGGCGGGTGCTACGAGCGTCTTCAAGATTTCCTCTTCGTCCACTTGTGATAAGGGCTATTTCTGTGGTGAAATCACTCTCAAGGATTCTGTCCTCAACTACGAAAAGGATAGCGTCTACTATATGTATGTGATTGCCACGGATAATGGAAAGAACGCGGGCTTCCCGCCTGACCTCGCCGATACCGCGGTTCTCAAGGTTCATATCAACGACAAGAACGATCCTCCGACCTTTGACTCAAGCTCTGTGTCCGTCGGCGTCGACGAAAACTCTCCGGTGGAAACGCTCGTGGGTTCTGTTTCCGTCTATGCCAAGGACGAGGACAACCTGATCAAGAAGAAGGATACACTTGTCTACTCGCTCATCCCCGTTTCCAAGAATTCCACGAAGTTCTTCAAGATTGACTCTCTGACGGGTGAAATCAAGGTGGCGGAAGATTCGCTCGATTATGAGTCGGTGGCTGTGTACCAGGTGAAGGTGCGCGTGACCGACAATAGGGATCCGCAATCTGCCGATACGATGCTCGTCATCATCAATGTCAACGATGTGAACGAAAAGCCGACGGTTGTGCAGCAGAAGTTCGATATTGACGAACTGGAACCTGCTGGCTCTGTGTTGAACGGAAGCCCAGTCAAGGACGGCGATTTGGATACGGCCAAGGCGTTCAAGATGCACAAGTATTTCGCTATTGACGGCGATACGGCCAAGTTCGCTATTGATTCCCTGACGGGCGAAATTACGACGAAGGAAGTGCTTACTTATAGCAACACAGGCGCAAACGACTACTCCTTGACTGTGCAAGTTGTTGACTACAGCGTGCCGAGCAAGTTGCTTGTTGCCGAAGAGGTGATGCTCATTACCGTGAACGATGTCAACAAGGCGCCTGTCATTGCTCCGGATTCCTTCGTGGTCAAGGAAAATTCTCCGGAATCCACGTTTGTCGGCCAGATTCAGGCTACCGACGATGAAGACGCTCCTTCTCAGCTGACGTTTGCCCTCGTGGGAACATCGAAGGAATTTGACATCTCGACAGATGGTATTATCACCGTGAAGAAGGGCGCGAACATTGACTACGAACGCACCAAGTCTTACACGCTGCAGGTGGAAGTGGCCGACCTTAAGGGATTGACCTCCATTGGCAAGGTGAAGATTAATGTCGAGAATGTGCCCGAGCCTCCTGTTCTTGAGGCTGACACCTTCCACGTGGCCGAAACGGCTGTGGCCAAGACGCTTGTCGGTAAGGCTATCGGCATGGACCAGGAAGACGCCGATTCCCTCTTGACTTACACGCTCATCGGGACGTCGGACGAGTTCGAGGTCTCGACGTCCGGCCGCATTACCGTGAAGAAGAGCGGCGTGCTCGATTACGAATCGACGACCAGCTACATCTTGGAAATCTACGTGACCGATACGGACAGCTTGTCCGATACGGCCCGCTTCCTGATTATCGTGGATGACGTGAACGAGGCCCCGGAAATGGAACCTGCCGAGTTCCATGTAGCCGAGAACTCTCCGGCAAAGACCAAAGTCGGGACTGTGGTTGCTCACGATGCCGAAGACCCGGATTCCGTGTTGGTATTCTCTCTCGCTGAGAAGTCCAATGAATTCGAGATTACATCTTCCGGTCGTATTACCGTGAAGAGCGGCGCAAATCTTGATTACGAAACCAAGAACCGCTACGATTTGAAGGTTTCCGTGACCGACTCCCAGGGCGCCTCTTCTACGGCAACTGTGAAAATCTTGATTGATGATATCCGCGAAATCCCGACGATTGACGATACGACTATCGTCATCCGCGAAGATGCCAAGCCGGATACGACTTTTGCCGAGTTGGTCATCGACAACCCCGAAGGCGACAAGGCTAAGGTTACGCTCATCACGCAGACCAAGGTGTTCAAGGTCTCGGAAGACGGCAAAATTACGCTTATCGATACACTTGACTACGAAAGCAAAGAGGTGTATGAGTTGGTCGTGACGGTCGAAGGCGACGATGGAAGCATCGATACGGCGCACGTGACCATCAAGGTCCAGAATGTCGTCGAAGTGCCCGAGGTCAAGATTACTCGTGCAAGCGATGAGGATTCCCTCTGGCTTGAACCCGATACCATCTTTACCAACTCTAGGAAAATCGATTTCGAATGGACGGTCGACAAGAAACTCCAGCCGGATACCACGGTGAAGTTCCCGAAAGACAGCACCTACATAGTCAAGGTCTGTTACGACGACCCGACAAAGGATAAACCGGGTTGCGATTCCGTTGTCGTCATTGTGGACAATTCTATCCCGAAGGTGACGATATCGAAGACTGCCGAAGATACGGCCGCCATTTCGAACGTGACGATTGTTGAACAGGTCGACGAAAACGATACGAACTTCTACGTGAACCATGAATTGAACGAGGTACGTATCCATATCAAGGATAAGGCTACCGGTACCGATTCCACGTTCAATACGAACCTGCGTCTGGATTCCCTGTTGAATATCAAGGGCTCGCTCTCGGATATCAAGAAGGTGTCGAAGAAGAACAGCATTACGATGGACGACGCGGAATCCGCCGAAACGACGCGGAACCTGATCAACAACAATACGTATGTTGTCTCCTTTGAAAAGAAGGTGGATGGCAAGACCGTGAAGGTTTCCTACAACACCGACAAGAAGGGTAATGTAATCAAGAATGATGACGGCGACGTTGTGATGACTGTCGAGTACCAGACGGTTGTCGGCGGCAGGGACGTCACGGTTTCTTACAAGGTGAACGGGACTACCGGCAAACTGGTCAAGGACGAATACGGTGGTTCCTACGAATACTCTTACGATTTCGACGACGATTTCGGTGGCCATGTGGGTGTGCGCTACTCCGTGGACGAAGACGGCGAAATCGTCAAGAACGAAGAAGGCAACTACGGTTACCAGGTCAGCTACACCTACAAGAACAAGTTCGGGAATGTTGCAACGAAGAACATCTTCATCGTCGTGGACAAGGTGGTCCCGGTGGTCAAGATTACTTCTCCCGAGAACAAGGCTTACGTGCGTACGCGCGGTGTCACGGTGGTATGGACGGTTGACGGTGAAGTGCAGGATACCCTCGGAATCCAGGGCCTTAAATCCGGCCTGAACACCATTGTCCGTACGTATCGCGACAAGGCGGGCAACGAGGCTTCGGACACGATATTTGTCGTCATGAAGAGCCCGAAGGATGTCAATGTTCACGTTGTCAAGCCGGTCACGATTATCAATGCGGACTCTGTCGAAAAGTACTATGGCGACAATCCGCCGAAGGATGGCCAGTCCTTTGCTGTGAGCCTGTACAACCCCTATAAGGACAAGGAAAGCAAGGTGCTTGTCGGCGGTTCGTTCGGCAAGAAGGAAGCCGACGGTGAAGAACCTTATGCCGGCTTGAACGGAGGCCATCTCGGACCGACGCTCGCCTTCGATTTCGTCTCGCCGCGTTGTGGTGAGAACCCTGCTGCCGGCCTTTGCACGCTCGATGACCTCCTGGAACGCGACGGCCTGATTGCGCTCGAAACAGGTGGCGGTTGGGACCGTGAAAAGGTGACAGTCGACGAGTATGTCAATAACTACTGTACCGATGAATTCCGTAAGGAATTCAAGGGCGACATGAAGACGGCGAACCTTTACAAGATGACGTTGCATGTGAGCGTCTGGATCTACACCAACCTTGGCGGCTTCCTGAACGAATACCACTTCAAACAGGAAATCAACGATCCGGACTATGTCGATGAAGTTGGCCAGTCGAAGATGTTCTTCGAACTCTCTCCCGACCTGGAAGGTGACGTGCACACTGCGGACGGTCGCAAGTTTGGAACCGGGGCATATGTCTTCAAGACTTCTGTCAAGTCGGTGACGGAATTGCGCTGCAAGCTCCCGGACGAGGAAATCGGCCACAAGCGTTACGCCTCGGACGAACTGCTCAAGTCGTTCGGCTACAAGAGGCCCAAGCAAAAGTAACGGCCTGCGCCGTCACTGCGGTTTACTTGTGGAGTATGCCTCTGGCATGCTCCACTTGTTCTTTTGTGGGGCTCGGCGTGACGCGGAGGGTGTAAGGAATCTTAAGGTCGTCCCACTTGTGGATGGCCATGTTATGGAATGGGAGCACGTCGACGCGTTCGATGTTCTTTAGTGGCTCGATAAAGTCGGCCAGGGCCTGCAGGTCCTGGTCGCTGTCTGTCAGTCCCGGAACGAGCACGTAACGCAGCCAGACGGGCTTTTCCATGCGGGCGAGCCTCTGGGCAAAGTCCAATGTGGGCTGGAGGGGCTTCCCGGTAAGCTTCAGGTGCGTCTCAGGATTCATCTCCTTGATGTCTAGCAGGACGAGGTCCACGCAGTCGAACCATTCGTCGGGAAGGCCCGCTGCGAGGAATCCCTGCGTGTCGAGCGCTGTGTGCAGACCCAGTTCCGTCTTCGCCCGCGTAAAGATGTCGTGAACGAAGTCAGCCTGTACTAGCGGTTCCCCGCCCGTGATGGTGAGGCCGCCTGCCATGCGCAGGAATCCGGCATATTTCCCGATTTCGGCCAGGATATGGTCTGAGTCCGTCTCGTTGCCATCGTGCAGGTTCCAGGTGTCGGGATTGTGGCAGTACAGGCAACGGAACGGGCAGCCCGTGGTGAACAGCGCAAAACGAACACCGGGACCGTCAGATGCGGCCCCGGTGATGAAAGAGTGTACGTAGCCTTTAACAGCCATTCTCGCTTAGAAGAAGATGCTGATGCCTGCCGTTGTGTAGAACGTCAGGAACGTAGAATCCATGAATTCCTTCTGTGCGACAAGTGTTTGGTTCAGCAGGCTCGTGAAGCACTGCACCACGCGAATGTTGAAATGCACGTAGCGGCTGAACATGTAGCCCAAGTCAAGCGCACCGCCGACTTCGACGCCGGACGTGGCGATGGTGTTTTCGTAGTGCTTGTCGTTGCCAATGTCGAGGCCCATGTCGAATTCCGAAGAACCCGTGAGCTTGAGGCCGATGTTGAGACCAAGGCCGAGATAGAAGTTGTAGTCTTCGAGGACATAACGCACGATGATCGGGATTTCGAACATCATGATGTCGATGGAAGCCTCGTTCGTGCCGTAGTCCGTTTTCTGTTCGTAGCGGTATTGGCGGAAGTTGAACGTGAGTTCCGGGACGATAAACAGGTCCTTGATGCCTAGGGGCATCTTGACTAACAGACCGCCACCTGCTTGCCAGCCCAGGCTCCATCCATCGGAATTGCTACCGAAGAACGTGTTCGTGCCGCCCTGTGCGCGCACGCCGAGCATGATGGCTCGAGAGAAGCCTTCTGTACGCTGACGGTTGATTTCGGCCTTGGACGTCGCCTCGTTCTTGTAACGGGCGTACGCCTGAGCATAATCTGCGTCGTTTGCAAATTCGCTGTCATCTCCGCCGTCGTAGGAGCTGGATGCGGCTGGTTTGCTGCGACTCTCCGAGCCGCCGCCAATCCATTCATCCGAATCGTCGTCCTGTGCAAAGACGGCTCCGGAAAATGCCAAGATAAGAGCACAAATCAGGGAAAATGATTTTGTTTTCATATTTGAATTATAACAATATTAATTGTAAACAATGCTCTTCTAAAAATATCTTCAAAAAAATGTGTTGAGAAAATATATTGGTAATTTGTTTTTTACGAAAAACCCGCCAAAAACGGGACTTTTAGCCCCGCTGGCAATAAGGCGAATAAACTAGAATTGGTGAAAAACGCCGAATGTGGCGTTAAATGGCCATAATTCGGACTTAAACAGGGTCGATTCTGCTAGGTTGTCCTCGTCCAGAAGGTTGGTGAAATACTGGACGATCCGGATGTCGATGCCGAAATGCCCGTCGATGAGATAGCCGAAATCGACGATGGCGCCAATTTCCACTCCGTTCGTGGGGATGGTCTTGTCGCGTTTGTCTTTCTGCAACTTGCCCTCGATTTCGCTTTCCTGCTTGAATTCGGAGAAGCCGGAGAGCTTGAGCCCGAGATCTCCGCCGATGCCGAAGAAGAACCCGTCGTCTTCGCCGATGTAGCGGAGCATGAGCGGGATTTCGAACATGTACATTTCGACGTAGGCCTCGTTGTCGCTAAATTCCGTGGTTTCCTCGTACAGGTAGCGGCGGTAGCTGAAGTCAACCGCGGTCATGAGCCGGAACGTCTGTGCGCCGAACGGAATCCTGACGAACAGCCCGAAGTTACCGAGATAGCCGGGGCCCCAGGTGTCGGACTTGTTGCCGAACAGCAAGTTGACGCCTCCGGCCAGGCGGAATCCCAGGTTGATGGACGTGTAGAATCCTTCCTTGCGGGCGCGGTAGATTTCCTTGTTCTCGTTGGTGAAGGTGGCGTCGCCGTCTTCGTTGTACGTGACTTTTTTCTTAGTGCCGGATGAATCGGCTGTGTCGTCCGCGCATTCGGGATTGGCAGAGTCGGCCGGGGTGCAATCTTCCTCGTCGCTTTGGGTTGCCTGTGCTTGCGGCTCGTCGCTGGACGTCCGTGTCTGGAACGTGGTCTCTCCGCAACCGTCGCCAATGCAATCGGGATTGGGCTCGTTATTCCCGTCGTTCAATTCCGTACGGCCCCCGTTTTGCGACGCAATCCATGCGGAGTCGACATCGGTGCTCCAGGAATCGTTCTGTGCAAAAACCAGCGTGAACGCTGACGACAGAACCAAAGAAAGGGTAAACATTTTGAAACTCATACTAGAATTATAACTAATTGGAACGTGAAACGCAACGTTGTGTTGAAGAAATGCACAGGAATTCGGACAGGGAAGGTGAAAAAATCGGTGCGGTTTGACCGGTAGATGTTTTTGATGTGACTCGAAAAATAAAACATGATGTCTGAATGGATTCTGTTTTTGCATTGAAGCATATTTTTTGGTTACATGTCTTTGTGGGGTACGCCTATTCTGTGCGTGAACCTTGAGTGCTTGTTTAATGTTTTTAAATCGTTTTTATTAGCAATATTTTTTTTATGTTACTTTATGAAAAGTTTGTTTGTAATTTCTCTTTTATTGTAAGAATAAAAAAATCAAATCGAACGAAAATGTTATGCATTGCGTGCTTTTTGTAACATTGCCAAAAAATTTTAATTTTATAAATTTTCGAACAACAGAAAAAGGGTGGAAAATGAAGGTATCCTATTCTTATATGGCGAAGGCATTGGTTGTTGCTTCGCTCGCGTTATCTGTAACTGCTGTATGGGCTGAACGTCCGAGTGGAACGCCGACATGCTCGTTCACTGGCGGCGCTTATTATAAATCCAACAACACGCTGTATCTGGAATCCTTTGCCAAGGAAGGTGCCAAGGTTAAATACGATGCAAATGCGGCGTCTTGCCTTAATGAAAACGCTTCGGACCGTTTGAAGGTCACGATTGAACGCAGCGCAGCCCTTACGCAGAATTCGACGCTTATTTTGCCGATTGCGGTGAGGAAAAGCGGCCAGTATACCAGTTCCTGTGTCAATATGTATGATATCTACAATTTCAGCAAAGTGAACGGTAAGTGGATTGCTGATGGCAAGAATATGCAGGACAAGCTTTCTGCCAACAGGCCGGCTCTGATTGTTGCCGATACAAAATCGAGCAAATGCAAAGACATTAAGGAAATTACATTCCTTGCACAGAGTTATAACAACAACCCGGCGCCTGCTAATGACCAAAATCTTGAACTTTGGTTGCACGATAATAGCGCACATACCGAGAACTTCGTATTTGCCGGAACATACAACTATGTTGAATGGAAAGCGGGTGATGGCGCAATTGGCAAGGTTTATGGCTATGCGGCCAGGGATAAGGGCGCTGTTACGGCTGGTCAGTTTGTGAAGGTCGGAACAGGTGCAAATATTGCTCCTCTTCGCGCTTACTTGCGGTACAGGGGTCATGGTCTGGCCAAGGTTTCTAGCGATGCTGTTAGCGAAGAAGATTTGCCCGAAACGATTGAAGTTCGTCTCCACGATTCTGACAGCACGCTCTCCATCGGCAAGTTGAACACTTTCACCGGTGAACTCAAGATGGATGACCGCCGTTTTGACCTCAAGGGCCGTACAGTGGGCAATAAACCCGCAAATTGGGGCATGTTCCTTGACAACAAGAGAAAAATTCGTTAATTTGGAGGGGCAATAGAATGAAAAAGAAAGAATATTTTGCACCGAAAATGGAACTGATTGATCTCAAGCATCAGGCTTGCCTGTTGAGTGGGAGCGGCGAAGAGGTATGCGAAGATGGTGATTATTGCGACGAACTCGGCCTCAATATCCAGGGAGTGTCCAACTCCAAAGGCTAGGGTATGCGTTCGCTAAGCGAACCATTCTATAAAATCCTGCAGGTGGCTCTCGGAGCCTCGCAGGATTTTTTGTTTACCCTGAGCGAAGAGGAATGGGAAAAGTTGTTCGTCATGGCGAAGCGGCAGTCCGTCCTTGGAATCGTCTACGACGGGATTGTCAAGCTGCCCAAGGAAAAGCGTCCGTCCATCAACCAGACGTTGCGCTGGTCCTGTGTTGCCGAGTCCATCCGAGGCATGAACGAGAAGATGAACCGCGAGGCTGCGCGAATCACGCGCCTATTCGAGGAGCACGGCCGCCACAGTGTCATTCTTAAGGGCCAGGCGAATGCGCGGCTCTACCCCAATCCGCTTGCGCGCCAGGCGGGGGATATCGACATCTGGATTCCCGGCGGGTTCAGGGGTGTAGTGGATTTCCTCAAGGAACACGGTCTGATTTTAAGCGATGAGAACCTCAAGGGGATTTTCCACCATGTGGAGATGCATGGCGAAGACGGAATCTCCATCGAAGTTCATTACAAGCCCGCGTCGGGCATTCCGTTCAGGGACGGCGAATTCCAGAAATTCCTTCTGGATGAAGTCGGGAGCGCGACGCTCGTTCCCGAGGGGTTCTATGCCCCGTCTATCAAGTTTGCGCTGGTGATGCAACTGGCGCATCTGCAACAGCACTTTTTTAGCAAGGGGCTGGGGCTGCGGCAGTACATGGATTACTATATGCTGCTTCTGCATTCCACCGAGGAAGACCGTCGCGAAGTCACCGCGGTAATGAAACGCCTCTCGATGATGCGGGCCTGCGCCGGCGTGATGTGGGTGCTTGGCCATGTGTTTGCGCTGGAGCAAGGGAAAATGCTTTGTCCGCCCGATGCATGGCGCGGGCGCCGCTTGCTCCGCCAAGTCCTGGAAGGCGGAAATTTCGGGCAATACGGCAAGGAATACCGGCTGCGGGGTATACCGCGCTGGTTTAACGACAGGCTGCGGGTACTCCGCTGGCTGTCGTTCGATCCGGTGAACGTGCTGTTCAAGGAACTGCGCTACTGGCGTTCCACGCTTTTCCTGATTCCGCTGCGCATAAAAAAACGCGAGCTCTTTCTTTCAAGAACTCGCGATGAGTAAAAACTGGATTTCTAGGCTTCAATTACTTGAAGGAGAATTCGGCATCAAAGAACTGACTGCATTTGTCGCTGTCATTTCCCCAGTGGCTTTTGCCGCCAGCACCAAAGAAAACTCCAAGATCGGCAATGGCTGTTTCTCCGCGACCAAGCCGTCCCGATTCTCTCCAAATTCCACGGAGAACGTCGTCGCATTCGGACCTTGTGAGCGAGGCTCCCTTGATTTCGCCTTCTTTCATGTAAAGGCCATCATGAGTAAATGGCGCCGCGTTATACACATCGTCGCATGCAATATAGGGAAGGATGACTTTATCTACACCTAAGAAGCTGAGTTTTTTTGTCGAAGCTCCGTCTGTACAAAATCCAGCGCGGAAAAAGACTTTGAGTGTTCCCGGGCGTGTCTTTTTTTTGCCATTCACTGAGGAATAACGCTCTACATCAAGCGTGATTTCGGCATCTTCTTTTAAGACGATCTTTTCACCTTCATCTACAGGGTCGAAGACGAAGGGCTTGTTGATGGTGACATGCTTCACTGTTATGCTGTTCTTTTTTTCAAATAAGCTCATGGATTCCCCTTGTTAAAGTGATGGCTTTTCCTAAATATAAAAGAAAAAAAATAGTTTATTTTAATCAAAATGTATAAATTATTTTACCTTCTCTTGTTTGTTAATCATTATTGTACGAAAAAAAAGGCCGCGACCCTGGAATCGCGACCCTTCCCGGCCTTTCGGCCTATCCTCCAACCCCTGGATGATAGAGGTTTAATCCTTGACGCAGCGGACGGACAAAAGTCCAGATACCTCGTTGGCCGTGTATGTATACCCTTTCCAATTGTCCATCAAGATGACGAATGTCGACCAGGTGCCGTTATCATCTTGCTGGATGAAGACAAAGGGCTCAACTGTGAAATCGCCGAATCCCACGCGATGCAAGTATTTCGAGGTGTACCATCCGAAACCGTTATTTTCCTTGAATTCCTCGCAGCCTCGGTAGCCGGGACAATATCCTGAAGCGTATTCCAGAAGGCGCATCAGGCTGGACCATTCTTGTTGTGTCGGGATGTGCCATCCGTTGGGACAAATACCTTGGAGGTGTTCCCCTTCCATTACAATGGAGTCCGCGCCGATCACGTCATGTACACTGTACTGTGCAAAGGTGTTCCAGTATGTGGAATCGAGCGAATTTATGTATGTGCTAAAGTTCTCGTCGTCGTATGTGCTGAATCTTACAGTGCGGCCTTGGTAATTTTGGATTCTATTGGAGTCGGGTGCCATGACCGGTTGAATGGAATCGTTGCTGTAAGTCAGGTTTTCGGCCATCCATGTGAGCGGAGTCCCTTCGATGTCGTACGTGACCGTCTTGTAGGTTTTCCCGTCGCGGTCGTCGGTCATGGTCCCGGTCTCGAAATTGACCTTGTCAACTATTTTATGCCGTCCGCCTTCTGCCACCCATGCTCCCGATTGGCAAATGAGGTTCAGGTATTGGTCCTCGGTTCCCGCTGTTTCTACTGTATCGCCTTCACGAGCGGTTGTACATTCGCCCAAACCGTATATTGTTGCAAAGAATCCGGTCATGAAGGCGTTCTTGCTATTGTCGACATAGCCGGCGTCAAAAATGAACCAACGATGAAAATACCTTAATAAGTCTGCTTTTACCGAATCATCTGCTGTGAAGGTCCCTGTTTCGCCAAAGGTGTTGACCGATGGCGCTGTGTAGTCGGTCGCAACGGAGTAGATTGGTCTAGAGCGGAAAATGGCATCGTAAACAATATTCGCTATGAACACTTTGTTGGTGTCTTGGGCAAAGTCACTTTTGTCAAAATTGAAGGTTCCGTTGTATATTCCCACGGCTTCTAGAACCTCTTGGTCGGCTTGCTGCTTTGCCGTTGCGAAATCGGTCCCATTTTTAAATAGGTGCTTTATACGGGACGCTTCAAGGCGGGTCATGATGTTGAGCCCGATATTGTCTGCTGTGCGTAAATCAACGAGCGCATTGTAATTGTTGTTGAGATATTGCCCGTAGCTGATTGTGTCGGAGAAATCCTTTAAGTTTGTTAAATCCTCCTTGTTCGTGAGATTCCATTGCCAGTCGTCGTAAATATAGGGCAAGAGCTCGACCAGTACATAGGGACTGTTCAGTGAAACGCTATCGAAGCTGAAATTCCCTGTCGTGTCTGTGCAGCGGGTGAAATAGAATACTCCCGTTGTGTCTAGCGTGAGCGAGTCCAGTTCGGACAACCTTAAAACGGAGCCGTAGGGGACAAAGGAGCCCTGCATGCTTGAATAGGTGTCGAACGAATTGGCCATATAGATAGTGTCTGCGGAGGGATTGACCATTCGCATTGCTCTTCCAGATACGGTGTAGCGGTTGTGTGCTGCATCAGAATTGTTGTTTGCTTGGAGCCCCCTTTCTTCTGCTGTGCCTCCATCGGCAATAGACCTGCCGTCTTCGAAGCATGCGACGAGTGCCAAGGCGAGCAATATCGTCGCCTTGCAAACCATTTGTTTGGCTATTCTTGAATAGTTCATGGTATCCTCCTAACCCTTTTTGTTTGAATTTCTGTTTGTCATCGGGAAAAACTGCATGTTCAGACGGTAGACTTCGTCTGTTGCAGCATTTTTTGTCGCGATGGCGATGATGCGCTTGCGGCACTCGGCGATTTCTTCTACGATTTCTTCGTAGGCGTCGTGCGTGATGCCGAGCGTGATGCCCGAAAAATGGCGTTTGTCCTGGGCAACTCCTTCGATGGCGTCGAGGGCGAACTGCCCCATTTGGCGGTGCATTCCGCGGACGGCCACGGGAGTTGCTTCCATGTTGCCTGTCGTCACGGATTTCTCTGTCTGGATATAGTTGCCGATTTCGTCCTTTTTGAGCAGGCCCGCCTTGAGGAGGAACTTCAGCGTTTCGCTGACTTCGGCGGCGGTGATTTCCGGACGGCACGCATGGGCGAGTGCGAGTGGCTTCGCACCCGGCATCGAGGGAGCCAGTTCACGGATGACCGGGTTCTTCCAGTCTTCGAAAAAGCGGAATGCGTCGCCTTCCAAGATTTTGGTCTTGTGGGCTTCTGCAATCGAAAGCATTTTTTTGAAGATTGCTTTTTTGTCGGCGTCTTTTTTCGCATGGTCGAACTTGACCATCTCGGCGAAATATTCCTGTTCGTAGTCCGCCAGGTGCATTGCCTTTGCGACGCGCTCCACGGCGGCGTCGCTCAGGTTGAACCGGCCCTCGCTTACGTATTTAAGGTAGACTGGCGAAGAAAAGCCTGCCGCCTGTGCGAACTCCGGCCAAGTAAATGCGGATTTGGCCTTCCTGTCGGCGTAATAGTCCGCGATGTACTGGCGGTAGCTTGCGTATTCTAGTACATCTTTCATTGTTTCCTCCTAACCAAACGGCTTCCCGGTTTTTGAGCCCCGCGCCGTTTTCGTTTTTAATATACATCAAAAAATTTAAAAAGTCAATAGTTTTTACAATAAATAATTGCTGTTTTTATTGAAATTTAGGCATTTGTTTAAATTTTGTGATAAAAATAGTGAAATTTCACAATAAGAAGATGCTGCGATTCGCTAAAAATGGAAAAAAAGAAAGGCGGGCCGAAGCCCGTCTTCCTTTTCCTCCTAGCCCTATTTCAAGGGAGTTTCGGATGAGAGAGACTCTAGTTCTTTATGCAGCGGACTAACCCTTTTATGTAGAAATTGGTGCCTTCAAAGCGTTCATTCTCTTTTCCAAAGGTAAGGGCGTCTTCTACATTGTTGAGGCTAAACCAGTTGTGCTTGATTCCAAGTGAATACATAGAGGTGTCCGCTACAATAAATATGTCATTGTATATGCCTAAAATGAGCGCTGTGTTATAAAATGACATGTTATAATAAAATGAGGATATGTCATCGCCAAACCGTTCGTGAATTTCGTTCATCATATAGTTAGAGGGCTCGATGATGGTGTACAGTCCAAATCCCGTCGCTGTCTCGTCGTAGAGAACGGTCGCCACCTTGGAATAATCAATCCCATACACGTCTCCCATATTTTGCAGCAGTGTTTTCCAATCGTCCCAGGTTGGGATTCTCCATCCGTCCGGGCATATTCCCTGGTAGTTTTTTTGTGTTAATTCGGGAAGACTCTCTCTAGTGGTGGGGCCACATTCAGTTATGGTTGTATCCTCTTTTTGGGCCGTGACAATGCAAGTGTCAAATTCAGTTTTTTCTATATCGCTGTCTCCGATATTCATGGCGACCGTCCAGGGGTAAACATGTCCGTACACCTCGCTCATCTTGTCGTTGCTCAATCTTTCGCGGTTAAAGATGCTACCCGTCAAATTGACCTTTAGCGCGCTGTCGATGGTTGAAGAGGTCGTGTCTACAAGGTCGAGGTTCTCGGCCATCCAGGTTTGCGCTCCGCTATCCCAGTTGTACGTAACCGTCTTGTATGTCTTGCCGTCGCGGGGGTCTTGCATTGTCCCTTTTGTGTAATCCATCTTTTTGAATCCGGGCACCCATTTTTTGGAACGGCACACCACATCAAAAAAACCTCTATTGTTTTTGAAGGTATGGACTTCGTCTTCCCTAGACTCGGTGCATTCTCCAAGATTGTTCTGACTGGCGTAATAGCCGACTTGATAATCATTCGCTTTTCTGGAGTTCGAGAGGAACACTTGTGCCGCGTCGTCAAATTTGGAGGTTATCTCTGGATTGGAGTAAACAAGGAAGAGATCAATATCGAAGTTGAACGTCACATCGAACGGGACTGTGTCAATTACGGCCAAGTTAAACAGCAGCTGGGCGACAAAAGACAATTCGGTAATGCTGTCGCTCAGATTTTCAAAGGATCCCAAGTCCTCGTATATCCCGAGGCTTTCGAGAACGGCGCGTTCTGCCAATTGGTTGGCTTCGTCAAAGGAATTGCCTTCGGCAAGGTAATTCAACAAGTACGGGGCCTTGGCGTTTGTCAACCGATTGAGGCTAATTTTGCTTTTTTCCCGTAAATCAACGACGGCCTTGAACCAATCGCGATATGCGGTAATGGGCACACACTCCATGTTGGTGCTATCGACCGGCACGTAGACGGAGTCGTAAAGTTCCCGAGTCTCGATCAGCACGTACGGACTGTTCAAGGAAAGGTCCTTGAATTCAAAGCGACCTTCATCGTTGTCGATTGTGTCCACGAAGGTTTGTCCTGTTGTATCGAACGTTACGGAATCTAGTTCGTGAACGGTTACGATGGTTCCTTTTGCGGCAAGTATAAAGCCGGCTGGATTTTCAGAACCTTCCGGTTTCCTTAGTCTCGGCAAAATGTCGCCGGCTCGGCCCGACAGCGCGTAGATGCGCGTCTCTTCTGTGGAGCCTCCGAGAGAACTCGTTGAGGGGGCGCTGTCGGTACAGCCCGAAAACATCAGGATGAGCACGAACGCCATGAAAAGGCAGAATGCCGTCCCGATGAAATCATACACTAGCGTGTTTTGAGTTTTGTTTTTCATGGTATCCTCCTAACCCTTTTTATTGATACTCTTGTTTGTCATCGGGAAGAACTGTACGTTCAGACGGTAGACTTCGTCTGTCGTGGTTTCCTTTGTCGCGATGGCGATGATGCGTTTGCGGAACGCGTCGATCTCTTCTACGATTTCGTCGAAGGATTCGGTCGTGATGCCCAGCGTAAGTCCCGAGAAATGGCGCTTGTCCTGTTCCACGCCTTCGATGGCCTCCAGGGCGAATTCGCCCATCTGGCGGTGCATCCCGCGGACGGCCACGGGGGTCACGTCCATCGGCCCTGTCGTTATGGATTTATCGGTCTGTGTGTAATTGCCGTTCTCGTCTTTCTTTAGCATGCCTGCCTTGACAAGGAAGTTCAGCGACTCGGTCACCTCGGCGGCCGTAATTCCGGGGCGGCAAGCGCGGGCGAGCGCGAGCGGCTTTGCTCCGGGCATCGAGGGGGCGAGTTCGCGGAGTACCGGATTTTTCCAGCTCTCGAAGTAGCGGAAAGAATCTCCCTCCAGGATTTTTGCCTTGTGCGCATCGGCAATCGTAAGCATTCTGTTGAATGCCGCCTTTTTGTCGGCATCTGTCTTTGCGCGGTCGAACTTGACCATCTCGCGGAAATATTCCCGTTCGTAATCGACGAGGTGCATGGCCTCCGCAACGCAGTCGGCGTTCGCTTCGCTCAGATTGGAGCGTCCCTCGCTCACGTATTTCAGGAATACCGGCGACGAGAACCCCGCATCGCGTGTGAACTCCTGCCAAGTGAACGCGGACTTGGCCTTTTTCTCGGCGTAGTAGTCCGCGATGTACTGGCGGTAGCTCGTGTATTCAAGTACATCTTTCATTGTTTCCTCCTAGCAAACGACGTCTTGACTTTGTGGCCCTTGTCGCTTGTGTTTTTAAATATATACCATCTTTTTGAAAAAGTCAATAGTTTTGTGATAAAAAATATGCGATTTTAGCTAAAAATAGGCGATTTTCTAGAAAATCAATAAAAAATGCAATATTTTGTGATACGTATAACATAATCTCCATGTAAAAATTGGCCATGACGTGGCCGCCGGAGTGCAAAAAAAAGAAAGGCGGGCCGAAGCCCGTCTTCCTTTTCCTCCTATCCCAATCAGGGGTGCTTTTGGATAAGTGGGAGACTAGTCTTTTATGCAGCGAACGGAACCGGAAATATGCTCAAACGGAGGTATGCGGCCTAATGCTGGTAGAGGTAAATAACCGTCTATCACAAAGAAACCATAACTTCTACGTTTCGATCCGAAGCCAGTCGGATCCCCCAAAGGCGAATCGTACAAAATCTCTCGTATCCAGCCTATTTTTTCGTCTTCTTCAAGATCTTCATATTTCTGGGGAATAGAGGGCTGATACCATTCCATTAGATAATCCGACAATGTAATCACTTCATTCATTGTTGGAATATGCCACCCGTCAGGACAAAGGCCTTGATAAATTCCTTTTTCAGCCATAACCGATTCAACATACGGCACGGATTTTAATTGAAAGTAACGCCTTTCACGCTCGCTGCAATCGCTCATAGCTGTCATTGTATCTCCTCCCGCACGAAAGTCGTACTTGTTAAACCATAGTTTTATACAAGAATCCGTTGATGGATACACCAAAGAAGAGTCTATATTTAGCGCACCTTCTACGAAATACAAGTCGCAATACTCTGTATCTTCTTCGCATGGAATATGCAGACTATCTATAGCATATGTTAAATTTTCCGCCATCCATGTTTGTGTTTTGCCGTTTAAATCATATGTTACGGTCTTGTAGGTTTTCCCGTCACGTTCATCTGTCATCGTTCCCATGGTATGTTCCATTTCTTTATACAAGAATTTCCATTCTCCAGAACGGCATCTTACTGTAACGTCAAAGTTCAGCCAAGACGAAGGAAGGGCTTCAAGTGAATCCCCTTCTTTTTCGGCTGTACACGTTCCCGCGTCAAGCATTTTTGCATAGAAATTTCCCAAGAACAACGGGGTCTGCTTCACGAGATCCATCGCTTCCGTCAAGTAGCGCTTCTTCAAGGATTCCTTGTCACATGTAATATTACCGCACTTTTCAAAATATGTAGCAATTGTGTCTACCGACGAGTGTTCTACAAAGTCAGCAATAAACGCTATATATTTCGTATAATCTTGATTTTCTATATTCTCTATGTCGCCTTTGTCGTACGAATCGTTATACGTACCAAACGCTTGAAGAACTTCTTTACTTGCTTGTTTCTTTGCGTCGGCGAATTTCATTCCCGAATTTGTCAAATAAACTAAGCGGATACTTTCTAAATAAGTCTTCGTGTTGACTGCAAAAGCGTCCGACTGGCGTAAATCAACTATGTTGTATTGGTGACCCGAATATCCTACCACAATTTTCGCATAGGGACTTTTTACAGATAGATTGCCAATAACGAAAAAAGAAGCACCTGGATTGTATAGACGATCCGAGACGCCAGCTGCCACTCTTATTGGATCAAGAGTGACAGAGTCTAATTCGGATGCAGCGAAGAAGGTGTTTCTTTCGGACGAATAGATTTTTATTCCCCTATAAGTCGTCATTGGTTCTTCAATCTGGATGCTGGAACTTGAAGCGGGGGCATTTTCTTCGCTTGAAGACGAAACGTTCGAATCGCTTGAAGATGAGAGGTTCAAATCGTTTGAAGATTCAATCGAAGGATCGTCCGCTGCCAAGTTATTATCTTCAAAACAGGCGACAAATACGAGCGATACTAAAAAAGCCATGAGTATTTTTTCGATTTTCATAATCTGTCCTCCTTTGTTTAATCCTTGATGCAGCGGACGAAAACCTCTATATTAAGGCTCTCAAAACCAAGGGGGCCATAGCGATCTTCCCTGGAGGTAGTGGGGAGAGTTGGATAGCCGTTAGAAATATTGAAAGTAAGTACATCAATTTGATTGGCTTCGGGAACGAGTGCGTATTTAATATTTGGAATCACCATTGGATATTGGACGCGCAATTCAGGGGGATCCGAATTGACGATTTCAAAAGATCTTTGTTCCGCATATCCAAAGCCGCTTCCTTCGGCATCAGTAAGTGCTGCTCCTTGCTGCGTCATATTTTCGGACAAAATCTTCCAGTCGGTTTCATTTGGAATTCTCCATCCGTCTGGACATATTCCCTGATGAACTTTAGGTTCTGCCTGCGCGATAAAATTAGATGCGTCTACACGGCATCCCCAGTTGCCATATTTAATTTGGCAATAAAGTTCAACTGTAGAAGCGAAAGAAGTGTTCAAACATTCGCCATTGTCCGATGTTTCTGTGCAATATTCATATCTATTGGAGGAATCGTTGCCATAAGCGCTAATGTATCTATAGTCGAAAGCGCTTTCGTAATATTTGTCGGGCAGACATGTATCTTCCACGAGAATAGTGTCATATGTAACGGTTTCTGTATCGTTTTGTTCGTCATACTCGGCATAAGCTTTAACAGACGTCATTCTGATAGAGGACCATTCTAGATTCATTGCGGCTCTCCATGTGTAATAACGTCCATAAATTTCACAAGAGGGATCGTTTTCATTACATCTTGTGTTCCCTTCCAAAATTTTTTTCGTGGAACTGTCGATATTTGGAGATGTTGTATCTGCGAAATTCAGATTTTCAGCCAGCCATGTTTGTTTAACTCCGTTCCAATTGTATGTGACCGTGTTATAGGTTTTACCATCACGATTGTCAACCATGGTTCCGGTTTCGTAATCTACCCTTTTGTTCCCTGCTATCCATTTGTTTGAATGACAGACTATAGAAATGGCTATAGGGTCATTAGTGAGATATGTTTCATTTTCACGGGATTCTGTACACTGCCCTAAATTGTTTGTATGTGCTATATAACCAGTTTCATATTCAAAAAGTTTAAGAGTGTTCAAAAACAATTGTTCTACGGAATCTCCCAAAGCAGTTATTGCGGCTTTGGGGACGGTCCCAAAATTTTTGATATTCATTGAAAGATAAGCATAAAACAGTGATTGTTCACGAACAATTCTGACAATCAATTCTAGTACATAAGATAATTCGCCTGTAACATTCTTTGAATCTTCAAAACTTCCTAAATCCTCATAAACTCCAAAATTTTCAAGGATTTCTTTTTCTGCTTTTTTATTTGCTTCGACAAAAGATATTCCTTGGGCATAATATTTTTGAACAAGTGGAATTTTCAAATTAGTTAACGAGTTAACGCTCAATTCATAATGATTCCGCAAGTCAATAATTGCACCTAAGGGTATCCGATATTTGGTGGTGTCTTCAATTTCGCAAGAGGGGGGCACGACAACACCTCCATACCAAGTGGTAGATGGCGAATCATAATTGCATGGAAGTGAAATAATTGTTGGATAATTCTGTGAGCCCCACAAGCCGCGTTGTTGACATTCAGAGGCGGTGCAAGAATCCTGAATTTCAATCAATATATATGGACTATTTAGGACAAGATCCTTGAATGAGAATCGACCATCATCATTGTCAATTGTGTCTACGAAAAAACGACCTGTCTTGTTGAGTGTTGTCGAATCGAGTTCGTAAATGGTAAAAATCGTTCCCTTGTCGACAGACAATGTATTTTCTTTAGATTGAGGGACATCCCCGCTTAATTTCATTAATTTCGGACGTTTATTTCCGATATGCCCAGAAAAGGCATAAATGCCGGTTTCTTCGGTGTAACCGCCATCGTGCGCGACCGTTGATGGAGTCGTGTCGTTGGAACATGCTGCGAACATCAAGGCGAGCAGCGTCGCCATTTTGCAGGCAAAGTGCCTGCCGATTCTTGAATGATACATTGTTTCCTCCTAGCCCTTTTTATTGATACTCTTGTTTGTCATCGGGAAGAACTGAACGTTAAGGCGGTAGACTTCCTCCGTTTCGGTGCTTCTTGTTGCGATGGCGATAATCTCCTTGCGGAATTCGGCGATTTTCTGCACGATTTCTGCGTAGGCTTCCCGCGTGATGCCGAGCGTAAGGCCCGAAAAATGCCGTTCGTTTTGCGGAACGCCTTCGATGGCCTCCAGCGCGAACTGCCCCATTTGGCGGTGCATGCTGCGGACGGCCACGGGGGTCACGTCCATCGGGCCCGTCGTTATGCCCGTCTCGGTCCGTGCGTAATTTCCGTCTTTGTCTTTTTTGAGCAGGTCTGCTTTGATGAGGAAGTTCAGCGACTCGGTCACCTCGGCGGCGGTAATTTCGGGGCGGCAGGCGCGGGCGAGCGCGAGCGGCTTTGCCCCGGGCATCGAGGGGGCGAGTTCGCGGAGAACCGGATTCTTCCAGCTCTCGAAATAGCGGAACGAATCGCCTTCCAGAATTTTTGCCTTGTGTGCGTCGGCGATCGCGATCATTTTGTTGAAGGCGGCCTTTTTTTCGGCGTCGGTCTTTGCATTGTCGAGCTTGACCATTTCGCAAAAGTAATCCTGCTCGAAATCGACAAGGTGCATTGCCTGGGCCACGCGTTTCGCGGCGGTATCGCTCAAATTGAGCCGGCCTTCGCTCGCGTATTTAAGGTGAACTGGCGAAGAGAAGCCCGCGGCTCGCGTGAACTCCTGCCAGGTGAATGCCGACTTGGCCTTTTTCTCGGCGTAATAGTCCGCGATGTACTGGCGGTAGTTCGTGTATTCTAGTACATCTTTCATGGTTTCCTCCTAGTGAACGGCGTCTTGACTTTGATGGCCCGCGTTGTTCGTAATTTCAAATATAAGCCCTATTTTTAAAAAAGTCAATAGATTCATCATAAAAATGTTTAGAAATTAGCGAAATTTAGCCAATTTTTGTTTATTCTACAAAAAATAGCGATTTATGATAATACATATAACATCTTGTATCGCGAAAACATTATGCCCGGTTGGTCCGGAAAATGCAAAAAAAGGAAGGCGGGCCGAAGCCCGTCTTCCTTTTCCTCCTGCCCCCAGGTTAAGGGCGTTTCGGATGAGAGAGAGACTCTAGTTCTTTATGCAGCGGACTGGCAGCCTTTCTGAGGACTCTGAAAATCCATATCCCTCCACTAGAGATAAATAGACGCTGTTTTTGACGTCCGTTTCTCCAATGTCTTCATCCGGATCTATTGCCAATCTTGTTGTATAAGAACCAATTTGTACCTTCAATCCAAAACCCACGGGATTTCCTAAATCCGCCATGTCAAACAGGTAAAACTGCACGGTGCCTTCGGGAACGGCATAATAATCTCGTACAGATGACAAGAGTGTCTCCCAATCGGTTGATTTAGGCACTCTCCATCCATCAGGACACACGTTATCGATCAAAGCTTCGTTCGAATAGTAGCAGCCTTCGACTATGCTCCATTTTTCATTACACGACGAACCTTCTTGTGCATCGAATCTCAGATTTTCTGCCATCCAAGTTTGCTGCGCTCCGCCCACATTAATCGTAACCGTCTTGTAAAGTCGTCCATCGCGCGCATCTGTCATCGTTCCTTCGGTATGTTCCTTTTCGACCATCGTTATCTGCCAGCTTCCTGAGCGGCAAACCAAGCCGTAATCTGCAATACAGGATTGATGATAATCTGGTTTAGGTGCGTTGAAAGTTTCTCCTTCGCGAGCTTGGTCGCAGCGTCCAATACCAAATACAACAGACAGCATATTTGCAAAATATTCTACCACACGTTGTTCTGTCCTGTAAAAACGAACTCCTTCTTCTCCAGTTTGTTCGAAGTATTCATACGGGGTAGCTAAGGTAAGCTGCACAAGGCTGATATTGGCGTTAATGTTGTCGACGAAACCTGAATCCACAGATGCATCAATATTGTGGAATGAGCCATGCTCGGCAATGGCGTCAAAAAGCATTTCGAGAGGTTCGCCTCCAAATATCAGGCGTTCAGGATTTATCCCTTTATGGTCAAACGTAGGCAAGGCTACCGAAAGTGCATAAATCAATGCCGTATATTCCATGGGGTCTTCGTTCATGATATTATCAGACAATCCATAGATGCCAAAAGCGTTCAAGATTTCTGTTCTAGCCTGTTGCTTTGCTTGTGAAAATCCAATTCCCGTTTTCACAAGATGCAGGGAGCGCAGGGCCTCCAGATGTGTCAATACGTTAATTTGTATTTTTCCCGTATCGCGCACATCGGCAAAGACGCTATAGGCGTATTCGGTTTCAGGAAAGGGCCTTTCTGCCGTAATAAGGATGTATGGACTTGTCAAGGTAACATTCTGGAATGTGAAGTCTCCGCTGTCATTCACGATGGAATCTTTAAGTACGACGCCCGTTTCCATGAATGATGCAGAATCAAGTTCATAAAGGGTGATCACGGTTCCTATTTCAAGACCCCGCATATCAATTTGTGGAATCTCTTCGCCTTGGCTTGCCAACGCTATTCGGGCCATCCCGGAAATCGTCAGGTTTTCCAGATTGGCGTAAACGGCGGTCTCCTCCTCGGCGCCACCCAGGGAACCTACTGGCTGCTTGCTTTCGTCGCTGGAGCAGCCAGAAAACATCAGGATGAGAGCGAACGCCATGAAAAGGCAGAAAGCCGTCCCGATAAAATCGTACACTAACGTGTTTCGTGTTTCTTTATTCATAGTACCCTCCTAGCCCTTTTTGTTTAAACTCTTGTTTGTCATCGGAAAGAACTGAACGTTCAAGCGGTAGACTTCGTCTGTCGCAGTTTCGCTTGTCGCAATCGCGATGATTTCCTTGCGGAATGCGGCAATCTTCTGCACGATTTTTTCGTAGGCCTCCCGCGTGATGCCGAGGGTGAGGCCCGAGAAGTGCCGCTCGTTCTGCGGCACGCCCTCGATGGCGTCGAGGGCGATTTCACCCATCTGGCGGTGCAGCCCGCGCACGGCCAGCGGGGTGAAATCCATCGGGCCGGTCGTCACGGTTTTGTCGGTCTGCTTGTAGTTGCCGTCCTTGTCTTTCTGGAGCAGATTGGCCTTGATCAGGAAACTCAGCGATTCGCTGACTTCGGCCGCGCTGATTTCCGGGCGGCAGGCGTGGGCGAGCGCAAGCGGCTTCGCCCCCGGCATCGCGGGAGCCAGTTCGCGGAGCACCGGGTTCCTCCAGCTTTCGAAAAAGCGGAAAGACTCGCCGTCGATGATTTTGGCCTTGTTGGCTTCCGCGATGGACAGCATTCTGCTGACCGCCGCCCTCTTCTCTCTGTCGCTCTTTGCGTGGTCGAGGTTGACCATCTCGATAAAGAATTTGCGTTCGTATTCGGCCAAGTGCATGGCCTGGGCCACGCGTTCCGCTGCAGCCTCGCTCAAGTTGAAGCGCCCCTCGCTTACGTACTTGAGGTAGACCGGCGACGAGAATCCGGCCATTTTTGCAAACTGCTGCCAGGAGAATGCGGATCTCGCCTTCCTGTTGGCGTAGTAGTCCGCGATGTATTGGCGGTAGCTCTTGTATTCAAGCAATGTTTTCATTGTTCCTCCTAGAGGCTGTTCGGGGTTGGTTTCCGTCCGTCCTCGTAAACCAATATACCTCCGAATTTTAAAAAATCAATAGCTCACAATATGAAATTTTAATTTTTGCTCTAAAATTAGCAAATTTTGACAAAAAATCAAAAAATTTTGATTTCTACAATATGAAAAAGGATTGCCTTTCCACAGACAGCGCACAGTACAATCAGAATTCATTAATCAATACGAAAAGAAGGCGGGCCGAAGCCCGTCTCCCTTTTCCTCCTATCCTCAGGTTTCAGGTTTTTTGATGAGAGATTCTAGTTCTTTATGCAGCGGACATTGGCACTGTAATAGTTGGATGCACGAGCTGTATACCATTGATCTTCGTAATAGCTCATTTCTATCTTGTCTATAGGTAATATTTGTTTGGCGTTTAGGAAAGTGATTGTAGGAATTGACGCATCGGCGATAATGAACGTGTTGAACCAGTATTCCCCTGACAAATATATTGTATTGGGATTACTATATTCGTCAAAGGGGAAATCGTCGTCGACACGCACTTCGGTGACGACATTCTTTATTCCAAATCCAGTTGCATATTCGTCGTAAAGAACAATTCCTGCTTTTTCATTGTCAACATCATATTGTTTGCCCATCATTTGCAACAGGGTTTTCCAATCGTTCAAAGTCGGAATTCTCCATCCATCAGGACATACGCCTTGATAGTTGTTGGCATCCTTTTGTGACATATATTCCTTGTAACCGAGTGACCAATCTAGGTTTTCCGTCCATGTACCGCCGTATAAAGAATCGCAAACTTGCTTTGGATTGACCTCGCATTCATCTACATTATAGTTGTCGCACTCTGCAAGCATCGAATTGAAACATTCCTCTATTGCACTGTCATTTGCGCCAACTCTTTTGGGAAGATATTTGGAATAACAATATTCTTGGTCCTTTGTTTGCTGGTCCATGCAACTAAGATCATCTTCGGGACATTCCTTCGTTTCGGCGTCAAAGCATTTCTGCTCTAAGAAGATTGTATCTCCAGCGGAGTTTACCGAGTATATTGTCACATCGCTCTCTCCAATATTCATTGCTCCAGTCCATGAATAAGAACGACCATACATTTCGCAATTTTGATCGTTGAATATGCACAATGAATGATCCTTCAAATTGGCCTTCAGTGTACTGTCTGCATTTGGTGATGTTGCGTCAAAACTCAAATTCTCGGCCATCCAAGTTTGCGATATGCCTTCCAGATTATAGGTAACGGTTTTATATGTTTTCCCGTCACGATTGTCTGTTACGGATCCGATAGTATGTTTGACCGTTTTAAAACCAATTGTCCATTTCTCTGAACGACATACAATTGTAAAGGGTCCGTCGTTAAATTCGTTGATTGACTTCATTTCGCCTTCGCGTGATTCCGTGCATTGTCCAAAGCCCGTCTTTTGCGCTAAATAGCCGATTTCGTAATCAACCATCTTTTTTGTATTTTCAAAAATCGTTTCTACGTTGGTTCCTTGCGCAGTAATTACTGAGGTAGGAATAAACAACATCGTACGGATGTAGTTTTCAAGATTGATATTTAAATAATCAGTATAAGTGTGAAGATCTCGAGACAATTTTATTACATAGGTCAATTCAGAATCGCCTTCGGGGAGCATTTCAAACTGGCCAAAACGTCCGTATATACCGAAATCTTTTAGAATTTCTCTTTCTGCTTTTTTATTCGCTTCTGTAAAACTCATACCATCGGCAATGTATTGTTGCAAAAGCGGAACCTTCATATTCGTTAATGTGTTGATGCTGATTTTTTTAATTTCATCTAAATTAACAATAGCCTTAAGAATATGAATATATTTGGTGGAACTATCGGTAGTGGCAATAGAATCCCAATCCGTACAGGTTGGACATTCTGTTGAATCGAAAAATTCCTGGGTTTCAATCAACACATATGGACTATGTAGAGAAAAGTCATTGAATTCAAAGCGACCATCATTGTTCTCAAGGGTGTCTATATAGGATTTTCCGGTCTTGTTGAATGTCAGCGAGTCCAATTCGTAAACGGTGATAATCGTTCCGCTCTTGGCGAGTGTTGTCTGGCTCGTCGAGTTGGGATGGACCGATGCGCTGTTTGATGCTTTGATGGACAGCGTCTTGGGGATTATATCGCCGATCTGCCCAGACAACGCATAAATGCCGGTTTCTTCTCCGGCGCCACCCAGCGAAATCACGGACTTGGAGTCTTCGGAGCAGCCCGAAAACATCAGGATGAGTGCAAGCGCCATGACCAGGCAGAATGCCGTCCCGATAAAATCATACACTAGCGTGTTTTGTGTTTTATTTTTCATGGTTTCCTCCTAACCCTTTTTATTGATACTCTTTTTTGTCATCGGGAAGAACTGCACGTTCAAGCGATAGACTTCATCTGTTGCAGAATCACGTGTCGCAATCGCAACGAGTTCCTTACGGAATTCGGCAATCTTCTGCACGATTTCTCCGTAGGCATCCCGCGTGATACCTAGCGTAAGGCCCGAGAAATGTCGCTGGTCCTGCGGGACGCCCTCAATGGCCTCCAAGGCGATTTCGCCCATTTGGCGGTGCAGTCCGCGGACCGCTACGGGTGTTACGTCCATGGGACCTGTCGACACGTATGTGTCGGTCTGTATGTAACGGCCTTGTTCGTCTTTTTTCAGCAGGCCCGCCTTGACAAGGAAATTCAGCGCTACGGTCACTTCGGCGGCGGTAATATCCGGACGGCACGCATGGGCAAGCGCAAGCGGTTTTGCCCCAGGCATCGCAGGCGCCAGTTCGCGAAGGACCTGGTGCTTCCAGCTTTCAAAATAGCGGAACGCGTCTCCTTCCAGAATTTTGGCCTTGTGCGCCTCGGCCATCGAAAGCATTTTCTTGAAGTGCGTTTTTTTGTCGGCATCTGTCTTTGCGTTGTCGAACTTGACCATCTCGGCAAAAAATTCCCGCTCGTAATCCACCAGGTGCATGGCCTTGGCCACACGGATGGTCGCCTCTTCGCTCAAGTTGAAGCGGCCCTCGCTTACGTACTTGAGGTAGACTCGCGAGGAAAAGCCCGCCTCGTCTGCGAAGTCCTGCCAGGTAAATGCGGATTTCGCCTTCTTGTCGGCGTAGTAGTCCGCAATATACTGGCGGTAGCTCGTATATGTTAGAATGTCTTTCATTGTTCCTCCTAGAGGGCCGCATTGACTTTGTGTGTCCTGCTTGCCCTCGAAAACAAATATATCCCCAAAAATTAAAAAAGTCAATAACCTACAACACAAAAAGTTGATTTTTATTAAAAAATGTTGATTTTTAGTGATGAATTTATAAAAATATTGAATTTCTGCAACACGAAAGAGGTAAAAAAAAGGCGGCCATAGGCCGCCTAAAGTTTTTAAGATGCTGTTTTTGACAAGGTTCGGTTATGCGCCGAGCTTTGCGCGGATCCAATTGTTGGCGTTGGCGATAGCACCGGCAATCTTGTCGACTTCCTTGGTGCCGGCCTGAGCGCGGTCCGGGCGTCCACCGCCCTTACCACCGCAAGCGGCAGCGAGTTCCTTCACCAGGTCGCCGGCCTTGATACCCTTGGCCTGCACGTCCTTGCCCACCAACACGGCGATGCTTCCGTTGCCCGGACCCTTGTTCGCAATCACGGCCACGGAGTCAGTCGCGAGCTTGTTCTGGATACCGTCGAGCAAGTCCTTGTACTTGTCTTCGGGCATATTGAGTTCGCGAACGAACAGGTTCACGCCCATCACGTTGATGCCGCCATTCAAGACTTCGGCAGCGATGAGGGTCGCGAGTTCGAGCTTCACGGACTGCAAGCTCTTTTCGAGGTTCTGCGTCTTGGCGAAAGTCTGCTGGATGCGGTCGAGAACGTCGGCGTCCTTGCAGCGGAGCTGTTCACGGAGAGCAGTGAGGATATGCGTACCGGCACGGAGCAGCGCGAGGGCGCCACGGCCAGAAACAGCCTCGATACGGCGCACGCCAGCGCTCACGCTGGATTCGCTCACGATCTTCACGAGACCGATGTTACCGGTGTTCTGCACGTGCAAGCCACCGCAGAGTTCCTTGGAGAATTCTTCGTTCGTGCAGCCCATCTTGACCACGCGAACTTCGTCGCCATACTTTTCGCCGAACAGGGCCATGGCGCCGCTAGCCTTGGCTTCGTCCACACCCATCACCTGGGTATTGACCGGCAGGCATTCCATCACCTTGGCGTTCACGATGTCTTCGACCTTCTGGATTTCTTCGTCGGTCATCGCGTTGAAGTGGCTGAAGTCGAAGCGGAGGATTTCGTTCGAAACGAAGCTACCCTGCTGCTGCACGTGGGTGCCGAGCACCTGACGGAGAGCGGCCTGCAGCAAGTGAGTGGCGGAGTGGTTCTTGCGGATGTCGTTACGGCGGTCGTTGTCGACGGTCGCCATGAACACGGCGCCCATCGTCTCTTCGTTAGCAGTGCCCTTAACAACCTTACCGCGGCAGAGGGCCGTGTCGTTCACCTTCACGGTGTCGAACACCTGAATTTCGAGGTCCTTGGAAACGAGCGTTCCCTTGTCGCCGACCTGGCCACCCATTTCGGCATAGAACGGAGAGGTTTCGAGCACGATGCTCAAGACACCCTTGTCTTCACGCCAGCGCACGACCTTCGTTTCGCAGGCGGAGAGTTCGTAACCCACGAACTTGGTGCTTTCTTCGCTGTACTGCGTCCAGCCTTCGGTGCCCATGGTGTTGATGCCCTGCTTCATGTTAGCGCGGGCGCGGGCCTTCTGTTCTTCCATGCACTGGGCGTATCCTTCTTCATCGATGAGGAGGCCCTTTTCTTCGGCGAGAATGCCGGTGAGGTCCGGCGGGAATCCGTAGGTATCGTAAAGGAGGAACACCTTGTCGCCCGGAATCTTGTCGCCCTTCTTCAAGTCGGCAGAGATAGCGGCGAAACGTTCGAGGCCGGCGTCCAGCGTGCGAATGAAGCTTTCCTCTTCGCTCTTGATCACGGAGGCCACGAATTCCTTGCGTTCGCGGATTTCAGGGAAGGCATCGCCCATCGTATCGGCGAGAACCTGGACGAGCTTGTAGATAAAGGCTTCCTTCTGGCCGAGGAGGCGGGCAAAGCGGCTGGCGCGACGGAGAATGCGGCGAAGCACGTAGCCACGGCCTTCGTTGCTCGGGAGAGCGCCATCGGCAATAGCGAAAGAAATAGCGCGGATATGGTCGGCAATCACACGGTGCGGGGTGCCGGCTTCGCCATCGTTATACGGCACACCGGAAAGTTCAGCAATCTTGGAAATGATCGGGGTGAACACGTCGGTGTCGTAGTTGCTGGTCTTGCCCTGGAGAATAGCGCAGATACGTTCGAAACCCATACCGGTATCCACGTTCTTGGCCTTCAGCGGAATCAGGGAACCGTCGCTCACGCGTTCGTACTGCATGAACACGTTATTCCAAATTTCAATATAGCGGTCGTTTTCGCCGTTCACGCCCTTGATCGGGTCCTTGAACGTTTCGGCCTGCGTAGCGAGGTCGCCGCGATCGTAGTGGATTTCGGAGCAGGGGCCGCACGGACCGGTGTCGCCCATTTCCCAGAAGTTGGAATGAGCGTCAAAGCGCATGATGCGGTCATCCGGGAGGCCGGACACGTCCTTCCAAATCTGCCAGGCTTCGTCGTCGTCCTGGTACACGGTCGCGAACAGGCGTTCCTTCGGGAGCTTCCAAACTTCGGTCAGGAGTTCCCAGGCCCAGGAGATGGCTTCCTTCTTGTAGTAGTCGCCGAAACTCCAGTTGCGGAGCATCTCGAAGAAGGTATGGTGGTAGTTGTCGCGGCCCACCACGTCGAGGTCGTTGTGCTTACCGGACACGCGGAGGCACTTCTGGCTGTTGCATGCGCGCTTCCAACCCTTCGGATTGTCGCCCAGGAAGATGGCCTTGAACTGGTTCATGCCCGCGTTCGTGAACATGAGCGTCGGGTCGTCGTGCGGAACCACCGGCGAAGAACGCACAAAGAGGTGGCCCTTGGATTCAAAGAACTTGATAAAGGATTCGCGCACCTGCGCAGAAGTCATAGTAGGCATATTGTGTCCTTTTTATTTTACGGCACAAATTTAGAAATTAGACGAGAGACGAGAGACGAGAGACGAGAGACAAGAGCGTGTTTAGTATGTTTTCTGACTCGGGCCTCAAGCCTCGCGCCTGGAACCTCATGCCTCGAACCTCAATTAACGCAAAAATCCCCGGCACGGGGGCCGGGGATAGGGGGTTAGGAGGACTCTTATGAATTCTTAGTTTGCTTCGTAATCGAGGATGATTCTTGCCATGCCATCGGAAACCTTGACATTCTGAACGCGGTATTCAACCAATTCCATCGTCCAGTTTCCACGGCTCCAGCGGTCCGAATTGAGGGACGTGCCTTCGAAATCGTCTTGCCAAGCGAGCGTGAAAGCCTTGCTTGTCGTATCGTAGGTGTAAGCGCGTACGTAATCAATCTGCTGTTCGATGGGGAGACCGATGCCGGTGAACTTGCCAGTCCAGGCCGGAGTCTGTGATGCCCAGAGATTGAAACGCAAGCTCTGCGGTTTAGTCAGGAACTTCACCTGGTCGGCGTCTGCATGGGTGCCGTGAGCCATACCCAGAGTGTCGCGGCGGACTTCAACACTGTCGATTTCCCAAGAGACATACTCTGGAGTCCAAACGATTGTGTACAAATGAAAATTCTGCGTGGCGTCAAAGCCGAAATCATGTATTGTTTCGGAGTTCGTGGTTCCGGGGATAGAGGGGTCCGCTTCGCGCGTGATGATGTTGGACTGCCACTGGGTCTGGGACTTGCCGAGGACTTCAATGTCAATTTCGTTCCACGGTTCGTCGCCCTTTTTATAGGAATTGTCGTAGTTCAAGAACATGGAGCTGACCGTACCCGGAATGGACGCCATCTTCATTCTGGCCTCGAAACGACCATACAGGAACTGTTCCTTGCCAGTCAATTCGCTACCGTAGAAGGTGTATTCCTTGGACGGGTCGAGAGCGATGAGCTTGCCGTTTTCGTCAAGGACTTCGCCGGTGGGAGCAGGGGAGCTGGAAGAAAGGCCGTTGACCGGAGCCATGCCGGAATTGGAGATGGCGCCGTTCTGGGCAGCGTCGGAATTGGAAGAATTGCCGTCAACCGGTGCCGTGCCGGAACTGGAAAGACCCGGGGGGAGCAGGGCGTCGACGGAAGAGGACGAGCCAACTGCTGCGGGATCCTGAGCCTTGGTCGGGGAGGATTCGTCGTCAGAGCAGGCCATCAACATGGCAGCGATGCACAGGGGCAGTAAATACTTGATATTCATGATAAACCTCGTTTTTTCTTAAAGATACTTCCGTGAGGTCCGTTGGTCATCAGGAAACCCTGCCAAAACAGAATTATCTGTATCAACTGTAGCTATTTTCCCCGTAAAAAAATCCCGCAACCGCAGGACTTAAAATCTACAACGAGCTTTCGTTCAAAATCGAGCGAGACGAGGCGCAGGGCGACGTAGCGTATAAACATACGTGAGGAGCCCTGCAACGAAGTATCGCGATGCGTTTTGGACGAAAGATCACCCTTTGATGGCGTCGCCCATACTGAACATCGGCATATACATTGCAATCAACAACCCACCGACCGCGCCGCCCAAGAACACGATGATCAACGGTTCGATCATGCTCACGACGGCGTCCACGGCCGCGTCCACTTCTTCGTCGTAGAAGTCGGCGAGCTTGAGGAGCATGCCTCCGAGGTTACCGGTCTTTTCGCCAACGCCTGTCATCTGGATGACCATGGGCGGGAAAATTCCGACTTCCTGCATGGGGTCTGCGATGGATTTACCGCCGGCAATGCCGATGGCGATTTTTCCGATGGCTTTTTCGACAACCTTGTTGCCGGCCGTAGAGGCGACGACTCGCAGCGCGTCCATCACGGACACACCGGCGTTGAGCAAGGTGCCAAGCGTACGCGAGAAACTGGCTGTTGACGACTTTATCTGCAAGTCACCAATTTTTGGAACTCTCAGCATGAACTTGTCCCAGGCGAACTTTACCTTCGGGACCTTCATGGCCATCTTGAATCCGATAATCGCGGCGATGGCTCCCAGGAACAGGAACGCGCCGTTGTCACGGATAAAGTCCGATATGTTCATCACGATCTGTGTCGGGGCCGGGAGTTCGGCATCGAGCGCGGCGAACTGCTCGGCGAACGTGGGCACCACGAACGTCATAAGGGCAATCACCACGAAGATACCCACGATGATAACCATCACCGGGTAGGTCAGGGCCTTCTTGACTTTGCGTCTCAGGCGCATACTGTTTTCCATGGTTTCTGCCAGACGGGCGAGAATTCCTTCGAGGATACCGCCCGCTTCACCGGCGGCCACCATGTTGCAGTAGAGGGCGTCAAAGACCTTCGGATGGAGCGCAAGAGCATCGGCCAGGGAAGAACCGCCGTTGATGGACTGGGTCACCTTGTGGATGACGGTCTTGAGTTCGGGGTTTTCGCATTGCTCTTCGAGAATGTTCAAGCATTGCAACATCGGAAGGCCGGCGGAGCACATGGAGGAGAACATACGCGTGAAGCGGGTGAGGTCCTCGTGCTTGATGCCGGTACCGATTTTAATCTTGATTTCTGTCGGCTTCTTCTTGAGGCTTACGATGATCAGACGGCGGCGCAGGAGCAGGGCTTCGGCTTCGGCCTTGTCCTTGGCTTCCAGCGTGCCTTCGAAGTTGTTTCCTTGACTGTTGGTGGCTTTATAGAGAAATTCTGCCATTCAGCTACACCCCTTCCTTGCTAAACAGTTGTTCCAGTTGGTCCGGACTCGGCGAACGGGCGAGCGCGTCGAAACGGTCGACTTTGTGGTTCTTGACGAGTTCGCACAGGCACATGTTCATCGTGTTCATGCCGAACTTCTGGCCGATTTCGATCATCGACTCGATCTGGTGGACCTTGTCGTCGCGGATGAGCGCGCGGATACCCGGAGTCACGTTCATCACTTCGTACGCCATGACGCGGCCGCCGCCAATGCGGGGCATGAGGGTCTGGCATATTACGCCCTGCAACACGAAGGAAAGCTGGGTACGCACGGTCTGCTGTTCGCCCTTCGGGAAGGCGTCAACGATACGGTTGATAGTCTGGACGCAGGAGTTCGTATGCAATGTCGCGAACGCAAGGTGACCCGTTTCGGCAATGGTCAGTGCCGAGCGGATGGTCTCGAGGTCGCGCATTTCGCCGATGAGGACCACATCCGGGTCCTGACGCAGCGCCATCTTGAGCGCCTGGGCGAAACTGTTCGTGTCGCTGCCCACTTCGCGCTGGTTGATCATGCAACCCTGGTGCTTGTGCAAAAATTCAATCGGGTCTTCGACGGTCAAGATATGCTCGTGCCTTTCCTTGTTGATCTTGTCGATCATGGCGGCAAGCGTCGTGGACTTACCGGAACCGGTGGCACCGGTGACCAGGACGAGGCCGGAGGGGCGCGTCGTGAACTCGGCCATGATTTTGGGCAGGCCCAGTTCCTTGAAGGTCTTGATCTCCAGCGGGATGATACGGAGGGCGAGGGCGACGCAACCACGCTGCAGGTAGGCGTTCGCACGGAAACGTGCGAGGTTCGCGATACCGAACGAGAAGTCGCATTCCTTGACCTGCTCGAAGGTCTTCTTCTGGAGTTCGTTCATCAGGCTATACGTCATGCGCATAGTTTCGTCCGGCTTGAGCTTGTCTTCGCCAATCGGAGTCAATTTTCCTGAGATTCGGAAAAGGGGAGGAGTACCTGCGGTAATATGCAGGTCAGAAGCTCCGCGCTTCACCATTTCTGCGAGTAATTCTTGAATATTGTAAGCCATACCTACTGAATATAATTTAAAAAAAGCTGTTTTTTGTGTGATTTTCGTCAAAAAATGCACAATTTCCCTTTTTGAAACGGGAAATTTTTGATTCAGGGCGAAAACTACTGCTAAATTTTAGGACATGAAGGGATATCGGGGAAAATCGTGGGGCGTCGTAGCGGGTGTCGTTTTGGCGATGGTCGCCGTGATTTGCGTTTCCATTTACTTGTTTTCTCCGCCTACAATTCCTGACAAGCTTTTGTTCCATGACCTCAAGGGAAAAAATGTAGCCCTTAAATCGTTCAAGGGAAAAATCGGGACGGTCGTCATTTTTACGGCGACATGGTGCGGCTATTGCAAAGAAGAAATCAATGCGGCGAAGCCCATCTACGAGGACAATGCACCCCGCGGTATCCAGTTTCTGATGGTGTTCCAGGATTACGATGCGGGCGACATCAGAAGGTACGCGAAGGCGAATTCCATTCCGTGGCCTGTGGTGCAGAAGACGGATTATTCCATGAAGGTTTTTAGGCGTGAGGGCTTGGGCGTTCCCAGCGCGTTCTTCCTCACGAGCGACGGCCGTGTCGTGGCGAACCTTACGGGGAAGAATTCTACGCGGCATTATCGCGAGGCCATTGACCTTCTATTCGAGGAGCATTTCAGGTGATGCCGTTTGTTGCGTCCCGTGCAGGAACTTTCATGTTGAATAAGATAAAGAACGCTGTTTTCTGTTTGTTTGTTGCTATGTCTCTTGTAGGCTGCGGCCAGGTCGGGTTCCAGACGGTCCCAACCAAGATCGGGGATTTTACGGGGAACACCGTTGAAGGCGATGTGTCCAGCTACTCAAAGGAAAAGGGCGCGGCGACGCTTATCGTGGTAAGCGCTTCGTGGTGCGGCGCCTGCAACTCCGAACTCCCGGCACTCAAGAAGCTTGCTGCGGACTATAAGGACGCGGGGCTCAAGGTCCTTGTCGTGAACGAGGATGACGATATTGAGACTGCGGCAAGGTACAAGCGTTCGCGCAGTATCGAATGGACGATGCTGCACTGGAATTACGAGATGATGAACAAACTCGGTAACCCGGGTGTCATCCCGGTACATTATCTGGTGGATGCACAGGATAGCGTCCAGCGGGTGGACGTGGGCGTGTTCAACGATTCAAAAATGCGCCATGAGTTGGATCGACTCCTGGCGCGGCCGAAGTCCTAGGCGACCGTACTCGGGAAGAGGATTACGTCGGAAATCTGCTTTTTGTTCAATGCGAGCATGAACAGGCGGTCGAGCCCGAGCGCCACACCCGAGCAGGCGGGCATTCCGTAGCGCAGCGCCGCCAGGAACCTCTCGTCGACGGGTGGCAGAGGCTTTCCCATCTTGTTTCTTGTCTTGAGGTCGGCGTCAAAACGGCGCCGCTGCTCCGCGGCATCCGTCAGTTCGGAGTATCCGTTGCAGAGTTCGATGTGGTCGACGAACAGCTCGAAGCGACGCGCCCAGCGCAGGCCGTCTTCGCCGATGAACGTCTCGGCGAGTGCTGCCTGTGACGGCGGGTAATCGATAATGAACTCGGGGCCGTTCTCGGCCAGCGCGGGTTCGATGATGAAAATCATGAGGTAGTCCCACCACTGTTCGCGGGACATCATCTCGGGCTGTTCGGGGACGACGACATCGCGGCTGCGGCATGCTTTTGCGAAGTCCATCAGGTCCTTGCAGAAGGGATCCACCCCGGCATAGTTTCGGAAGGCGTCAACCCAGCGAGTACGGCGGGCATTCAGCGGTTCGCCGATGATTTCGCTCACCAGTGCCTCGACCTCGTCCATCAGCATGGACTGGGGCATGCCTACGCGGTACCATTCCACCATCGAAAATTCGTTGTTGTGGAAGGCGCCGAATTCGTCTTTGCGGAACGACTTGGTGATTTGGAAGATATCGCCGAAACCGGCGGCGAGCAGGCGCTTCATGTGGAATTCCGGGCTCGTCATCAGGTAGCGCGGTGGTGTCGCATTGACTTCGAAATAGTCGAGCTGCGGGTCCGTGCCCCCGGCCATGGACAGTGCTGGAGATTCCACCTCGAGCACGTTCCTGCGGTTGAAAAAGTCGCGCACACGGCCCATGAGCGTTTGCCGCTTGAGCCAAGTGTCCCTGTTACAAGTAGGCGCAAATTCTGTGTTGCGCGCTTCCTGTTGTTCTTGAATCATGTCACCTCCCAATCCAATTCCCTTTGGACCATCCCTAGTCCTTGATGCATCGCACCGATAAATAGAAGCCGATGTCTACCGATATGGACGAAACTTCGGCATCGGTGCTGAACATGGACCTTGCCGTTCCGCGCTTGTCGCCGTCGGCTTTTTCCGTCCAGAAATAAGCACCTTCGCCAATCGTCGTAGAAATTCCGTTCCTGTTTGCGTAGCCGCCGAATAGGGCTGTAAAGGCGTAGTCGTCGCTGCCGTTGCTACGGAGCTTTTCTGCGGCACCGCTAGCGCCTCCGGCGAGGATTTCGAGCATCTTCCATTCCTCGTCCGTTGCCAAATGAGTGTTGTCGGGGCATGCGGCCTTGGCCGCGGCCTGCGTGTACAGGCGCCCGTAAGCGTCACAGTTCTCGTCATCCTTGTCGTAGCAGATGGAGCCTTCTTCCATGGCGTAGTTCAGGTTTTGAACGAACCAGTTCTTGCCGTCGATTTCCTTGACCTTGTAGGTCTTGCCGTCGCGTTCGTCCACGAAGGTCTCGAACACGGGGCAGCGCACTTCGAACTGCAGGGTGTCGAGGATCTGGTCCACTTTGGATTCCCAGGAGGTGCAGAAGCGGAAAAGTTGGCCGCCGGGGAGCGCCGTGCTGTCGGCCTTATGCTTCTGGGCCCAGCGGACGACGTACTTGAGGTTCACGATTGCCGTGTCCGGGATGGAAAGCGGCTTTGCGAACTGCTGCATGAGGTCGGAGAACTTGATGGCGGATGTCATCGGGGCCTTCCAGTAGCCTTCCATGATGCCTTCTTTCAGCTTGCCAATGATGGGGGAGGGCTTGGAAACGGTGATGGTCGTTTCCTTGTACTCGGCCGGCTTCTTCTTGCAGGTGGCGAGGCGTTCCTCGTCGCCGATTTCCTCGGCGTAGGATTCGCAGGCTTCAATGCATTCCTTCCAGGCCTTGCCCTTCTTTTTGCAGGGGACCCACATGGTCGTGTCGACCTTTTCCTTGATGGGCTTCTTGAATGCCTTGTTCGCAAGTGCAACCTTGGCGACCTTCTTGAGGACGGCAAAGGCGTTAGAGCTGCCCGCGTTGGCGTCCGTCAAAAGGAAATTGATGACTTCGGAGCAGGCATTGAGCCCTTTCGGGCTTGCGCAAATCTTGGGGCCGTAGCCGTAAGCGAATTGGGACGGGCACTGGGCGAACGATTCTTCGGGCATGCTCTTGAATATCTTGTCGTAAATGGCGACCGCCGAAGCAGCGGGGAGCTTGCCACAATAGATTTCCTCGATTTCACCGGATTTCACGATCTTCTTGGCGGTAGCGATGTCGCCGTCATCGATGGCAGTACGCAGTTCCTCTTGGGCCATGACACTTGCGGCGAGAAGCAAAAAAGCAACAAAAAAAGGTTTCATTTCTTATATCCTATTACCCTAACTTCCATGCGCGAAAAAAAATTGAGATGTGATTCGCGTCACATCTCAATATAGAAATTATAATCTTGAAAAAAGATAAAAAGAAAGAAACAGAATGGCGGGACGCCCGTGAATTGGGCAACGTTTACAAGGATTTACAATATGGCGAGGGCTAGCAGGGAGCAGCCCGAAAGGGAGGTAATGTAGGTCAGCATTCTCATGGACTTGGCCCTTGCGTACAATTCCGTCCAATAAAGCTGACGTTCTCTTTTTTGATAACTATCCAACTTTAAACCCTTTGAATTTGCTTAGAATTCAAAAAATAATATAGAAAAAGGAAAAAGAAAGAATTGTTCTTTTTTGCTAACATTTCGTGGGGGAACAAAAACAAATTTAGATTTGTTTACAGTGTTTGCAAAGTGTCGAAAAACACACCGTGTTTTGAGTCACAAGGCGCTTATTTTCTACATTTGGGCGTATGTTTAATGCAGAACAAATACGCAGTGAATTTCCGATGCTTGTGGCTGGCGACAGGGAAGAAAAACCCCTCGCCTTTTTGGATAGCACGGCGACGACGCAGAAGCCTGCGTGCGTCATCGATGCGATGGACGACTTCTACCGCGAACACTACAGTTCCGTGAAGCGCGGTGTGTACCGGTTGAGCGCCCGCACGACCGAGGCCTTCGAGGCCGCCCGCAAGAACGTGGCGAAGTTTTTGAATGCCGCGAGCGAAGACGAGATCGTGTTCACGCGCGGGACGACGGAGAGCATCAACTTGGTTGCCTGGAGTTACGGGCGCAAGTTCTTTGATGCAGGCGACGAGATCCTGATCAGCGGGTTGGAACACCACGCCAACATTGTGAGCTGGCAGATTGTTGCCGAGATGAAGGGCGCAAAGATCAAGGTCATTCCCGTCAAGGACGATGGCGACCTAGATTTGGATGCTATTCCTGGGCTGTTGACTGCGCGTACGAAGATGGTCGCGGTCACGCACGTGAGCAACGCCGTGGGCACGGTGAACCCCATCGCCGAGATTATCGCGACCGTCAGGGCCAATGCGCCGCAGGCCAAGATTTTGATTGACGGTGCGCAGAGCGCAAGCCACATCAAGGTGGACGTGCAAAAGCTGGATTGCGACTTTTTCGTCTTTAGCGGGCACAAGATTTACGGCCCCACCGGCGTGGGCGTGCTTTACGGCAAGTACGCCGTGCTCGACAGCATGCCGCCGTGGCACGGCGGCGGCGAAATGATCAAGAACGTGACGTTCGAGAAGACGACCTATGCCGACGTTCCCGCCCGCTTTGAAGCTGGTACTCCGGCAATTGCCGAAGTTATCGGGCTCGGCAAGGCTATCGAATGGCTGAACCGCGTCGGCCTCGACGAAATCCGGCAGCACGAAAGCAAGCTAGTGGAATATACGCTGAAACGCTTGGCCGAAATTCCGCAGGTCAAGGTGCTGGGCAATCCCAAGGAACGCGGTGCGCTCCTGAGTGTCACGCTGGACGGCATTGCCGTGAGCGACGCCGCGATGATTCTTGACGAAGAAAACGTCGCGGTGCGCAGCGGGCACCACTGCGCACAACCTGTCATGGACAGGTTCGGCGTCGACGCCACGCTCCGCCTCAGTTTTGGCGCCTACACGCTCGAACGCGACATCGACCGGTTCGTGGCGGGAATCCGCCGCGTGCTCCGACTTTTTGCGTAATCCGTTATGGGAATCGAAAAGGGCATTTTCAATCGCACGTCGCTCCTGCTCGGGGACGACGTCATGGAATGCATCTACCGGAAGCGCGTCATCATTTTCGGGCTCGGCGGTGTCGGCAGTTGGTGTGCCGAAAGCCTTGTGCGTTCCGGCATCAGGGAACTCGTCCTGGTTGATTCCGACCGCGTGTGTGTCACCAACGTGAACCGCCAGCTGATGGCCACCACCAAGACGGTCGGGCAGGTCAAGGTCGAAGTCCTGAAGAACCGCTTGCTCGAAATCAACCCGCATGCGAACATTGTCGCCTTGCAGGACATCTACGACGAGGCGAATACGGACAAGTTCCAGCTCGACACGTTCGACTACATCATCGACGCCATCGACAGCCTCGAGAACAAGATGCAGCTGCTTTGGCATGCCGCGCGCACCAAGGCGACCGTTTTCTCTTCGATGGGGGCAGCGCTCAAGATGGACCCCACGCGCATCAAGGTCGCCGAATTCTGGAAAGTCGCAGGCTGCCCGCTCGCAAGGGCGCTGCGCGACAAGTTCAAACGCAAAAAGAAAAAGCTCGCCAAGAAGGTGCTGTGCGTCTTTAGCGATGAACTCCTGAAGAACCGCGGCAAGAATTCCTCTTGCGGAACGGCCGCCTGCCTGTGCCCCAAAATCCGCAACGAACACAGCGAAGCGGAGCTCAAGAATGCCGAACTTGTCGGCCACGAATGGTGCAGCAGCAAGGCTCAAATCAACGGCACCATGGCGCATTCCACGGCAATCTTCGGATTCATGCTTGCTGGGCTCGTCATGCAGGATATTTACCGGAAAGAACTGGTGGAGTCGGTGCGCGAGTAAGTGCGCTTGACTATTTGCAAGACAACAGACTATTTTTTATCCTATGGGCGCCCGAACCTACGCAGCCATTGACTTGAAGTCGTTCTTTGCTTCGGTGGAATGTATCCTCCGAGGCTTGGACCCGCTTGCGGCGAAGCTCGTGGTGGCCGACGAGAGCCGTACCGAGAAGACGATTTGCCTCGCGGTGACGCCTGCGCTCAAGGCTTACGGGATTCCGGGACGTGCGCGCCTTTTCGAGGTGAACCAGAAGGTGCGCGAGGTGGAGCGCCGCACGGGCGAGAAGGTCGAGTTCCTGATTGCCAAGCCGCAGATGGCGAAGTACGTGGAGTATTCCACGAGAGTCTACAATGTATACCTCAAATATGTGAGCGCCGAAGATATTCACGCCTATTCCATTGACGAATGTTTTTTGGATTTGACACGCTACCTTAAGTTGTATAAAAAGTCGGCGCGTGAACTGGTGAAGACGATTATCCAGGACGTTTTCACGACAACAGGGATTACGGCCACGGGCGGCATCGGTACGAACCTGTACCTTTGCAAGATTGCGATGGACGTGATGGCGAAGCATGTAGAAGCCGACGAAGACGGCGTGCGCATCGCGGAACTCGACGAGATGAGCTATCGCAAACAGTTGTGGTCGCACCAGCCGATTACGAGTTTTTGGCAGGTGGGCCGCGGGATTGCGGCTCGCCTGGAAAAGTGTTACCTGAATGGCGGTCGCGGAATCCGCACGATGGGCGACCTTGCGCGTGCGAGTGTCAAGAATCCCGAAGCGCTATATAAGATGTTCGGCGTGAATGCGGAAATCCTGATTGACCATGCCTGGGGTTACGAGCCCTGCACGATTGCCGATATCAAGAAGGCGAAACCGCGAAGCCGCAGTACCGGCGAGGGCCAGGTGTTGCAGGACCCGTACAGTTTCGAGAAGACGCGACTTGTGGTACGCGAGATGGTCGATACTGTCTCGATGGCGTTGGTCGAGCATAACTTGGTCGCGAAGGGCATGGTGCTTACTGTGGGTTACGACCGCGAGAACGTGGACAAGGAGATTTACCACGGCGAGACTGTGGTGGATTTTTATGGACGTACGATTCCGAAACCGGCCCACGGCACGGCTTCCCTCGGGCATTATTCCAGTTCGCAGTCTGCATTTGCCGACGTGGTAATGCGCCTCTATGACCGCATCGTGGACCCGAAACTGACTGTGCGGCGCTTGAACCTGGTGGCGATTGACGTGGTGGACGAGAGCAACGAAGGGTTCGACCTGTTTACGGATGCGCAAAAGCAGGAACGCGAAAAGAAACGCCTGAAGGCGGAACTCATGATCAAGAAGCGCTTTGGCAAGAACGCCATCGTGAAGGGCATGGACTTGCAGGAAGGTGCTACGACCGTGGAACGTAACGGACAAATCGGAGGTCATCGTGCGTAGTTTTTTGTTTGTCTTTAATTATCATTTGTCGGTCATTCTGTTATTGTTGCCGGTACGGAATGTTTGGATGAGCTAAATTCGAGATGGAGATGTTTTTTTCGATAACTTTGTATATATTTATGGTGGAATTATAATCGAGGGGAAATATGTCATTATACAATCGAATAGGTAAGATTTTGCCGAAGTCGGCGCTTCTCGTGCTGTTGTCGTTGCCTCTCTGTGCGATGATGTGCACCGAGGTTGTTTACGATACAGGCTACGAGGCGACTATCCATAGGGTAGATTCTGTAGATTCCGTCAAGGTTACGTTCTCCGACGGAGTAACCGCTCTTGAGCAATCGGTAATTGGCCCCGAATCAGATTCGATTGTTGTCGTGTCGTCCCAGAAACGGACGGGAGGGTTCATGTTGACGGTGGGCGTGTTCTGCACTGGAGCTTCGGATTGGGAATATGTCGTTCCGCTGAGGTTCTACGTTGACGATACGACCCGCGTGTTCATTCGGGATTCGACGCCAATCGATTGCGCGCATATCGCCAATAGAAATGTTATTTATGCGGTAACGCCGAAATCCATTTTCCATGACAACGTCTATCCCTAATGGGAAAACCTGCTATCTTTAGGCGTTATGAAAGACGACTACAAGGACATAATCGACCTGCCGTACCCGCGGGATGACTGGAATTTCCTCATGAAGCATCCGCGCATGAGCGTGGCGGACCGTGCGAAGATTTTTCACCCGTTCGCGGCACTCCGGGGACACTCCGAGGCGCTGGATGCTACAGCGGAACGCAAGCAGAATGCCGTCGCGAACGAATTGACTCTCGACGACGGAGATTTTGGAGCGTAGATTAAGCGGTTCTGAAACTTACGGGGGTATAGGAAATGACTATATCTCACCATAAAAAAGTAGTATTGGCCTGATGCCTTGTTTCACACTTCCTGCATTTCTATTTTTGCGCCGTCTTTTTTGAACCTCGTGGAGGTGCATCATGGAAAAACGTACAGGTCTATTTTCGAATGGAATCATCTGGTTCGGTGTCGCCATCTCGGTGTCCGAAATCGAGGCGGGTATCGAGATTGGTGCCGCGTCTGCGCCGGGTTCTCTTTGGCTCCCGTTAATTCTCGGCCATGTTTTGGGCGGCATACTGCTCTTTTTCGTGGGTCTCATTGGCGCGCGTGTCCGCCTGAACGCGATGGAAACAACCGCTTCCACGTTCGGCAAGTATGGCTCCAGGTTCTTTGCCGCCCTGAACGTTTTCCAGTTGCTCGCCTGGGTGGCTGTGCTGAATGCGCAGGGCGCCTCGGCCTTGGCTGGCCTCAATCTGCCCATCTCTTTCCCGCTCACTTGCGTTATTCTTGCGGTGCTTATCGCCATCTGGGTGTTTGTCGGGCTCAAGCGTTCCGCGAACGTGACGACGGTCGTGATGGCGGCGCTTGCTATTTTGCTCGCTATTCTTTCTGTGAAACTGTTCGGGCTTGACAATACTTCGGGCACGACCGTCGCCGGCGTTGCCGCCGGGGCCGCCGCTGGTTCCGTGGCTCTTCTCGGCTTCTGGAACATCTTCGAGATTTCCATCGCCATGCCCATCTCCTGGCTCCCCGTGATTTCGGACTACACGAAGGACGTTGAAAACCCGGTGAAGGCGACCGCAGTTTCCGCGGCGGCCTACACGTTCGCGAGCCTCTGGATGTACATTCTCGGTATCGAGATTGCGGGCATCGGTGCAAACAACAATATCGCGCAGGCTATACTCCTTGCGGGTCTTGGCATCCCGGGCATCATCATCGTGGTTCTTTCCACCGTCACGACGAACTTCCTTGCGGCGAACTCTGCGGGCGAATCCTCCAAGGCAATTTACGGCAAGATCAACCCGAAGGTTGCGGGCGTTATTGTCAGCCTTTTGAGCGCTGCCCTCGCCATTTCGGGAATCATGGAGCACTATATCAGCTTCTTGTACTTGATTGCATCGGTGTTCGCGCCCATGGCGGCTGTACTGCTTGTCTCGTTCTACTTTGCGAAAGGGCGCACGGTCACGCTCGGCGCCTGGCTCTGGAACCTTTTCGCATGGCTCGCTGGCTTTGCCGTATACCAGGTGGCCGTACACCAGGATTCCGTTTTCCTCGGCCCCACGCTCCTTGCCGTCATCGTATCGGCAGCCCTCGCCTCCGCCCGAGTGATTGTCCTGTCGCGCCGCACTCCATAATTAATTTTTAAATTTAGACTGCTATGCCACAGAAGAAGATTGCCCTCATCAACGATATTACTGGTTTCGGCCGCTGCTCGGTTGCCGTCATGGCTCCCGTCATCTCGGCCATGAAAATCCAGGCGGTCGCAGTGCCTACCGCAATCCTCTCGACACATACGCAGTTCCCCAAGTATTTCTTTGACGATTACACCTCCAAGATGCGTGACTACATCCAGACGTACAAAGATCTGGACATGAGTTTCGACGCCATCGCGACGGGATTCCTCGGCTCCGAGGAACAGGTGGACATCGTCATCGACTTCATCAAGACTTTCAAAAAAAATGGCGTGTTCACGCTGGTCGACCCGGTGATGGGCGACTACGGGCGCCTTTACGAAACGTACACGCCTAGTTTGTGCGAAAAGATGCGCGCTTTGGTAAGCTACGCCGACATCCTCACGCCGAATCTCACCGAACTCTGCTCCTTGACGGGCTCCGACTACCGCGACGGCAAACTCACTCCTGTCGAAATCGAGAACATGTGCAAGACGCTTGCCGAACAGGGCCCCGAACACATCGTGGTGACGGGCATCCATTACAGCAGCAAGCAGATCATGAATTTCGTTTACAGCAAGGGCGAAGAACCGAAAATCGTGATGGCCGACCGCATCGGTGGCGACCGCAGCGGAACGGGCGACGTGATAAGCGCGGTGATTGCCGGCATGTACCTGAACGGCCACGACTTTTACGAATCAGTGAAGAAGGCCGCCGAATTCGCGTCCAAGTGCATCCGCTACTGCGAAGAGAACAACGTCCCCATGCACTGGGGTTTAAGCGTCGAGATGTACCTTCGCGACTTGATGGAGGACTAAATGATAGTTTATACTGTAACAGGAACCGTCGGGCAGGCGGGCTATTTGGATATCGCCAACAGCGGCGACATTACCGGCAAGAACATCTACGTGAACATGACGAACCGTTGTCCGTGCAACTGCGTTTTTTGCCTGCGCCAGACAAAGAAAATGATGGAAGGCAATACGCTCTGGCTCAAGGGCGGCGACCCGAGCGTTGACCAGGTGATGAAAATTTTCGACGCGTATGACCTCAACGTCATCAACGAACTGATTTTCTGCGGATACGGCGAACCGCTTGAACGCCTTTACGACGTGTGCAAGGTGATTGACAAACTCAAGGCGAAGTACCCGAACTTGAAGGTGCGCCTCAACACGAATGGCCTTGCGAACCTGATTCATGGCAAGGATATCACGCCTGAACTCGAAGGGCGTTTTGACACTGTGTCGATTTCGCTGAATGCTCCGGACGCTGAGGAATTCTTGGCACTCACGCGTTCCAAGTTTGGCATAAAGTCTTATGACGCCCTCAAGGAATTTGCCGTGCTCGTGAAGGCTCACGTGAAGAACGTGGTCATGACTGTTGTCGAGAAGGTGATGCCCGAAGAAAAAATCGAGATTTGCCGTAAATTGTGCGACGAACTCGGCGTTACGCTGCGCGTCCGCCCGTTTGAATCGTAAATGCTTGTATTTGGATGGATTGAGCCCTCCGCTTGGCAGGGCTCTTTTTGCTAAATTACGTGTGTTGGACCCCTTTTTACGGGAGGCAATTATGAATTCAGATGAAGAACGTTTCCGTGAACTTCAGCGCAAGGACGAGGAGCACGATGCCCGTCTAGACTTGCAAAAGAAAAAGGATGAAGAACACGATGCGCGTCTGGACTTGCAAAAGAAAAAGGACGAGGAACACGATATCCGTCTAGATTCCCTTTACATTACGGATCGCGAACAGGAATTCAAGCTTAGGGCCCAGGTGGCGAAAGATGCGGAGCATGATTTCCGCCTGAATTCTGTGGATGTGAAAAACGTGGAACAGGACACGGAATTGCGTCGCCAGCGCGTGAAAGACAATGAACATGATTCCCGCCTAGACCGGTTGGAGAAACTTTGTGCCGAATTGGCCGCTCGCGTTGAGGCCCTTGAATCAAAGTTGGGCTGAACTTAGTTATATTCTCGGAAAAAAATTGGAGTTTTAAGATGGTTTCTCTGAACCGCTTTTTGGGTACGGTCCTGCCTGTGGCCGTTTTGGGCCTTTCTGTGTCGTTCGCCTTTGCCGAAGAGGAATGTACAGAGGCGATTTTTGGCAAGATGACGCGCGCAAACAACAAGAATATCGTGTGTGATCCGGAATTGAACGCTTGGCGAGATGCGACGATGATGGAATCTTCTATCCAGAAATCGTGTACAAAAAAGAACCTGAATGAAAAAATGGCCATCAAGAGCATTTCGTTGGTGTGTTCGGACGATGACTGGGAAGGAACTTTTGTGGATAGCCGCGACAACCGCAAGTACGCGGTGGCAATTATCGCCAACCAGGTCTGGATGAAGGAAAACCTGGATTACGAAAAGATGTTTGGAATTGATTGCAAACAGTGCGAGGGCTACCATATTTACGACTTTGGTGATGCGCAGAAGGTGTGCCCCAAGGGCTGGAAGCTCCCGAGCATTGACGATTGGGACTTTATCTCGAAGAACGGCGGACTTATGAATGTCGCAAATACCGGGGCATTCTGGAGTTCTACGAAAGTCAAGGAATCAACCGCCATCAAGCAGGGCTACGCTGCCGACATCCGTTGGAAATGGGTGGAAGGCGAAGTCGGCAAGGTACAGAGGTTTTTCGTGCTGCAGCAGACGCTTCCGCGAAAGAACGGCTATCCCGTGCGTTGCATGACCGATAAGTAGCCTTATGAAAAAATTTCTGGTGCTTTTTTTGGCTCTTTCCGTTGCGGTTCCTGCACTTGCGGCCAAGGGCAAGTCGTCGAAGTCAGCGTCGCGCAAGGCTCCTGCATCACGGTCGGCGGAATTCAAGGACTCCCGTGACAAGCAGAGCTACCGTCTTGTCAAGATTGATGGCCGCGAATGGTTCGGCGACAATTTGAATTTTGCAGCCGAAGGCAGCTATTGTTACGATGACAGTGATGACAACTGCATGGTTTACGGTCGCCTGTACACCTGGGATGCTGCGAAGAAAGCTTGCCCGGCGGACTTTAGGCTGCCGAATCAGGAAGATTTTGAGAGCCTGTGGACGGCTGCCGGCGCCGATTTCAATGCTGCGTACCTCTTAAAGACTACGTATGGCTGGAAAGGTGAGACGAATGGCAACGACACGCTCAAGTTCAGTGCGATGCCTGCGGGTAACCGCTTTGACGACGAAACCTATGGGAACATGAACAAGTTCGCTTTTTTCTGGAGTAGCGACGAAGACGGCTCCGGTGCCCGTGTTTGGTTCATGACGAACAAATCGATGGGCTTCAGCTATTCGACAAAGCCCAAGATTTTCGGATTCTCAGTTCGTTGCGTTCGCTAGTTTTTGCTTCTTGAACGACCATTCTCCCGTTTTGATGTGGAAGACGATGTTTTCGTTCTTCATGAAGTTGGTTGCGGAACGCTGCGTTTCCGTGTTGGTCGGCTTGTTCTTTTGCTTGAGGACTTTGTTCACCCTGGCGCACAGCTCGTCTGTGGAAATTCTTTTGTCGAGTGTGTAGAGGATGCGTTCAGCAATGTCGCTCTTTGACTTGAGCTTCTCGATGGGAATGGAATACAGTTTTCCGTTTCGCTCGATGTAGCTCAAATTGCTCAGGAGATGGGCTAGCTTTTCTTCGTCAAGTTTCTTGAAACCGCGCTTGGCGAGCGCTTTTGAAATTTTGGTGATGTCGGTGGGGATGACCTCCGCTTGCAGGATTTCGTAGGCCTCGTCGGCGACATCCTTTATGAGGTGGGCTATCGCGCTGTTCTTCGTGACGAACATGTCGAACCCTTTCTTTTGCCCATAGCGCTTCAAATCAGGAATCTTGTACCCTGCGGCGCGGCAGAGCAGGCGTGAGACGAGGCGCTCTTCGTCGGTAATTTCCTTGATATTTGTGCTGAATTGGCGCAGGATTTCGTTAGCAGCTAGGAAGGAATGCTTTTGGACGAGTTCCCTCGCGTTGTTCAGCTGGACCATTGCCTGGCCGTCGACTCTGGGCATGCCGGCGATGTTCTTGCCCACCAGATAGGCCGCAATCTTTTGAGTATAGCGGATTTTCCGGATGCTCTCGCCCGGTGCGATTGTCTTGAGCCCTTTCAGGTATATCGAGAGGACGTTTTGCTTGCGCTCGCTTTCGTTATTCTTGTAGTATTCCTTAGTGTCCTGTATCCAAGTGCGGAGTTCGGAAATGGCGACATGCTTGCTGCGCAAGACTTCTTGCAGGTCTTGGAGCTTTTTTTGCAAGTCCTTCATGTTGTTGATGTGCAACTTTGCAAATGCGATGCTCAGGGCGGCGTTGCAGGGGAACAGGAATTTCGTCTTTTTGCATGCGACGAGTTCGTCGACGTCCTTCTTGATGATGGCGAACTGGCTCTGGATAGAGGCAAGATGCTTTGCCTTGAGCGATTCGGGAATGTCCTTGATTCCGAGTACTTTCATGTACTTGACGAGTTCGTCAATTCGCTTGTTGCCAAAATATTCGGCTTTTGTTAGTTCCTTGAAGTTCTTTTGCAGATCTTCGATGGAATAGATGTTCGCCTTGATAAAGGCTTTCGTCAGCAGTTTTGACGGCGGCGGCGAGAAGGAAAATTCCTTTTTTGTCCGTGGTTCGTCTTTTCGCTGTGTCATTGCACCTTCGGGCAGTTTGATGCCTTCGCGTTGCATGTAGTCAAGAAGTGCGGCAACAAAAATTCCGCCAAAACCTAAGCCATTTATTAAACGGTTATAGTTATTTTGCAAATCCTCAACAGTCCTAATGTTGGCTTTTTTGAATTTGTTAACCAGTTTCGTTGGTATATTTTGCAATTCCATAAAAGTCCTACTAACTTGCACCCCAAAAACAATATAGCAAACTGCACTTTCTGAAAATGCATAGTGCAAAGAAAGTTTTACAAAGAAGTTCCCAAAAAGCCCATTTTTACAAAAAAATGGAATGTACGTCACATTAAAAAAATGTATACAAATTATTTTATTCGTATGGATTTGTTGCGTTTGTTCTAAATTTGGTCCGAAGGGCGCTAAATGGGCTACTTCTGTTTTAGAATAACATTGTCTTTTTTGGCAGAATCAAACGATTTATTTGAGGTGAAACCCTAAAAATCGCCGTGATTTCGGCCGATTTATGCGGCAAACGGCTTTTTCGGGAAGAATTTTAGAGGATGCCGATGTGAAGTTATGTATTTTTGAATTATGTCGCAGCCGATACGGAATATTGCCATTTTGGCCCACGTGGATGCCGGAAAGACGACCCTTTCCGAGCGAATCCTGTTTGCGGCGGGGGAGGTGCGCCGACCCGGCCGCGTCGAAGACGGCCTGGCGACGATGGACTACATGCCCGAGGAAAAGGAGCGCGGTATCACCATCGAGAGCGGCGTGGCGCATTTCGAATGGAAGGATTCCTGGTTCAATTTTATAGATACCCCGGGGCACGTGGACTTTGGAGCCGAGGTCGACATGGCGCTCTCGGCTGTGGAGGGTGCCGTCCTGGTGGTGAGCGCTGCGAGCGGAGTGGAAACCCAGACGATTGCCGCCTTCAAGAAGTTGCGCGAGGCGGGGGTACGGACAATCCTGTTTGTGAACAAGCTGGACAATCCCGACTATTCGCTCGACGACACACTGATTAACATCGAAGAAATCCTGGGCGTGCGCCCGGTGCTGATGACGCTTCCGCAATATGAGAACGGCCGTATGACGGGCGTCCTTGACGTGCTTAGCCAATGCCGCCTCACACATTCCGATACGGGCGAGGAGGTGGTGGACGATGGCTGGAATGTAGAAGATGGGTGGGACGGATCCCGCGAGCTCAAGCAGCATTACGCCGAGGCCGTGGAATTTGCGAGCAATTTCGATGACGAAGTTTTGAAACTTGCCATGGATGGCAAGCGGGTTCCGCCCAAGATGCTTTTGCAGGCCCTCAAGGCGCTGGCCAACAGCGACGATTACGCGCTTTGCTATGCGGGCTCTGCGATGGAAGGCTTTGGCGTGAGGAGCCTCGTAACTGCTTTGACTTTCTTCTTGCCCGATGTCCCCGAATTTAACGAAGGCGAACTCGGCCAGGTTATCCGCCTGCGGCATTTCAAGGGCGTGGGCGAAATTTCCCTTTTCCGTAGCCATACCGACATGGAACGCAAGGCGTGGCCTGCAGGTTTTGAATTCTCGCGACTCAAGGCGAACTTGTTGCAACCTGTCGACGAAATCCGCGCGGGCGATATCTATGCCATGCGCACCCCGTTCGAGACCGAATTGGGACAGACTATTTATTTAGATGGGAGTGGCGTGAACCCCGAGACACAAACCTCGAGCCTGGAGCCTCAATCTTCCATCCGCGACAAATACCAGCCTCTGTTACAGACGCGCGTGGAATGCCTCGGTTCCGAAGACTACCATCATGTGGAAAAGAGCCTGAATACGCTCAGCCGCATGGACCCGAGTTTCCGTGTGCAAAAAGACGATGGCGGGTTCTGGTACTTGCATACCGTGGGCGAGGTGCAGCTGGATGTGCTGCTGGCCCGCCTCAAACGTGAATTTGGTTGCGAAGTGCGAGCCGGTAGTCCCGAGGTCCGTTGGCAAGAACGTTTGTGCCGTGATGTCGGCCCTGTCGAGAATACTTTCCAACTCGGCCCGCACAAGATTTCAATTAAACTTTCTGCGACCCCGCTTGACAGCGATGCACATGATATCCGCCTTTCCGCCGAATTTTTGGAGACGGCTCCCCGCGAGATTTTGGCGGGCGTTCGTTCGGCTCTCCTGGAATCGACCGAGGTGGGAATCCTTGGCAAGGGCGCCCTTGTCGGTGTTTGCTTCGAAGTCCATGAGTTTACGTGGACCGAGGGAGCGCTCCCGCCCATGATCAAGAAGGCATGCGCCGATGCCGTGACCAAACTGATTAAACCTGCCGATGTGCGACTGTACGAACCCATCATGGAACTTTCTCTGGAATGCCCGGTGAATTTTGCAGGGCTCGTGACTGGCGACATCCAGGCCCGCGACGGCAAGGTGAAGGAAATCGGTGGCGACGGCAAGACGCATTTTTTGAAGGCCGACATCCCGCTCCGCAAAATATTCGGTTATGCGACAGGCGTTCGAAGCATCAGCAAAGGCACTGCGCTTTACAGCATGAAATTGCTCGGGTACCGACCGGCGGCTCTCTAGTCATCTTTCAAAGTGTAGGGCTGTTGATGAGTGCTGTGAAAAATTTTCTGCTTTTAACGATTAGCTTTTTTTGTGCGACGTCTTGTTTTGCACTTAGTGCATCTATTGATGTTGGCGTGCCTTTTAATGGCGCTACGAAAGATACAATCTATTATGACGATGTGTATTTTGGCGGTCCTTATAGAGGCGAGTATATTGTTGTTGAAAAAGGGTGTGCCATTTGGTTTTATGAAGAAAAGTCGGATGCTATTTCAAAAACATCTCCGCCAAGTCAATTGCACGCCGATGTCTTTGGTTCAGAACCTTTGTCCGACAGTACGAAAACTTATGAACAATGGCAAAAGAATTGTGAACAAATTGCGGATAGCACTGAACGGAGTTATCCTAATTTAAAAAGAGCTCTATTCTCGTTGGGAATAGGGGGCTTGGGAGGATTTCTTACATTTTATCCTTATGACGGCAAGATAAGTAGGGGCATAGGGATGAGTTTTGGCATAAGTCTTCTTGTGACCGGATTTTATTTTCTCTGGGAATCTATTGCTAGTGCAGTCCGTGGTGACGTACAAAAAGATGCGCAAATGCAACGCGGTTTGGCAGAAGAATATGGAAAACAAAAACGCCGTTGGGAATTGAAAATCAACCCCTTGATTGATCCGCAAAATTCAGGCGGCGGCTTGTTGATGCATCTGATTTTTTGAGCGAATGAAGAAGAAAAAAGTCATCGGTTTGTTTTTTGCCTTTGGTGCAATTCTTACGGCATCTTTCCTGGTGCTGGACTGGATGGCTTTTTTTCGCTGTGGAGCCGTCGAGCGTTGCCTTATGGAGGGGGCCCAATATCAAGATATCGCTAAGTTTGCCACGACAGCCGTTATGACGATTGTCGTTTTGTTTATCGGCCGTAGTGGATTTTGCGCAAGGGATCGGAGCCTTTTGCAGGCGGGCTTTTTGGTGTCTTTGTGTGCGGATTTTTGTATAAGAATTTTACATGGTAATGTGCTTGGTGTTTGTTTTTTCATGATTGTGCAGACGCTGTATATCATCCGTCATACTCGCAAGAGCGATGTGGATAACCATTTCCCCAAAATTTTGTGCATTCCGTTCGGTATGGTGCTCGTAATGGCGTTGCTTTGTGCAATGGGGGCTTTCGACAAGCTGATGCTTCCGATTGTGGCGTCTTACGGCGTATTTGTCGTGTGCTCGGTCGTCGCGGCGTGCCGAACTCCTAGAATCGGTTATTTCCCGGCGGTGAACGCGAGGTGCGTCAAGTGGGGGATGGTTCTGTTTCTTTGCTGCGACGTGTGCGTAGGTTTATCGGGCCTGGTCTCGGTAGACCACAGCGTTCAAGAAATTGTCGCTGCCCTGGCGCATAACTGCGTTTGGGCCTTCTATGTCCCGGCGCTTGCCCTGCTTGCCCTTAGTGGTTACAGGCGGGACTCCTGATTACTTGTACGGCTTGCTGTTCAGCGGCTTGGTACAGCCCCATTCCTTGGCGAAATCGTCGAATTTCTTCTTGAGCACAAGCTTGAACAGGACCTTGATCAGCTTGCGGAACGGCCACGGAATCTGTTCTGGGCCAGTAAACTTCTTCAGTTCCGGCGAAAGGAAACTGCCCTTTTCGATGAAGAACTCGCCCATGCCGCGGTAAGGCAGCAGTACGGCCTTGTTCTGCTTTTCGTTGAACATGCGGATCATGAAACTGCCGCCCCTCACGAGGCAACCGCCGTAAATGCAGCCGAACTGCGCGGGTAGCGACTTCAGGAACTTTTCGCCCAGGCGGAGCTGATGGCCTTCCTCGAATCCGCCATGAAGCATGAACGAGAGCTGTGCCGGCTGTTCGCGTTTTGTCGGGAGTGTTTCCAAGAATTCGAGTAATGTTCCCGGCACGCATTCTACATAGAGCGGTAGTGCGATGACGATGCGGCTGTGCGCCATAAACGCTTCGCGGGCACTGTCCCATTCCGAACGGCTTGACAGCGAGTAGAGCTCATAGGTGGCGCCCGCTTCTTCCAGCCCCTTGGTGAACGATTGCAGAATCTTGTCCGTGTTGCTGAACTTCTTGGCGCGCGGGCTCCCGTTGATAATGACGATGTGCTTGGATTCGCTTTTGCCCGCGGCGTTCCCTTCGATTTGAACGGGCGGATTCTCGACCTGTGCGATTTCGTTTGACGCATCGGCTTGTTGTGCTGCGCCGTTCAATTCCTTGTCGAGCGCAACCACTCCCAGTGAATGCCCGCCGAGGTTTGCTGCCGTACGTTCGCACCATTCTTCAAGCAATTCCTGGTCGCCGTTGCCTCTGTAAATCAGGCCCACGTTCAACGCATGGTAACGCAGTTCGTGGCGCATCCATCCGCCGCGGAACGTGAGGTACATGTTCAGCATCGGCATGATACGGTCCAGCACTTTCTTGCCGCGGTAATCGATGAACTCGAAGCGTGTATCCGAAACAATCCATAGGTTGTCCGTTTTCACGAGCTTCTTGACAATGCTTTCGTAATCGTCCTTGATACAGCAAATACCTGGAGTCTTGAGCCAACACTGGTTACAGCCGATGCAGTGCGCAATCTTCATGGGTGCGGTGTTTATGATTTCGATTTTGTCGCCTTTGCCGGCAAGCAGTGTGTCGATCTGTTCCTGGCAATCGAACGATTCCAGCGTGTTCAATACTAAGGTCATATGCATTCCTTTTTTTGTCTTTTAATATAACATAAGAAAATCAACTGAGCTTGTTTCCCAGCCAGTGCGCGAATCTCAGGTTTGCCGCAATGGTTGCAAGCCCGATTGCCGCCAACAAGGCGATTTTCCCGTAACTTGTTTCGCCGCAGATGTTGTCTATGCAAAAAAGCGAGTAGGGAATGAGCAGGATAGACGTGATAAGCCCGGGAATGTAATCCCTTACGATGATACCTTGAACAAGATGGATAACAAAATGGATGGAGAAAGCCAGGAACAATGCAATCCACAATTCATTGGCGTACGGCCCGCCGACGAGGATATATGCTGTCGCGATGAGCAACAGTACCAGCTCTTCAAGGACGGCGATTGAGAACGCCTTGGTCGAAAGGCCGCTTAAGTGAAAGACGATGCGCCTGGCTCTTGGGAATCTCCTGAGCAAATCCTCCTTGTGCGTCGACATCCATTTGTGTTGCACGACGATTTCTTCAACGTCATGAACGATGAATGCGAGAGGGAAGGAAATAATCAAAAACAAGTCCATAGGGAGTCCTAGTACGTCTATCATCATATGTAACACTTCTGGCTGTAAAATGTGTTACCGACGGATAAAAAAATCCACCCCAAAACGGTATGGGGTGGGGCAGAAATCATTCGCTTTTCATTTCGCAGAATTTTAGATTGATGAATGAGAAAGTTTTTCTGCTTTTTTAATGATGGATTCTTTTTCTTTTTTTGATGTTTGAAGATGAAAAATGTAAAAAAAGGCCATTTTGCCTAGATTAAGTTTAGAAAAAACGGAAAAAGTATATTTTTTTCTTTATTATAGTATTATATTTATATCTGTAAAAAAAGGAGTTTATTATGGCTGGAAAAAAAGAAAAAGGCAAAAAACCGAAAAAAAATGTTTTTACAGTATTGCCATCAGGGATTGCAACTCGAACCAATAAGAGCAGAAGAATGGCAACTTTAGATTTTTTAGATTTGGATTATGATAATAATCCAAATGTAGTTGGGTCCTATGCTTTAGATGAAAAAATGTTGAAAGACCTAGCTGAAGTAATAAAGAAATTATTAAATGAATTAAACATTAAGTGATAAAAAATGACTTCCGATAGCATACATAAATACGATTCACAATACTGTTCTTGGCAAACGGTACTTTGGACTAATCCTAGAATAACAAGAAATGATGCTTTTTCGAGTAATTTTTCGCTAGTTAAAGAACGTGGCGCCGTAAGAAACGTAAAAAAGAATAATTTTCAAGAATGTAAAACAAGTGTTGATGAAAGATTAATTTTTTTATCTGATAACCTTGATGACGATCAAGATCCAGAAATTTTTGAAAAATCAAAAGGGATTGTCAATAAATTTATCAGTTGTGCTAAATTGACTAGTATTCCCTTAATAAGTGTAGATGATGCTGGCTATATCGTTTTTGAATGGCGGGATTATAATCATTATGATGTTTTTGTGATTTTGTTTAAAACAACTGACAGTATATCTTATGTTGCAGTAAAGCAAAAGAAAATAGTTTTAAAAGGTTCCGGTTTAGTGTCTGAGGTTGCTAAGATTGTCCAAAAGTCAAATGATGAATAAGGAAAACGATTCGATAGTTAGATATTGTAAGCCAACTCAGATTCAAGGTGATAAAATTCTGGTGGGTGCTTTTCTCTTGAGAAAAAAAGATCCTGAATTAAAAAGGCCTAAAGATGAAAAGGAGTTGTCTGTTTATCATTATGACTATTATAAAGAAAGTCCTTTAAAAAATATAAAGGATTTTGCTGAAGAAAAAATGGCCTTAAAACCTGAAGGTTGCTTTGCTGTTATTAAATATTCAGATATTGAAAAAGATATAAAAGAAAACTTGTCTGTTGATATTGATATAAAACCAGCTTGTAAACCTCATTACTTGATTTCAAACCTCTATCAATGTGATGAAGACGCTGCATTTTATTTTGCGAAAAATGTCAAATCTTTTACCAAAATAAAAGATATTAAGTAATAGGTGAGCTTTAGATTTTTCTGCCTAGAAGAAACTGACTTCGCATTCAAGATGACTAGGCAAAAAAACTAATTACGAACTACTTCTATTACATTTTCGCGACCTGTGAACATAAGCCCTCAATAATAATTGAGGGCGTTTGAGTTTTGTATCACAAACGGTTTTGTTTCGCGCGGCGACGGAAGTGTTCGATAAGCGGGGCCACCGTTTCCTTGAAATCGTCGTGCGTCTCGATGCGGACAAAGTCAATGGACATGCGCTGGAAGAGTTCCTTGGTCGCTTTGCCTTGGCGCTTGGCTTCGCGAGCGAACGCTTCGCGGAAGGAGGCGTCACCGGTGTCGATCAGGAGGGTTTCACCGGTTTCGGGGTCCTCGAGCTCCACGAGGCCTGCGGGCGGGAGTTCCATTTCGCGCGGGTCCACCACGGAGACCGCAAGCACGTCGTGGCGCTTGCGCAGAATCTTGAACGCATTCTCGAAACCTTCGTCCAGGAAGTCGCTCATTACCACGACCACGGCACGGCGGTTCAGAATTTTGCCGGCGTATTCGAGGGCGACCTGCGTGTTGGTGCCGTGGTGCTGCGGCTTGAAGTAAAGAATTTCTCGGATGAGGCGCAATACGTGCTTGCGGCCTTTCTCCGGCGGGATGAACAGTTCGACCTGGTCGGTGTAGATGAGCAGGCCGACCTTGTCGTTGTTCTTGATGGCGGCAAAGGCGAGGAGTGCGGTGAGGGTCGCCATGACTTCGCCCTTCATTTGCTTGCCGGAACCGAATTCCGAAGAGCTGGAGGCGTCGACCATCAAAAGCATGGTCATTTCGCGCTCTTCGATAAACTTCTTCACATAAGGCGTGCCCGTTCGTGCGGTCACGTTCCAGTCGATGGTGCGCACGTCGTCGCCCGGCATGTACTCGCGGACCTCGCTGAACTCCATGCCGTTTCCCTTGAAGGAACTGTGGTAGGCGCCGGTCATCACGGTGTCGAGCGTGCCACGAACGCTAAGTTCGATGCGGCTGACTGTCTTTAAAACTTCTTTATCAAGCATTTTTTAGTCTCTTTCGAGAGGGAATATACAAAAAAACAAGGGGGAGAAACAAGGCCGCCCTGCACCCTCCCCTTCCCTGGCTGATGCTTCTATTTTCGCCTTTTTACAAGCGGATGCCGGTGTCGCGCTGGGTTACGGTCGAGCAGGCGGCATGGAAGGCTTTTTCGCTCGCGACGATGGTCACGGTTTTCTTTGCACGGGTGATTCCGGTGTACAGGATTTGGTTTGTCAGGAGGGGGTGCCCTTCGCGTGTGGGGAGGAGCATCATCACGTGGTTGTATTCGGATCCCTGCGATTTGTGAATCGTGATGGCGAATGCGGGCTCGATGGCGTCCGCTGGCAACAGCGTGAGCGGGTAGAATTCGAAGCGTTCCCTTTTTATCATCAGGTACGGTCGGCCATCCTTGAAAATGACGATTCCCGTGTCGCCGTTGTACAGCTTGTACATCGACTGGTTGCGCGTCAAGATGAGGATTTCTCCCGGGAAGTACAGATTCGCGGGGTTGCCGTTTGCTTTGGCATATTGCTGCCGGATCCGTTTGCAGGCGGTCTGGTTCAGCGATTCGACTCCGCGCGGACCGCGGCGTTCTGCTGATAGGATTCGTTTTTGGAGGGACAGTTCCCAAAGCCGGTTGCAGACGGGCTTGTCTTCGAGGTCCATCTCTTGGGCGGCTTTTTCTGCAAGGGCGGGCATTTCGGCAAAGTCCTTGACCCAATTGCTCACGAGTGTGGCGATGGCGGCCTCTTCTGCTTTCTTGCCTCCGGTGGGGGAGTCGGTGAACTTCACCGTGTCGCCGGGTGCCATCTGGACTTCTGCACGGCTTTGGATTGCCTTGGCGAGCCTGCCGATTTCGGAATCGTCGGTGAAACGGTTCGATTTCGTGAGCTTGACGACGAAGTTTCGCGTCGTGTTTTCGGGTTTGAGAATTTCGCCCAGAACAGCGCCCGCTTCGACAGAGGGCAACTGGTACGGGTCGCCCAGCACAAATACCCTGGAGCCTTCCTGGACGGATTGCAGGAAGGCGGCGAAAAGCGAGATGTCAATCATGCTCGCTTCGTCGATAACGAAGATGGAATTCCTGCTGAACGGATTCTTTTTGTTGTAGCGGAATCCTCCGTCGTCGGGGGTGTACTTGAGCATCCTGTGAATCGTGCTGCTCTCGAGGTTGCTTAACTTGTTGAAAATGTCGGGGTGAGCATCCTTCTCGCTAGCTTCGATTTCGTTGAGGCTCCCGACGAGGCTTTCGCGCATGCGGTCGGCGGCCTTGCCGCTCGGGGCGGCGAGATGAATGTCGTAATCGAGGTATTCCGGGTGGGATTCCAGCATGCACCAAAGGATGTACAGCACGACCGTTGTCTTTCCAGTGCCCGGTCCGCCCGTGACGATAAGGTTTTCGCTTTGCCCGCGGATAATGGCTTCGGCTTGTTCGCGGTTTACGAGGAATTTGCCTTCGGGGTTGTTCTTGTTTGCGAACTTGGGATTCCTGGTGTGGATCCTGGAAATCTTTTCGATGCAATCCGCGATAGCCGATTCCGGCGGTGTCGTTCCGTCGGCAAACAGCGTTGACGTGGTGCTTTCGATGATGCGCTTGGCCTCGAAATACTTTGCGATATACAGGAAGGTGATTCCGCCGGAGGGGCATGCGACAAAAAGCTTGGAATTGTTCTCGTCCGAAACTTCGCAGTCGGCTTTTCCCCAGCTGATGATGCTTTCGAACTTCTGCTCCAGAATGGCGGCGATGGCGCTTTCGATAATCGGCTTGAATTCGCTTGCGTCACCGAAATCCCTGTCCATGAAATTGATGGAATCGGTATCGTAGAGCTTGAGCAGCCCGTTCCATTTCTGAGCCCATTTCGAGTAAAACAGTTCTACGTCCAGCGCGAACTGCGTATTGCCATCGTCTTGCAGCGAAAGGACGAGGTGGAGGAATTGTTGTACGCATTCCGGGAGATTCGGCTCCACTTGCGTAATCAACTTGTGCAGGTGCTTGTTGATGGGGGCGCTGACTTGGCTCATTGTCCGTCCTCCCCGGCTTCTTTGCGCTGGCGCATGAGTTTGCGGATATTGCTATAGGATTTTTCGAGGGCGGCGAAGTTTTCCCAGGTGTGCGCATAGATTCCGCTTTCGGTGCCTGCCTTGCAACCGCGCACGAATACGTAGTACATGCCGCCGAAGAACTTGTCGAAAATCTCGGATTCGGTGAGCGGGGCGTTTCTGTCGCTTGCTCCGTAGAATTGCTTGAGCCACTTGATAAGGCAATAGCAGTAAAGCACCCGCTGCACGGAATAGTCTTCGTCCACTTTTTTCTGTACACTTGCGGGGCTGTAGTCACCGTCTGCCATCACGTCGGATTTCCAGTCAACGATGGAGAACCGCAGTTGCCCTTGCGTGTCGTGGCGCATGAATACGAGGTCGATGAATCCCTTGCAGATGCTTTGCAGGTATTCGCTTGCTTCGCCGTTATCGTCGGTGGTGGCGTTCAAGTTGAACTGGACTTCGGCCTTTCGGCTGTTTTCGTCGAGACTCTTCAAAGCAAAACTCTCGCCGCTCTTGCGCCCGGCCTCGATGGCGGGCAGGCTTGCGTTCAGTGTATTCCACAGGATGTCGAGCGTGTGGTGTGTCCAATCTTCCTTGTGGTCCCAGATGGGCAGGGACTGCTTCTTGAACGTTTCCTCCACGAGCATTGAAAGCTCTGCGGAACCATACAAGGATTCTGCATTCTCGTGTCTCAAGCCAATTTCTTTGAACTTGCTGAGTTCAAAAATTTCGTGGAGCGCGTTACCGATTTTTGAACCGCGCGGGTACCTTATGCTGGCCTCGATTTGCGAGGCGTCGGGTTCGATGTCTTCTCCCGCAAAGTGGTTCGCTTCGGTGCTACCTTCTTTATCAAGGTTTGCCTCTTCGTCGATGCTGAGCGAGGATTCCTTCTTGCCGGCAAGCGTGCTGTAGGAATGTTGCATGATGGCGAGCTTGCTTACGCTCTTTTGCAACGCTTGGATGTGTTCTTTTTGGCTGCTTTCTGTGTCGTCACATTCTTCTTGCTGCTTCTTGGACAATTTCTTTGCAGGAATGAGAATCTTTTCTTGGACTTTGCTCTTCAAATCGCGTTCGGTAAAGTAGTCCCATTCCTTTGCGGTTGGCATGACGGTGAAGAGATTCGCATTATCCTTGTCGGCACAGAATTTTTTCAGGGATGCAGCGAGGAACCGGAAATCTTCCTTGAGGAAACCGTCGCTATCGAACCAGTTTGAATAGCGGGGGAGCATCAGTATCGAAGATGCTCGAGTGAAATCGACGTAGAAAAGCCGTGCCCATTCTTGGAGCTCTTCTGCTTGGCGCGCTTCCTTCGCTGCCGCTCCGTAGCCTAGGCGGATGGTGTCGCCTGCGTGGTACAGGTACGGCCCGCTTGTAGACTTGCTGAGTTGCTTGAATCCGGCCGCAGAAATGACGACCGGAAATTCTAGGCCCTTGGAAGCGTGGATGGTCATCACCTGGACAGCGTCGAAGTCCGTTCCCTTCGCGACGAGGTTCCCGTCCTGATCGTCTGCGTCGCCTGTGAGACTTGCTAGGTCTTGCAGGTGGCGGATTAGGTCGTCCAGGGTGCAACTATGATTGTACAGGTAATTGACGGCATAGTTGCCTATCTGGCGGAGTTTCGTGAATTCCTGTAGTTTGCTCAGGTCGGAAAGCCGCTTTTCCACTTCGCTCTCGCCGTAGATGCTTTCTTGCATTTCCGCAAAACGGCGCTGGTTCGCGAGCTCCTTCCAGTGGCATATCATTTGCCGCTGCTTGCTGAACGGATCGTCGAAAAATTCACTTTCCACGTCGCTCAGGTCGATGGCAAAGAAATCGGTAATCAGCGCTTCGTTCAAGATGCGTCTGTTCCACGCGGAAAAGTCGTTTGCATCGATTGCCTTGAATAGCGAAATCCATTCGGCACATTCGCGCCCGTAGAATAGGTTGTCGTCTTTGTAGCGGGTGTAGGGTACCCCGGCGTGTTTCATGGATTCCTCGATATCTTCCATCTCGCTCCTGGTGCGTGCGAGAATGGCGAAATCCCTGAATGTCACGTTGCGGTAGATGTCTTCGCTATTTTGGGGATTCTTGTTGAAAACTTGCAGTTTGGTCCGCTTGCCTTCTTTTGAATCGATGTAGGTGCAGCATTCAATGATTTTTTCTACGCAAGTTTGTGCAAAATTGTTGCTGGTGACGCTGTTTTCTGAAATCCAGAAGGGCGCCGATTCTTCCCAGTTGCCCGAATTATCGTTGTAGAACTTGGCATTCGGCTTTTGGAGTTTTTTGTTTCCCGGATCACCGTCGGGATCTTCGCCGGGTGCATAAGACGGATTGAACGCCATTCCATCGCCAAAGAAATCCTTGCATGCGAAGAGCTTGTTGCACGCTTCGATGATGGAGTTCGTGGAACGGAAATTGCTCTTGAGGTCCTGACCGTTGTCGATTTCCTTGGTCGCCTTGAGGTAGACGTTTACGTCGGCACCTTGGAAGCTGTAGATGGATTGCTTAGGGTCGCCCACCACGAAGATGGAATGGTCTTTTGCCTCGAGGAAAATTTCCTTGAAGATGTCCCACTGCAGTTGGTTCGTGTCCTGGAACTCGTCGATGATGGCGTAGCGGTATTGTTCGCGCAACCGCTTGCAGAGTTCGCTCGCTTCGCCATTTGCTCCCTTCTTGAGGATGGCTCTATGGACGGAGAGAATCATGTCGTTGAACGACTGCATTTTGTTGTCGTTCTTGTATTTTTGCCATTCCTCGAAAAGTGGCTTGATTTGGCTGTAAAGGAATTTCTGGACTTGTGCCCGGAAAATATCGCTGGAAATTTCCTTGAGGTCGTCCTTGAGTTTTTTGAAAAACAGAAATGCGTTGTAGGCTTCGGCTGGCCACGATTCAAGCGTCTTTGAGGACTTGAATGTTTTTCCGTTGAATAGGGCGGCTTCATCTTCCCATTCCTTGAGGGAGTCGATGAAGTCTCCGACCGTGGTGCTGCCCGTCTTTGTAAAGCCGAGGTCGCGATGCTGATCCAGTATTTTGAGGTTGTCGGCAATCTGCTTGTTGCTCAACAGGTCGGCAAAATTTTTCGGGGGTGTTTCGAACATGCTTTCTTCTGCACGGTCGATGACTACGGATTCCTTGCCGTCGGCGGATTCTCCCTTGTACATGTTGATTGCCGCGGAGAGTTTTTCCGTGAGCGATTTTTCAAGCGAGTCTGCGTCCGGTGCGGCTTGCAGGATTTTCTGGTAGAGTTCGTCGTTTGGCCACCTGTCGCGGGCCCAGGCGCTTATCATCGTCTTTACGCTCTTGTCGTCGACCATGGCGAGGTCGAACGGGCGTCCCGCTTCGTAGGCGAATTCCTTCAGTGCCTTCTGGCAGAAAGAATGGATTGTGAAGATGGCCGCATTGTCAATGCCGCGCAAGGCCCTTTCGAATTTTTCGATGGTGCTGCGTTCCGTGCCGTCTTTATCCAGAACTTCTTCCATCTTTTTACGGATGCGGTCCTTCAACTCGCCGGCGGCCTTTTCGGTGTAGGTGACGATAAGGATTTTCTTGAGCGGACAACCTTCGCTTACGAGTTTTGCAACAATCTGCTGGATTGTGTATGTCTTGCCCGTTCCGGCGGAGGCTTCGATGAACAGGTTCTTGCGGGGGTCGAATTTTTCGATATTCATTCTTCGCCCTCCGTGTTTTGCGGTGCACCGATTTCGATGCGGAACAGGTCCTTCTGCTTTTTCGCTTCGGTGGACCATGTGCCCAGTTCACCATTAAAGTCGTTTTGCGGGTCGAATCCCGTGTCCTTGCGCTTGTCGAGCAGGTGGCGCTTTTCGAAATACGTCCATGCGTTGTTTAACTTTTGGGAGTACTCGAAAAAGGTTGTTATGGTTTCGTCGACCATGTCGATGGGGACGGCCTTGGAATATTTCTGCTGGAAAGCCTTGTTGTAAAGTGCGGAGAGCGTTGTGCGCGCCTCTTCCGGTGTCATGCGCACCTTCGCCTTGCTGGGCTCTTTCCCCTTGGTGCTGTAGATGGAAATGTCGACGGTCTCGGCCTCGTGGGAATCTTTTTGCGCGATGAGTGCGAGCGCTGCAACGTACGGGCCCGTGTACTTGCTGTTCCTGAAATGCTTGTTGCCCGCCTTGCCCTTCATTTCCGATGTCGTGATGCTCGTAATGCTGTTGTGCTCGCTGTTGCACCAGTCGAGCGTCCCCAACAAAGTCCACCGCGTTCCGTCGGACTGGACGACAGGCAATTCAATCTTGTCCTTGAAGGTCCAGTGCCCGGCGTCGCTTACGGGAGAGCCCGGGAAACTTTCCATCTGCCGGAGCAGCGTATCCTTGCGGCTTTCGGCGACTTTCCACAGCTTATCACCGTATTGGCCGTCAGGAATCTTGCCGTTCCGTTCAAGGTTTTTGCGAAGTGCGTCAAGATCATGCTTGTTTCCGGTAATGGCCGCTGCAACCATGCTCTTCATGAGGGAACTTTGTTCCAGACTGTCGAAATCGATGGGCTCAAAAGTCTCTTCGCCTGGGTTGGTGGATTCGCCGTCCTTTTGCATCATTTGCGAGATGCGGAATTCGAGGGGATCGTCCAGGAAGCATTTCAGCTGGTACAGGCTGACCCATCCTGGGCTCTTGTCGATGGAACCGGGCAGCGGGGGGTGTCCCGAGGCGGAATCGCTGTGGGCCACCATGTTCATGTACACGGCCTTGTTCCGGAATTCCTTCGAGGTGAACAAGTCGCTGTAGGGGCGAGTTTCGTCGAGCGGGATTTCCTTTTGCTTCCACAACTCTTCGGCCTGCTTTTTTGCCTCGGCTGCAGTGAGGGTGGTGCCTTCGGCCTTGGCGCTTTTCTTGATGGCGTTTTTAAGGAAATTCCTGATGTCGTTGACGACGGAAGAGGGGTACAGATCCTCGTCCTTGACGATGTTCTTATTCACGTAGCTGATGTGGAAACTTTCCTTTGTGCACATCAACTGGCACAGGAATGCGTAGCGGCGTTTGGCGATGGGCGAGTCGTCGCCGGGCCAAGGGGCTACGGCCTTGCGCAAGTCCAGCGTGTTCTGCGTCTTGGTGCCTGGGAAACTTGTGGAATCCGCCCCGATAAAGAACAGGTGCTTTACAGGGATAATCCTGTTGGGAATGAACTTGGAGAAGGTAATCCCGTTGACGAAAAGGTTGCCGCAGCTGTATTCGGAACTTTCGGCGGCGCTGCAGAGCGTCTGCGAAATGCAGTCCCACGAAATGGTAGGCGCACCGGCATCGTACTGGACGCGCAGATTTTCGAGTGCTGCTGTCACGTTCTGGAAAATGATGGTCTCCCCGGCGAATCCTTCCGGTGGGTTCGGCATGGCGACCCAGTTGTTCAGGAAATTCACGATTTTGTCGAGTACGGCGGGTGTTACGGCGGGCTCGTTCTTTGCGAGCTCTATCCATTCCTCGAGTTCGTCGATGCCGTCGGCAAAGCGGCTCAGTGCCGTACTGTTCGCGCTCATCATGTCGGCGTAGGGGAGGCATTCCTCGTCTCCCATGTCAATGGTATGCGTGCCGAATCGCGACGCAAGGACCCTGCGCAAATTCTTTTTCCAGTCGTTGCTGTTTTTGCGCGTGCGGAACGTGCTTGTGTTTCTGACCCACGTTTCCCAAGCCTCCACGTTATCGTCGGTGATATGGCGCGTGTTCTGCACGACGGGATTGCGGATGAGGCTGAAGAATGCGGGACGGTTCAGGCTTCCGGCCTTCTGCACGGCGAAAAGGGTTGCCAGCGCTTCGGCCGTGAGCGATGCCTTCGCGGGCGAATCGACAATCGAGAAGGAAATGCGCATGGCCGTTCCCTCGGCGCCTTTGCCTTGCGGCGTTCCTGAATTCTGGTCAAATGCCTGGTAGATGGCGGTGCGGTAGTCATCAAGGCAGGGCGAAAATACAAGAATGTCGCTGATACGGTTTACGGGATTGCCTTCAGCGTCCTTTTCGGCGAGCAGCTTGCAGATTTGCGTGTGGAGCGCTTCCATCTCGCGTTCTTTCGTGGGGGCGGCGGTCAGCGTGAAGCTTTCGTCCGGTTTGCTGGATGCCAGGCCGGGCAGCTCGTTCTTGCGGCTTGCGACCATGTACTGCACCTTGTGCAGAAGCGTATCGGTGGAAATGGCGTTGTCTTCGCCGGAATCTATGTCGCCCGCAAATTCAAAATCGTAGTTGGCCGCCTGGCACCAGAGCTTTATGTTGTCCCGACCGGATTTTCCCCAGTAACACAGCAGTGCGTTTTCAGAAGCGGAATCTACGCCCTCTTCAGTATCGTCATCGTCGGGGTCGGCTGTTTCGTCAAGCTGTGTGCAGAGCCTGTCGCGGATATTGTCCGGGATGGGTCCCGATTCGCCTTGCCAGTCGCCGTTACGTGAATGCCATTTGCGGTGGATGTCGCCGCTCGGCGTGCCCGCATCTTCCCAGAATTCCATGCACGGGTTCTGTATGTACGCAAATACCTCATGTTCCTCGGCAAACTTTTGCAAGATGACGCGGTAGAACTGCCCCATACCCGTAAGCCCGAAAATAAACACCGGCAGCGGACCGTTTTCGCCCATGAACTGCTCGCAATGGAATTTCCCGTCGTGGTTGTCCATGCAGTCCTTGAACAGGAAGGGAATAGTCAAATACGTTGTATTGAATTTTTGCGGAAGGTCCTTGTTTTTCCGTTCGTTCATGGCGTCGAAGGCGCGGGTCAACAGCGATGGCTCGGAGCCCTGCTGGTGGAATACCTTGGAGTAGAGCGCCCGCTGCCATTTTTCGCGGTCGCCGCCGTCAAAGAAGTCTTGCAGCGCACCCTGTTTCCAACAGTCAAGAATGCCATCGGCGAAGTTGCCGCCACTCTTGCGGATGAATCCTGCTGGTCGCGAAGTCTCGTATTCCAAAAAGAGCGAGGCCATCTTTCCGCAAAGGTCAAAGAGGTGCTGCTCGTCGAGCTTGCCGTCCGTTTCCAGGTAGCGTACGACTTCGTCGCCAAGTAGGCGGTAGTTGCGCTGTTCTGTACAATCAGCCTCTGCGCTAACCTTGTTGACGCTGTTAGCCTCTGCGTTTTCTTTCCCGGCATCTTGTTTTCCGTAAAGGTATGCCCATATGACATTTCGCAGCAGGTCTGCGTTCAACTTCTTCTGGGTGTTGTCGTCTTCGTGAAGGATCTTGAGCAGGAACTTGTCTATCATCATGGAGTTCAAGTTTGCTAGCGTCCCGCACTTTTTGACCCAATGCAGTCTGAACCACTGTTCCAGTTTCGGGTCCGGGAAAATTACCACGGGTGTCTGGAACGGGTTTCCCCAAGAATCCTTGACGGCCTTGATCAGTTCGTCGGCAAGGTCTTCGAGATTCAGGGAAAATTTCAGGTGCAGCATACCGACAATATATTTAAATCGGGGCGGCGGAAATGATTAGCTTTGCGCTTCTTCGGAAGTTTTGCCTGTGATGTCGCTTATCGCAAATACAGCGTGGTCTTTGTCGAGACCCCAGAAAATTTCAATGCGGAAAAGTTTGCACGGCGTCGTGGAAATGTCGCGGAACGTCGTGGAGTAGGACCCTTCCTTTTCGAGACGCGAACGGATGTATTCGGGCTGGATATATTGGATTATCCTTGCCCTGTCTTCTTCGTGAACGTTCTCTACGATGAAATTTTCCGCCGATTTCATATAAGTGAGGGTGCCGTCGTAGTATCGGTCTGTGACATTTTCGCCTTGGAATGTCGTGACCGATTTGTTTGCTAGGTCGGCATAGTAGGCAACGGCATAGCGCTGGGTGAACGCCTTGGCAAAAATCCTTGCGTTTTCGTATACGGCGTTTGCTACGCGCTCGTTCTCGAGGTGGACCAGGTTGTTGATATCCGTGAGGCCAACGACGAGGCACGAAGGATTGTATTCGTTCATGATGAGTTTCGTTTTGTGCCAGGAATAGCCCTTGTCCATCTTGACTCGGCATCGGAACGAGATGACCTTTTCCTTGCGGAGCAGCTTGAGGAATTCGGTATTCATTCCGTTCTTGAGGAAGTCCGGGAGATCTCCCGGATGAATAATTTTAGACATGAACACGTTGAAGTTGTCTACCGAGAACGTGTTGGGCGGAGTCTTATGGTCGATGGCGATAATCGCCTGCATGAAGTTCGCCGAGGTGTGTATGCGGGAGACTTCGTTAGTCTCTATATTGATATGGCTGATGTAGTCGAAGTCGTCGGCGAGACCTGCGAGCACGGATGTGAGCTTTTGCGTTTCTTTTTCTGCTGTGATGTCTTCCACGCTGAGGACAACGCACTTTTCGCCGGTTTTGTCGTACCCGAGGATTGCCTTGCTGCGCACCCAGAACATTTCGCCTGCCAGTAACCACCGGGCTTCAATAACTTGCTGTTCTCCTGTGACAAAGATATGCATGAAGGTTTCTTTCGAGAAGAATCTGTGACACGAAATTTTGTCTTGTTCGAGAACGAGAGGATCAATGTTCATCTCGACGCTGGCGAAAAAATCTTCTGAAAATGTGAATCGCTTTGCGAGGGAGTCCAGGTGCAGGCTGCTTTTGCGGATAATGTGAGTGAATGCTGCTGTGAACGGGTTGATGAAGTAAAGTTCGTTGATGTTGTCGGCAAGCGCATTGATATTGTCGAGGTCGTTGCTTTTCTGCCTTGCGGTCGCGCTGACTGCGTTAATCTCGTTTTCGATGACTTGCCTGCCGTGTCTCGTGATGAGGGCTGCGATCAACAGGAATACGGACAGGATAAACGTGGCTTTGGTGTCAAATAGGCCTACCGTCCCGAAGATTGATGTGTAGTCGAGGCTGTCGGCGGCGATATTGACTGCCTTGTTCAGTCCGAGGAATCCCGGTGCGATATTGAGGACTGTGTCTTCGCCGAATTCGGCAAGGTTGAGGTCTATCAATCCGGAGTAAACGCTGATGGGAATAAGGCAGAAACTGAAGATGATAGACCAAACGATGCTGATCAAGCCTATCCTGATTGTGAACCGGGTGTCGTAATAGCGGGTGGCGACTAAGAAGGGACCTGCGAAGAGCAACCATTCCATCTGGCCGAACAGTATTGAGACGATTGTCGCGAAGCCAAGTATGTACAGGGTGATGATCCATTTGAGGTCGGGCCCTCTGCCGTTGCGTTGCTTGATGAGGAGGAATAGCAGGATGCGTACGACATTCTCGACAACTAGGAGGGGGAGCAACAGGTCGAACGGAATGAACGAGTCAAGGAAAAGGAGCAGGAAAATCAGGGCGACCGAGATGATGCAGATGATGAGCATCAGGTTACCTGCAAGCATGTTTGCTTCGCTTTCGTTCCGGTTGAGAATTTCTTCGGATGTTGTCATTTTCGTCCTTCCTCTATCATCTTTTTAGCCTACAGCCATAATAAAATAATCTAAATAGAATCCGAATGTGTGCTGGAACGGACAAACAAGCACATTTTTGAGGGCCTGTCGGAGCATTATTTCCTATATTCAAAACGCAAAACGAGGTTTTATTATGGAAATTAAATGGCTTAATCCCGATGCGAAGTTTGACCGCCTTGTGCTGGCGGGCGATATTGGTGGTACCAACACGAACCTTGGCCTGGTCGGCTACAAGGACGGCAAGTTTACCCTGATTCTTGAAACGGTGTGCCCCTCCAAGGACATCGACGGCCTCGAAGCGCCCATCCGCGAAACGCTCAAGATTGCGGCCGAGAGCAATGCTGCCCTGAAGCCGAGCCACATCTGCATCAGCGCCGCTGGCCCTGTGGGTTGCAACAAGTGTGTGATGACGAACCTCCCGTGGTGCGTTGACGGCGAAGCCCTTACTGCGGCGACCGGCATCCCGACGCTTGTCATCAACGACTTCATGGCCATCAGCTACGGCATTCCGACGCTCGACGTAGACGACCCCAAGCAGATTTTCAAGCTCACGCATACCGACGGCAGCCAGCCCGCTCCGCAGAAGGCGACCAAGGCGGTTATCGGTCCGGGTACCGGCATGGGCGTTGGCTTCCTCGCTTTCGACGGCGAGAAGTACATCCCGGCCTGCTCCGAAGGTGGGCATTCCACGTTTGCCCCGTTCGACAAGGATTCCCAGGAATTCCACGACTACATGGAAAAGAAGATTGGCACCGTGCCGGGCGTGGAACCGCTCGTCTCGGGCATGGGACTTCGCAACATGTACGAATGGTGGAAGGAGACCCGCGGCGTTCCCGATAACGAGGCCTTCAAGAAGATTGAAGAAACTGAACCGAACGATCGCCCCAAGTATATCAGCCGCGCCAGCGATACCGACCCGGTGGCTGCCGAGATGATGCGCCTGTTCGTGAAGATGCTCGCCCGCTTTGCAAGCGACGCTTCTACGTTGTTCTTGCCGCTCGGCGGCCTCTACCTGGCTGGCGGTACGGTGCAGAAGGATTTGCGCTGGCTCGAGCGCGACAACCTGTTCATGCAGTACTTCGAGAAGAACTACAACCCGAACATCCGTCCGCTATTGAACAAGATTCCGGTGTACATCATCAAGGATTACAGCATCAGCCTATACGGTGCTGCGAATGCGAGCTTGAATCTGCAGAAGTAGCGGATTTCCCTAATCTTTGCAAAAATGGCGGGCTTCGGCCTGCCATTTCGTTTTTCGTCCGAGTCCGCGTTTGTTTTTTTGCCTTTCAGAAGATATATTTAAAGCATCTTTGGGTTAACAGGGAACAAATGGAGTTGGTCTTATGGATTCTTTCTTGAAAGGTCTCGTTTTTGCCTCGTCTTTTGGGGTATGCTTCTGCACAAGCGCTTTCGCGCAGACGAAGGTCGTTGTCGACCCGTCTAAGAAGTACCAGGTTTTCGAGGGCTGGGGCACGAGCCTCTGCTGGTGGGCTGTTCTTGTGGGCGCCTGGGATGAGGCGAACCGCGACCAGTTCCTGGGGGCGGTCGCCGACCCCGATACAGGTTTGGGCTACAATATTTTCCGTTACAACGTCGGCGGCGGGGACCAGCCGGGCCACAATCACCTCACCAAGGGGGACGGCGGCGGCAAGGTGCCGGGCTACAAGCCGACAGAGAAGGGCGACTTTGACTGGACGGCCGACCCCGCTCAGCGCGGCGTCGCCCTCAGCCTCAACAAGATGGTCAAGGATCCGATTTTCGAGGCGTTCAGCAATTCCCCTCCGTGGTGGATGACCAAAAGCGGCTGCGTCTCGGGCAGTAACGACGGTTCCGACAACCTGAAAGAAGATTACTTCGACGATTTTGCGGATTACCTTTCCGAGGTGGCGCTCCACTTCAAGACGGAATGGGGGCTCACGTTCCGCACGGTCGAGCCGTTCAACGAACCGAGCGCAGGCTGGTGGAAATCGAACGGTGGCCAGGAGGGCTGCGGTTTCAAGAACAACCAGTCCAAGATGATTGTCGAACTAGGCAAGGCGCTCAAGAAGAAAGGGCTCTTCCCTGGAACGTCTGTGAGTGCAGCCGACGAAACCTCCATCAAGCAGGCGCATGACCAGCTGGGCAATTACACCTCCGAGGCGCTGTCTTACTTGGGCCAGGTGAACACGCACAGCTATTCCGACGGCAGCTACCGCAAGCAGCTTTACAACCGTGCCTTCAGCATGGACAAGCGCCTTTGGCAGTCCGAGACGGGCCCGCTGAGCAAGAACGGCGACGAGCATATCGCGCTGTGGATGGCGAATGTGATTATCCAGGACTTGCGCGACCTGAAGGCCGAGGCTTGGATTGACTGGCAGATTGCCGACCCCGCCGAGAACTGGCGTTCCATCAAGGCGGACCACAAGAAACAGACTTTCTCGTACATGCCGCGCTACTACATGCACGCCGCATTCAGCCGCTACATTCGCCCGGGTTCGCGCATTATCGATAGCGACAACGGCAACACGGTTGCCGCCCTGCGCCCCGACGGGGCGCTGGTCATCGTCGTGCGGAACAGTGGCAGCAGCGACGTGAAGTACAACTTCGACTTGAGCAAGTTCAAGAAATTGGGGACAACGGCGAAGGTCGTGCGCTTCGAGCTGCCGGGTAGCCTCAAGCCCATTGACGACATCGCCATCAGTGGCACTTCGCTTGCGATGACGGCAAAGTCGAATACCGTCACGACGATGGTTGTCGCGGATGTGGAAGGGACGGACTGCACTCCGTCGGAGGTCATCTCTTACGTGAAAATCCACAATGGCGACTGGGAAGAATCTAAGGATGTGTCGCTCAAGAAGGGCGATTCCTTGGTCATCGGTCCGCACCCGTACGAGGGCGGTCGCTGGAGCTGGACCGGCCCGGAAGACTATTATTATTTGGGCCGCGAAGCCCGTTTCAAGAACATGGACGGGACAAAGAGCGGAATCTACACGGGCAAGTACGTGAACTCGTCGGGCTGCGAGACGGAATTGAAGGTCAAGGTCGTGGTGGACGATCCGGATCATCCTTATGTCGAAAAGCCGCCCGAGGATACATTGCCGCCCAAAGATACGTCGACGACCTTCATCAAAAACGTGCGGCTCGCTTCCCTTGTCCGTGCCTACAGATTCGGAGACGGGATTCGGGTGACGGGCACAAACGGCGGATGGACTGTGTTCCGTATGTACGACATGCAGGGGATTCCTGTGAAAACGGCTGAATTTGTCGGGGACGGGATTGTCCAAATGGGCCCTGCCCTGCCACGCGGATTTTATGTCGTCCAGATTCTTGACCGGTCGGGAAGGCGCCTTTTTGAGAGAATTCTCCGTTATTAGAAGGAATGTTGTTGTGGATTCCTTATAAAATGTTTATATTGGAGTCATGAACAAGAAATATCTCATTATCTTCCTTTTGACCCTTATCAGTGTCTTCGCAATAACCTTCTTTGTGAGGGACTGGCTCGTATTTTACCGTTGCGGCGCTGTCGAGCAATGCCTCGTAGAGAACAGCAACTACCAGAATATCGCCAAGTTTGCGGTAACTGGCATCATGACGATTATTGTGTTCTTCATAGGCAAGAATTGTCTGTGCAGGCGCGACCGCTTGTTCTTGCAGGCAGGCTTCGCAATGGCCTTCTGTGCTGACCTCTGCCTGAAGATTCTGCACAACTATTCCCACTTTCTGGACCACCGCAGCGACTACACGTTGCTCGGCATCTGCTTCTTCATGGTGGTGCAGGCCTTGTTCATTTACCGCCATACGCGCATGAGCGACAAGGACAACAGCTCCCCGTGGATTCTTTGCATCCCGTTTGGCGTCATGTTCCTCGCAAACGCGCTTCACCTGTTCCGTATTTTCGAGGGCCCGACGATTCCTATCGTCGCCACTTATGGTGCTTTCCTCATCTGCTCGCTGATTGTCGCCTGCAAGGTGCCCAAGAAGGGGTATTTCCCCGAGAAGAACGCCAGGAATATCAAGCGCGGCATGATCCTGTTCTTCTGCTGCGACGCTTGCGTCGGTCTTTCGCTGGCTACGGGCGATGACCATAGCGTCCAAGAAATTGTCGCTACGGTCGCAAATAACTTTGTGTGGTATTTCTACACCCCGGCCCTGATTCTGCTCGGCCTCAGCGGATACAAGCGGAAAGCTTAGACGAGAGATTGTAGCTAGTGGGAAGTGATTAGTGGTTGGGAGGCAGCAGGTTTGTCATTGCGAAGGGCGTAGCCCTGAAGCAATCTCCGCTAGTTAGCTTTGAGGTCGGCACTTCGTGCCTTTGAGCTATGAGGCCGTTCGCCTTCGGCTCTCTGAGCAGTCAGCGATGAGTAGTAAAACTACAAAAAATATACCTCACTCCTCACTGCTCACCGCTCATTGCTCATTGCTTGAGCCTTGAGCCTCGTCCTATCCCAAATACTTTTCGCCGGATTCCACGCTCTGGTAGATGAGTGTGTTGATGGTCATGGGGCCCACGCCGCCCGGAACCGGGGTATAGGCGCTTGCCACGTCGTCGAGGCCCTTCTCAATGTCGCCGACGCCACCCGGATGGTAACCGGCGTCGACCACGACTGCGCCCTGCTTGATCCATTCCTTCTTGATGAACTCGGGCTTGCCGACCGCACCCACGAGGATGTCGGCCTGCTTCACGAATTCGGGGAGGTTTTCTGTCTTGCTGTGGCAAATAGTCACGGTGCAGTCGGCGTTCAAAAGCATCATCGCCATCGGCTTGCCGAGGATGGCGCTACGGCCAACGACTACGGCGTGCTTTCCCTTGAGGGGAATGTTATAGGCCTTCAAAAGGCGCATGATTCCGGCGGGAGTCGCGCATCCGTAGGCCGGTTCGCCCATCGCCATGCGACCAAATCCGAGGCAGGTCACACCGTCCACGTCTTTACGGGCATCGATGGCCTCGAAGGCGGCGCGTTCGTCGATGTGGCGCGGGACCGGGTGCTGCAGCAGGATGCCGTGCACGTCGCGGTTCTCGTTCAATTCCTGGATTTTGTTGAGGAGTTCCTCGGTGGTGGTGTTCTTGGGGAGCACCACACGGATGCTTTCCATGCCCACACGGGCGCAGGCGTTGCCCTTCATCTTGACGTATGTGGCGCTGGCCGGGTCGTCGCCCACCAGGATGGTGGCAAGAATCGGGGTCTTGCCCGTTTTTTCCTTGAGTTTTGCCACGCGGGCGCTGAGTTCTTCTTCTGTGGTCTTGGCGAGTGCCTTGCCGTCGAGGATGAGTGCTGCCATAAGGTCTCCGTTTGGGGCGTCTGCCCGTTTTTCGGAAACAAAGATAGATATTCTGGGAATAAAAAAAAGCCCCCAAAGGGGCTAATAAAGGTGAAACGCTTTCCTGCAGCGTAGATAGACTGGCCTAGCCTTTCGGTTAGATCAGGGTGTCGAGCACCGCAGGGACTATGATGCAAACAACGACCCACGGATACGAAAGGGATCCACGGAGCCACCCAGTGCGGAACCCGGAGCGGGCGAATTCCACCTTGTGAATGTTTTCAGGATTCTCGACTGAGCCCCGGACGGATTGGTCCAACAGGTCTTTCACGCTTTCAATCGAGGAATCGAACAAACGCTTCTGGCTTGTTGCATTTTCGATGATGTGTGCAAAATTGTTGTACATGGTTTTTTCCTTTAAAAAACCCAATCCGTATACAAAGATAGAAAAAAGTTACAAGAATCAAAGGGGTTTGTTGAATTTTGTTTACGTTTGCGTTTTTTACGTGTTTTAACTCACGGAATTGCCGTTTTTTTGCGAGAAAACTCGGTCTGTATCGAGATTTTTGTATGCTGCGATGGTCCGTATATGACGAATGTCATATATTATCTTAGATTTATAGTGATAAATTGAGTAGGTCCTAACCTTGTTTGAGGGTAAAATGAATATAATATGCAAGTCCTCTGCCCTTGCCGTGTGCGCTGGTCTTTTTGCTTGCGGCGGCTCCCAGAAACCGGCTGTCGAACCTGCAGCAGCAGATTCCTCCGCGGTGCAGGCGCCGGCTCGCCTTGACACCCTGATTACGGATCAGGACCGCTTCAGCTATGCCCTTGGAATGGATTTGGGCCGGGCGATAGCCAATGTGAATATTCCCTTGCGGATGGATTTGGTCAAGAAGGCCATCGACGACCAGATGGATTCTACGAAAAAGCCCCTTTTGAGCGATTCTGCGTCCGAGACTGCTCTCCAGGACTTGCTTTTGCGCATGCAGCAGCAGAAGGAGTCCGAAGAAAAGGCCACCGCGAAGAAGGCTCTTGAGGACCAGCTCAAGTTCTTGGCGAAGAACATACTGGATTCTACGGTAAAAACGACCCCGAAGGGTGTACAGTACAAGGTCATCCTTGGCGGAAAGGGCATTTCTCCCAAGGCGTCGGACAAGGTCCAGGTGCATTATATCGGGGCCTTGCTCAACGGGACGGAATTCGACAACAGCGTCAAGCGCGGCGAACCCCTGGAATTCCCGGTGAGTGCGGTTATAGAGGGTTGGCAGGACCTCCTCATGATCATGACCGAGGGCATGAAGGTGAAAGCCTGGATTCCCAGCGCCCTGGCTTATGGCGAAGAGGGTGTCCCGCCGATGATTCCGCCAAATTCGCTTCTCGTGTTCGAAGTCGAACTTTTGAAGGTTTATGCCGAAAATCCGGAAGTGGATCCGGCCGCAGGAACTCCGGAGGCTCCGGCTCCTGCTGCGGATAGCTCCGCTGCGAAGCCTGCCAACAAGAATTAGCACCTCGCTTCGCGAAATGACCGATGAATTAGGCGCATCCTGACGATGCGCCCTTTCTTTTTTGGGTCTCTTTTTTTATGTTTGTTGCCATGAACAAGTCTGCGTCTGATTTCAACTCCCAGCACTTCGAAGTCGCCGGATTCATCCGGGAAGTCTTCGGCTACATGGAACGGTTCAAGGGCCAGCTCTTCATATTGAAGATTGACGACAGCCTGATGGACCACCCCCTGTTCCCGGTGCTCATGCGAGATATCGCCCTGTTGCACAAGGCGGGTATCCGCATCATTATCGTGCCGGGTACGCGCAAGAGTATCGACGCGCAGCTCAAGGCCTGGGAAATCGAGTCCCGGTTCCATGACGGCGTGCGGCTTACGAGCGAAGAAGCCCTGCCCCTTATCGAGCAGGCGTCTCTGGGTGTTGCCCAGCGCATCATGAGCCATCTCACGGCGAGCGGGCTCAGTGGCATCCAGGGCAACTGGGTGTTGGCGCGGAGCCTCGGCGTCATCGACGGCGTGGACTACATGAGGACGGGCCGGATCGAACGAATCCAGCGCGACATCCTCGAGCAACTTTTGGACGAGAAGTTCGTGCCCATCATTCCGCCGATTGGCTGGAACAAGCTCGGGCACGCCTACAACATCAGCTCCACCGAACTTGCGACCGAAATCTGCAAGTACATGAAGGTGGGCAAGCTGTTCTTCATCGGTAACGAGAACGGTATCAAACTCAAGGGACTCGTGACCGGCAAGAACACCAAGTACCTGGAACCCACCGAGTCGGGCGTGATTTCGGCTTTGGATGTGGACCAGGCGAAGGAACTGTTGGAACTCAATTCCGACGTGTTGAACTTTGCGCAGATGGACTACCTGATGAACGCCATCCACGCCTGCGAGGCGGGCGCGAACCGTGTCCACTTGCTGAGCGGTGAATTCCAGGGCAGCGTGCTGCAGGAAGTCTTCAGCGCGCGGGGCGACGGTACCATGGTGTATGCGAACCAGTACTCGAGTATCAGGCCCGCGAACATCGAAGATATCCCGGATATCCTCCGGATTATGCAGGACTACATCGCGAAGGGCTACCTGGTGCCGCGCACGCAGGAAAGCATTTCCGAGAAGCTCAAGGACTATGTGGTGTACAGCATCGACAACAGCATCCACGGATGCGGCGCGTTGCACGCCTTTGAAGACGGCATGGCGGAGATTGCTGGCATTGCCGTGGGCGCGAACTACCGCAAGTCGGGCATTGGCGACGCGATTGTACGGCACCTGATTTCTATCGGGCGCATGAAGGGCTACAAGAAATTGTTCCTGCTCACGACGCAGGCGCTCGACTGGTTCTACCCGTTCGGATTCGAGGACGGCACGGTCGAGGACTTGCCCAAGAGCAAGCGGGACAACTACAACCAGAAGCGCAACTCGCGTATCCTCGTGCTCCCGCTCGAAAAATAGCCTTCTTTTGTCATCCCCGCGAAGGCGGGGATCTCCAAGGAAAAAAACATGAACACACTCGAAGCAATACGCACACGTCGCAGTACCCGCAAGTTCAAGGCACAGCCTGTTGAACTCGAGAAGTTGAAGCAGATTGTCGAGGCGGGCCAGTTCGGGCCTACCGGCGGCAACGCGCAGAGCAACCACTTCTTCGTGATTTCGGATGCCTCGGTGATTGCGAAACTCAAGGAACTGGTGCAGTCCGCGTTCGCTGCCATGGAACTCCGCGAAGACTTGTATAAGAGCCTCAAGAATTCCATTACGCTGGCGCGCAAAGGAAACTACTCGTTCTGCTACACGGCGCCCGTGCTGATCGTGGTCGCGAACAAGAAGGAATACGGCAACAACATGGCCGATGTCGCCTGCGCCGTGGAGAACATGATGCTTGCGGCGAACGAACTTAACCTCGGTAGCTGCTACATCAACCAGCTCAAGTGGCTTAACGAAGACCCGACGCTCCTCGAATACCTGCGCGGTCTCGGCTTGCGTGAAGACGAACGCGTGTACGCCTCCGTTGCCATCGGCTACGCCGACACGGAAAGTGGCCTTCCGAACCGCGCGGAATCCCCGCGCGTCGGCAACGAAGTCGTGTTCGTGTAATTTTTGTATATTACTCCAAACACCAGAAAAGGTGGTATTAAGGATCGCGGATATATACCATCCGTGGAGTCAAGGTGATGCTCGACGCTGATTTGGCTGAAATTTACGGGTATAGCACGAAAGTCTTCAATCAGCAGGTCAAGAACAATATTGAAAAATTCGATGAGGATTTTCGGTTCCAGTTAACAAATAACGAAATCGAAGGACTTTCAAGGTGCAAAATTTGCACCTTAGAACCGGAAAATTCGTTAAAAAAAAGCATTTTTGCTGAAAAAGTCAACTTGAAGTGCAAAAATTGCACTTCAAGTGACTGTGGAAAACTTGTGCCGCAGAAAAACTTGAGGTCAAAAAATTTGACCTCAAGTTGGGGTGGTGCTAGGTACGCTCCTTTCGCCTTCACGGAGCAAGGCATCTACATGCTCATGACGGTCCTCAAGGGCGAACAGGCAACGGCGCAGAGTAAGGCGCTCATCCGCCTTTTCAAGCAGATGAAGGACTATATTATTGCTGAAAACCAGAGCTTGCTAGGGACAAGCGGCATCGTTCAAATTGCGACTCAAACCGCTCAAAACGCTCAGGATATAGCACGACTATCTATCGAAATGCAAGAAAATCGCGACTCACTTCAGAAGGTTATGGACAACTTCATCGACCCTTCGACTCACAAGCACTTCTTGATTCTGAACGGTCGCAAGCTAGATGCCGACATCGCCTACACGCAGATTTACGGTATGGCGAAGAAATCCATTACGATCATCGATGACTATATCGGCGTGAAGACCCTCGACTTGTTGCGCCAAATCGCGAAAGGAGTCTCCGTGACAATCTATAGTGACAATCGCAGTTTTGAAACGCTGACCGAACAGATGCAGAAAGATTTTCTTGCGGTGCGTTCTGATGTCAAATTCGTCATGAACAAGACAAAAGACAAATTCCACGACCGCTACATCTTCTTGGATTACGGACTGAAAAGCGAAAAGTTCTTCCACTGCGGAGCATCCAGCAAAGACGCCGGCAACAAAATTACCACCATCATGCAGATTGAATATACGCAGGCGTACCACAGCATTATGGCGATGCTGGAGAAAAAGTGAAGTGATTCCGAAAAAGATTGCAAAATCCACTTTTCTTTTTGTATATTACTCCAAACACCAGAAAAGGTGGTATTAAGGATCGCTATCCGCGCACGCGGGGCGGTCTTTTTTTTGCAAAGGGGGTGAAATGAAGGGAAAAGAGAAAAAGATAAAATTGGTTACGGTGAAACCAGAATTTTCACTGATTGATGAGAATCTGCTCAAGTCTCGGATTTACACCATCCGTGGAGTCAAGGTGATGCTTGATGCCGACCTGGCTGAGATTTACGGGTATAGTACCGGTAGATTCAACGAGCAGGTAAAATACAATCTTGACAGGTTTGATGACGATTTTCGTTTTCAACTAACTCGTGAAGAATCCGCACACTTGATATCGGAAATTCCGATATCAAGATGGGGCGGAACAAGAAAAATGCCCTATGCCTTTACCGAGCAGGGCATCTATATGCTCATGACCGTTCTCAAAGGCGAACAAGCTGTAGCCCAGAGCAAAGCGCTCATTCGCCTTTTTAAACGATTGAAAGATTACGCCGTTTCGGAAGGCTTGCTAACTAATGGCACAGATGTCACTCCGCTAGCGTTGCAAACCGCTCAGAATACAAGGGATATTGCCGACGTATCGGCAGATGTCAGGGTCCTTTCTGGCGAGGTGCATGAGATGCGCGGTGAGTTCAGCAAGATGAATATGGATCTCCAGAAGGTTATGGAAAATTTTGTGGACCCGAGCACCCACAAACATTTCCTGATACTGAACGGTCGCAAGCTAGATGCCGACATCGCCTACACGCAGATTTACGGCATGGCGAAGAAATCCATCACGATTATCGATGACTATATCGGCGTGAAAACTCTCGACCTGTTGCGCCAAATCGCGAAAGGAGTCTCCGTGACAATCTATAGTGACAATCGCAGTTTTGAAACCCTGACGGACCAGATGCAGAAAGATTTTCTTGCGGTGCGTCCTGATGTCAAATTCGTCATGAACAAGACAAAAGACAAATTCCACGACCGCTACATCTTTCTGGATTACGGACTGAAAAGCGAAAAGCTTTTCCACTGCGGAGCATCCAGCAAAGACGCCGGCAACAAAATTACCACCATCATGCAGATAGAATACACGCAGGCGTATCGTAGCATTATGGCGTTGTTGGAGAAAAAGTGCAAAATATGCAAAAATAATCTCTAACATCGTCCGTTTAGGCCGTATTTTTTATATATTAGGAATGAAAAAATACAAAATATGCAAAAATAATTTCTAAAAGAGGACGAAATGTACAAAAGGCAGGCCTATCTGGACAAATTGGTCCATTCCATCGGGAATGGCTTTATCAAGGTGGTTACCGGAATCCGTCGTTCCGGCAAGTCCTTTTTGTTGAACACCCTCTTTTACGACTACCTGAAATACAATGTAACGGATGACGAGCATATAATCCGGTTCGCTTTCGATTCTGCCGAGGACCTTGAACGAATCGGCGAAAATCCGATTGAACTACAGTTGAAGAAAAGGCAGGTGGATCCGACAAAGTTTATGGACTATCTGAAAACGTGCATCAAGGATGGTGAGCGGTATTTTTTGTTGCTGGACGAAATTCAGGAACTGGGCGCGTTTGAGTCTGTCTTGAATTCATATCTTCGGAAACCAGAATTTGAAATTTTTGTAACGGGAAGTAACGCGAAGTTCCTGTCGAAGGATTTGATTACGGAGTTTGCGGGCAGGAGTGACCAGATTCATTTGTTGCCGCTTTCTTTCAGCGAGTTCATGGAAAATTTTTCTGGGGACAAGTACCAGGGCTTTGCGGAGTATCTGCTTTACGGAGGTTTGCCGCTAGTGGCGCAGGAACGCGATGCCGAAAAGAAACGCCGCATTTTGTCGAGTCTTTTTGACGAAGTCTATATTCGCGACGTCGTCAAGCGGAATAAAATCAGGAACGAAAACGATTTAAGGGACTTGATTGATGTCTTGTCTTCGTCGGTGGGTTCGCTATCGAGCGCAGAAAAGATAACGAACACCTTCCATAGTGAAAAGAAGTCTAAGATAACCCGCAATACCGTAGCGAAATTTATCGATTATCTGGAAGATGCTTTCCTGATAAGTTCGGCTTCGCGCTATGACATCAAGGGCAAACGGTATATCGGAGCTCCGAAGAAGTTCTACTTTGCGGATTTGGGTCTGCGAAATGCGCGACTCAATTTTAGACAGTTTGAGGAAACGCACCTGATGGAAAACGCCATATACAATGAACTGCTATATCGCGGTTTTAACGTGGATGTCGGTGTGGTGGAGCTTTCGCAAAAGAATGAGAGCGGGTCTGTTTCCCGAAAGAGCCTTGAAATAGATTTTGTCTGTAATCTAGGGTCGCAGCGTTACTACATTCAGTCGGCATTTTCAATGCCGGATAATGAAAAAAGGGCCCAGGAAATTAGGCCCTTCAAGACGGTTCGGGATTCGTTCAAGAAAATTGTCGTCACAAAGGATTTCGTGCCGGCCTTCTATGACGAAAATGGAATTTTAACCATGAACGTCATTGATTTCTTGATGGAACCGAATAGTTTGATTTCCTTGGGGTGACGCAACCATGCTTGCATGGCTGTGGCCGGGCCGCAGGGGTTTCTGTAACGTCCTGAGCTTGAAATGTTTCAACGGTTAGGCAAATACATCTGATTCAAAAATTTTCCAAGTCTATTTACAAATTGCTGGGTTGTTATTCGGGTTCTTGAGCGTCGGTTTCACGTAGATTTCCTTGTCGTAGCCCGCAATCGGGTGGATTGTATTCGGGTCGGGAATGTTTTGCGGTGTAGGCATGTCCCCAAATTACATTTTTTTCGTAAAGGAATGCCCATTTCGGACATTTTGTCAATGGGAAATGGGCTTGGCTGGGTCTCGTGAACTGTAAATCCGTATATATTTCAGTTGTTGTTTGAAATGGGGGTGCCTTAGGCATCCTAAAGGGATGTTATGTTTGAATGCAAACTTTGGACTGCGGCGGTGGCCGCTTCCTTTTCCGTGGCGTCGCTAGCTGCGCTTGCGAATGCCGAAACGCTCCCGACTGCGGGAGAAATCTTTGACAAGATGGGCTTCGGGATAAACATCGGCAACACGATGGAAGTCCCGGGCAATCCGACGGGCTGGGGAAACAAGTTTCCGACCGAGGCCTACATCGATTCGGTGAAGGCAACGGGTTTCAGCACCATCCGCATTCCGTGCGCTTGGGATAGCCACGCAAAGGACGGCGTGATTAACGAAAGCTGGATGGACTCGGTGAAAACGGTCGTGGACATGTGCATGCGCGCGGGTCTCGTGACCATCTTGAACATTCACTGGGATGGCGGCTGGCTCGAATCCAACCTGAGCGACGACAAGAAAGACGAGGTGAACGCGAAGCAGAAATCCTACTGGACGCAGATTGCGAATAAGTTTAAGGACTACAACGAGAACCTGCTCTTTGCGAGCGCGAACGAACCCGCGACTACCGACGACAACTACAAGCACGAAACTGAAATCCTGATGACGTACCACCAGACGTTCGTGGATGCGGTGCGCGCGACGGGCGGGAACAATGCGAGCCGCACGCTCGTAATCCAAGGGCCTTCCACGAGCGTGGACCGCACCTGCGAAGTAATGCCGGTTGACAAACTCCCGAAGGACGTGATTGAAAACCGCCTGATGGTGGAAGTGCATTACTACGATCCGTACACCTACACGCTCATGAACGACGTGGCGGATTGGGGTGCGCAAGTATATCCGCAATATTATTGGGGCACGACCGACCTCGCGACGGGTGATGACATCATCCACAACTGCGGCTACAATGCCTGGGCGGGCGCGATGGGCGACCCGTGTACCGGAGAGCGCATGGATGACCAGTTTGGGAAAATGAAGACGAACTTCGTGGACAAGGGCGTGCCCGTAATTATTGGGGAGTTCGGTGCGAACAACCGCGTGGGCGTAATTTCTGGAGAAGATTTTGAACGCCATACCCGCGGACGCCATGCCTACTACGATTACCTGATGAAGTCGGCGAAGAAAAACAAGGTGGTGCCCATCGCTTGGGACACCGGGCACGAGGGCGAGAACAACATGACGATTATTCGCAGGCAATCGGAACCGGACGGCTCCGTGTTCGACATGGATATCCTGAAAATTATGCGCAGCGCCTACGGGCTCGGCGACTACGTGAACAACGGCATCACGCATGTGGAAGGTTTTGATGGCTCGAGCGGTACGACAAGAATTGCTGCCGGCGCACGTCTTGGTTCGGACCTGGTGCAAGTGGCTTCCGGAATTATCCGCGTGGGTAACCGTCTCGAATCCGCGGGCGAAATCAGGCTGTTCAACGTGAACGGAACGCTTGTCCGCAAGGCGGTAGGCAGCATGTCGCTCGAAAAACTTCCGCTTGGAATCTACTTCGCCAAGGGCGTCGGCGCCCCGGCGAGAGTTGAAATCCACTAATTTTTCTATCTTTGTGCCTATGATGGATTTCAAGAAGATGGAAGACGGCTTCCGGATGATTCTGGAAGGCATGGGCGAGAATCCGGACCGCGAAGGTCTGCTCGATACGCCGAAGCGTGTTGCCAAGATGTACGCCGAACTCATGACGGGGCTTTCGGGCGAGACCCGCGCCGAGGATATCCTCAAGACGCGATTCCACGAGAAGTACGACGAAATGATCATCGTGCCGGATATCGAGTTTGCGAGCATGTGCGAACACCATTTTCTTCCGTTCACGGGCAAGGCCCACGTGGCCTACATTCCCGGCGACTGCGTGGTGGGACTTTCAAAGATTCCGCGCGTGGTGGAATTCTACGCCCGCTTCCCGCAAATCCAGGAACGCATGACGCGCCAGATTGCGGAACTCATCCAGAAGGAACTGAACCCGAAGGGCGTGGCCGTGGTGCTCGAGGCGTCCCACATGTGCATGACCATGCGCGGCGTGAAAAAGCCCGGCGCGACGATGGTGACGACGCAGCTTCTGGGCCGCTTCAAGACCGACGAGAAGACCCGAGCCGAGTTCATGTCGCGCATCTACGCGCCCAGGTAAATTTTCCCCTCTGTGAGAGAATCGTTCTAATCCTCCATGTAAACGTCGATGGAGAGCTCCGGATAGGCGTGTGCCTCGCTTTTGTCGTGTACGGTGGCGTACAGGGCTTTGCCCGCGTCCATGAGCCGGGCGAGGACCAGGTTGTTCCTCCGCGGGACATAGCCGATTTTTTGACCATCGGCGTCCTTCACGAGAATGGCGAACTTGTCGTAGCGGTTTTCGGGCTCACGTACGAGCGTAAGCTTGTTCCCCTTGTCGAGGGGATTGAGCAATTGCGTTATGCCATTTACGAATTGTAGCCCCATGACGGGAACCCACAGCAAAAGAATGGGTTTCGAGAATGGTTTGGGGATGGACAGCCCACCATTGTGGATCAAGGTCAGCATTCCCGACGCGGTTGTTGTAATGGCGTTACTCATGTTGCCTCCTTTGCTGCTGATTCAAACGGTTTTGGTATTCCTGGATGAGCGTTTCGTAGTTCGCGATGTTTGTCTTTAGTTCTTCCGTTTTTTCGTGGATGAACTCAGGGGATTCGAGCAGCTTTTCGCAGTCAAATGGGAATGACGAATGGATTTTCTGAAGTTTTTGGGCGAGTGAGGAAAGGGTGTTGAACAGGTTTTGCCGTTTGGTTTCGAGGTCCTCAAGTGTACCGCTGGGGGCCTTTTTCTGGAATTTCCCCTGGAGCTCGAGTATGGCGGCGATGGCGTCAAGCGTCGAGATGTCCCCTTCAGAAAAGGCTTCCATTGCCTGCTGCAGGCTGGCTCTGTCCGCTTCGGTGGCGGCGGGGTTCAGGTCGGGATGGAGCGCCCTCACGATTTTCTGGTAGAGCTGCTTGGTCTCGGCGAAATGTTCCTTGCTTGCGGTGACGAATACGCTTGACGCGGACGACTCCAGTTCCTCGGCGTGCTTGTCCAGTTCCGCCTGGTATTCGGCGGCTTCCGCCTCTATAATGGCGTCGATGGCTGCATAGTCGGGAATGCTTGCCCTGTTGAGCGCCGCCTGGATGAGTTCCAGTTCGCGCTTGAGCAGCCGTGCCTGATAATACTTTTGCACCAGGGTATGTTCCAAGACGCCGAAGTATTTGTTGTATTCGGCCTTGAGCATTTGGGCCTCGACGTTTTCTGCATGGTCGATTTGGGTGCGGACGGTAACGAGCTCGCCTTTCAACGTCTCGATCTCTTGCAGTAACGCCGCGTAGCGCGGATGTAGGATTAAATCGTTCATGGTTATAAAGATACTTTCAATTTAGTGACGAAAAATGTCATTTTTTATAGAAGGAGGGCGGGGGCTTTTGGGGGCGGTCCGGTTTTCCTTTCTGCTTTGTCGCGGGCCTGATGACGGGGATAGCCCCCTTTTCTGGAATTTTGGACCATCCTCGTTAGCGGGATCCTTCTTTTTTTGTATTTTTTTTTCGAGAAATTGGGGGTTTTATGAAGTTGAAATTATTGCCGATTTTGGCATTAATGTTGCCTTTGGTTGCGTTGGCCGCGGAAGTGGGCGATGTCGTGAAGTTTGATGCTCCGCCGCAGAAGGTTGGCCGCGATGTCATGCAGGCTTTTGCAAATCGCAAGTCCGGCACGAGTTTTAGCGGTCGTCCGGTTCCGGAAAAAGATCTCGGGAATGTCCTCTGGGCTGCTAACGGGATTAACCGTCCCAAGACGGGAATGCGCACGGCTCCGTCCGCACTCAACAAACAAGATATCGATCTTTACGTCTTTGACCAGAAAAGCGTGTTCAAGTACAATCCCAAGGATCATTCGATGAGCGTCGTCGTGAAGGGCGACCATCGCTCGCTGTTTACCGAACGCATGAAGACCCCGGTCATCATCTTGTTGGTGAGTGACATTTCCAAGTTCAGTGATGGAATGGGCACGGAAGATGACCACCGTCGCATGGGCGCCTTCGATGCAGGTATTGTATCCCAGAACATCTCGCTGTATTGTTCCGCCCTGGGTATTGCGACGCGTGTCCGCGCCAGCATGGATGGTCCCGGCATCCAGAAACTGCTGGGCCTGAGCGAGAAACAGATTCCGATGCTGAACCACGCCATCGGGTATAACAAGTAATTTCTTTATTCTTGAAAACGAGGACAGGAGTTTTATCCTGTCCCGTTCCATATGAAACGGGGTGTTTCATATGGATTCAAAATTATTGGATTTTTAGCTAAAAAAGTTTAATTTTAAGCAAAAATTAGCACCATTTGTTTCATAGAATAGATAAATTATGGGAAAGGGCTGACGATGAATTCAATTACCGACTATCAAGATTACCGGCAGTATATGCGGGAATTCTACGAGGAACGTAAGAGGGTTTCCGATTTCTCGTGGCGCGAGTTTACGAAACTTGCGGGTTTTTCGTCGTCCGGTTACTTGAAACTTGTCTGTGATGGCAAAACTCGTTTGAGCCGCGTTGGGGCGATGAGGGTGGCGGGCGCCATGAACCTTGCCGGTTATCAGGCAGAGTATTTCAGCTTGATGGTGGATTTGTGCGAGGCGCCGAACGATGTGGTGCGTCTTCAGGTTTTCGAGCGGATGTGCGCCTTGGCGAAGAAGAACAAGGTGCATGTCGTGGGCGCGGAGTCTGTCGAGTATTTCGGATCGTGGGTGAACCCGCTGGTGCGTGAACTGGCGCCGATTATGCCGGGGGCGAAACCTTCCGAGATTGCCAAAAGGTGCTTGCCCGAGGCTACGGTAGGCGAGGTGCGCAATGCACTGGAACTGATGCTTAAGCTTGGACTCCTTGAAAAGGATGGTGTCGGGAACTATAGGCAGGTGAACCGCTGGCTTTCTAACGGGGGCGCCCCGATTTCCTTGTCGCTGCAGTCGATGCAGAAACAGCTTGCGCTCCTGGCGGCCGATGCCCTCGATTCCATCCCGAAAGAGGACCGCAACATTTCGGGGCTCACGTTCGGCGCTGATGAAAAGGCATACGAACGCATTGTCGACGAGGCCAACAAATTTCGCCGCACGGTCATGGATATTGTTTCGAATGTTAAAAAGTACGATAGGGTTTACCGATTGAACCTGCAGTTGTTTCCGTTGAGTCGGAAAGGAGATTCTGAAAATGAATAAGGGCATTGTCCAGGAACTGTTCTTGTTTGTCTGCATCCTTGCCTTTTCCGGGTGTATCGGTTTTACCGAGGACTGGGGTTTATCTTGTGGGGATAGTAGCGATGCTCCGGAGGTACCGTTTGATGCCACGCCCTTTGATCTCGCGTGCATAGCGCAGAGCGGGCCGATGGAGGTGAACTATACGGACCGTTCTCTTGTCTTGAATTTCGGTACGCCTGGCGAGTGCATCCCGGACGGCGGAACGGAAAAATGGGGCCCGAACTTCCGCTTTGCGTATAATCTTCATGCGACGTATGAATTTAGGAGCGTCGACACCTTGGCGCTGTCGTTCTACAGCGAGTCTGACAGCGCGAACGTCACGATATTGTTGGTTGATGGGGCCCCAGGAGTTTTGAGCAGTATATGGCGCTTCACGTCGTGTGCCTACATTGGCGGCAAGCTAGACTGCTTCGATGATGGAAAGGTGCGGTTCGTGCTGTTCGGCGGGGAATGGGTGGAATATCGCGTAGGAACATCGAAATAAAAAAGGGAATACAAGTGAAAAAGTTTATTGCCATCTTGCTTATGGCGGGGTTGTCCGTATGTTCCGTTTTGGCGGAGGATACAGAAAAAACGTCGCTGAACTATGGGATTCGCCTTGGAGCGGATGTTTATTCCGTCATCTCGGATACGGAGCGGGAAATCTATCCCTCGCATGGCGGGTTCGGAGGCGAAATCTCATTCAATATGATGTATAGGGTAGGCCAGAATCTGTACCTGCATCCTGCCGTGGGTGTGGTGTATCGGGATTTCCGGGTGTATGAAGAAGGTAACGTGTCTGCGGATTGTGGTTGGAGTTGCAGCAGTGAAAACTGGGAAGGCTACGACGTGAATTCGTTTGTTTATCTGGATATTCCCGTGATGGTGCAATGGCAGATTCCTCGCATCCTTTATTTCGAGGTAGGTGCATTTGTGGATGTTTTGCTCTTTGCGCACGAGGAAAACGTTAGGCCGGAGAAATTCCGCAATGAAAGGGTCTTCGATGACAGGCGTTTCGGTGCGGGCGTTGCCGCAGGCTTGGGGCATGAATTCTCGTCGGGACTTTTTATCGATACGCGCGTGTCGTTCCAGCTTACGGACCTAGTGGACGGGGATAGGCGCAGGCTCACGGATGTGCGTGAGGAATTCGAAATGAGAGAAGAAAACGGTGAATATCATACCACGGTAATCGCACATCACGAGGACTACCTGGGCGGAGATTATTACAAACTGTTGAAATTCCAGGTCGGAATCGGGTTCTGGTTCTAGGGGACCGCGTCTTCGTTCTTCTGGGTGTCGCGTGCTTCGGCATCGCGGCGGGAATATACGCAACCGCAGTAGTTTTGCCTGTATAGGTTGTATTCTGCAGAAAGCTGTATGGAACGCTTGTAACCGCCTTTCTTCTTGAAATCGCTGGGGAGTCGCTTGATTCCGTAGATATCGCATTGTTCCTGCGCCACCTCGTTCAGCACCTGGGCGTTTTTCATGGGGCTGATGGTGAGCGTGGTGGTGAAGTATTCGGCACCGAGTTCTTTTGCGAGCCTGGCCGATTCGGCGAGGCGAAGCTCGAAGCACTTGCGGCAGCGCTTGCCGCCTTCGGGTTCGTTTTCGAGGCCGCGCACGGCGTCGTAGAATTTCTTGGGGTCGTATTCGCCTTCGATTAAGGTGATTGGGTGCTTCGTCTTGAATTCCGCGACGAAACGCTTGATTTCTTCGACGCGGTGCCGGTATTCCTCGTCGGGGGCGATGTTCGGGTTGTAATAGAAGAGCGTGATCTTGAAATACTGCGAAAGGTATTCGATGGTGTAGCTGCTGCATGGCGCGCAGCAGGCATGGAGCAGCAGGTGCGGCACCTCGCCGGTGCGCTCCAGACGTCGAATGATGCGGTCCAGGTCCACCTGGAAATTATGTTTCGGCGCTACCGATTGAATGTCTTTTTTCGTATTCATATTCATTTTTCTCTTCTATTCTCCTAACCACTAACTAAAGAGAGACTAGAGAATACCTTTGACCACTTAGTGCTTTAGCACTTATGTGGGCATGGCCCCTTTTGGGGGAGATTAGAGGCTAGTGAAAAGAATCACGCACTTCGTGCGTTAATAACAGACGGCGAAGCCGTGATATTTCTCCCTAGCCTCTAGATCCTAGATTCTAATCCCTTTTAGTACAATGTCCCAAATGCCACTATCCAAAAACATATCGTCGTCAAGATGGCGAAGCCCCCCATGATCGTGCGTTCCTTGAGGCTCGTGCTGAAAAGGACTGTTGCCGTATAGAACGTGAGGTACAGTGCGAAGAAAAAGCAGAAGATGCGTGTAATCATGTAGGGAATGATTTCGGGCAAGACCCGTCCCGCGAAAAGCAGAATGAACAAGGCCACGAATTGCATCACGGTGGGGACGATGAACGCCCTGCGGATTTCCTTGGGGACCACTTTGTGCTTGGCGTTCATGGCGTAGTCGCCGAGGGGCGCTCCGCAACCGAGTGCGATATTCAAGGCGATAGAGGGTAAAAAAGTTATCGCGCCGACAATCGCCGCGACAAAAGAAATCGTTGCAATCATACTGAAAAGCTAAAAAAAAAGAAGACGCTTCCAGGTAAAGGAGGAACCTGAAAGCGTCTGAGAGTTGTATGCTAAACACTAAATTACATATCTTGGAGGGTATAAAGCGTCCCATTGGGGGCTTTTTTTGTTTACAGGTGTAACCGCAGTGTTTTTTCTGGAACTTAATCTCCCGTTTTTCGCTTCAAAACACCATTTTTGCTTGGACGTGAGCCCGTGAGGGGTGCATTTTTCTTGTGCGGGTCTGCTTGAAGTCGACGATGAGCGTGCACTGGAGCCAATTTGAGCTTATTTTGGATTCGTTGCGCAGGGTGATGGCTTCCCGTGGATCGCCTTTGGGCAGTATTACCGCCATGCGGATTTTGTTTTGCGTTTTTTCCGTGTAGGCAATTCCTGCTTCGAGTCGGGGGGCTCCAAGGCCGTCTTTGCCGTTTTTTTCGCGATTGAACCTCGTTTTGGCGCTTGCATCCGCCGTGAAGGTTTTTTCTGTACCGTGCTGTGAAGTAATCTTGGCTGCCAAATCGTCTTGCATGCAGCGTGTTGTTGCGTCTAGGCAGGTGGCGCTGAGCCGGGCATGGATGGCTTCTGGGCCTGTTTCGGTGACCAACTTGAAACGCGCCCTTAGCGTGTCGGCGTCGATGGGGGCGAAAAGGCTTGCTGTGGCGCCTACCTTTGTTTGGGATTCCTCGGTTCCCGATAGGGTGATGTTTTGCGATGACCACAGCTTGTTCTTGAGGATGGTGGAACTTAGCCGCGAATATTCGGGGACTTGCGTGCCGTGGAAATAGGCCGTGGTGTTCCATGATACGGTGTAGTCGCGCTTGTGTTCCTGGGCTTGCTTTGTGGTCTCCCTCGAATGAATTTGCATCTTGACAATGGGGGCTTTTTGGTGCATCTGGTACCAGGCGGCCAGGAGTGCTTCGTTAGTGCCTGCCTGCACTGCGACGGAATTTTCCCCGCCGATGTTCCAGTAGGAGGCGGCGATGTTGCTCTTGCCGTAGGTGAATTCGGCGCGTGCGCTTTTGGCCAACGATGTGTCGAATGCTCCTCCGAGGCGAAAGTGGCCCAGCGGGAAAAGGACCGACATCCCCATGAGCGTGTCCATGGGAATCTGGCCGTGAAGTTCCCGTGTCGAAATATTGCCGAAGTGCGCCTCGTAGCCTTGGGCGCGGTAGGTTAGCAGGTTTTGCGAGCCCAGGCGTAATGTGTACCGGTAGAATGTTACCTGTAACTCCTTGCGGTCGCTTACGCGGTGCCCTGTGGAATCGATGCGGGTTTTCCAGAGGATAAATCCGTATGGTAATAGCTTGGCCCCGTCACGGGAGGCTTTGGCCGCATTTTTCCCTGAATCCTTGCCGTTGGACTTTTTCTTCGCGGCTTTTTTCATGGTTTGGGGCGCCTCCGTGTCGGGACAGACTTCCTGTGCGTAGACTTCCGCGAGTGCGCAGGCTTCTTGCGTGTCTCCCTTTTCGAGAAGGTTCAGGATGTCTTCAGCCTCGTCCTGCGAAATGATGCCGTTGTCCCACCAGTCGAATACGTCGGATTCTTCGAGGGCGCCTGCCTGCATGTGGCCGAGGCAGAAAATGGAAAGGATGATGGCGAATGCGTGCCGCCGTATGTTTCTTGCGTCGTTTTTCAATTTTAATCTCCTGTTCTTATAGACTTGCGACGGAGATTTTTTTCCGGGGTGCGGCGTTCTTTTTCTATTTTTTACATATGGCTAAGTCATCCTGGTCCAAAAAATCGTCGGGGCATGCTCCTGCCCGTGCAGCCAATGCGCTGGGCAAGTCATTTGTTCCGCACCTGAAAACTCCGCGTACGGAATTCCCGTTGTTTAACGGCAAGCGCGTGACTCCGTCTTTGGCGGGGCTGGACAAGCTCTTGCATTATTACGGCGTGGAACTGCAGGGCAAGACGCTGGAGCAGATATGGGAATTCCACCAGCTGCTTCGCGCCAACAACGACGACCAGGACCTGACGCGCCTCAATGCCTTCGAGACAATGGTGGAACGCCACTATGCGGACTGCACGCTCATCAACGCGTTTGTCCCCGAGTGGCCCGCCCGCATGATCGATGTGGGCAGCGGGGCCGGGTTCCCGGGTATCCCGCTGAAACTCGTCAATCCCCAGATTCGCCTTACTTTGTGCGAACCGCGCCCGAACCGCATCAACTTCTTGAACATGGTCATCGCGAAGATGGGACTCAAGGGCATTGACGTGTTTGGCCACAAGGTCACGAGCCGTAGCATGACAATCCCCGTGGATGGCGTCATCAGCCGCGCTTTCGAATGGATGGAAAAGACGCTTCCGCGACTTGCCAATTCGCTTAAGGTTGGCGGTCGTGTGTACTTTATGAAGGGCCCTGCCGTTGCCGAAGAACTCAAGGTGTTCCACCCCGAGGACTTTGGTTACAAGATTGTCGGCGAGCATTTCTACACGATTCCCAACAGTACGCAAGAACGCGCCCTGATCATACTCGAACGGGTGGAGTAAGCGCGAGGCTCCAGGCACGAGCAGTGAGCAATGGGCTGTCTTACATACTATTTCTCTTTTTTTGAACGATTAGTATGTATTTTTTCTTAGATCGGCATTCAGTGAAAAAGAAAAACAGCCTCGTTTACATTCTAAATGAAAAAAAATTGTTCTTTAGTATGTAAAATTCATAAAATTTTGTATAAAGTAATTTGTTTCGCTGGCAAATTTACATACTAAACCACTTAAAAAATTATTTTAGTATGTAAGACACAGAAAAAAAGACAAAAAAGGGCTTTCCCCCTAACCACCAACCACTGTCTACTTACCTCACACCACAAAGCGACCGAAGGCCGCGACCTCGCACCTCATAGCTCTTGTATCATTTGCATTTTGTTTTGTATCATTCGTAATTTTGAATTTTTCTACACTCTAAATTTTTGTGATTTTTGTTAAATTTTTTGAGTTTTTGTATCATCATATATTGACTTTTGAAAAATTTTAGGCTAAATTATTGATGAAAGGATACGAATTATGAAGCCGATAACCGAATATCAAGATTACCGTCGCTATATGCGGGACTTCTACGAAGAACAAAAGAAGTCCGGCTTTACGTGGCGTGAATTTTCGAAGGATGCCGGATTTGCCTCGCCGTCGTACCTCAAGCTTGTATGCGAAGGGAAATCGTCTCTTAGCCGTGTCGGGCTCCCGCGTGTGGCGTGCGCCATGAAACTTACCGGCTACGAACGCACCTATTTCGAAAAGATGGTGGAATTCGGGAATGCGACAAATGACGAAAAGAAAAAGACGGCCTTTGCTGAACTCAACCGTATTGCCAAGGAACAAAAGGCCCGCGTTATCGATGCAGACACGTTTGCCTACTATGAATCTGCGGTGAACTCCATTGTCCGTGAACTTGCTCCCTTGATGCCGGGCGCACTCCCGGGCGAAATGGCGAAAAAGATAAAGCACGCTTTCACGGCTCAGCAAGTCCGCGATTCGCTTGCCCTGTTGACCAAGGCGGGTTTCCTCAAAGAGACGGACGAAAACACCTACCGCCAGACAGACAAGGCGATAACCGGCTCGACCGAGGCCATCCCGCTCGCGCTCCGTTCCATGAACCGTGAGATGTCCGACCTTGCCAAGGAAGCCATTGATTCCGTTGATGTAGGTGAACGCAACATTTCGGGTGTCACGATGGGGCTTGATGCGCAGGCGTTCGCCCGGATTAGCGAGGAAGTCAACAATTGCCGTAAACGCATTATCGCGCTCGCGAACGAATGCAAAAAAATTGAACAAGTCTACCGTCTCAACTTGCAGTTTTTCCCGCTGACGGATAGGGTATAGGAGGATTGCCATGAGAATCGTTAAGACTTTTATATCTGTCGCGACAGTGTTGTGGATTCCCCTGTTTGTCGCCTCTCTCATGATTGCCTGCGGGAAGGACAACACCGCCGGCACCGATGAACAGGCCAATTCCGTTACTGCGCAAATCGATGCCGCCGTCGACAGCGCTTCGGCGATCTGGTTCCAGGGCGAGAAATCGTTTGTTGTCGAAACGACGGTGGATACGGTTCCGATGGACTTACCTGTCAATTCGGATCCGTATGCCAAGTTTATAACTGATCCCGACACATCTGCGCAATCGACCAGTACCATGAACGGAATCCGGACGGAACGGGGCCTTTTACGGCAGTATGAAAGTCCTTCTTTCGCTTCAATCAGCTGTGAAACGGACGAAACTTGGTACGACTATGTTATCATCGTTATGAGCAAGCTTATAAAGAAGGACCTTGCTATTCCGGATACCCTCGGGACAGCAGAAACGATTGCCAACGATTTTAAAAATGATTGTATCAAAGAAAATGGGGAATTCGCCACGAAAACAGAAAGTGCCTCCCAAGGCCAATTGTACTACCGTTGCGAGATAACGCTTGTTGCCGATAGCCTTGCTATAGCTGATTCTTTGCGATACACCGACCCGAACTGGGAGAAATACGGGAAGCAGATTATAGGAATCTGCCGAGAGTAAGAAGTATTTTAAACAAACTTTTTCGCTTAGGTGCCAGGGAGCCTCCCTTGGCCCGTGGCGGGATGCAACTTTTCCAAGGAGGAAATCATGAATAACGTAACAATTGCTAAATCGATTGCGGGTGCCGCCGTTGCTTTTGCTCTGGTCGCTTGTTCGGCGGAGAACGCCGCGGCTCCGGAGAATGCGGTCTCTAGCCTGCAACAGAACGAAGAAGTCCGTAAAACGGGGACTACAATTGATGGAACCAATACATCCCAGAAAGTTGACTCGGTCGCAATCAATTTGATGCTTGAAAACCTGCAAGCCCATACACTTAGCCAGGACATTGCGGTAGAACCGCTTTCCCCGTGCCCGGACAATAAGGCCTATCCAAATGATCGCATGTGGTGCCACAAGCAGCAACTGGAAAACGGGCGCATATTCTTTGGCTTCGCGGGTTCTAGCGAATCAGCCGTTTGCGAGCATGAATATGACAGCGAAGAACACGAAACCGTCTTGGACACGATTTCATACAGTGTTTCCATGGACGGCAATGTCGTTACGAAGACAATAACGAATACGGTGCCGGAGTTCAGTTTCGGAGCGCTCGGCAACGTCTACGACATGATTGAGGCGTTCGAAAAATCCTGTACGAACGAAGGCGGAAAAATCACGGAATCTTCGTTTGGCAAAACAAGCTGCGAAGTGGAAATCAGCCCCTGCGACAACGAGTTTTGCTTGGAACGCACAGAGCCCGTCTACATGTATCAAGACCCTAATTGGAATCAATTCGCCACAATGACCATCGATGTCTGCAGAAATAGTTTCGAGCAGGAATTGGACGGAAATATCATTGATGCTTATCTCGAAGGCCACGCGATAAGCAATATGATTATGGTCGACCATTGGTGTGTCGAAAATCCAGACTATCCGGATAATCCTTGGTGGTGCCTCCCCGTTAGGAGTCAATTGGAAAGCGGAACCGTGTACAATTCTTACGAAGGCTTGAGCAATGCGATGGCCTGTGAGACCAGTAGCGATACTCTTTTCTACAGTGTGTTCTTGAGTGTCAGCAGCAATACGATCACGAAAAAATTAAGCCGTAATTTGGCCAACTACATTCCTCACGTTTTGGATGAGTTCAAGGATTCTTGCGAAACCGAGGGAGGTTCCATTATGGAAGATGCTGAAGGAGCCTTGGCCTGCTCTGTAAAAATCAGCGCCTGCGACAGAGAACATTGCCAGAACTCGGTGGAACCGGAGCTCTTCTACACCGACCCGAATTGGAAGCTGTTTGCCACCAAGGCTATCGAACCCTGTCGAATGAGCGATGAGCAATGAGCGATGAGGTAAAAAAGTCTGGTGGAGATTGCTTCAGGGCTAAACGCCCTTCGCAATGACAACCAAGGCGAATGCCGTGCCAAAACGCTTGCGTCTCGGCATGGCTGAGCCGACGAGTCATGCGCCTGCGAATGACAACCTCACTTCCTACTGCCTACTGTCTACTTCCTCTCGTCTCTCGTCTGTAGCCGCGAAGCGGCGTTCTCCTCATAGAGGATAACTCTACTAAGGCACTAAAGTGCCTAGTATCGTTTATCTCGTCTATCTCACACCTCAAAGCGACCGAAGGTCGCGACCTCATAGCTCATAGCCTCTAGAACTTAAACAACATGCCGAAGCGCATCTGGCCGTCGCGCACGCCGTCGTTGTCACCCACGTCCTTGATGGTCGCAAAGTCGAACTGCAGCATGTCGCTGAGCATGAAGCCGAAACCGAAGTCTACTTCCTGGCGCTGGCCAGTCCGGTCGTACAGGTAACCGAGGCGGAGCGCAATTGTGTTCGAGTAGATGAATTCGGTACCGACGTTGAACACGCCCTGCATCAAGGAGTTTTTCGCAGTCTCTGCTCCCTTGGTGCCTTTTTTCTCGGGGTCCGCGATGGATTTCCAGCAGGCGATATAGAACGGTTCCGGGCTGCCCTTGTCATCGTCATAGACGGTTTCGCGGTTATAGTCGGCCGCGATGGTCCAGCGGTAGTCGGCCAGGGAGAGCAGTTCGTAGGCAAGGCCGATTCTCCATGTGAGCGGAATCGGGTCTTCGATGGTCTTATCGACGTAGTAGACGCTCGGGCCGATGTTCGCGAGGACAAGGGCGAAGTTCAGCTTGTCGATAAGGAGGTTCTTTTTGAGAATGCCGATGTCGAATGCGTAACCGAATGTCGTGGCTTCTTCTTCGTCGGTGGATCCGCCTGAACTCAGGTCGGAATAGAAGAACTTGACGGAGAGGCCCAAGCCCCAGTCGTTGGGGAAGCGGGTGCCGTAGCTGATGCCGCCGACGATTTCGGAACTGTTGTAGGCGACCAGGTCGTCTGCATCGATGTCACCCGAGACGACTGTGGAACCGAAGCTCACGAAGTTCACCGAGATTCCCAGCGTGCCCCATTCGTTCATCGGGATGGTCATGCCGCCGTACAGGTGGTAAAGGTCGGGAATGTTGAGTACGGGCAAAAGCTTTTCGTAGAAGGCAATCAACTGGAAGTCGGCGTCCTTGTACTGCTCCATGCCGTTTGCGGTGCTGAACCAGACGTCGTTGCCTTGGGGGAGCACCGTCCAGACTTTGTTGCTCGAAAGTCCGTTGCCGGAGTGGAAGTGCGTCCATTCATCTTCGGACTTGACCGCGCCTTCCTGTTCGGCGGTTCCGCGTTCCAGTTCTGCCTTACGTCCGCTTGCGGTGGCGTAGTCTGGGAGGTGGCGCCATACGCCCTTGTCGGTGGCGATCCAGATGGCGCCCTTGCCGTCGACAGAAACGTCGTTGATGTTGTTGTTCTCGAACTTGACCTGTTCCCACTTGCGCAGCGTGAAGTGGCTGAGACCGCCGGCATGGGCGGCCCAGATGTGGCCGGAGCTGTCCACGGCAAGCGCGGTCGGCTTCAGGTCCATGATGCCGTCTTCTTCGTTGAACAGGCTCCAGCGGTCCTTGTCGTTTACGCTCTTCTTGGGAACGAGACGGGCGATACCCGCACCGTCGACTGCGACATAGAGTTCCTTGCGCATTTCGGACCAGGTGAGAGCGTTGATTTTCTGACTCGGGAGCACCTTGCCCTTCTGCTCGAACCCGCCATTGCGGTAGACGAAGAGACCGTCGTCAGTGCCTATCCAGATAGAGGCGCCCTGGCTCACGAGTGCGTTTACCCGGTGGACGCCCAGTTCCTTTTCGTAGTTCTTCCAGCCCTTGCCGTCGAAGCGGAAAAGGCCCTTGGGAGTACCGACCCAGAGTTTCTCGGTGCGGTCCTCGTAGAGGATTGCCGTGATGGTATCCTTGACGACGAGATTCCAGGGAATCTTGACTTCCACGACATGGGACTCGTCGTCGGCGTTCTTGATATTGTTGAATTTCTTTACCTGGCGGGAGTATTCGTCGAGGCCGCGTTCGCTACCCACAAAGACCCTGACGGCGTCCTTGACCTTGGCGTTGCCTTGCAGCGTGACGGAGTGGTAGTCCAACCACTGTTCGCTGTCGAACTTGAGGATGCCGTTTGCCGTGCCTGCCCAGAGTTCGCTCTTGCTGAAAAAGCCGCCCTTCGTGCGGGCCGTCATCTTCGTGAAGAAGGGGGCCTTTTTGGAATCGGCGGGGTAGGACATGCGCCATTCGTCGGCGAGCGGCCCGAAAGCGAGACCCGCGGGGTTGTAGTACATGGCCGTAGCGTCGTCAGCCAAGGCTGCGCCCGCTTCGCCCATACCCAGTTGCCTTGCGCCAACGGGCATTTCAAGTGTGATAATTGCAGAGCCCGCAGCAAAAGAGAGCGCGGGTATTAAAATAAGGGAACCAAGTAGTGACTTATGCAAGTTGCCTCCAATCGGGGACGTCGTAAGAGTTTCCGTGCGTGGGGATGACCGCTTTCCAGTCCGCCTTGTTTTGGGTTTCCCAGGGGTGCCTGGGCATGAGCCGGCAATCGCAGCCCAGCACGTAGGGGGGCAGGATTTCGGCGTGGTGGCGGATCTGTTCGCGTGTGATAAAATTGTCTTCGTCTACAAATTTGCAGTAGTTCTTGCCCTTGGGGCCAATTTCTATTCTGTAGGTGGCGGTTCCGTTTGCGTCGCCTTCGTTGATGGTGCGGATCGTCTCTTCCATGGATTCGTTCCACTGGCGGATGAGTTCTTCCCGTGCTTCCGGTGTCAAATCCTGAGTTTCGAGCCAGGACCGGAGCGATGCCTCAGAGGGCTTGACCGCTGTCAGGCATTCTTTTGCCGGCCTTACGACGGCCGAGTATTGGCCCGATACGTCTATAATGGGCTTTGCCTCTTCTTTTTCGTCGGAATTGTGCACGACAACATAGGCGCCAATGGCCGCTAGGATGAGCGACAACACTATAATCGCGATGACGATGATGACTGATAGCATATTCAATTCCGTTTATGGCAATTTCAATACTCTCTAAAACTAGCATTTTCTATCTTGTGGGACAGGAGTTTTTATGTCTAAAACAAATCTTTTTATTGTTTTGCTGCTTTCTTGTGTGGTTTGGGCTATTCCGTATAAGGTTGAAACAATCAAAGAAGGCTCGGGTGACCCGATTCGCGCCGGCCAACTGATCAGGGTACACTATAAAGGTATTTTGGCTGTGGACAGCCTGCTGATGGACGCTCCTGCGGGGGCGGAACTTCCCCAAAAAGCGGAAAAAAACGAAAAAAAGGATGAAAATGCGGTTCTGGTCGGCGCTGCCGAGGAACGTTTGGAATCTGTCGATGCGTCCGAATCCCACGGTCCGTTTGCGAACACCTACGAGTCTGGTGAACCTCTCGAATTCACCATTGGCATGGGCCAGGTGATTGTCGGTTGGGAAAAGGGCCTCATGGGCATGAAGGTGGGCGAAGTGCGCAGGCTCTACGTCCCCTCCGAAATGGCCTATGGCGAAAACTCCCTGGAGGGCATTCCGCCCAATAGCGACCTGCTTTTCGAAGTCGAACTTGTCCATGCTGAAAAGCCCATGGAACCTGATGTTTTTCCCAAAAATGTAGACAAACTAGCTTGGAAAAATCTTGCCAAGGGTATTGACATCTATGATGAAAAGGCTGGGACCGGCAAGCCCGCTGTGACCGCGTCCGGGCTCAAGGTCCATTACACGGGATGGCTGAAGTCGGGACGCAAGTTCGCCAGTTCCAAGGAACTGGGCAAGCCGCTCGAAGTGACCCTGGGCGCGGGCAAGATGATCAAGGGCTGGGAGAAGGGTCTCGAAGGCATGCGCGAAGGCGGCGTACGCTGGCTTCGCGTGGCTCCGTCCATGGGTTACGGCGCGACCGCCTACTCCATGATTCCTCCGAACTCCACGCTTGTTTTCCGTGTGGAACTGATCGAATCCGAGGTCGATCCCGAAGTGGCGGAACGCATGGACTTTTTCCCGGATACCGCTTCGCTTCAGTTTGAAGCGGGCCGCGAGGGCCTGCGCTACGCGATTGTCAAGCAGGGCGAGGGTGAACCCGCCAAGTCGGGTGACAAGGTTAGCGTGCACTACACGGGCTGGATGGTCAACGGCTACAAGTTTGACAGTTCTCGCGACCGTGGCCAGCCGTTTACGTTTGCGCTGGGTGGCGGTAGCGTCATCCGCGGGTGGGAACTCGGCGTGCAGGGCATGTTGCCCGGCGAAAAGAGAATTCTCGTGATTCCCCCGGGACTGGGTTACGGAAGCCGTGGCGCAGGCCCGATTCCTGGCGGCGCTACGCTTATTTTCGCCGTTGAGTACCTAGGATCCAAGTAGTCTAAGAAAATCCGTTGAAACTTATACAACCCTTTTGCCTTGAGAAATTGGCAAAAGGGGTGTTGTTGTATTCTTTTTTATCTATTTTTTCGAAGAATATGGTGCATTCCGGTGTCGATGTGATGTACGTCACCCCATGTGTATCAAGGGTTTGGACAAAACATCCATGGAAATTGCAAAAAAGGGTTAACATTTGTAACCCCGAAAAAATAACTTTATAAACGATGGTTACTTTTTCTGACATAGCGGACTACCGCGACTTCTTGAAATCCTACTACGACAAGAGGAAGGAAGAAATGCCTTTCTACTCGTACAGGATGATGGGCGATAAGTTGGGGCTGGATTCCAGCTACCTGTATCGCGTGCTTCAAAAGAAGCAGCACCTACCGGCGCATGCGTTGCCGGCGGCCAAAGATATTTTGGCCTTGTCGGGTCGTTCGGCTGAATACTTCGACCTGCTCTACTCCGCTGCCGTAAGTAAAGATAAGGGCAAGCGGGAGGAACTCATGGCCAAGGCGCTCGCCCTGCGCGACGTCGACCGCCACAACCTGGAAGCTGCCGAACTCAAGCTCCTCCGCAACTGGTGGATTCCTGCTGTGCGCGCCTACCTGGAACTGAATGGTGGCGTGGTCAATATCAAGCAGATTGCTCGCGACATTTGTCCTCCGATTAGCGAGGCACAGGCCGAGGAGGCCATTGAAATTTTGAAGGAGGTCGGTCTGGTCAAGAAGTTGGCGTCGGGTAAACTGGCGCTTACGGATGCCCATTTGACCGTTGGCGGACCCGAAAAGGCCTCTGCCGTGCGTGAATTCCAGAAACAGGTACTTGGTTTAGCCAGTGATGCTCTGGATAATGTTCCTGTTAATGAACGAAATATTTCTACACTTACTTTGTCGGTTGACCAATCCTGCTTCGAGGACCTGGGGGATATGCTCCGGGAATTCCGCAGACTGGTGCAAAAACGTGTTGACGAGGCGAAATCCCCCGATCGCGTTATGCAACTCTCGATGGCTTTTTACCCGGTGGCTCGCAAAGGTGACTCGGGTTCTTCGATGGGGGACGGACACAAGGAGACGAAATGAGAACAAGGGTGTGGAATATAGGAGTTTCGGCTTGGTGTAGCGCTTTGCTATGCCTTTTAGGCTGCGGTTCGGAGTCCACCGACGTGGCCGGTTCGTCGTTGGAAACAGAAAATTCCTTCGCGCTTTCTGTGATGACTGCTGATGGTACGCCAGTTGCCAGTACGAAGGTTTTGGTTCGTCCGGCCTCCTTCTTGGCTGGAGCGAATAACGACGCTAGCAGTATTATTGATGCTGAAACTGACGCAGATGGCGTCTTGACTATCAAGACGATGAATGTCGGGTCTTATGTGATTGAAGCTCGTAACGACTCGTTGAAGGGATTCAGAAAAATAGAGATTACCAAGGCCGATACGGGTCTTGTCGAGATGCCGTTGCGCGTACGCAAGCCGGGTGCTCTTAATGGTAAGGTGAATCTTCCGGAAGGTATGGGATCGGTGACGGTTTCTGTACGCGGTCTGGACTACTCCGTCCAGACGGATTCGTCGGGTATGTTCGAGTTCGAATCTCTTCCGGAAGGTGAAATCGAGGTGGTCGCGTTCCTTTATTCCGATAGTACGTACAAGGACGAAAACGGCTGGGAATCCCACCTGGAAAACATGAAGATTATCGGTTCGAAGCCTGCGGAAATCAAGTCAAAGAAAAAGGTTGATTCCCTGGAAATCGGCGAGCCGGAACCTTTCTATGCCCTGTTTGCTGATTTTGAAAGTGGTGTTAGAGGTTGGCGTACCGGTGTTTCCCAATATGCTGCGGCTAAACTCGAATCTGAACAGGTGGATGACCGTGAAGGTTGGGTGGCGCACTTCAGTTCTGTGAACGATTCTGCCTTGAACTGGGCGCTCATGGGATACGCCTTCAAAGATCCTGTGGATTTCAGCAATTTGGATTCCGTGGTATTCTGGGCGAAGGGCACGGACCATATCAGTGTCTCGTTCGACGTGAATGCGGATAGCACGGAAGACGTTGTTACCGGCAAGTCGTGGACGCACCTGGAACTGGATTCCGTATGGAGGCGTTACTGTGTTACCCCTGCCGACATGCTTGACAGTTCCGATACTAACGGAGAAAACCGCGGGTGGGATGCTGTCAAGACTCATATAACGCATTTCTCCCTCTTCAGTGGGCCCGGGACGAGCGAGTTCTGGATTGACGATATCGAATTCTTCGGTATCAAGAAGAGTAAACTGAAATAAAAATAAATATTTACCTTGCAAAGGAGCTGGCTGCGATGTCGGCTCTTTTTTTACATTGTGTTAGTTAGTTTGTATTGAATGTGAAGTGGCAAAATTTGACAAAATGTCATTGGAACGATTTTTCAAATATGTGATTTGTGCTCTTGCGCATGTTAGATTTAGAAAAAAAGCCGTGAATGTCCACGGTTAAGTGTAAAGGGCATGTTATGTTTTGTAAAGGCTTCAAAAGAATCGTCCTTGCTTGTGGGGTTTTCATTACCATCGGTAATGCGGCCACGGTAGACGTAAAACTGGACGAAGAACACCAGGTTATCCGCGGCTTTGGCGGCATGGTGCATAACCAGTGGCAGAACGGCGGCGGGCTTTCCGACGCCGATGCGAAACTTGCGTTCGGTACGGGCGAGGGCACGATTGGCCTCAATACGCTCCGTATTCCTGTGTACGCCAGTTCCAACGACTTCAACAAGGAAGTGGCTGCCGCAAAATCGGCGAAGAAGTACGCTGGCGATGACTTTATCTTGTATGCAACTCCGTGGACCTCGCCTTATGCGGGCGCCAATCAGCATATAAGGTCTTCGGATTACCAGAAATATGTTGACCACTTGAACAGCTTTACCGCCTACATGAAAAACCAGGGCGTTCCCCTGTATGCAATTTCCATTAGTAACGAACCGGACTGGTGCGGAGAATGGGCTTGCTGGAGTGCCGATGAAATTTACAACTTCACCAAGGGCTATGCCGATCAGATGCGCAAGAACGGCACGAAGGTGATTTCGACGGAATCGTTCAAGTATGACAAGAACCTTTACAACAAGGTGCTGAACGACCCCAACGCCCTCAAGAACTGGGATATCCTCGGGGCGCACTTCTATGCGAGCCAGGCCTCTACGGGCGACGACTTTTTTGCGTACAAGCTGGCTGACCAGAAGGGCGTGGAACGCTGGATGACGGAACACTACACCGAAAGCCAGGGGAGCGGCAATTACTGGCGCAAGTACATGAAGACGGGCGACCAGGCGAATACGGCTGTTTACGATACGGTACGCGCGATGGATTTGGCTTATGAAATCCATCGTGGCCTTGTCATCGGCAATTTCAACCAATATACCTGGTGGTACATCCGCCGCTGCTACGGCCTCATCATGGATAAGGATTTCGGTAACAAGCTGCAGGTGCCGCAGAACGAAATCGGCAAAATCAGTAAGCGCGGTTACGTGATGAGCCAGTTTGCCCGGTTCATCCGTCCGGGGGCTATCCGCGTGGGGGCGACTGCGAAGCCCGAAGCGAATCTGTTTGCTAGTGCCTACAAGAGCGCCAATGGGGACAGCGTCATCGTGGTGCTCGTGAATCGCGACTACAAGAACAAAAAGACAGTGACCGTGAACGTGCCCGGTGCAGAAATCGCGACGTTCCATATGTACACGACTAGCGAGGCGAAGAACGCAAAAGACGAAGGCGAAGTCGAGGTGAAGAACGGTTCTGTGACTATTACCATGGATGCCGGTGACACGGAGAACAAGGACTGCATCGTGACCCTCGTGGGCGTGGGTACGCCGGCCGAACCCGTGCCGCGCCAGCCTTACGGCGGCCAGGTGGCGGAACTTCCCGGCAAGATCGAGGCAGAGAACTACGACATTTCCGGCACGGGCAAGGGTAACATCGCCTACAAGGATAACGATTCCGAGAACAAGGGCGGAGAATACCGCGAAGACGGCGTGGATATCGAGAAGAGCGGCTCCAACTATGCCATCGGCCATACCGAGGTCGGCGAGTGGCTGGAGTATTCGGTGAAGGTGACAAAAGCGGGCTCCTATCCGTTGGTTGTCCATGCCGCGTCGGGCAGTGATGCTTCTTCTATCCAGTTCGCGATTGATGGCGTGAATGTGACCGGAACGGTTGTCGTTCCCAAGACGGGCGAGGACTGGAGCGTTTACGAAGATGTTAATGCGGGAACGGTCAACCTCAAGGATGGCGAACACATCGTGCGCTTGACTATTGTTGGGGATTACGCAAACGTTGACTGGTTCCGCTTTGGCGATGCTGACGAGGGTACCACGGCGGTGACCGCCCTCGCTCAGCTCGCTCAAGTTTCGGGCAAGTACAAGGTGTTCGACATCAACGGCAGCTATGTCGGCATGGTCGAAGCCTCCGATATGCAGTCGCTGCGTGCCGGTACGACAAGGCTTGCCAAACGCGGCGGAATCTACCTGGCTAAATCTTCCAAGGGGAAGACCCTGAAAATTGACGTAAAGTAATTGCGGATTTTATTCCACGATGGAACTGAATGCGATGGGGTGTGCATTACGTGCACGCCCCGTTTTTGTTGTGTCTATGGGCCCGATATAGTAAACGAGAGTCCTTCCGTGTGCAATAGGGCTGCATTGCAGCTGCGCAAAAGGAATTGCTGTGGTGAGCGAATCTGCTGCTTCGCCAGTGAAGTGGTAGATTCCGTCTTCGCAAAATCCTTCGTTTTCTGCAAGGGTCTTTTTTAAACGGTTCTTGTTTACGTTATATTCAAAATAACTGTGATCCCTTTCTGCGGCTACTCGGTTCGCCTTGACTGCCTGCAGGTAGTATTCCATCGCGAAGGTCGAAAAAATCCCTGCGATGCATAGGGTCACAACGAGCTCGATGAGCGTGAATCCCCTTTTCGTGGCTTGCCCTGTAATATTTCTCATGGGGCCTCCCCGAAACGGCACAGGTGCACTGCGCGGGTCGTGTCTATGTTGTTCCTGATGGCGGTCGCCTTCGCGCAGAACTCTCCATCGTTTGCCGGTGCTGTGTTTCCCACGATTTCACACCGGATTTCCCAATGGCTTCCTGTTGCATCGGTGTGTTCGATGATGGTGTCCTTCAACGTGGGCATGGTGAGCAGGGTAATCTTGGAAAGTTCTGTCCCGTAATCGTTTGTCCAGGGAGCACTCGCTGCCTTGTTAGGATGCATAAATCGGAACATGACTGTCCCGGTCGTTATGAGTATACCGAAACTAAGCAGAACCTCCATCAATGTGAATCCGCTACATCTTTTCATAGGTGGCAAAACCTCCTAGGTGTAGCATGTCGGGCAGGAAATAGCTTGCTGATGAATCGTTCTCTATTTTTGCGTTCCTGACAAAATTTTTCCAGTGGGTTCCACCTTCGATAAACCCAAAATTATAAGTCACGAGGGTCCCTTTCAAACGTCCTTGAATATCTGTCGTTCCCATGCTTACGACAATACCTTTTAAGTTGCACTTTTCAGAAATGCGTACTGGAATTCCGCGTAACGATTCGTCCCAGTTATCACCGACAAAGAGTAAATGTACGTTTCCGGCTGAAAGTTTCTCTAAATTAAGGCTTCCCGAGTATTCGAAGGGTCCTCTTTTGCGCCCTTGTAGTGCGATGGTCAGTGGTGCGTCTTGTGAACGTTCCAGTTCTATGAATACGCTATCCATTGCGAAAAAGGTTCCTGAAAGTTCTGCATATTCTGTTGCCATGATTTTGTTCACCCGGATGTCGGCCCCGTTGAATACGGCATTTCCGCGAATCGTGATTTTTTCTGCCCGGATAGAACATTTTTCGCAGTGAGCATCCCCTTGCACAATAACGTTTCGGCAACTCAGTGTTTGTGGGATTTCGTCCCTGGCATCAAATTCGCATAGATCTTTTTTGTAAAGGCTGTCAAACTGTTTTCGCGACTGTTCCGGGAAATAGCGGAGTGAATCGAATGACTTGAAATTTGTATCGGTAAGGAGCGTGTCGTAATAAGTTTCCCTATCCGCCATCATCATGTAATGCAAACTGTAACTGATGGAGCCTTCCGCTATAGCTATACCCCCCTTGATTCGAGTCCCTTGTGCTATGGCGAAAGTATATCGTCTGGAAAGTACGATAATGGCGGGCAAGGGCGGTTGCCGGAATCCTGTCCGAGCTATCCAGGGGGAGGCTTGACCGATTGACGTTTTTTGAGAACTGTCCCCGGGAACGATACTCAGTTTTGAATAAACTCCATCTTGAAAATGTGACAGGGTGAATGTTACTGAGCTGTCGGGCGATATATAGTGGAGACTGTCGGTTCGCCAGGGGGAGGACTCTGTTTCCATCTTGTTCAGTGCAAAGTCAATTCCACTTTCAATATTCAGTTCCGCTTGGATTTTTGTATAACGCCTGAAGGATTCGACCCGTTCGGATTTGACCATCGAGAAGATGACCAGGGCGATGTTCCCCATGACGGCAAGTATTACCAAGGCCAGCGGTAGGGTGAACCCTCCACTTTTTCCCGCCGGCGCGTCTGTGGCGCGGTTATGGCGAAAGATCCAGTTTCCCGCCTTCATATGTTATGGTAACCTTGTCCGCTTCGATACTTTTCACTGTTACGCCCCAGATTTCCTGGCCAACGCTCACGACGGCCGATTCCCCGTCGTGCTTGAGAATTGCGACTGGATTGTCTCCAGGTAGGATGGCGTCTAGGATAATCTTGGGCACGGGAACGACTGGCTTTTCTTCTTTTGTTGTATCGCGGGCAATCTCCCTCGAAACTTTGGGTGTTGCCTTTACTGCGAATGCCTCCGGTAACTCGAACGGGTTCCGTAGGCTATCTACAGCAAGAACTTGTGGTTTGATGCTTTCCAATAATCCCTGGAAGTCAAGTTCCTTTTCAACGGTGTCGGTGGCGGAATCTCCCTTGTCGGTTCCGGTTTGTCCCGTGAGTCTGGCGAGGAAAATTCCCCAAAAGAGAATAGTGACCGTCACGAGCAGAACGAGGAATTTATTCATGGGAGCCTCCCAGGACCGTCAGCCGGACAGATGCAGAGACTTCGCCCGTTCCCGAACCTTGCATGTCGATATCTTTCACTGCAACGCAGTAGGAATCATTTTCCAGGGCTTCCAAAAATTTGAGCATGCCGGTGAATCCTGCAGTGGCTTTGAATGAGACTGGAAATTCCTTGCCGGTGTGAGTTACAACTGTTTCTTGTGTGGCTAGGTCAATGACGTTTACATCGTTTGCTTTGGCCTTCTCGAGAACGGTTTTCAGTATTTCAGATGCCGAAACGGATGTTCGTACGAGCGAATTTATCTTGTCCGAAACAGAACGATATTCGCGTAAAAGCGAATCAGGCGATTCTGTATGAATTGAAGATGTTTCAAAGAGTTTTTTTTGCCTTTGCAGGGAATCGTAATGTGAAACCTCGCTTGCAACGCGGGGAACACAGAAACCTGCAATTATGGCGATGCTGATAACGATAATTGCAATGGTGAGCAGTGTGTATTTGTAGCGGTACAGTGCGTTCATGGGACCTCCGCTAGGATGTCGAATTTCACCGCTGGCTTTTTCTTGTAGGTTGTCTTCTCGGTTGTTCTCAAACGTACGTTCTTAAATTTTCCTGAGTTTTCTAGGGTCTGCAGGAATTTCGAAATGTTGTCTGAGTTTAGAGCGAGTCCTTGAACGGAGTGCCTTAGCCCGTCAATTCTCCAACTGGTAATCCACGAATCTGCAGGAAGTGCCTTGGAAAGAGCGAGTATCTGTGTGGCAATCTTGGAACGGTGCGTCAGGAATCCTCGGGTCTTTTCAACTTGTTTTTCCAGGTCTTGTACAACTTTTGAAAATTCTTTTTCGCTGTCGAGTTGTTTTTCGTAGGCAATACGTTCTTTTTCCGTACTGCTTTCGCCAAAATAGTTCACGATTTCAAAGGCGAATGTCCCGATAACGGAGAATGCCGTTACAACGCAAGCTGCCTTAAGTACTTTGCGAAATAGAGATGCTTCGCGCAACCGACGGAATGCTCCTGCATCTGGGACAGTGCTGAAAGAGGGCATGGCCGTTGTACGGAAAGTCCATACGTCGTCCGCTATGATTCTTGCCGTTTCTTTTTCTTCGAAATCAACAATTTCTGGATTCGCGATGCCGTATTCTCCTTTGATGAAGTTTACGAGTGATTCGCGTACGCTATTTTCTTTTGCCATGCGGTAGTAAGCTTTCAGTTCGCTTCCTGCAAATGCCCAAAGGTCAAGTACATTTTGCTGTTCCTGAATGAATATCGTACCGTCTGAATCTGGAACAGGTTTGCTCTGCGCTAGTTTACAGTATAGTGCCGGCGTATGCAAGAGAATGTTGAATCCTGCTGTTTTGACGGTGTCTGCGGCCTTTTCCACGGAACGTCTTGCGCTTGCAATGATGAAGTCTTCGGAAGGCGATTCCACGAAATCGAAATCCTCTTTCCTGTATCCGGGAAGGTCGAAGGAATCGCGGTCGTAGACCGTCTTGACCGGGGTGATGTCGTCTACCAGGAGCACGCCTTCCGCGATACCCCCGTTGAGGTTCTGGAACGATTTGCATTCCTCAAGTGAACCCTGAAATTGTTTTGCGATTGTCGCTTTTCCCTTTTTTTTCAGGACAAGCGAAATTGTCGCACTGCTTTCGCGGTATTCCAGGCACCACCAGAAGCGTCCGAATAGCATCGCCGGGGTCATTTGCCGGGCTCCTTCTTCTTTCCGCCGGTTTCTTTTTTCTTCGCTTCCTTCTTCTTGACTACGCCTTCTTTTTGCAGCCGGTCGATTTCTTCGGCGGCGTCGACGCTGCCTTCCTTGCCGTAGTAGATGTGCGGTGTCACGAATATGAGCAACTGGCTCTTGGAACGCACCCTTTCCACATTCTTGAACAGCCAGCCGATGATTGGAATGGAACCCAAGAAGGGAAATTGACGGTGGACATCGTTCTGGCTTTCCTTGACCATGCCGCCGAGCACGATCGTTTCGCCGTCAAGCAGGCGTACGGAAGATTTCACGTACCTTTTGTTCAACGTGGGGGGAACTTCTGAACTGAAGGAACCTTCGGGCTCCGAGAAGTCCGGGACGATTTCGCAGGTGATTTCGCCTTCGCCTGTCACGTAGGGGGTCACGGTGATGTTCGAGTTCGCTTCGATTTTTTCAAAGCGCTGCGTTGTCTTGGCTGTCACGGCATCGCCCTGGTTGTAATCCACCTCGGAACTCAGCATGTAATATTGCGTCTGGCCTATGGTGAGTACGGCTGTTTCTCCGTTGAGTGTGGCGATTTGCGAGCGGGCCTTCACGTCGAGGATTTTTTCCTGTTCCATTGCCTGAATTTTGAGGACAAAGTCCTTTGGTATGCGCACCACGTCTCCAAGGCCGATTCCGTTGAAAAATTTTTGCGTCTGGCTGCGGTTGAATGTCTGGTCTACGTTCGGGTACAGCATCTCGGTGCCCTGCACCTTGGCCGGGTTGCCGAACAGCATGTTCATGCCGTGGCTATGGCCCTTCTCGATGTCCATGTCTACTACGAGAACTTCTATCAAGATTTGGGCCACGGGCAAGTCCATCTTGTCGACGTATTGCGATATCGCGTCCAGTACGTCGTAACGGCCTACTGCCATCAGTGCGTTTTGCGACTTGACGACCTGAATCTGCGTGCTCTTTGTGAGTGTCGAAGGCAGGAGGCCTATCACGTCTTCGGCCTTGAGGTGCTTCAGTTTTATCAGGAGAGAGTTGTCGGCCGTCTGCATCTCGTGCGGGCCGATGAAATAGACCCCGTCGCGGATCCAGAACGTGTACGATGTTCCGCGGAACAGGTATTTTAGTGCGCTTTCGACAGTAATCCGCTCGACATGGGCCGATGCGTTCCCGTCAAGCTTGCCGTAGACCATCGCGTTAATTTTGGTTTGCGCGAGGATTTCGCTCACGAGGTCCGAAAGGGGGGCGTCGACGGCGTCGATGTTCAGGAGGGAATCGACGTATTTTACGCGGAACTTGCCGGAGGCGGCATCGCCGCGGTTGCCCATGCTCCAGCCGGCCCTCGCCATGACGTAGGAACCGTCTTCTTCGGTGGCTTCGAGGTCCACGGAACGGGCGATGTATTCCATGGCCTTGCCAAACTCCATGTCCTTGAGGTACAATGTCACGGGACGGTCGGGATTCTGGTCGACAAAGACGTTCTTGCCTGTAATTTCCATGATTTTTCGGGCCAGAACATTGAGTGGTGCGTCTTCAACGTCAATCGTGAGTTTGCTTTTGTCCCACTGTACGCTGAATTTCTTCTCGGGAGGCTTAGGTTTTTCGGGCTCGGGAGGAATGGGCTTGAAAACGTGGATGACCCCGTTCTCAATTTTGTATTCGTAGCCGTTGCCGACAAGAATCACCTTGAGGGCGTCCTTCAGCGGCTGGTTGTTGAAATTCACCGTAACCGGGCCCGAGACATCCTTTTCGAGGAAGAGGTTTAGCCCGTATTGTACGGCCATGCCTTGCAACAGGTCGCGAATTTCGGTGTTCTTGACGTTCAGTTTTGTCACGACAAGCGAATCGGCAATCGGTAGGTCGGGAAGCTGTTGCTTTGATTGCCCAGGAAGGGCGAAAACCGCCGAGAAACAGATTGTTGCGTATAACGTTATTTTTTGGATGATGTTCATTTTCAAGACATGGCCTCCGAGGCGACTTCCGCCTCCGTGGTGAGCCCGGCGATGACTTTTTCGTGGCCGTCCATGGCAAGTGTCTTCATACCGGATTCTATTGCCTTTTTCCTGATTTCGGCGACAGGGGCGCGGGAATGGACCATCTCACGTAGGTCTTCGTCGAGGCGTAAAATTTCGTAGATGCCAAGGCGACCGCGGAATCCGCTGCCACCGCAATGGATGCAGCTTTCGCCTGTCCCGTGGCACTTGGGGCAGGTCCTGCGCACAAGTCTTTGGGCGACAATGCAGTTTACCGCAGATGCCACCAAGAAAGGTTCCACGCCCATGTCCGTGAGGCGCACGATAGCCGAGGAGGAATCGTTCGTGTGCAGTGTGGAGAACACGAGGTGCCCCGTCAGCGCGGCCCTGATGGCGAGTTCTGCCGTTTCGCTGTCGCGGATTTCTCCCACCATGATGACGTCGGGGTCTTGGCGCAAGAGCGTTCGCAGTGCCGAGGCGAAAGTGAGGTCGATTTTTGGGTTCACCGCAGTTTGCGTGATGCCCTCCAGTTTGTATTCGATGGGCTCTTCGATAGTCGAGATGTTCAGTTCTGGGCTGCGAATCATTTGGAGCAGCGTGTAGAGCGTGGTTGTCTTGCCCGAGCCCGTGGGGCCCGTGATAAGAAACATCCCGTAGGGCTTGTGGATTTCTTCATCGATTGTCGCGATGTCTCCCTGCGACATGCCCAGGGAATCAAGTTTGTGGATAATCTGTCCCTTGTCGAGCAGGCGAAGAACCATCTTTTGCCCGTAATCTGTGGGGAGTGCCGACACGCGGATGTCCACCGCCTTGCTCCCGTCGTCGAAACGGATGCGGCCGTCTTGCGGACGGCGCTTTTCTGCGATGTCCATGCTCGCCATGATCTTGAGGCGTGATGTAATTTCGGCCGCTTGGCGTACGTGCAGTTTGCGCGCAAGATGCAATACGCCGTCTTTGCGGAACCTGATGTTGTAGACCCTCGATATCCTTGATGGCATATTCCGGGGAATTTTTAGATATTGATGGCAATGGAGAACTTCTTTCGGATCCAGGAAGTGATATGTATAGGGAGAAAATCTCCCGTAAATATCTTTCATCTGTTAGAATTTTTGGTCCGACTGAAGATGTTGCTGACAGTAATTATCTTGGAAAGGTGACTTTGTGCTATTCGCCACTAAAAAATGATGACGGACACATAAAAAGGCTCTTGTCTTCTATTCGTTATTATGATAACAGTAGAGAAATAGATTTTGAAGAATATACATACTATACAAGGCAAAAACCAGATATAAACGGACTTACAATATGCCCTTTCAAGGATGAAAATAATCCTTCGGCTTATCCATTAGGTTTTCTTTGTAGAGTTAAAGGTAAAAATTGTGGCATTGTAGAATATACTTATAAGTATGAACCGCTAGGAAACGCTCATGTGGAAACGTTGCCACTTGATTTCGTATATGGTGTTGGCAGACTTGAAAATGGAATGTCGTATCTTGTAGGAAAAAAGGATGATGAATTAAAACTTTATACTAAAATATTGGGACATTGGGTGGAATCAGAATTACCGACGGAAAATGGAAAAAAGATTCCTGCTGCAGATCGCGTTGATTTTGGCGATGCCGGTTGGTTTTTGGCTGTGACGAATGATGATTATGCTCGCATCTTTCAGTGGAATGGCAAAGAATGGCAAAGAATTTCTTCAAAGAGTGTGGAAGATCATAGAGAGACGGATGGTCTTCTTGATATTCGTCGATATAGAAAACATGAGGTCATCGCTGGCCCGGATTATGTCTTACATTATGGTGTCGTGAAGGAAAAATTCACGGTTGAATTTCTTTGGACGAAGTGGGGGCAACTTCCGGATGAAAGTGAATCAGATAGTTTTGGATCGGATGATATTGAAAATGGAAGTGAAATAATCTTTCCCCAGAAGAATCATATCCTTGTATTGTATAGAACGAATACTTGTGTTGATTGTTTGGTTTATAAGGTGTATTCCTTTAGAGATGGAATCTGGAAGCAAAATAAGCGTGAAGGCACAATGGATGACGATAATGATTTTCGACTGAATGGTTCATATTTTGCAAATGCTGGTGAAGCCGACCATTTCTATGATGATTCTCGATTCCGAGTATGGAATTGGTATGGTGTTAATTGGAAGAGAATGTTGCGTAATGAATTCCCTAATAATGACCCTGCTGATATACAATCTTATGGTCGCGACTATGTTGCCGTTCGATATAATGATTATAAGAATCTAAGAATTTATTCTCTTGGCGAATGGGGATGGGAAACTGTATATAATGAAGAAAAAATGGGCACTTGGGGCGGTATAGGAACGGATAATTTTTTTGTGGTGACTCAAAAAGTGGGGGGGTCCTATAGGCCAATGAAACTTTATTATAGGCCGAATAATGGTAATGCAGGTTGGCTTATAAAAAGTTTTGATGATTTGATGGGAAAGGTGCCTCCGGATAAGCTGAGTGATTTAGAGCGTATGGGAGAGAAAAAGGTTGTTGTTGGGGCTGACTGGTTTGTAGAGTGGAATACGACGCAATATGCTTGGACATGGAATGGCAAAGATTGGATAAAAGAAGATCTCAGTTCTTCGGATTACATATATAAAGGTGAAAAAAGTCCAAATACGGCGTCTGTATTGGAGAAGGATATATATTCTCTTGGTGGGAATATGTTAGCCGTCTCTAAAGTCTTGAAGGCTAATGGTAGTAATAAGCGGTATGGCGGTGAAACAAAAATTATATATAACAGAAATAACTCGTTTACAAAAGAAATAGGAGCATATCTTTTACATAAAAAGCGTGTGCTAGAGCCAGTTGTGGATAAAGAGATTGAATATATCTATACGTTCTTGCCCAATAGGGATGGAGTATTTGCTTTTGATGATGCCTCTAATTCGCCGGTTATGGATGTTATGAAAGTTGAACCTCCTGATGGTAAGAGTGTTGTGGAAAGACATTTGTGTGATTCCGATAAGGGCGCGGATAGTCCTGTTATTGGTTCTACTTGTTATGAGATTCAATGGACGGGAGATCCGTCAAATGTAATTTCGCAGAATAAAAAATTTTATGAAAGAATAAGAGTTTATGATTGGCCTTATCCTGTATATTTAGATCAGAATGTTGCGGAAGTTTCTATCGGCAGGGGCTTGAAAACTGTTGTTAAAAATGAATATTCTAAAAATAACGGCAAATTGATTCGGAGAACTAAAAAAACGGGAACGAATATTACAGAAGAAAAATTTTTGTATGCCGTTGATTTTATGGATCTAACTGCAAATGAAGACGCGTTTGTTACAAAATTGAAAATGCAAAATAGATTGAATATTCTTGCAGGTTCTTATTCTTGCATTCGTGAATGTTCAAATGGGACGCTTTTTGCTGCTAATGCCAATGGATTTGAGGAAGTTGATGGCTTGTTAACTGCAGTATCGTCATGGAAATATCTTCCTGACAGGAGTTTTTCAGAATCCTTTGTAAAAAGGGAAATAAAAGAGATATCCTTGAATCCCTCGAGTCATCGTCATTGGGAACGTCAATCCTACAGTTCAAATATTTCTAACGGGCATATTGTTGAGTCTGTGGAGGGACCGAGAAATATCCGAGTGTCTAATTTCTATGAGAATTCTAGGAATGGAAAGTTGCTTGGAAATGCTGCAAATTGTGGTTATGATGAAGGCCTTATGCTCTCGGGGCAATTTTGTAATGTTGAAAATTGGGAAGGGTGCGAAATAGATTCTCTTCTGGGTGGTTCAGCAAAGGACTATGTTGATCTCCCATCCTTTAGTATCGATTATTCGAAGTATGGGCACTTTTCGAAATATTTTCTAAAGCTCACAAAAAATAAATCTTTGGTTGGCACGATTTCACATGCACGGAACGAAGAATATACGTTCTCGGCTTGGATGCAGTATGGTTCTGTAATTGGAGAAACTCTGTCTTTGAATATTAATGGGAAAGCTCAACCAGAGATAACTTGGGAAGTTAGACCGAGTGGTTTGCCAAGTGATAGTATCGGAAAATGGACAAAGATAGAATGGACTGGGACTTTTAGTGGAACGACTGAAATCGCGTTGTCTGTTCAGAATGTTTCTACCTCGGTTCATTTGCAGGATATCCGTATATTACCATCAAATGCGACATCAACCACTAGTTATTGGAATAAAAGATTGTCAAAAATTGAAACGACGGTTGATACGAGAGGTGTTGCGTCTTATGTTAGTTATGACAATCGTGGCCGTGAAGTGGAATTCTTCTCTGAAACTGCGGAGGGTGATGTTTTTAGATCTTCAAAGAAAACGTATGTGGAGCCTTTTTGCGGGGTGACCCCTGGTGGTTCTGATGATTTGAAGACTTTGTCACTAAATGGTCAATTTATGGGGGATATGGTCATGATTTACCCACGAGAAGGTACTTATGTATTGTCGGATGTAGATGTAAATGTGGGGCTTGAACTTCGCGTTAGCGGGGATTCAGTGCGGTACAAATTATATCCGCAGGATAGTCCCCCTCCTAATGATGAATGGGTGATTTCGGAATGTGGGGCTTCCTGTATCTTTCCGTCATTCTCGTTTACTCCGCAGGAAATGATCTGGATTCTTGATGTTGATGTCGCTCCGTTTGACAGGGGTGAATACAAATTTACTATCAAAAAGAAAGAAAATGATTGGGTTGAATATGGGGATTTTTTGGGTTTTGCTAAGGGAAGTGTACCTAGATATCTTAGTGATTATGATTCATCTGTTGTTGTTTACAAGGCTCCAGGAAATAGGTTGAAATATTCAACATTTGGAGGAAATGTCTGGTCTTCTGGAACCTTGGTGACGAGTGATTATGTGTTGGACTTTGATGTTTTTACTAGTGGAAGTAGTTATTATTCTGCATATATCCCAAAAGTAGATGATCCGTTTGGTTGTAATTATTTGGAACATCCAAAAGTTTTTAAGGCATTTGATAATCCCAGTAGCGTAAATCTTTCTTGGCTCGAAAAAGATGTTTCTGATAAATCTATCAGAACGGAGAATATACATTTGGCGGAGACAGCTTCCAAAGATCCGGTGATAATATTTGATAAGACTGCGATTATGAAGAATATTTCTTCGATGAGTGAATCGTCGAGTTCTGTTTCGGCTATGGTGACGAGTTCGTCAAGTATGAGAAATACTAAAATTTTTGCTGAAGACGCTTTAATGGCTATGAAATGGAACTCTTCAAAGGCTGAATTTGAATATTATGGAAATTCTCCTGTTTTTGATCAAAATTATGTTGTGATTGATGATGTAAATAAAAAAGTGGATTTTGTGTCAGGAAAAATAACATCATATCAACCGGGCGTAATAGATGAAAGAGGGAGTTTGTATTCTGATGCTGTTTTAGGGCCTAATGGAAAGCTTTATGTTGCTTATGTTGGGGAGTCTAAATATTTTGATTCATGTGTAGATGAAAAAGTTTGTGGTAATGCTCCCTATGTTTATGTAAAACGCCTGTATGAGGGGTCTGAACCGAATACAAATGGATATTATATTTGGGCTGGTGTAAGCCAAATTAATCAAAAACCTTTGTATCAAGGGGATATCCTATCTTGGACAGATAACGTTTATGATGCAATTGGTGGAGTTAACAAATTAAAATTGGCTTATGATGCTACAAATAAGAATCTATATCTTGCAATTTCGTATGAATTGCCGAAGGATGATAATTTGACAGCCAGTTTGACTTCGTCTTCAAATAATAAGGCTGATAATCTTCGTCATCGAACGCGAGCATTGTCTGTTTTCAAAGGTAGTATTGAAAGTAACGTTACTGTTAATGGTACTGTTTACTCAACTTACTTGAGGTGGACCCCATTGAAGGATGAGTCAATAAAACGAGTTAATTTGGCAAAGACTCTTGAAGAAGAGAAAACGCGAGTTGTTTACTTGGATGATAATGATGACTTTGATTTTGCCGTGAGGAAGGGTGTCCCTTACATTATGTTTAGAAATGAAGATAATGATAATGCAATTAGTGTCATTTCTTTTGGGAAAAAGGAAAATGAGGGTAATAGTGCAACTAGTGCCAATTCTTCTGAACCAGAGAGATGGCTTTCGATTGGGAATCCTGGTTTTGCTTTCCCGCAAAAAGCTAAAGGAAGCGTGGATCTTGGTGCGAATTCCAGTGGCAATCCTTTTGTCGTGTTTATGGCGGATAATTCTGATGCAAATAAAGGTCGTAAGGGCAAAATTGTTGCTATGCATTATAATGAAGAAGATGCTTTGGATTTGACTTTAGACAACTTCGAGACGTCTGATGCGAATTTCAATAAATTCTGTTCGTTTAGACAATATATCCTGAGTTATAAGGCTTATCTTGATGATGTGGATAATTTTATTTTTAAGGCTACGCCAAAAACGCCTGGTGATGTCAAGGAAATGAAAATTTCCGTGAATGGAAATGACTTAGAGACAATTACTGATTATACAAAATGGGTTACAGTTCCTCTTCTGAAAGGTGAGAATAATATGGTTGTCACCCTTATTGGAAATGATGGGAGCTCGCTTTCGTATAAGGTTGAATTAACTCGTCAGTCGGAGTCTGGAACTGGTTTCTATATCGTTGGAGAAAAGGGGAATACCCGTATAAATTGGATCTCACCAGATAAAGTTCTTGTTTGTTTCTCTACCACAAATGTAAGGAAAGAATTGACCTTTGATGTCCATTTTGGAGTAGGATGGTCTTTCGTTCTTTCTGTTAATGGAATTATAAGAGAATATAATGTTGCTAGTTCCATTGTTTTGCCGGTGAATCAAATGCCGCTGAGTGGATATCTTTATAATAAGGAAACGAATAAATATGTTATCGTAGAATTCCATGTAAATGAGTGTAACGAAATTGTTGACCCGTCTAGTAGTGGTACGTCCGCTTCCAGCGGCGACTCCGGCACGTCCGCTTCCAGCGGCGGCTCCGGCACGTCCGCTTCCAGCGGCGGCTCCGGCACGTCCGCTTCCAGCGGCGGCTCCGGCACGTCCGCTTCCAGTGGCGGCTCCGGCACGTCCGCTTCCAGCGGCGCTTCGTCGTCGGGGGCCGGCTCTAATCCGGGTGGCAATACTTCTTCTTCTCGTTCGAGTTCGAGTGCTCGCAGTTCATCTTCTGTTTTGAATTCTGATTTGTCTTCGAATGTTCCGAACGAAATAAGGAATCTGTCCCGTGCACGTCTCTATGCTACAGGGGAAATGAATATTGCAGACAATGTTTCTGTGAAGGGGCAACTTTTTGCTGGTGGCAACATGAATATTGGGGTAACCACCTCCGTAACGGGAGATGTTTATTCAGCGAAAAGTGTTATGCTTCGTAATCGCTGCAATGTGGGCAATGTTTATTATGTGTCTCGCCTTGATGTTCAAGATGGGGCTAAGTACAAGACGGCGACGCGCCAGTCTTCCATGAGTGTGCGTGCAATACCGACATTCAGTGTAACTGCTGGTAGCAATAGTGTTTTGGTTGAGTCGCAGCAGTACCGCTCAATGGTGAGCGGGAGGTATAAAAACTTTACGGCTAGATCGAATACAACGATTAATTTCTCTGCTGGAGACTACTATTTCCGCGATTTCTATACGGATTCGAATGTAAAAATGAACTTTAGTCCAGGAACTCGTATTTGGGTTAGCGGAAATCTTCGTATCGGAAACGACAACAAACTTCTACAATCCGGTAGAGTGGGTGATCTATTTATCTATGTGGCAGGTTCTGTTACCGTGGAAACGGGAGTGACGATGAAGACTGTCTTGGTTGCTCCTAATGCGTCTGTATCGGTGTCGTCAAGAACGCATATCTATGGGTATTTGATCGGTAAATCAATCAATATTCAGCCGAATGTAATTGTGGAATAGGAGGCCGGGGTATGTTCAAGAATTATCTTATTCCTTTTATTTTTGCAGTCTTTTCTGTATTTTCCTATGCAGAAGAAAAACAAGAACCGCAAGAACAAATTCTCGCTGCGGCGCGTACATGGTTACCTGATGGAACTCGTTTTGGTATGCCGGGATTAGCCAATATATGGGCGCATGATGGGAATCATCCTCATTATACGGCTTTTATTCCGACGGGATCGGATGTGGTTGTAGTTCCTCTCAAACATGAGATTCGATATGGAGGCTCTACGTATAATCATTTAACCATAGCATCTGGTGCGAGAATTTTTTTGGGTAATTATGAGAATTACATTATTCCTGCAGATGGTGTTGATGGCTCATACCCATATGTCAAGCCAATTATACCGATGGATGGTGTTTTTCTGCCGGCACCGGGCAATACACGAATACCTGTTGCTTGGCGGAATTTTGATGAACATGGCGATGAATTTACGGTTTTGGAAATAGGACCATTTTTAATTGATCAGGCTTACCCTTTAAATGGCGGTGGATCTCAATTAGTAAAGGTCGTTATGCTCTGTCAGGTGTCTTTTTACAATGATGGGGAAATTCAGGTGCAATATTGGATTCAGGAAAATGAACGTAGCGTCGCTCATTCTATAAATCCGTCGACTAATACACCTGGGCAAGGGTTGGGCTTTGTTATGAATTCCCCATATGTTTATAATGGAGCGAAGAGAATTCAAAAAAAGTCTTTGAGAGGTCTTCTGTTCGGAGAAATTAACATTTTTGAAGGCGGAAAGCTTCGTGAGGGATGGATCGGGAAATCCTTCGTGAATGATGATTTGAAGATTGAAGTAAAAGGTGGGGAAATAGAGATTGATTTTGGGACAGAAGAATATCCTGGCTTGGTGTTGGCTTACGACCATGCAAGAGAAAACCCTGTTGTTGGAAGTTTTTCGTGGATATCTATTGACGCAAGTCCGGTTTATGTGGAAAATGCACATAATGAAGATCCAATTTATCTATGGTATTTTAATGAAAGCGGATCTTTCTCTAATAACACTGAAGATGCGGGATATCCGTATTTAGATGAAAATGCTGTTATACAAGTTTCGGACCTGATGAAAAATGATTGTTTGTTATTACGGTGTATAAATAATCATGCTATATATCCTGCATTGTATAATGTTACATGGAATGATTTGAAAAAAAAGGGAATAAATGTCGATACGATTCCAGCTCCTGCGATAAAAATACAGGTTGATCCAAAAGATCCAATTGATCATTATAGAGGTAGGAGCCCGCATAGAACGGTAAGAATAAAAAAAATCAAAGTACTCCTGGTTCAACCTTCCTCAATACAGTTCAGGCCTCCTGCCACAAAAGAATTGAAATATGAAGGTGCTGTCGGTTATTTGGAAGTTGCCGGAAGGAAAGCTCCTCTAAAGATGCCTGAAGGTGCGATGGTTGATGCAACGATTCATTCTGCTCCTGGCTTCTTAATTTCTAAGATTGAAGTTAATGGAAACATTGCATATGATGAGAGTAATCCTTCAAATAGTCTGCCTAATGTGTATGTTGATTATCGGCAAGAACGTGATGTTGCAACGGTTCGACTTGTGATGGATGATGACAAGTTGGTTCATGTTTCGTATAGGAATTGTACACAGCGAAATCTCCCAGAAGTTGTTCCTTCCTATGTAAAGAATGAAATTTTCCTTGATCCGAAGGATAAGTCTAAGGTGGTTACAACTTATTCTATCAAAGATGGATTTGATAGGGTCGTGCAGACTCAGGAGGATTTGGGTAATGGGAAGTTTAGCGTATCAGCTCTGTATTTTGATTATGCGGGAAATACGCAGTATGCTCCAAAGACATTTGTGACGGAAAATAAAACTGCTTATAGTTTTGAGGAAATGTATTGTAGGCAATGTATTGCTAAATCGGCGGCTTTTTATAATGGAGACACAGCATTCATTAAGTCGCGAGTGGATGCTTCCGGATATCCTTATGCGGAACACAATTATCATTATGGTGAAAATAAGGCCATTGTTGGCGAGTCTGCTGGGATGGGGGAAGCAAGTTTTGATAAGGGAAAGAAGTTTATTAATACATGGAAAATCCCTATTGCGACCTATAGGTCTGACGAATTCTTTACAATAGAGCAGTTGAAAGATAAAACCTTTGGACTGTTCAATGGCTCGGGTTCGGCATTGGATAACGAGTATTTAGGACGTTTGACAACGATTACGGAAGATGATTTGGATGTTAATAAAAATGAATTTGATTATCCTTATGTGCTGACAATAAACCAAGCTCTTGATGGCTCTTTCTCCCAAAGTATTACTGATGGGGCTGGCAATGTTTGGGCGACATGGATTGCCCATGATGGTGAAGTCCTTGTTTCTCGAAACATATACAATTTAAGTACGTCTCAGTTGGATCGTTCTTATGTAGAAGGACGTTCTGGATTCGTAACGTTATACTCGTACGATGATGCGGGTCGTTTGAGTGCCGTTAAATCTCCAGACCGTGGACGTAAAGAAACAAAATATGATTCAAAGAATCGAATTCGTTTTTCGCGTGATGAAAGGCAGATTGCTAAGGGTGGTACAAACAAAGATTTCTTTAATGTTATTGTATATGATGACCAAGATCGAGTTGTTCAGACTGGTGAGGTTCGGGGCTCATGTGGAGGATGCTCTTTTGATAGACCCGATGATGTGCTCTCTCCGAGTAGCATAAATTTGCTTTCCGAAACAATATACGGAAAACCGACTGTAAATAATCTTCGTTCAAAAAGTTCCCGTCTCGGAGTGAATCTTGCCACAGATATTGTCAACTCAATTGAGGGAGTCTCCTCTTACGATGTTGGAGCAACAATATCCTATGACGGCAAGGGCAACGTGAATACGATGAAATTCTCAAGTTTCGATCGTTTGGGGCGTTTGAAAACGCAGTGGACGGTTTATTTGTTCGCGAACGATGCGCCTTCGATAAAAACCGACTATGAGTATACAAGTTCTGGTCAAATTGCAAGGACAGTTGCCAGCGAATGGGACGCCACGCAGAACTCTTGGACTCCCTTGTCCAAGCGAGTGATGGCCTATGGGCAAAAGGATCGCCTTGAGAAAATATACGAGCAGGATGCCACTGACGATACCAAGAAATGGGAGTTGGCGAGATATTCCTATGACGCGGCCAGTTCGCTTGAATCTACGACTTATTTCGACAAGGGCCAGATGGTCTATACGAAGTCCTCAAGGGGCGATATTAATGGGCGAGTCTCCCGCATCCGTTACGGCGATGCTGCAGGAGACGACCTCTACGTCGAAGAACTCAGCTATTCTGACCCGCTTCTTAATCGAGTCTCGAGCCTAAAACACACTTGGAAGGAATATTCTGGTCAGAATAAGGTGGTGGAGGAAACTTTTGACTACGACGATTTGGGGCGTTTGACTACATTTAATACTGATATGGCTTCAATGACGGGGGGACAGTATTCCCACGATATTCTGGGACGCACGACTGCCAAGTCGGAGGCGGGGTCATCCGTTGTGTTCGGTTATGTCAATGGCAGCTACCGACCGGCCTCCATTTCCGTTGACGGAGCCGCATCGACTGACCTAAGACGCTACGACGCTGCGGGCAACGTCTGGCTCGACCAGCGTAAGAATTATGCGTATTCGTTGAATTCACTTGGACTTCCCGACAGGATTCGCAAATTTTCCAATGTTCCTTCGTCGATTTCGCTCGATATGGTAGATGGTCCCGCTCAATTCAATGGCGAAATCAGTCGCACGGACTTCCTCTACGACGAGAGTGGCCGTCAAATCTGGAAGGAAGAAAAAAATTGGACTATAACAGCGGACGGAAAAACGACTGGATCATCGGGTTATGAGAAAATGAAGATTCCCGGTGTAGGCGAGTACTTTGCGTCAGCTGGGGGGACTTTGCATTTTACCGAAATTGACTTGGTGGGTGGTGGCCATCGCTTGGGCAGGTTTGGTAGCGCATACTTCCCCATGACCGACGCCCAGGGCAACATCCGCGGCTATGCGAGCAAGGGTGGCTTGGAAAGCATGTACGCCTACTATCCGTACGGTTCGCAAGTGGAACTTGTGCCGAATAATGGTGCGGGCATGCGTCGCTGGCAGTCGAAGGAATATGATGGGGCGCAGGAAAAGTACGATTTCGGTGCCCGTTACTACGATCCCTTCTTGGGCTTGTGGATGTCTCCCGATCCTGCGGGACAGTTCGCGAACTCGTACACTTACGGTGGCGATCCGATTAATTACATTGATCCGACAGGCATGTGGGCTCTTGGTGTAGGTTTTATCGTGAGCTGGGATGAACAGCATGGCTGGGGGTTTGGTGTGGGCCTGGCGGGGGGGCGCTCTGAACTTTCTTATGTATATAATTATCAGGATGCTTCACATTCGTTTACTGCGAGTATTGGTGGCAGTTATCAGATTTCTGCGCTCAACCTCAATGCGAGCCTCGGGTACAATTTCAATTCTTACACTGGCCACTCTCTTTCGGTGAACGGTGGAGCCTGTCTCGGTGATGGAGAAACCATGTGTGCGGGTGTTGAAGTTGGTGGAGCTCTTTACTGGAGCGCAAGTGGGAATTTCATGGGCTCAACGGCCTATCTGGGGGCTTACGCTACGTTTGCAGGTGGGCTTGCCCGCGTATCTAGCGGTTACGAGGCCGGCTTCATGGGTATGGAGGGCCGAGGACACTACGCAGGCGCCACATTTGCCGGAGTACATGCGGATGCGTCAGATCGTGATGGTTTTGGATGGGGCTTGCGTGAGAGTCTTTATTTTGGCATCGGCAACAACTCCAGTTCCCTAGCCGCCGACGGCACCACGGCGAGTATGGTCAAGTTGGACTTGTGGATGCCGAGCCTAGGTAATTTTGGACATTTTACCTTCGGCAACGGGTATGACGTGAGTAGCGAGGGAATCCGCAAAAAGGAGTTGCAAGAAGATATCTCCATATTAGAGAAAAGTTCAAATCCGGAGGATGTTGAGGTTGTAAAAATATTAAAGTTCTATTTGACAAATATGGATGAAACAATAACAACAAGAGACTTTCTAAGAATAGGCCGTGCTTTAAGAAGAAACGGATTCGAGCCGGTTGAACGTATGGGGGATCACTCGGATGGTGCCTCCAAGTTTACGTTTAGAAAAGCCGGTTCAAGGGAATATGGTCAACATGAGTTCATGTCAAATGTGATGAAGGATGAGGCATATTGCAGCTACAATTACGGCAATAATTTCCTCACTCATTTCCTTATTGACTATTTGGGATGGAAGGGCAGGGGGTATTAACATGCGTATAGCGAAAACATTGTTGTTGTCTAGCTTCCTTTTTTTAGGTTGTTTCGGGACAAGGCAAGAGACTGATAAGCAGCCCGTAAATAAAAATTACTCTAGATTTTTTGAATCGAACGGTGAGGAGATGAATTATCGGTCAAGAGAAAATCTTTTTAATGTGCGCTTTAATAGCAAGGACTTGGAATGGGAAAAGGAAAGGAATATCTATTATGTCAACTTTTCTGATATTGAACGATATATCCTATCATTGCCTCAAGATAGTTCCGATGCTCTGATTTATATGCTGTTCTCAATTGATGAGGGAGGATTAGACGCTAAAAGATATGATTTTGAACGTTGCATGGAAAAAAATATTAGGGAAAGGATATCTACGGTCTATGACCTGTGCCGAAAAAGGGTTCCCATGCCGCCGGCTTTGATTGATAAGATGAAGTCCTTCTTGCTGGACGGCAAACAATCAATCGATAGTCGAGATTGCGCCCCAGATTTAGACATGTTCATTTTTGATGGCGAAAAGTACCACTATTTCAACATGCCTAGGCCCACATGCATTGCTGACAATATTAAAAAAGACCCTCGCATTCCCGAATACATCGAATTCTACAACGAGATGGCTGCATTCATAAAGCAGGACTTCAGCGCCTGCCGCTGGGACAATTTCGGCAACAGGGAAAAGATGATTCGCGAGTGTGGCAAGTTCAACTGGCGCTGGAAACAGAAATATCCGGACCTGGTAGAGTAATAGGACTTGATTCGTTCTCGAAAGCCTTGGTTACAAGAAACTCCGCGAGTATGAGGAATCCCTCGGGAAACGTTTTTAAATGACGTTCCAAACGGGATTGTTCGAACAGTTGACGGAAAGTTCAAAAGTGTCTAAATTCAGTAAAGAAGAATTCGAGGCTTGCCAGAAAGTGTATCACGAAAAATGGGACCATAACGTCATGGCGAAGGCTATGCTTGCCGATAAAGTCCCTGTTGAGAAGATTGCAGCTTATTCCGGCCTTTCTGTAGAAGAAATCGCTAGGCTATAGCCCCTAATGCGTACAAATGTACACATTCTGGCAATTCTGTATATATTCATGGCATGAAAAAAATATCTTGATTCTGGCCCAATCAGTTTTAGAACGCCATAGAAAAATTTCGGAATAATGGCGAAATTGCCGAATATTCTTCGAAAAGTCGTTTTGGGGGTGGCTTTTATTGACTATTTGTCCATAAAATATGCGCTTTCTGGCGCGTTTTTGGCAATTTTAGGGGTAATTTATGAAAAAACTTGTGAGGTGTGTTATGGATCCAAAAAAGATGTCTGAGTTCTTGCCTATCTTATTCTGGCTTCTTGGTGGCATCCTTTTGTGCCCGATGCTCACCAATGCGGCTCCGAACCCCAATTTCCATATTTACATTGCTTACGGCCAGTCCAATATGGCGGGTAACGGCGATATCGTCCCTGCCGAAGACCAGGCGACCGATCCCAAGAATTTCCTGATGATTGCCTCCCATAACGCAAATGCCAGGCAGCGTAGCGGCAGTACCACCCAGTCTATCGAGACGGGCAAATGGTATCCGGCGATTCCCCCGATGTTCCATCCTACAGAGAACCTCTCCCCGGCGGACTACTTCGGTCGCGCCATGGTCGATTCGCTGCCGGGCGTCACCGTGGGTATTATCCCTGTGGCAATCGGTGCCGTGGCCATCAAGGCCTTCGACAAGGATCAGTACAAGGCTTACTTCAGTTCTGCCGAAAGCTACATCCAGAACTGGGCAAGGGACTACGATTCCAACCCTTATCAGAGAATTGTGGACTTGGGCAAGAAGGCCAAGGAAGTGGGCGTCATCAAGGGCTTTATTTTCCACCAGGGCGAAACCGACGGATCTGGCACGGAATGGCAGAATGCCGTGTACAAGACCTACAAGGACATTGTGGATGCTCTTGAACTGGACGAAAACGAAGTGGCTTTCGTGGCAGGCGAATTGCTCCAAGAAGGCAACAACTGCTGCGGCGGCAAGAATGCCGGTATTGCCCAGCTTAAGAGCAAGTTCAAGAAGTTCGGTTTGGCCTCTTCCAAGGGCCTGCAGGGTAATGGCAGGGATCCCTACCACTTTGGCCGCGCGGGTGTGATTGAACTCGGCAAACGCTACTGTTCCGAAATGCTCAAGCTGATTAACAAGGATATTGACCCCAATGCTCCGGCGGTGAACTTGGCGGACCCGACCCAGTCTACGGTTCCTGATGCACCTCCTGAGGAATATGGCCCCTATGGCGATGCTCCTGCAAGCATCCCTGGCACGATTGAAGCTGAAAACTACAACAAGGGCGGTGCCGGCAAGGCCTATATGGACTTGAGCAAGGGCAACGAAGGCGGCAAGTTCCGCAAGGATGACGTGGATATCAACCAGCCGAATATGGGCATTGCCGTGGGCCACAACCAGAAGACGGAATGGCTCAAGTATACGGTGAATGTCGCTGCCGATGGCGAATACGAAATTTCTGCACTCGTGTCCGGCGAAAACGGCACGGGCAGCTTCGTGCTCTACATGGACGATGTGCAGATCGGTACCGAAATCGCAAACGAAGGAAAAGGCTTTGACAACTTCACTGAAGTGAGTGGCGGCAAGGCGACTCTGAAGGCCGGCGAGCACGAGCTGAAGCTTGAAATTACCAACGACTGGATTGACATTGACTACATCAAGTTCACGGCCGTATCCAGCTCGAACAGCAACGATGATCCTCCGACGAAGCTAGCTCAGCCTACATATGTATCGTATGCAACAGAAACCGAGTCCAGCTTTGCAATCGTTGACATGCAGGGTCGCAAACTGGGCGAGATAAAGGCCGCAAGTATGGCGGAAGCCGTTGAAAAGAGCAAGGTGAACATGACGCAAAACAGGTCGGCCGGAGGAATATACTTTGTTGTTTCCAATACAAAGAGTTCTCACCGGTTAATGCAAAAGGTGGTAGTCTATGAAAGGTAGTGAAGCCGCCGTTGTCAAGCAAATCCTGTTCTTCTCGCTTGTTGTAGTGGTGCTCGGTTTGCTTTATCGTTAAAATTCTAATTCCTCCTTCTCTCAACTCGGCATGGATAAAAAATCAATGCCGAGTTTTTTTGTGCGCGTCTTTTGGTATAAAAAGGGTTTAATTTAAGAACAGCACTAAAGGAGTGTATAGTATGTTTGGTTTGAAGAAAATGCCCCTTGGCATGTTTTGGATGTGTGCCATGGCGGGTTTAGCCGTGCAGGCATTCGCACATCCCGATAGTCTGGTGCTTACGCCCCCGTTGGGTTGGAACAGCTGGAACGTGTTCCACGAAAACATCAATGAAAAACAGATTCAGGAAATTGCCGATGCGATGGTCGAATCCGGCTTGAAGGATGCGGGCTACATTTACCTGAACCTCGACGATAACTGGATGGATACCAAGCGCGATGCGCAAGGCAACCTCCAGAACAATCCGAAAACGTTCCCGAGCGGCATGAAGGCCATTGCTGATTACGTGCACGCGAAGGGACTCAAGTTCGGCCTTTACGGTGACCGCGGTAAACGAACCTGCCACCATTACAACAGCAAGTGGGATAGCCAGAGCGGTTCCAACGGTCACGAAGAACAGGATGCCAAGAAGCTCGCTGAATGGGGTGTTGACTACTGGAAGTACGATAACTGCGATTCCGACCCGAGTACCCAGGAAAAAGATTATACCGCTATGTCCAAGGCGCTCCGCAATTCCGGACGCGACATCGTGTTCAGTATTTGTATGTGGGAATACAAGGATTGGATGCCCAAAATCGCCAACCTCTGGCGCACCACCTTCGATATTGGTCCCGAATGGATTTCCTCATCCTGGTACCGCGGCGTTTACGAAATTATCGATGCCAATAACAAGTACTGGCAAATTGCAAAGCCCGGCCACTGGAACGACCCGGACATGCTCGAGGTAGGCAACAGGGGCCTCTCTTACGAAGAACAACGCTCCCAGATGACGATGTGGTCTATCATGGCCGCTCCCATTATGATCAGTTCCGACGTGCGCAGTATGAGCAATGAGACCAAGGAACTCTACCTGAACAAGGACATGATTGCCATTAACCAGGATTCCCTGGGCGTTCAGGGTCATCGCGTTTCTGACAAGCAAGGCAAGCAGGTATGGACAAAGCCATTGAAGAATGGCGATATTGCTGTGGCGCTCCTCAACAACAATGGCTCTACACAGACCGTCGAATGCGATTTTAAGGACATTGGCGTAGAAGGCGAAGTGGAAGTTCGCGATGCCTGGAAAAAGAAGGACTTGGGCCCGGTTTCCTACGTTTCTATCGAACTCCCGGCTCACGGCTCTGCACTGCTCCGCTTGATTGTCCAGCCGGTTCCGCGCAAGCCGTTCAAGGGCGAAGCTCTCGCCATTCCGGGCAAGATCGAAATGGAAGATTTCGATGTGAACGGCGTGGGTCAGGGTAACACGAGCTACAGCGAAAGCGATGCCGAAAACCATGGCGACAGCGATTACCGCGAAGGTACGGGCGTTGACCTTTACAAGAAGGCTACAGGCATCATTGTGGGTTACAACCGGGCTGGCGAATGGCTCGAATACACCGTGAAGGTGGCCGCGACGGGAACTTACACCATGAATGCCGCGGTTGCTTCGGCCAACAATACCTCGAGCTTCCAGCTCTCCGTGGACGGCAAGAACATCACCGAAGAAATTGCCGTGCCTGCCGCTACTACGGGCGAAGACAACTTTGACGAATACAACGTGGTCACGGCCGACGTGGATCTGACCGAAGGCGAACACATCCTGCGCTTTACGGTAACCGGCGACTGGATGGACATCGACTACATCAATTTCATTGATAAGGAAAAGGCCGAAGAGGCTTCGCAGACTGGTACCGAAACTGAGACTGAACCTGGAACGGGAACGGAACCCGAACTCCGTCTTAACAAGGTGAATTTTGTGCGCAGTTCTGCCGAACCGCTCAAGGTGTTCAGCATGATGGGCAAGTTCCTGGGCCGTTTGGAAATGCAGGGTGTGCAGTCGGCTCGTGAAATGTCCGAGAACTTGCGTCGTGCAGGGTTTGCACAGGGCGTGTACCTCGTGCGTGGCAGCGGAGTTACCCAGCGAGTACGCGTAGACGGTAAATAGGGACTGGGCGGTCGCCTATGGCTCCCTCTGAGCTATGAGCAATGAGGTATGAGAAAGTAGACAGTAGGAAGTTGGTTGTCATTGCGAAGGGCGTTTAGCCCTGAAGCAATCTCCGCCATGCCTCATAGCTCACGGCTCATCGCTTGCGCCTCGCGCCTCGAACCTCGCGCCCCGAGCCTCTAACCTGAAGGATGGTGAATGATGTTTGGTAATTTTCTTGGGCGTAGCGCCTGCGCTGCCCTTGTTGCTCTTGGCGTGTCTTTCACGCAGAGCTTCTCGCAGGATTTGCTTTATTCCGACATGTTCGCGCTAGGCGACGTGCAGCTGCTTGGCGGCCCCTTGAAGGACCGTCAGGATTTGAACGTAGAAACGCTTCTCAGTTACGATACGGATAAACTAATTGCTCCGTTCTACGAAGAAGCGGGCATGAGGCCGAAGGCAACCAAGTTTTCGAACTGGGCAGGCCTTGACGGGCATGTGCTGGGCCATTACCTGAGCGCCTTGGCGATGCACTATGCGGCCAGTGGCGATGAACTGGTGAAAGAACGCCTGGAATATGTGCTGAGCGAGCTCAAGACGATTCAGGACCAGAATTCCAAGGAAGCGAATTTCAAGGGCTATATCAGCGGTGTCCCGAACGGGAAATCGATGTGGCTCAAGTTCAAGAACGGCGATGCGGGTGCGCAGAACGGCTATTGGGTGCCGTGGTATAACATCCACAAGCTTTACGCGGGCCTGCGCGACGCCTACATCTATGCGGGCTACGATCAGGCGAAGACGATGTTCTTGGCACTTTGCGATTGGGGCTTAACGATTACGGGAGGACTCAACGATTCTAAGATGGAATCCATGCTCGGCACGGAACATGGCGGCATGGCCGAAGTCTATGCCGATGCCTATGCGCTGACCAAGGAAAAGAAATATTTGGACGAGGCCAAACGTTGGGCTCACAAGTGGCTTTTGAATGCGATGGCGGCCGGGAATGACAACCTCACGAACGTACACGCGAATACGCAGGTCCCGAAGGTCGTGGGCTTTGCGCGCATTGCCGAACTCACGAACGACGAAACCTATGTGAAGGGCTCCGAATACTTCTGGGACCGAGTCGTGAACAATCGCAGCATCGCGATTGGCGGCAACAGCATTTCGGAACATTTTCCGTCTTTTGATAACCACAAAAAATATGTTGAGGAACGCGAAGGGCCTGAATCGTGCAATACCTATAACATGCTCAAGCTGACGGAACGCCTGTTCAATATGGATCACAGTGCCAAACAGGCAGATTTCTACGAGCGTGCACTTTTTAACCATATCCTTTCGACAATCCATCCGGAGCATGGCGGCTATGTGTACTTCACTCCTGCAAGGCCGCGCCATTACCGCGTGTATTCCAAGGTGAATGCGGCCATGTGGTGCTGCGTGGGTTCGGGTATGGAAAACCCCGCAAAATACTCGCAGTTCATCTACACGAAGGACGGTGACGACCTTTACGTGAACTTGTTTGCCGCATCGAACCTGAACTGGAAAGACAAGAAGGTGACTATCAAGCAGGAGACGGCCTTCCCGAAGGGCGAATCCGCAAAGTTTACTGTTACAGGTAGCGGCAGTTTCGATATGAAAATTCGCCATCCGTACTGGGTGAAGGAAGATGCCTTCAAGGTCATCGTGAATGGCGATACTGTCGTGAAAAAATCCGAGCCGTCGAGCTATGTTTCAGCCGGTAAGTCCTGGAAGTCGGGCGACGTAATCGAGGTGCTGTTCCCGATGTACACGCATGTGGAAGACCTCCCGAACGTTTCTGACTACGTGGCGCTTTTGCATGGCCCGATTGTGCTCAGTGCAAAGACGGGAACGGACGGCTTGACTGGCCTCGTTGCCGATGACGGGCGCTGGAGCCATATTGCTTCGGGTGCGTTGCAGTCCCTGGATCAAGCTCCGATGCTTGCGAGTGAAAAGAAGGATATTCCCTCGAAGGTGGAACCCGTGAAGGGCGAACCGATGCACTTCAAGGCCCCGTATTTGTTTGCGAACAAGAAGGATGCGAACTTGTTGCTGGAGCCGTTCTACGAAGTACATGATGCGCGCTACATGATGTATTGGATGGTGCTGACCGACCCCTCTATCCTTGAACGCTTGCAGAAAGAACAGGAAGAAGCGCTTGAACTGGATAACAAGACTGTAGATAAAGTAGCGCCCGGCGAGCAACAGCCCGAAGCGGATCACCAGATGAAGTGCGAAAATTCGAACTCGGGAACGCATCAGGGCGAATTCTACCGCGATGCTGGCGAGTGTTCCGGCGGGAGCGGTGGTTCTATCAGCTACCTGCTCGAAACCAACAGCGAAGATTCCCTGACTCTCATGGTGCGTTACTGGGGGAACGAAAGTTGCACCCGCACCTTCGACATCATGATTGACAACGAAAAACTCGTGACCGAGAACATTGCGGGCAAGTGGAAAAAGGACGAATTCGTTAACGTGAAGTACCCGATTCCAGACAGCATGGTGAAAGGCAAGAAGGAATTCCGGTTGACGTTCAAGGCGGAATCGGGCATGGTGGGCGGAATCTTTGGCGTGCGATTGCTGCGCAACAAGCCGAAGCCCGAAGTGAAAGATACTGTAGAGACTACGGCTATTGCGATGACTCCCGTGCGTCCCGACTTGCGTGCGCGCATTTACGGGGGAGAGTTGCAACTTGAGGCGGGTACACCTCTTCCGTTGGGCTATACCGTGAGAATTTTCTCGATGAACGGCCGCTTGGTGAAATCGCAGGCGCTCCCGGCGGGGCAAGCCTCTTTTAGAGTTAACATTGCCAACATGAAAAACGGAACGTATGTCTTGAGAATCCAGCGCGATGGCTACAGTTACGTTACGACGCTGCTCCGAAAATCGGGACATTGATAACTTGTCCATAGGAACTCCTTTTTGGGGGTTCCTTTTTTGTTTTGGGGAAGGTATCTTTTTTACTGGCAATATGAGGATGTTTGTATGAAAGCAGGAATAGTTTTTGCTTCTATTTTTTCGTTTGCGGTGAGTTCCTTTGCGGTCACGAGCCAGTTCCGTGGCGTCAACTGGGCCGACAAACGCGATAACTTCGTCTCCGATGTGCTGGTACTTTCGGGGCTGAGTCAATCTTACGACTACGAGTCGGCTTCTGTGGTGGCGGAACGCGTCATCGGGCAGTTCCAGGAAGTGCTGGGCACAAACAGTGTGAGAATCCCGGTGAACGAGCCGACGGTGCTTAGGCACCTTGCCGCCTATTCGGGCGTTCTGGACGTAGCGCTGAAGCGTGGTCGCCTGTTGATGGCCTACTGGGGCCCTGCGCAGCCGGCTCCTCCTAAAGACATGAACGACTGGTGGAAAATGTGGGCGACGCTTGTCGAGAAGTACGGCAAGCACCCGAATGCTTATTTTGAAATCTTCAACGAGCCGCACATGTACAGCAAGGAGGAACTTCGCGAAATATATGCGACGTGGCTTGAAAAGTTCCCGGACGTGCCGCGCGACCATATTCTGCTCGACGGTTCGGGCCTTGCCTGGAATGTCCCCGACATTGCCGACGACCCGCGCTTCGAGGGCTGCCTTTTTGCCGTTCACGAATACACCTTCTGGAACATGAGCATCACGACCGAGGACGGCTGGAAAGGAAGCTTCAAGGGGAAAGTGGGCAAGTATGTCGACCGTACGGTCTGTACGGAATGGGGCGGCGCAATGGGCCCCGGCGAAAAGAACGGCGTGCATTACGACTACATGGATTACAATCAGCCGCCGAACAACTATTTCACGGCCTATATTCGCGGCATGTCGGACCAGTTGCGCGAATGGGAAATGGGCAGTTTCTACTGGCCGGGTCTTCGTGACGGTGACTGGTACAGCATGACCAAGCGCGTTGGCGAAGGGGCGAATATCAAGCTCGAAGTCGTGAATCAGTCGGGATTGGACCGCATGCAACGTGCGTGGGCTGATACCGTGGCGATAGAACAACCCAAGGATACCACCGTTACCGATACGACATCGACGGATACGGTTGTTGCGGATACGAGTGTGAAGGATACGGCTTCTCATGCCGCCGACTCGATTGCTCCGGTTTCGCCTAAGGATTCTACGGTCGCTCCTGTCGCTTCCACGGATTCGTCTGCGGTGGCGGATAGCTCGGCGGCTCTCCATGGGAATGTCCGGTGGCAGCGCATGTCTCCGGAGCCTCTCCAGGTGTTCAGCATGACGGGCCGGTTCCTTGGCCGCGTGGACTTGCGCGTCGGTGCCGGTGTGGATGTTTCGGCGTTGCTTAAGAATGCCGGCTACGCTGGTGGTGTCTATTTGGTGCGAGGTGGTGGCTTGAATGCCCAAATTCGCGTAAAATAATGGACTTTTGCGTATTCTAATTATTGATAACTTGTCCATGCGAAATGCCTTTTGGATGAAAAAATGCCCCCTTTTTGGGGGTATTTTTACAGGGTGGGTTATGAAAATCGCCGCATAAATGGCGAAAGGGATGTTACAATGAGTTTTGTAAGATATGCAAAATGGGCTGTGGCCCTTGTTGGATTTGGCCTCTGTTCGCAGGCAATGGCCGAAAACCCGATTATCCAGACATATTATTCTCCAGACCCGGCTCCTGTCGTCTTTGGCGACACGGTCTGCGTGTACACAGGTAACGACGAGGGCGGCCACTTCTTCACGATGCACGGCTGGCGCGTCTCCTGCACCACCGATATGGTGAACTGGACCGACAAAGGCACGTTGATTCTCTCCAACGAAAGCTTTGGTGGCAATGCCAAGAAGAACGGTGACTGGGCCGCTCAAGTCGTGCGCCGCAACGGCAAGTATTACTACTACGTGACCGTGGAATCGACCCGCGGTGGCCGCGCTATCAACGTCGCTGTGGCCGACAAGCCCGAAGGCCCGTTCAAGGATGCCCGCAACGGTCAGCACCTCGCCGGCCCGAACTGGGACTACATCGATCCGACTGTATGGATTGACGATGACGGCCAGGCATGGCTCTACTGGGGTAACCCGAAGCTCTATTATGCGAAGCTCAAGGAAAACATGATTGAGTTCGACGGCGAAATCAAGGTGTTCGACATGAGCCGCGGCTTCTCTCCGAATGGCAACTCCGTGTACACCGAAGGCCCGTGGATTCACAAGCGCGACGGCAAGTATTACATGCTCTACGCATCGCATGGCACTGGCAACGGTGGCGAAAGAATCTCGTATTCCACGAGCGATTCTCCGACGGGTCCGTGGACTTGGGGCGGCCTCATCATGGAACCGGGTAACGGTGCTGCGTTCACCAACCACTGCGGTATCATTGACTTCAAGGGCCGTAGTTTCTTCTTCTATCACAACCAGAAAAACGTGAGCGGTGGCGGTTACAGCCGTTCTACTGCGATTGAAGAATTCACCTGGAATGCCGACGGTACGATTCCGACCATCAAGCCGACCGATAATGGCGTGGTCAAGCCGATCAAGAACCTCGACCCGTTTGAACGCGTGGAAGCCGAGACCAAGTCTTGGGTGGGCGGCATCAGCGTTGATAAACCGCGTGACCCCGAAGGCGGCAACTACACCATCATCAACCATGTGGCATCGGAAAATGGTGCAGTTTACCTCACCAACATGGGTAGCAATTTCTATACGAAGGTGCGTTCCGTGGACATGGGCGACGGTGCCGACAGCATCATCATCTGCACGAAGGGTAATGCCGGAAAGCTCGAGATCCATGCGGGCTCCGAAAAGGGTGCGCTCCTTGCCACTATCGATGTCCCGTCCAGCTCCAAGTGGGAAGAACATACTTTTGCTTTGACGGATGCGGCCGGTGTCGACGACTTGTTCTTTGTCGTGAAGCAGGGCGGTTTTGATTTCGACTACTGGTACATGGTCAGCAATGCGACCGCTGTTCCGCAGACTCCTTACAATGATGTCGCTGCCGCGGTGCCGGGCAAGATTGAAGCCGAGAACTACGACGTGGGCGGCCACAACAAGGCCTTCTACGACAACGACCGCGAAAACCAGGGTGAAGCCTATCGCCAGGATGAAGTCGACATTGTGGCGATTGACGATTCCAAGTGTGGCGAGGCAGCCTGCACAGGCTTTGCCATTGGCTACACCAATGAAGGCGAATGGGTAGAGTACACCATCAATGTCGCTGCCGATGCGACGTACAAAATTACTGCAAATGTGGCGACCGCATCAGATGCTTCTGCGATGCAGTTGCTCGTAGACGACAAGGCAATCACGGAATCAGTGGCTGTCGAAAAGATTGACACTGTGTGGACAACGTACAAGGTCGTCGATGTCGGTTCTGTGGAACTCAAGAAGGGCGAACATGTGCTCAAGTTGCTCATTACGGGCGGCTACCTGAATGTGGACTGGTTGGAATTTACCGATCCGAATGCAGGACCGGCTCTCAGCATAAAGACTCCGGTTGTGAATGCTGCAAAGACGTCGCACTACGAGGTGTTCTCCGTGTCTGGCAAACGCTTGGGCCGTGTGAATGTTATCGGCGGGACCATTGCGGAATCCTTGAAGATGGCGGGCTACAGGCCTGGAATCTACATGGTGCGTAACGCTTCAGGTGTACATGTGGTGAATACGGCCAAGTAACGAAATATTCCTATAAACACATCCCAAAGATCAGGCGTTCCGGGTAATCGGAGCGTCTGATTTCTTATTTTACGCTTTCCTCTTTTGGATAAAGTGTCCATGGTAACTTGCGACTGTTCGGTGAAAAAATGCCCTGTTAAAGGTATCTTATAGGAGGGTCCAAAAAGAGGATGAAACAATGTGTAGAATGTTTGGTTTTGTTGCTTTTGCAACGTTTTGCTTAGTGGGTAGTTTGGGCTTTGCTCAGGAACAGGCGGCATTTTATGTTGCTCCCACAGGCAACGACGCTAATCCGGGAACGGAAGCGGCACCCTTCAAGACAATAACCAAGGCGCAGAAGGCCGTTCGCGAAATCAACGGCACCATGACGGGCGATATCGTCGTGTATTTGCGCGAGGGAACCTACCAGCTGAACAGCACGGTGAACTTTGACGAACGTGACGGCGGTAAGGACGGCCATTATGTGCGTTACAAAGCCTACAAAGGCGAAATGCCGCTCATTACGGGAGGTATGCCGGTTACGGGCTGGACAATTCACGACGAAGCGAACAACATCTGGAAGGCCGAAGGCGTCGAAGGTCGATTCCGTCAGCTGTACGTGAACGGCAAGAAGGCTGTTCGCGCTTGCTTCCCCAACGCAATTGCTGCAAATGACAAGGGCGCTGGCACCTTTGATCATGATTTTGTACGCCTTTCGAAGGTGGACTCTTCGGGCCGCGCCTTTGATGTTTCTGCGGACTACGTCAAGAATATCAAGAACATCGAGGATGTTGAAATCCATCTGATGATCGCCTGGGCCGAAAGCATCTTGCGATTGGAAAAAGTTCAGGTGAACGGCGGTACTGCAAAACTCATTCCCAAGGATCCTGAACGCACCAAGCTGTTCCATCGCGCATATCCTATGCTTGGCACGGCCTTCCAGAGCAATCCGCCCAAGCAACAGGTTTTTTATCTGGAGAACTCCTACGATTTGATTGATGCACCGGGTGAATGGTATCTGGATGAAAAGAATCAAACGCTTTACTACAAGCCCCGTTCCGGCGAAAACATGGGTAGCGCCAATGTGGTTGCTCCCCGCCTCAATACGTTGTTCAATGTTTTAGGTAAGGATACCAAGAACAAGGTGGGCTATATGTCTTTCGAAGGCCTGATCTTTGCCCATTCCAACTATACCCGCCCCAGCGAAGAGGGTTTCCTGGACTTGCAGGCGGCAAACTTCAATGTGGATGTCCTTCCGGATCCTGGTCGCGGAAATTGGGAAAGGTTGAACAGCAACAAGTTCTTGCTGTGGCGTCCGGATGCCGGCTTCCGTGTCGAAAATGCTCACCATTTCCTGGTCAAGAACTGCACCTTTACGCAAATGGCAGCGACCGGTCTTGACTTTGTATCGGGCACGAATGACGACGTAATCGAAGGCAACGTGTTCTACGAAATTGGCGCTGCAGGCATTATGCTTGGCAAGTTCTATCAGGACTCCACGACCGAAATTCATATCGCCTACAATCCGAGCGACAAGGAAGAAATCAGTACACGCGACACCATTCGTAATAACCTCGTGACCAACGTGACAAACGAACACCAGGGTGCTGTGGGTATCGGTGCAGGTTACCCGCGCTATGTGGTGATTGAAAATAACGAAATTTCCTACACCTACTATTCAGGAATTTCCCTTGGGTTTGGCTGGACCAAAGACCAAACGGCCATGACCAACAACCATGTCAACAAGAACAATATTCACCACATTTCCCGCTTGCTTTGCGACTCCGGTCCGATTTACACTTTGAGCAACCAGGGCACTGGTAGCGAAATCAAGGAAAACTACCTCCACGATTACAGTGCCTCCAAGTGGTCGGATTACTGGGTTCTCCCGATTTACCTCGATGAGGGTTCTAGTGGCTTTGTTGTCGAAAACAACTCTTACAAGAATTCTCCGAGTGGTGTCGGCCAAAACCAGCCGGGACAATTTACCCAAAGGAACAATGGCGGCTATATCGAGTCTGTCGCTGCAGCAGCGGGCCTCCAGGGCGATTTCAAGAATCTTGCCGACAAGATTTCGAACATCCCGCTGGCTGATTTCTCGAACCCGGTTCCGCAGGCTCCGTTCAAGAATGCCTTCGTGTTCCCGGCATTGGTGCAGGCGGAAGATTACGATGAAGGCGGACAGGGCGTTTCTTACAGTGACAAGGATATTGCCAACCAGGGAAATGCCTACCGTGAAGATGGCGTGGATGTTGTCGGGCTGGAATGCACCGATTCCGCTGCGACCCAAGGCTGCAAGGGCTATGCCGTTGGCTATACGCAGGCTGGCGAATGGCTGGAATACTCCGTGAACGTGCCCGCCGACGCCAAGTACTTTGTCAAGGCGAATGTGGCTACGGCTTCCGAAACGTCCAGCTTCATGTTGCTGGTGGACAATAATGCTGTTACAGATACCGTTGCGGTCCCGAAAACCGATTCGACTTGGGACGTGTATAAGGAAATCGATGTGGGCACTGTTGAACTCAAGCAGGGCGAGCATGTGATCCGGCTGCTTATTACGGGCGACTACCTGAACATTGACTGGATCCAGTTCGCGGATTCGGCAAACCAGACCTTGCCGCCTTCACAATTGGTCGAAAAGGTGCGGCTTGAGGTAGGCCCGGAAACGGCGTACGACGTATTTGGACTTACAGGCAAATATTTAGGCCGCGTGGAATTGCGCGGAGAGTCCGTCAACAAAGCGCTTGTGCGTGAAGGCTTTGCCCGGGGTATTTACCTTGTGCGTAGCGTCGGGCGCGCCAAAGCCCTGCGTGTGCAGGTGAAATAAAAAAGTAGACAGTAAACAGTAGGCAGTAGGAAGGAATCTCCTACTGCCTGTTTTTTGTTTAAGGATGGTTTTATATATTTTAAACTACAATTCCATAGAAGGATCCATCGGATGATTAAACTTGAACAAATAATTAGAAATTTTATGACCCCAATTCATATAAATGATGAAAATATTTATAATGAATTTTCATTGCAGCATGAATTAGGTTTTTTCTTAAGAGAAAACCTCCAATCTTCAGTTTACAAAGTTCAATTTGAAAGGAATGTTCAATATTTTGGTGGGAAAAAGAATAAATTTACAAAAAAAGAGATGGACATAGTTATTTCCAATGGTCATGAACGTAACTCGGAAAAATACGCAATTGAATTAAAGTTTCCGACAAATGGTGCAGTTCCAAAAAGAATGTTCCAATTCATTAAAGATATAAAATTCATGGAAGAGGTTAAATACGATTTAGGATTTAAAAAGACTTATTGTTTGTCATTAGTCTCTGATTCAAAGGAAGGTGATTTTTATAGTGGAGAAAATAGTAAAAAAGAAGATAGTATTTACCAATATTTTAGAGGAAGTGAAACAACGCCCATTCATGGAACAATAAAAAATCCAATTCACTCAGAAAAAATAGAGAAACTACATATAAAAGATATTTATTTCATTAAATGGACTCAAGTTGGTAATTCCCATTTCCATTATTATTTGCTTGAAATCTAAAAAGAAAACAGATGATATATTAATGTGCCTGAATAATCTAGGTTGTTTTCGGAAATATTCCTTGTAATTCGTTAATTGAGGTTACTAATTGGTTTTTTTTCAAATATTACATGACAAGGGCAAACATTGCAAAAAACGGCAAAATATAGCCTCCAAAACAACTTGAATACGCCATCTTGAGAAATTCCGGAGTTGGCTTTTTGAGCTAAAAAGAGTATATTTATAAAAGAATGTCCTTTGAATGGGGTTTTTATGTCCTTGGAACTTCTAGAAAGAAAACTACGAACACTGCCTGAAGACAGCTTTGATGAGGTCGATGAGTTTTTCGATTTCATTTTGTTCCGTTCTGAACGGGAATGTTCGCAGAATGATTTTAACGAGGATACAAAAGCCGCTCTTCGCGAAGTTGAAGAAATGAAGGCTGACCCGTCGAAAGGCAAGTCTTATACAGATGTCGATACGATGATGCGGGAGTTGCTCGCATAATGTATTCTGTAAAGCCGACTAATCAGTTTAAGCGAGATCTTAAACTAGTTCAAAAACGTGGTTATGACATACAGAAAATGACAGATGTCATCAAAAAACTCGCTGCGGGTGAAACTTTGCCAGAAGCGAATCGTGACCATGCTCTATCTGGAAATTTCAAGGGATGTCGGGAATGTCATATTGAGCCCGACTGGCTGTTGATTTATGAAATAGAAAAAGATAACTTGATACTGTATTTGACTAGGACAGGGACTCATTCAGACTTGTTTAAAAAATGATAGGAAAAGAACAGTTAGAGAAGCCTTTTCCCTTTTGACAAAAAATCCACACTAGTTGCATAATCGTTGTAAAAATCCTCCTTAAATGGGGTATTTTTTATAGGGGTGTAAAACAAAGAGGATGTTATGAATGGTTTTTCGCTTTCGACTTTTATGTCGTGTGCGGCATTTTGTGCCGTGATGGTTTCAACAGCAAATTCCCAGCCTAATGACGAATGGAACGGCAAGCCGCGTGTTTTCGGCGTGAATACGCTTACGCCGCACGTGACTTCGATGCCTTACACTACGGTGGAAGAGGCTATCAAGGGGGACCGCCACGCTTCGGAATGGTACCAGACGCTTTCGGGTACGTGGAAATTTTTCCATGTCGAAAAGCCTAGCCAGCGCAATAATGACTTCTACAAGGACAATTACGATGTGTCGGGATGGGACGATCTTCCGGTGCCGTCTTCCTGGCAGCTGCACGGCTATGACCACCCGATTTATACCAACGTTGTTTATCCGTGGGCGCAGAACAACAGGGTCTCTGCTCCGGGCGCTCCGACCGAGTTCAACCCGGTGGGCCATTACCGCCGCACCTTCACTGTTCCCGAAAAGTGGGATGGCAAGCGTATCCGCGTCCACTTTGAAGGCGTGGAATCTGCCTACTATGTATGGGTGAACGGCAATTACGTGGGCTATAGCGAAGACACTTTTACGGGTCACGAATTCGATATCAACAAGTACCTGCGCAAGGGTGAGAACAACATTTCTGTTCAGGTATTCCGCTGGTGCGACGGCAGCTGGCTTGAAGACCAGGACTTCATCCGCCTTTCGGGCATCATGCGCGACGTGTACATTTATGCGGTGCCGCCTGTGCATATCCAGGATTTCCAGATTGACGCGACACTCACCAACAACTACCAGGATGGTTTGCTGAAGACGACGGCGTGGATTTACAACTCCACCGGAACCGAGTCCGACGAATTTACCGTGGAACTTTCCCTCTACGACGCATCCGGTGCCGAGGTGATTCCCCCCAGTTCGCAGAAGGTGTCGGGCATTGGCCCGAACGGAGCCGAAAAGAGCGTGCATTTTGAACTCCCGCTCAGCAAGCCGAACCGTTGGTCTGCAGAAACGCCGTACCTTTATTCTGCGGTGCTCGCCATCAAGGACAAGTCCGGCAAGATTATCCAAGTCGAAAGTAACAAGATTGGTTTCCGCAAGGTGGAAATCAAGAAGGACAACGGGGCACCGCGTCTGTTCGTGAATGGCATGCCCGTGAAGTTCCACGGCGTGAACCGCCACGAATTGGATCCGGATAACGGCCGTGCAGTGACTTACGAACGCATGGAACAGGACATCATCTTGATGAAGCGTTTTAACATCAATGCGCTCCGCATGTCGCATTATCCGAACAATCCGATGATGTTTGACCTTTGCGACAAGTACGGTATTTACGTGATTGACGAGGCGAACGTGGAAAGCCACGGCGCTAACGGTGACCTGCCCAAGAGCAGCGACGACTGGCGCGCCCCGGTGGTGGACCGCCTGAACAGCATGGTGCAGCGCGACAAGAACCACCCCTGCATTATTCTGTGGTCGCTGGGTAACGAGGCGGGTAACGGAAACGTGTTCGCTTCTGAACGCCAGCGTGCCCACGAGATTGACTCCACACGCTACGTGCATTACGAGGGCGACAACAACAATGCCGATGTGATGAGCCAGATGTACTGGGGTTACGATTACATCAACGGTTACAACGATGGAAACAAGCCCGTGATGCTTTGCGAATACGAGCACGCCATGGGCAACTCCGTGGGTGATTTGCAGGAATACATGGACGCTTTTTACAGGAATCCGCGCGCCTTTGGCGGCTTTATCTGGGACTTTATCGACCAGGGCTTGCACCACAAGGGCACTCCGTACTGGGAATTTGGCGGCATGTGGGGCGACTGGCAGAACGACGACAACTTCTGCGCAAACGGCCTCGTGTTCCCCGATCGCAAGATTCAGCCCGAAATGTGGGAAGTCAAGTATCAGTACAGCCAGATTCGCGTGAGGAACGTGGACGCTTCGCAGGGCAAGCTCAGCGTCGAAAGCCGTTACCTCTTCTTGAACCTGGGTGATTTCCTCGATGGTTACTGGCAAATCAAGGAAGACGGCAAGGTCATCAAAGAAGGGAAAATTGACGGTTCCCAGCTGAATATCGCTCCGAACCAGAAAAAGGACATTTCTATCAAGATGCCGGAAGTCGAATTCAAGAACGGCTCGGAATACCATCTCGACATAGATTTCCGCCTGAAAAAGAATCAGCTTTGGGCAAAGACCGGTTTCAGCATCGCTCATGAGCAGTTTGCGATTAACGTGGGCCAGGCCAAGTCGGCAAAAATCGATGTCAGCTCCTTGCCCGGCCACCGCGTGACCCGCGGCACCGACGAATTCACTGTCGAAGGCGATGATTTCAAGATCCGCATCGACCAGAAGAGCGCAACGATTGCAAGCTACGTGCTTGATGGCGATACGATTATCCGGGACGGCGGTATCCCGAACTTCTGGCGTGCCCCGACCGACAACGACAAGGGTTTCAATATGGAACGCGGTCACGGCGAATGGCGCCATGCTGGGGCGAAGCGCTCCGTGAGAGGTGCCGAGGTGAAGGAAGTCTCCGCCCAGGAAACCCAGGTGACATTCCAGTTGGCATTCCCGGATGTGGGTTCTTCGCGCATGAGCCTGACTTACACTATCTACGGTAGCGGCGATGTCATCGTGGAATACACGTTCAACCCCGACGGCAGCAAGAGCTACATCCCGAATGTCGGTACGCTGTTTACGGTGCCGGGCGGCTACGAAAGAGTGCGTTACTTTGGACGTGGCCCGGACGAAAACTACATCGGCCGTAACCGCGGCAGCTTCATGGGCATGTACGGCACCTATGCCGACTCGATGACCGTGATGTACATGGAAATTGGTGAAACGGGTCAGCGTACCGACGTGAAGTGGGCGGCCCTCACCAACGACGAGGGCAAGGGCCTGTTGATCGTGGGCTCCCCGCGCATGGAATTCAGCGCCCAGCATTATTCTCCGGAGCAACTCACCGACGTGAAGCTCCCGTGGGAACTCAAGCGCAACAAGGATATCGTCCTCCGCGTGGACCTGCACCAGATGGGCCTCGGCGGCATCAACAGCTGGGGTGCAGAACCGCTTGACGCCTACCGCCTGTTCTCGAAGAACGAATATAGCCACAAGTTCCGTCTCGCCCCGATTCGCAAAAAACTGAACGATCCGAGCGCATATGCGAATCTTGGTTTCAAGAACCTGGAAACAAGTCTCGTGGATGCGCAGTACCCGACGGATATCTACACGAACGACGCGAAGGAAGACCCGACCGAAAAAGTCGTGGATACCGAACAGACGGGTTCCGACCCCGATACGACAGGTACTGAACCGGATACGACGACGAAGACTCCGGATATTGCTGGGCACAATGTGCAATGGCAAGCCGAATCCAAGGACTATGTCGTCTTCAATATGCAGGGCCAGCTGGTGTCCAAGTTCACGACTCGCGGTGTCGAGGATTTGCATGCGAAGACGGTCGGTGCGGTCCAGCGTTCCGGTGTCTACCTGGTCAAGGCGAAGAAGGGCGGGCAGACGTACAGGATTTCCGTAAGGAAGTAGAACCTCCTACACACCATACTCGAGGGCATCTGCGGAAAATATTCGCAGGTGCCCTTTTTTACAAACTAACTGAATTTTTGCGCCACCCTGTTGGGTCTACCGATTATCGCTTATTGATAATTCGTCCAAAAAGAATTGTTTCGCCGCATTCTAGATGGCGGAATAATAAGATATCTTAGGGATATCCGAAAACGGGTTCCTTAAATGAGGAGGATGTATGGGTTTTGTCAAGCGCTTTGCCGCTGAATCTTTTTGTTTGGTGTGCCTTATATTGGGAACCGTTGTTCCGGTACAAGCCGAAAATCCCTTGACACTTTGGTACAATACCGATGCCGGTACCGAATTTACGAACGCCTTGCCCATTGGTAACGGTTACATGGGCGGCCTTATCTATGGCGGCGTCACGAAGGACTATATCGGCTTGAACGAAAGCACCGTGTGGTCTGGCGGCCCGGGCGACAACAACAAGCAGGGTGCTGCGAATTACTTGAAAGATGCGCGTGATGCGCTGTTCCGCGGTGATTACCGCACGGCGGAATCCATCGTGAACGACCGCATGATTGGCCCGGGCCCGGCAAGTTTCCAGCCGGTGGGCGACCTCGTGATTACGACGTCTCATACCGGGGCGGGGGATTACCGCCGCGAACTCGACCTCCGTACGGCTATTGCGAAGACGACGTATTCGGTGGGCGGCGTGAAGCATACGCGCGAGTATTTCGCGAGCTACCCCGACCATGTCATCGTGGTGCATCTCTCGGCCGACAAGGACGGCTCCGTGAGTTTCGGCGCCACCATGACGACTCCGCACCGCAGCAACAGCATGTCTTCGGAAGGCAATACGCTCATTTACGACGTGACCGTCAATTCTATCAAGTTCCAGAACCGCCTGAACGTGTTTGCCGACGGCGGCAAGGTCACGGTGTCGGGCGGCAACATTTCCGTGGAAGGCGCGAACAGCGCAACGCTCGTGCTCACGACCGCGACGAACTTCAAGGCGTTTGACGATGTTTCCGGCAATCCGGGCTCCATTGCCGCTGATATTATGAGCAAGGTCAAAGGCAAGTCTTACGACGAACTCAAGGCTACGCACCTGGCCGATTACCAGGCAATTTTCAACCGCGTGAGCCTTAATCTGGGTGAACCCGACAAGAGTGCGGGCGACATCACCAGCACCCGTGTGAAGAACTTCAACTCAACAAACGACCCCTCCCTCGTGGAACTCCATTACCAGTATGGCCGTTACTTGCTCATCGCAAGCTCCCGCAAGGGCGGGCAACCGGCCAATCTTCAGGGAATCTGGAACAAGGACACGAACCCGATTTGGGGCAGCAAGTACACCACGAACATCAACCTCGAAATGAATTATTGGCCGGTTGAAACGGCCAACCTCGGCGAATGCGTGTGGCCGCTGATTGACAAGATTAAGTCCATGGTGCCGCAGGGCGAAAAGACTGCCAAGGTGCACTGGGGCGTAGACGAAGGCTGGGTGGAACACCACAATACCGACCTCTGGAACCGTACCGCCCCGATTGACGGTGCCTGGGGCCTTTGGCCGAGCGGTGCCGGCTGGCTCAGCACGCACCTCTGGGAACATTTCCTCTTCAACCCGACCGACAAGGCGTACCTGCAGGATGTCTACTCGACCATGAAGGGGGCGGCTCTCTTCTTCGTGAACAGCCTCGTGGAAGAACCTGAAACCGGCAACAAGTACCTGGTGACGGCCCCGAGCGATTCCCCGGAAAACGACCACGGCGGCTACAACGTTTGCTTTGGCCCCACGATGGACAACCAGATTATCCGTGACGTGCTGAACTACACGATCGAGGCGTCTAAGATTCTCGGCGTCGACGAGGATGTGCGCGCGAAAATGGAAGCGACGGTCAAGCGCCTGCCGCCCACTAAGACGGGCAAGTACGGGCAGATTACGGAATGGCTCCAGGACTGGGACGATCCGAACAACAAGAACCGTCACATTTCTCATCTGTACGGCCTTTTCCCGAGCGCGCAGATTACCCCGGAAGAAACGCCGGACTTGATCAAGGGTGCCGCCGTTACGTTGGAACAGCGCGGCGACGATGCGACCGGCTGGTCCCTCGCCTGGAAAATCAACTTCTGGGCCCGCATGCACGATGGCGACCATGCCTACAAGATGATCCGCATGCTTCTCACTCCGGGTAAGACGTACAACAACCTGTTTGACGCGCATCCGCCGTTCCAGATTGACGGTAACTTCGGTGCGGTTTCCGGCGTGAACGAGATGCTCATGCAGAGTCACAACAACAGGATTAACTTGCTTCCGGCGCTTCCCTCGCAGTGGAAGGACGGAAGTATCAAGGGCATCCGCGCCCGTGGCGGTTTCGAAATCGATTCGATGGCTTGGAAGGGCGGCAAGCTGGCCTACATTTCTATCAAGTCGCTTGTGGGACAGACCCTCAATGTCGTGAACGGTTCGAATAAGTTCTCTACATCGACAGTCCCCGGCGCAGTCTATGAATTCGATGGCAACCTGAAACTCACCAACCAGCCGTACGAACCGGTCAAGATCCCCGGCAAGATTCAGGCCGAAAGCTATATCGCCATGGACGGCGTGCAGATTGAACCCGACGAAGAAGGCGAGCCCAACTTGGGCTGGATTAACGATGGCGACTGGTCTAGCTACCTCGTGAATGTGCCTACCGCTGGGACGTACAAGGTCCGTGCCCGTGTCGCATCCGGAGCCGAAGAAAAGTCCACGGTCGTGATTGCCGATTCTGCGGGGAAAGCGCTAGGTTCGTTGTCTGTCGATCCTGCCAAGACGACGGGATGGAACGACTGGTATGAAAGCGAAACGGAAATCGAGCTCCCTGCGGGCGAGCAGACGCTCGTGTTGCAGTATTCCGGTGGGGAATCGTACCTCTTGAACATCGATTGGTTCGAGCTGGAAGCGACTTCGTCGACAACCATAATTCAGGAACGAGTGCCGGTGACGCTGTCTGTGCACGAAGTGAAAATGTCCCGTGCGACACTCGCGCTGATGGTGAACATCCCCGGGAATAAGGCCTACACGGCGATGCTCTACGATGCTAACGGGCATCTGTTTTCGAGGAAGGCGGGCAGTGGCACCGGTGCCGTGCAATTCACCTCGCTGAAGTCGGGAGTTTACATAGCAGTGGTCCGCTGCGGTTCTGCGACCAAGACTTTGAAGGTAAAGCTCCTTTAGAGTGCATTTGAGATAGAACTCCACACCCAAACGCGTTAAAAGCGCGGCGCCCCGGGAAATCCCGGGGCGTTTCTGTCGTTTGCTTTGTGGCACCTTAATACATCGCTACCATATAAAAAGGCGCCCTGGAGATGGGCGCCTGAGGAGAGAATATGAAGAATAAATATTACTTCACGAAGCTGGCGGGCAGTGTGAACTGCTTGAGGAACGGCCAGCCAATGCTAGCGTCACCGTAGTCGTGACCACCGCCCTGCTTGGTGCAGAGCACAACCTTCGTGCCATCCTGGCAGTTGGAGTATTCGTCACAACCATTGGAGTTCTTGGTCGGAGAGCCCGTGCAACCGTTCTTTTCGGCCCAGAACCTGAAGGTGCCTTCGGCGCCGAGGAAGTTCAAGCCGTCGTTGAATCCGCTGTCGCCGCCTTGATATCTGCAGACCGGGTCGTTTGTGCCGCGGAAGTTGATGACAGAGATAGGACGTGCCATCTTACAAGCGGCGCTGTTGGTCTTGTTCAAGTCCATAGCTGCCGGAGCAACTGCGGCAAAGACATCGGACATCATGCAAGCCACGTGGTTACTCATACCGCCACCCATCGAGAAACCGGTAGCGTAGATGCGCTGCGGGTCGATGCAGGCGATTTCTTTGAGCTTTTCAATCATTGCGTAAGAGAACTTGACGTCGTCGTCGTTGGAGCAGCAGGGACCGACGTTCCAGCCGTTACCCATTCCACCCGGTTTGCTGGTGCCGTCCGGGTAAAGTGTGATTACGCCTTCGGGGTCAGTTTTGGCTTTATACGGAGAACTTCCAAATTCGCCATTACCAGAACCGCCAATCGGATGGTAGTCAATAACGAGCGGTACGGGCTTGTCGCCCTTGTAGGCATTCGGAATGTGCATGATGAAAGTACGCTTCTTGCCATCGACGGTCACGTCCATGTTTTGCTTATCTCCGACCTTTGCTGTCTTGCCGGAGCAGTCAACAGTCACTGTCGCGGGGGTTTCGCTGGATGTGGGTGCCACGCTAGAAGAGCTCTGCTGGCTTGGGCCCGGATTGCTCGACGTGATGGAGGAACTGCTGGTGCCGTGATGGTGTCGGCTAGAAGAGCTGCTGCCTGCAACTATGCTGGAGCTGCTGCCTGTAGCGGCTGCGACCTTCATGACAATCCTGACACCGGCTTCGTTTTCGGCTTGCATCTGGTAGTTGAGGCTTTGGAAGCCAGCTTTTGCGAACATGAGCATGGGCAGCAAATCGCCTTCCTTAAGCAAAGCGCCCTTGGCAGTGAGCATGTAGGTGCTGTTCGAGCCATTGGTTGTGATGCGGAGGAACGATGTACGCTGTCCCGTGACCTTGTTCAGGTCGAGAGTCAGGGAACCATAAATTTCGCGGAATTCTTTGTCGTAGACGACTTTGCCGAGGGCGTCCATCACGGCAACCTTCAAGGTCTGCGCCTTGAGGCCTTCCATCGTCAAAACTTTGCCCGTATAGTGCACGGAAACCTGGCGAGAGAGATCCTGCGTCAGAGCGGAAGCACCGTCGCTGGAAAGGGCGAAATTGCCTAAGGCATCGCTCTGCGTTCCAAAGCCGCCAAAGTTGAAAGTGTTGATGTCTACCTGGGGAATCCCTTCGCCTGCTTCTGTCACCACCGTGCCAGAAATGGACCATGCGAAGGTCATTGTGCTCAGCAATGCAACCCCACTTGCAATTGCCTTGACGTGTGAACCGATCATGTGTACTCCTTTTTGGTTCGTTGAAATTTTACAACGGTCATGTGAAATGGCCGTTGAGCATACTCCTCCCTTAATATAGAAGTGGCTGCCTTGAATCCGTTTTTTTTAAAAAAAGGCCTTGTAATAAGTGTTGTGAATATTGAGAAAAAGGGTGGAAATAATGCAAAATGTCCACATTTTTTTGTATGCGAAAATTTACAGACCCGCGGTGGAATGCCCAGGTGCCAATAAACTACGGGCAAGATTTGTCTTGATAAAAAATCCATACAAACGGTTCTGGAACAAATAATATGTCCGGTTTTCAAGGGTATTTTATAACCATGGTTTTGTTGCGCAATGCCTTCCCGCGCAGGGTGGCGTTGCCAAGGAGTAAGTATGGGAACGTTTGAGCGCCTTTCTAGGCTTGTTGTGGCCGTTTTGGCTGTTTTTGCCGTTTTTGACACCGCAAATGCGGATACGGTCAATAACCCGATTCTCTATGTCGATAGCCCGGACCCCTCCATTGTCCGCGTAGACGACGCCTATTACATGGTGACGACGACGATGCACTTTGCGCCGGGCGTGCCCGTGTTCAAGAGTACCGACCTTGCGCAGTGGCGCACGGTGGGATACGCCTACCAGACACTCATCAACAACAATAATATGAACCTGAACGGCCAGGACGCCTACGGCAAGGGCTCCTGGGCATCGAGCATCCGTTACCGTGACGGCTTTTTCTATGTATTGACGCCGTCATACACGAGCAACAAGACGCACCTCTACAAGACTGCGGACGTGGAAAACGGCCCCTGGACCGAGGTGCAGTTGCCCTTCTACCATGATCCGTCCCTGTTCTTCGACGACGACGGTACCGCATGGGTGTTTTATGGCAGTGGCGACCAGATCAGTTACGTGCAGCTCAACGACGATGCGAGCGGCGTGAAGGCTGGTGGCAAAAGTGGCAAGCTCGGCGGCGTGAGTATCAACCGGGTAACGGGTTCCAGCAACTATTATGTGCAGCAGGAAGGCTCGCACATGGAAAAGATTAACGGGGAATACTACCTGTTTACGATTTCATGGCCCGCCGGTTCGTGCCGTACGGAGGTTGTCTACCGTTCCAAGAGCCTCCTGGACGGTTTTTCCGGTCGCATTTTCTTGCAGGATAACGGCGTTGCGCAGGGTGGCATTTTCGACACTCCGGATGGCAAGTGGTATGCGCTCCTGTTCCGCGATTCCGGCCCGGTTGGCCGCATGTCGCACCTTGTTCCGATGGTCTGGAAAGATGGCTGGCCAGAACCCGAGGGAGGCTCCAAGAAGGCTCCGGCGACGCTTGAATTGCCCGCATCCCCGTTGCCGGGCTACGGCATGGTCACAAGTGATGATTTCGATTCCGACGTGCTCCCGCTCGAATGGCAGTGGAACCACAATCCCGATGACAAGAACTGGAGCTTGACGGCGAATCCCGGGCATTTCCGCATTACCACGAGCCGCACCGATTCTAGGATTGTGACGGCGAAGAACATGCTTACCCAGCGCACGTTCGGCCCCAAGTGCTCCGGCAGGACGCTCGTGGATGGCTCGGGCATGAAGGACGGCGACATCGCGGGCCTTGTCGCCTTGCAGGATGACAAGGGCTTTGTTGCGCTCGCCAAGAGTGGCGATAGCTACAAGGTCGTGATGTACAGCGGTGGCGAAAATGGCGAAAGCCAAAAGGCGAGTGAACCGCTTTCCGATTCCAAGGTTTATCTACGTGTCGATTTCGACTTGCCGATTGACCGCGGTACGGCCTCGTTCTACTACAGTACCGATGGTACGGAATGGAAAAAGATTGGGGACAACGTAAGCCTCAGTTATTCGCTCCACATGTTCGTGGGCTACCGCTTTGGCCTGTTCAATTACGCGACCAAGACGGCGGGCGGCTATGCCGACTTTGACTGGTTCAAGATCGGTACCGACTACAAGGATGAAATCTACCTGGATGCCATCGAGCAGGATACCACTCCTCCGGCTCCGTACAAGGGCGTCCGTGCTGCGATTCCGGGCAAGGTCGAAGCCGAAAACTATGACGAAGGCAAGGCAAGCCGCGCTTATCGAGACAGTGACAGCAAAAATGAGGGTGGCGTGTACCGCGAAGACGGCGTGGACATTGTGCAGCTGGATTCTGCCGATGCTTCCAAGGGCTATGCGATCGGCTATACTGCCGACGGCGAATGGCTCAAGTATTCTGTTGACGTGAAGACGGCCGGGGATTATACCGTTTACGCGAGTATGGCGACTAACGCCGACGATGTGGGCGTCCAGCTGTTCATCGACGACGTGGCGGTCACGGATACGCTTGTTGCAACCAAAGGCGAAGACTGGTCCACCTACGCGAGCGTGTCGGCGAACGTTACCGGATTGACGGCGGGCGAGCATGTGCTCAAGATGGTCATTGTCGGCAACTACGTGAATATTGACTACATCAATTTCGTCAGTGGCAAGGATGCTCCGGAAGTCGATTCGACGACGGATGTGCGCAAGGCTCTTCGTATGGAAATTGCGGGCCCGCGTACTTATGGAATTTATGATTTGGGAGGCCGCTTCGTAGGCAAGGTCATCATGGATCGTCCCTCTGCGGCGACTGCGCTTCGGGCGAAAGGTTTCAGGCCTGCGGTCTATATTGCCCGCGAGGTTCGGGGCCGCGAAACCTTCATGGTCAATGTCGCGAAATAGAAAGCGTTTTTGCCAAAAAATGCGCTATTCCATTGCCCCAAAAACGCACGATGTCATTGACAAAATGGCAATGGCGCATGGACTATTTATCCATAGATTTTAAGCCTCGGAAAAGGCTCTATGGATGGTGTCGGGATAGATTATAGATAGTATGGAATTAACCAAAACAAGGATGTGGATATGCTTAGCTTTAAATCTATAATTACCTCAGCCGTGCTTTTTGCTTCGGCGTATTCGTTCGCTGGTCCCGGGCTGGCTGATGGAGCCGCCAAGTTTGTCGGTAATATTACGACCCGCGGCCAAGTGCGTTCCGACTTTGGAACCTACTGGAACCAGATTACCGCCGAAAACGAATGTAAGTGGCAGTCTATCGAAGGCACTCGTGGCAATCGCAACTTCAGTGGCTGTAAGGCTGCCTATAACTGGGCCAAGCAGAATGGTGGCCACTTCAAGTTCCACGCTCTCGTGTGGGGCTCGCAGTACCCGAACTGGCTTGGCAACCTCAGCGCCGACGACACCAAAAAGGCTATTACGGACTGGTTTGACGCTGTCAAGAAGGAATTCCCCGACCTCGAAATGATTGACGTGGTGAACGAAGCCATCCGTACCGGAAACAACCAGTACCACTCCGGCTATCCCAACACCAAGATTATCCAGGCTCTCGGTGGCGACAACAACGGTGACTATACCTTCGTGACCACGGCATTCAAGATGGCTCGTGAACGTTGGCCGGATGCAATCCTTATTTACAATGATTACAATACCGTTCAGTGGCAAAAGAACGAAGGTATTCAACTTATCCAGACCATCAAGAAAAATGGCGCTCCTGTTGATGCCTATGGCCTCCAGGCCCACGACATGATGACCCAGGGCGGCGGCGCCGGTGGTACCGGTGGCGGCGGCGGATGCTTGAGCCTCAATACCTTGAAGAGCGTCCTTGATGAAATCTGGCAGAAAACGCAAACGCCGATGTTCATTTCCGAATACGATATCGGTACGGAAAATGACCAGACCCAGAAGCAGTGCTATCAGGAACAGATTTCCTTGTTCATGGAAAATGAGCATATTGCCGGTATCACTATTTGGGGTTATATCTATGGAGCAACGTGGACTACGAACGGAAACTCCGGTATCATCAAGGATGGAAAAGACCGTCCGGCCATGACATGGCTCAAGGATTACCTCTCCAAGAACAAGGGTGTAAATACCACGGGGCTCGTGGGTGGCGAACCTGTTGAGCCGGAACCGCAACTCCCGTTCAAGGGTGCCGCCTTTGCAATCCCGGGCAAAATCGAAGCCGAAGATTTCGATATCCCGGGCAAGGGCAAGAACGACGATGGCACGAGCAACCAGTCCTACGCGGATTCCGATACCGAGAACCACGGTGATTCCGACTACCGTAGCGATACCGGTGTCGACCTCTACAAGAAGGCGACTGGCGTCGTGGTGGGCTTCAACAGCGAAGGCGACTGGCTCGAATACACGATCAACGTGGCCGAAGCCGGCGAATATACCTTCTTTGCTGCCGTTGCTGCCGCGGGTTCTACCTCCAGCTTCCAGATGTCTCTTGACGGCAATCCCCTTACTGAAAAAATCAGTGTTCCTGCCGCCTCGTCTGGCGAAGAGAATTATGATGACTACAACAAGGTCTCTGCCAACGTGACGCTCCCGGCGGGCAAGCATGTCCTCCGCATGGATGTGACGGGCTCCTGGTTCGACGTAGACTACTTCACCTTCGTGAAGGGTGCCAATGCGACCGACCCGGAACCGATTGCAACCAATCCTACCAATCCTACCAATCCTACCGACCCTGGCGACCCGCTGGCTATCGTGGCTGACCCCAAGTTGGACGAAAGCAATACTTTACAGCACTACTACGTGTTCGACACGCATGGCATGCGCATGGGCATCATTAGCGGATACGGCTTCAAGGCGACTGCGGAATTGCTCAAGTCTTCTAGCGATATCAAGACCTCGGGCGTGTACTTCCTGCGCAACCGTGTAACAGGCAAGATGCAGGCCGTGCGAGTGGTTCGCTAATGACGCACAGAATTTATTATAAAACCAAATCCTAATCCATACACGAATCGGTCCCGGCCCCTCCAACGCCGGGGCCGATTTTTATATGCGAGAACCCCTGCCGTAGGGCAGGGGTTATTTCTCTGTTTAACCTTTTTAGGCCAGGAGCGTGCGGATGTTGTCTACGATGTTGCCGTAGAGGTTGAGAACCGTACTGAAGAGCGGTTTGGAATTATCCGTGAAGGCTCTCGGTCGGAGATCTTCCGTCAATGCGCTGCTGGCTTCGGAAAGCTTCTGGAATCCGAGATTCGAGGCGACGCCTTTCAGTGTGTGCGCTGCGCGGAACGCCTTTTCGATGTCGTTTTCCGCAAAACCCTTTTCGAGGTCGTTGAAACTCGGGTCTTGCAAAAATAGGCCTAGGTACTTGGTGATGCGTTCTTCTTTGTGAAGGCGGTTCAGGACATCGTCCAGGGATTCGCCTATGCTGTCATAGAAATTTTGTAATGTCATTTTTCCTCCATACCTTTTTTTGGACGGGCTAGTCCGTATGCGGAAACAGGGATCGGTTTGCCGTCGGTTGTTTTGTTCCAGATTTGCTGGATACTAATCTGGCAGTGAGTACGCTTGCCGTCTATCGTCAGATCGGCATCGATGTCGAAAGTCGTTTTGTCGGGGGAGCCCGAGTAGAATTGTTTCTGGATGTATTCCCAGTTTTCTTGGTCCACGAAACCCGGATATTTGCCTGCATTGTCTAAGTCTGCAATAATCCTGGGAATGCCAAGCTTTTTTGCCCCGTCAGGACGGAACTTCAGCATTCGGGGATTGTATGCATATTCAAAGACGATTCCATCCAGCAGAGATTCGAAGAAATTGCATTTCCGGTGTTCATACGAAATTTGCCGGAATGTCTGCGAGTACATGGGGTGTTCTTCGTCTTTCGACGTGATTTCGTAAATTTTTGAGAAGTCCGATTCCACCTGGTGATTCCAGGTGAACCTGTTGAACTCGGAGGGCAGTTCGTCCTCCACGTCGCGGAGGCACTCCAGTAGTATCGGATTGAACGAGCCGCACTCGTTATTGTAAATCATGTCGACGGCTTTCTTGTGGGGAAAAGCCTTCTTGTAGCACCGTTCGCTGGTGAGGGCGTCGTATACGTCGGCTAGCGAAACGACTTGCGCCGATATGGGAATCTCGTCCCCCTTGAGCCCGTCCGGATAGCCTCGGCCGTCCCAGCGTTCGTGATGCCAGCGGCAAATCTCGTAAGCGTATTTGAGCAGGGGCTCGTCTTTCTTGAACGAAACCTTGTCGAGAATCAGGGCACCGTTCATGGCGTGCTGCTTCATGATATTGAATTCTTCGGGGGTGAATTTGCCCGGCTTGTTCAATATCGTGTCGGGGATGCTGATTTTCCCGATGTCGTGCATTGTCGATGCGGTGCTGATGATGTCGATGTCTTTCTCGAGATACTTGTACTGGCTTGCTTTTTTTATCAGGGTGCGCAGCAGCAGGTGGGTAATGATGTTGATATGCAGAATGTGCATGCCGCTTTCGCCATTGCGGAATTCCACGATATGGCTGAGTACGGCGATGAGCAGGCTGTTGTTGCGTGTCTTTTCGAGAATCTGTTCGGCAACGAGTTCGGAAAGCCGGCGTTGTTTGTCGTAGAGGAGGATCGTGTTGCGGACGCGGGTCTGTACCACGACTTGGTCGAAGGGCCGGCTGATGAAGTCTGTCGCGCCAAGCTTGTAGGCCAGCCGGATGATGTCGGGCATGGTCTCGGAGGAAATCATCACGACGGGAATCTCGTTGATCCAGCCGTTTTCGTTCATCACCTTGAGGACTTCCATCCCGTCGCGGCCGGGCATGATCATGTCGAGAAGGATGAGGCTTATGTCCGTGGTCTTCTCCTGGAGAATCAGGAGAGCCTCGTTGCCGTCCTTTGCCTCTATGATGTCGTAGTAATCCTCGAGCAGGCCGGCGAGAAGCTGTCTGTTTAAGTCGACGTCGTCGACGATAAGTATTTTCTTACGAATGCTCGAGTCCATGGATGCCGTCCTAAATCGCAAATGTTCAGGTGCCGCCCAATAAATCTAGCACGGTTGTATTGAAAAAGCAAATTACCAGATGCGATTATGGCACTTTGTACGAACTTTATGCGTTTCCGAGGAACTGGACCAGGTAGTCGGACAGTTTCTGGGGGTCGACTGGCTTGGCCAAGTGGCCGTTCATCCCGACCTGGAACGCTTTTTGCCGATCTTCCTCAAACGCGTTCGCCGTCATGGCGACAATCGGGGTTTGCGAGTAGCCCGAGTTGCCGAGTTTGCGGATTTCGCGGGAGGCTTCGTAACCGTCCATTACAGGCATCTGGATGTCCATCAAGATAAGGTCGTACATGCCCGGTTTGTTGCCCTTGATCTTTTGCAGGGCGACAGCACCGTTTTCGGCCTCGTCTACGATAAACCCTAGCTCCTTGAGATTGTCGAATGCGATTTCACGGTTCAGGTCGTTGTCTTCGACGAGGAGGACCCTCTTGTCTTTGAAGATGCTGTTGTGGATTTCCGGCTTGGCCGTGTTATCCTTCTTGAAGGTATAGAACTTGTCCAGGACGTTGAAGGTGAAGTGGATCGTCACCTTGGTCCCCTTGCCCTGCTCGCTCTGGATTTCTAGCGAGCCGCCCATCGTCTCGACGAGGTTCTTGGTGATGGCAAGCCCGAGGCCGGTCCCGTTCACACCGCTCATAGTGGAATTATGCTCGCGGGAGAATGCATCGAACACGTGGCTCAGGAACTCCTGGCTCATGCCCACCCCGTTGTCCTCGATGATGAAGTCGAAGCAGGCTAGCCCCTGGAAACTCGGGGTCTGCTTGACTGTGAATTTGATGAGGCTGTTGCGTGGGCTGTACTTGATGGCGTTGCTCAGGATGTTCAGGAGAATGCGCTCCAAGTGCATGGCGTCGGCGTAGACGTTCTCGTTCTGGATGTTCTTAAGCTTGAGTTCCAGCGCCGTCTCTTTCTTGGCCGCGGATTCCTGTACGATGGAGGTAAACTTGGTGATGAACTCCGGCAGGTTGATGGGGTCGTTCTTCAGGTTTATCTTGCCGCTTTCGATGTGCGCCATGTCGAGCACGTCGTTGATGAGGTTCAGCAGGTGATCCCCGGCGAGGGCGACCTTCTCGAGGTAGTCGATGGCCTGCTCCTTGTTGTCGATGTACTTCTTCGCCATCGAGGCGAACCCGAGGATGGCGTTCATCGGGGTGCGGATGTCGTGGCTCATGTTGAAGAGGAACCGGCTCTTCGCTGCGTTCGCGGCCTCGGCCTTGGCGGTGGCCTCCTGCAGTTCCGTTTTCTGGCGGTTCTGCTGTTCGCGGAATTCAAGTTCGGCTTTCCGTTCCTCGTCGACGTTGCTTAAGCCCAGGATGACGCAGTTCCCGGTGTGGCAGTCCTTGTCGCGGGTGAGCTTTGCCCGGTAGAACTGCTCGCTGCCGTCGATGTTCGCCTTGAACTCGATAAAGAGGACGGGCTCGCGTTCAAGGTAGTTGAGGATGTAGTCTCTCTGCAGGCGGGCGTATACCTTCATGCGGTCGCTCTTGGTCACGAGGCCGTCCACCAGGTTTTCCATCTGCTTGCTGTAGGGAGGCTGCGTCTCGAACTTCTTGAGGCAGTCCTCCATCCGCTTGCTGGTGCGGTAGCAGAAGTAGGTGTCGCGGTCCAGGTCGACGTAGAAGATGCTCTCGTAGTCGCTGGTGATGCCGTTCAGCATCGCGTCCATCTGGGCGATTCGCGTGTGAGTCCGCTCGCGCTCAGAGACATCCCTCACGATGCAGAAAGTGTAGACATCCCCGATTTCGTCCCTCATCAGGTAGAATTCCTGTTCGAGGCAGATGGGGGTGCCCCCCTCGTGCGGGACGGTCCAGTAGCATGCCTTGGTGGCGCGTTCGTTTCTTTCAAATTTTTGGATGAGTTTCTCGCGGCTGGCTATTTCGAGGAACTGCTTGGAATTGGTAAGGAGGTTTTCCTTCGCCCAGAGGTTGACAAGCTCCGTATAGTGGACCGGTTCGCGGGATCTCCCCTTGCGAAGGGGGACTGCACGCCCCCTGACAAACCTATAGAAATCGCCTATAACGAGATCTTTCGTCAGGTTGCATTCAAAATAGCCGTAGGCTTCGTAGGTCAATGCGTCGATGAGACTTTGGGCATTTTTAATCATAATGAGGAATATATAATATAAATAAGAAAAATAGAAGGGGAAAAAAAGTTAACGGTTGAGCTATGTGAAAAACGTCACGATATTTGCTAAATTTGGGCCATAATGCCGAAACCCGCGAATTATTTCCCTGCCATAGACGGACTCCGACTGCTGGCGAGCCTCAATATCGTGATGCTCCACCTGGGCAGTTCCAGTGCCCTTGCCTATATGGCGGACTGCACGTGGCTCATGCCCATTTTCAATGCTCCGGCCTTTGCTGCGGGAATTTTCTATGTGTTCGCGGGGTTCCTGTTCGCAAGCAAGTTCAGCGATCCGGAACGCCGGATTCCGGTGGTCCCCTTCATGTTCAGCCGTATAGCCAAGCTGTACCGCCTGCATTTTTTCATGACGCTTCTGATGTTTGTCGTGCTGGTGTTCAAGCTGAGCGGGTATACGCACCTGCCCGGGCTGGGCGAGTTGGGGGACTGCGCCTCGAAGGGCCTTGCCGCCATGTCGCACCCGTGGCGTAGCCTGGTCATGCACCTCACGCTGACGTGGTCCATCGTCCCCGATCTGGGCATGAAACTGAATGAGCCGTCGTGGTCGTTGACGAGTTTCTTTGCCTGCTATGCCATTACGCCGTGGTTCAGCCGTTGGCTGTTCAAGCGGAGCCGCCGCAGTCTCTGGGTGCTTTTCGGGCTGGTGTTTGTCCCGGGAATCGTGTGGGCCGCGGTCTTCGGGCTTACGGACAACTTCTGGTTTTCCGGGTATGATGCGAAGTACAGGTTCTTCCACATGTTCGCTCCGGTCCGCATTTTCGAGTACCTGTTTGGCATGATAATTTACCGCCTCTACAACGAGGGCTACTTTGACTTCCTCAAGCGCGACTACGTGAGCGGCATTGCCCAGGCGTTGTTGCTTGCGGCTCTTTACGGGAGCCTGTTCCTGCTGAACCCGAACCTGAACGCCGGTTTCAACTACGCTTTCCACCACAGTTTGCCTATCCTCATTTACGGGCTGCTTGTGCTTTCGCTGTTGAGTGGCAAGGGATTCCTCGCATGGTTCTTCTGCATCCCGCTTGTTCGTAAAATCGGCCGTGCGTCTTTCTACCCGTACTTGATCCACCTGCCGATTATCACGATTGCCTGGGGCATCTGCAACTTGAACCGTCCCAAGAATACGCTGCTTCTGCTGTTGTTCATATATACGGTGAGCACGCTTTATATGGAATTCAAGGTGTGGCGTCGCAAGAAGGCGAAGGCTGCCGCAGGGGCTACGGGCCCGTCTGCATGATGTCCCTCCGCCATCTTGTGTAAAGTTTTGAAAACAAATGTCGCGTGATTAGTGATAAAACGCACAAATGATGTGTAAAAACGCGTGCGCTTCTTCACTGTTCTCAAATGAAACCGATTTATTACACTTGAAAATCTGTAAAAAAGGGCTTATGATTTTATATTTTATAGTGTCTGCCTTTAAATTGGATTGGTGTTTGTGTATTTAGAGGTGGTGCTGGGAGTAATCCATTTTTTTCAGAAGGTAACAGAATGAAAAAAGCATTTACAGTTTTGACAACGGCGGTAGCCCTCGCTGCGGTCTCCTCTATGGCCGCTCCGAAGTACCCCTTCCCCCAAAACATGAAGCATCCTCATGGCAACGTCATCGAATATGCCGATGTGTCCATGATCAAGGACCACTATAACAAGTGGAAAAAAGCCTGGTACGATGCAAGTCAGGGCTATATTCTTGCTCCCGAAGGCACCTGCTCTACTGTGTCCGAAGCAATCGCCTATGGTATGTTGATTGCCGTGTATATGGACGATGGTAGCAATGGCGCCAAGGAAATGTTCGACAAGATTTATGGGACCTGGAAGTCCAATGGCGGTAACGGCGCCGGTATGAACTGGCGCGTCGGTTGCGAAGGTGGCTCGGGTTCTGCATCTGACGCCGACTTCGACGCGGCTCTCGCCCTTATCATGGCTTCCAAGCAGTGGGATAACGCTTCCTACCTGGACGACGCCAAGAAGATTATCGGTTGGATGTCCACCAACGATATCAATGGCACCAAGATTAAGCCGGGTAGCCAGTGGAATGACGCTTTCAACCCGAGCTACGCCACCTTGGCCAACTTCCGCGTTTTCGCTGCGGTGGGTGGCTCTGGCGACTGGAACGGTGTTGCTACCTGGGGTGCAAACGAAATCAAGGCTTGCCAGAACCAGTCCACGGGTCTCGTTCCTGACTGGTGTACTTGGGACGGCCACCAGCCGACGAAGACTTCTGCTTCCGTGCAGCAGTCCGAAGCCGCTGGTTTCTTTGACGATGCTGCCCGTACTCCGTGGCGTACCGCTTGGGACTACTACTGGTTCGGTACCGCTTCCTCCAAGTCTTTCAATGCCACCATTACCAAGTGGCTCTACACCGAAGCAAATGTTGCTAGTGAAATCAACTCCGGTTACTATGTAGACGGTAGGGCCGAAAAGTCCACGAAGCGTAACTTCGCTTCTTCCACCTTCTCCGGTGGTCTCGGCTTTGCTGCTGCTAGCGATGAAACTGAAGCGGGTCAGAAGTACCTCGGTACTGTCTATAGCTACCTCGCTTCCAAGACGGCTTGTGCCAGGGCCCAGAACTGCGGCGAAGGCGACAATCCGGGTGAAAAGTACTATCCGTCCACTCTGAACCTCCTTTACCTCCTCCTCATGACCGGTAACATGCCCAACTTCTACGACATGACCGGCTTTACCGCCTTCACTCCGGATCCGAGCAAGGCTCCGTCTCTGAGCGATGTCAATGGTAAGCAGATGGAAATGAAGGACACCACTGTGGGTGTTTCTGGTTTCTGGCACTGGGGCGCCTACCATGATAAGTATGGTATCGGTACCGAAATGAAGCCGGACTCCGGCACGTCTCCGCTGGTTCTCCGTGGTGGCAAGATTTATGCCGAAGCTTCTATGAAGATTGGTCCTGAACCGGAATGGACTCAGGAAGCTGCTGACGCTGGTACCCTCAAGTACCCGTCTGCCGGTATCGCCATGTCCTTCCTCCCCGACAGCAAGCAGGGCGTTGACCTCGAGGCTCTCCATGTAGCGAAACTCCGCATCGACATCAAGGCTTCTGGTCCTATTCGTATGGCTGTCCTCAACGGCAAATCTGTAGAAGCTGGTTCCGAACCGGGTATTTACGTCAAGAATTCTTCTGACTATACGGTCATTGAGTATGATATGACTCCGGAATATTACGGCTTCAAGGGATTTACTGAAAAGGGTAATAATGGCGGTCTCCTTGACTGGGTTAACGAGAATACTGCTCCGGAAGGTAAGGAAATCATCAAGGATGTCAGGGGCCTCAAGTTCGAAGTCAAGCAGAAGGAAGGCGGCATTGGTGACGTTTCCATCAGGAAAATCGAATTCCTCGATGCGAGCGGCGCTGTGATTGATCCGGTTCTGATCACCAAGATGCCGGGCGTCCGCAGCGAAATCGCTGAAGAAAAGCCTGCTTCTTCCGATTCTCCGGCCGGAAGCTCTTCTTCGGGCGTTGTGAATCCGAATTCCTCCGCCATTGGTCCGGGTGTGGGTTCCTCGGGTGACGCTCTTGCTACGGTCTACGCTCCGGCAAGGTTCAACACCTCCGTGAACGGCCTCCAGATCCAGATCAGCAATGCCGCCGTCGGTTCCAACTTTGCCGTGTTCTCCATGCAGGGCAAGGTCATCAAGACCGGCATGATCAAGGGCAGCAGCCAGCTTGTCACGGTCCAGAACAAGGGTGCCTACGTGATCCGCGTCGGCAACGAAGTTCGCTCGGTCATCGTGAAGTAATCCTTCAGGATTTTTAGAAAAGGTCGTGGGTTCGCCCGCGGCCTTTTTTTGTATATTCTAGTCGTTTCGGGGGAATCCCCTTTGATATCGGAATTGGAATCGAAATGGATATTGGTGCACTGCATTTTCAGAATCCCGAGGCCTTTTGGCTGCTAGTCTTTGTCCCTGTCCTCATTGTACTCTATGTCTACCGAAACAGGCGGCGCAAGAGTACCATCAAGTTCCCTGCGCTTTCCATTGCCAAAATGGCGGTTCCTAGCCGCCGTGTCCGTCTGAGGCATATTGTCCCGGCCTTGCGCCTTTTTGCCCTCTGCTGCTTCGTTATTGCGCTTGCCCGCCCGCAGAACGCGATGGAGGTGGAATACACCTCTACCGACGGCGTCGACATCATGCTCGCCCTGGACGTCTCCGGCTCCATGGGCACGCTCGACATGCTGACCCGTGCCGAACAGGTCAAGCTGGGCGTGATGAACGCCGAACGCCTGCTCAAGAGCGGGGAATACTGGAAGTACAGCCGTTTGGGCTATGCCAAGGAAGTTATAGCCGAATTTATCCAGAAGCGCCACAGCGACCGTATCGGCCTTTCCGTATTCGCCGGGCGTTCCTTTACGCAGTGCCCGCTGACCCTGGATTACGGCTCCCTGCTAGAGATTCTTTCGGCAGTGAACGATTCTACGGCCACGGGCAACGGGACGGCCATAGGCGACGGCCTCATGAACTCGCTGGCCCGTATCAAGAAGTCTACCGCGAAATCGCGCGTTGTCGTACTCCTCACGGACGGTAAGGACAATGCGAGCCTTGTCTCGCCCCTGCATGCCGCGGATGTGGCCAAGGCCTTGGGCGTGAAGGTTTACACCGTCGGCGTGGGCAAGAAGAAGGGCAAGATCCTTGGTTTCCAGCAAAACCCCTGGACGGGCGAAATCTCGTGGGCAGAAAGGGACATTACTCCCGAGGAAGGCATCGACGAGGAAATGCTCAAGGGCATCGCGCAGAAGACGGGTGGCCGTTTCTACCGTGCCGAGAACAAGGAAGAACTGGAAAACATCTATTCCGAAATCGACGAGCTCGAAAAGACCGAGATAGAGACGGTCGCTTACGCCCGCTATTCCGAAAAGTTCTACCCGTGGTTGCTGGTGGGGGCGTTGCTGATCTTGTTGGAACTTCTGCTTGCCAACACGCGCTTCGTCAGAATTCCCTAGTTTACGCTACGGCTCGAAGTTGTTTTGGGCGTACAGCGATGTAGTCGGCTTGAAGCAGTTGTTCTTGGTGTCGTCCAGGAATTCGATGACGTTGTTTACTCCCGGCTTGCCAAACTCCGAATAGTTGATGCTGAACGTAATGGGCCAGGGCGCCAGGTCCTGCAGTTTTGGGGTCTTGCTTGTGGAGACGAGCAGGTTGCAGAACGATTCCACGTCGTTCCACGTTTTTTTCTCGAGGACGATGGCGAAAGAGTGTTTCTGGTAGTGCGCAAGGAACATGTTGTCGCTTGTCATGCGCGCCCTTAGGAAGTTGGCAAATGCGACGATGATTTCCTCGGTCTTCTTCTTGCCGCATTTACGGCGGATGTGGCGCATGTTGTCTAGCGTGATGGTCAGCAGGAAGAGGCGTTGTTCCGAGGTGAGGTCGGCCGTCTTGTCGCGCAGGTAGCTGTTCAGTCTGCGTTCGTTGTTGAGGCCGGTCAGCTGGTCCATCGTGATGAGCATGTTCTGCTGCGAGATGTGGATGTGCAGGAGCACGAGCGTGATGACCGGCGTGACAATCGGGATTTCAAGCTTCTGCAACGCAATCTGGACAAGGATGGCGATGACGGGGATGGCCATGATCCAGCAGAAGTATTGCTCTTGCCGCCAGCCGGTTTTCGTGTTGTTCCTGTGTGCCGACCGGAACGAGATGACGCTTGCCATCGTGATGTAGAATATGCTGATGGAGTTGGTGATGGTCCAGAGTTCGGGGATGTTGTAATCGCCCCTGTGGCTGGGCTGGAGTTGGTAAAGCCGGGTGACGCAGTACAAGAGGCCCATGACAAGCGGGATCGTGATGGGGATGGAATACTTGCGGAAATGGTAGGCGCTGCCGTAAATCTTGTAATGGATGAACAGATTCCACAGGTAAGGGATGAACTGCGTTATCGCCGCGGTGAACACAACGATGACATACTTGACGTCCGGATTCGAAAACCTTTCGGGAAACTGGAGTTTGCTCGTAATGTCCAACACGGTCTCGGCGAGCATGAGAAAGAGTATTTTCTTGAACGTGCGCTCCTCGGGGAACTGTAGCAGCGAAATGCTGTACTGGTAGAGGACCAGTAGCAGGATTGCCGAGCAGCAGATGCCGATTTCTATTAGCGCGATATTGTGCATTTACTTTCCATTCCCTGTAGGAGCGTCAAAAGCGCTTTCTTGACGAGATAGCAATATTATAAGAAAAAAGAACGGAAGTGGCGCGTCTGTTAGGAAAACCTTTTTTTACGAAAATATCGGAGGACGTGGTTTCAACGACTTGTGCACAGGATTTCAACATAAATCCTGTATACGGAACCGGAGCCGTGTTCCGGACGCTTTCTTTGTGGCGTTTTTTGTATATTCTGGGTGTTTTTGGAGACCGTCTGTGTGCGGTTTATCCATAGGAGACTTCAATGCGATTTGCCGAACCCGACTTTTTGTGGTGCCTGTTTACGTTGCCGCTGTTCGCCCTGCTGTTTGCTTACGCCTACCATCGCCGCAAGAAGCTTGCTGCACGGTTCGTCTCGCTCTCGATGCTCCCCAAGCTTTCCACGTCGGTGTCCCCCTGGCGGCGCCTGACGAAGATTCTGTTGCTTTTGCTCGCGCTTGCGTTCCTGTTCGTCGCGCTGGCCCGCCCGCAGTGGGGGCACAAGATGGAACATATCGAGCGCAGGGGCCTGGATCTCGTGCTGTTGCAGGACATTTCCCTTTCCATGCTGGCGGAAGATATCAAGCCGAATCGCCTCGTGCGTTCGCGTCACGAGATTGCCGCGTTCCTGGAATCGCTCTCGGGCGACCGCGTGGGCCTGGTTGCGTTCAGTGGCGAGGCGCAGGTGATGGTGCCGCTTACGCTTGATTACGGCACCGTGCAGATGATGCTGCAGGAATTGAATCCGGGTTGGCTGATGCCGGGCACGAACCTCGAGGCCGCCATCCGCAAGGGAATGCAGCTGTTCAAGAATTCCGGTGGTGCCGGGAAGTATTCCGTGATGATTTTGATGAGCGACGGCGAGGAACTCGAGGCCGAAGCTGTGAACGCCGCGAAGGAAGCCGCCGAACTCGGCATCCGGATTTATACGGTGGGTATCGGCTCTCGCGAAGGCGTGCCCATACCGGTAAAGACCAAGAATGGGGAAGTCGCCTACAAGAAGGATATGCAGGGCAATATCGTCACGACTCGCCTCGAAGACGGGACGCTTCAGGAAATTGCCAACGTGACCGGCGGACTGTATTTTTATGCGAATCCGAGCGAGTTCCAACTGCAAAAGGTGCTGACCGAAATCGCTACGCTCGAAAAGAAGGACCAGGCGACGGACCGCATGGAAAACTACCAGGACCGCTACCAGATATTCCTGGGGCTTGCGGCGCTCCTGTTCCTTATAGAAGCGCTTGTCTCTGAACGCGGCCGCCGCCGCCGCCAGCTTGCTGGCCGTTTCAGCTAGTCATAATAACGGTAGAAAAAAAGAAGACCCAGTGCTGCACACACTGGGCTCCTAGGAAAGATAGATAAAAGCCTCCCGGGTGGGTTTGACTCTTGAGAGTCGGGCGGCCCGAGCGAACTCGGCAACCGATATTGTATCCACCAGGAAGGCTCAAGAATGAATATATGATGTTTTTGGAGGGAAAGCCGATAAAAATATCGAATCGATACTCCAATTTGGATTGATTGGTATTTTGTGCCGAATCATTTGCTATTTTCTTGTCAAATGCGTAAGTTTGTATCGTTTTCCGCCATTACTGCACTGGCCTTGGTTGCGTGTTCCGGGGCTCCCGCTCCCGAGACGTCGGCAGGGGAGGCCAGTTCCCGTGTTGTCGCGCAGGATTCCTCGGTGGCTCCCGTTGCGCCCGCCGCTCCTGCTGTACCGGCGAGCTACAAGGATATCGCTTTCCCCGAATTCCGCTATGTCGCTCCGTACCCGAAGGATTTCAGGGTGCAGATATCCGACAGCATCACGGGTTACGTGGTTTCGGATAGGACGCTTCCGCTGGTGAACTTTACCGTGTTCTTCGACGAACCGCACGAGTCCCTCGGCCTTAAAGACGAGGCTGCGAGCTCCATGGTCGGCGCCATGTTCCGCCGTGGCGGTGCCGCAGGGATTTCTGCCCGGGCTTTGGACGATTCCCTTGAATTCGTGAGTGCCGGCATTTCTACTTCGACGGGGACGTTCACGTCGTCGTTCGATATCGACTGCCTTTCGAAGGATTTTCCCGCGATGCTTTCCCTGGTGAAAAAAATCGTGAAGGAACCCGCGTTCGACAAGGACCAGCTCGAAATCGTGAAGGCGAACTTCGTGACCAGTTACGATCGCCGCTACGATACTCCGGGGAAGGTCTTGCAGGCGTTGCAGATGAAGGTGAACTATGCTCCTTCGCCCAGACTTTGGGACGCAAACGCGCAGGAATACTCCAAGGTTTCCGTTGCCGACGTAAAGCGCCTCTCGAAGGGGCTGTTCTCGTCCCGCCACATCATCTTTGCTCTGTCGGGCGATGTGGACCGAGATTCTGCGGTGACCATGCTCAAGGAATTTTTCGCCGACCTCCCGACGGCTCCGGTTGCCGTGAAGGCTCCGCCCAAACCGCTCGAGTTCCTGCGCAAGCCGGGCGTGTACGTGGTTGATCGCGACATTACCCAGGCGAACATCGTGATGAACCAGCCGTTTGTGCGCAGGCCCCATCCCGATTACTATCCTGCCGCCGTCGCAAGCTTTATCCTTGGCGGGGGAAGTTTCTCGAGCCGCCTGATGAACCGTGTGCGTAGCGACGAAGGCCTTGCTTATAGCGTTTACAGCGCAGTCGGCAACGAGTACCGCGACACGGCGCTCACGACGATTGCCTTGCAGACCAAGGTGGAGTCTGTCGATTTTGCCATCAAGCTTGTGTTCGAAGAAGTCGAGAAACTGGCGAAGGATGGCCCGACCGACGAAGAACTCGCCCAGGCGAAAAAGTCCCTGGTCGAAAGCCTGCCGAGCTTGTTCGATTCCCCGGAAGCGACGGCCGTCATCTTTGCGAAAGGCGAACTGCTGGGCAAGACCTACGACCACTATCTGGAATACGTGAAGGAAATCAATGCGGTAACAGCCGAACAGGTGAAGGCGATGATCGCCAAGTATTTCAGCCGCGACAAGATGACGATTTCCATTGTCGGCCCGGTGGCGAAGTTCGATGCGCTGAAACCCTTCACGGTCCTTTCTTTGGACAGTCTTGAGTTTAGGTAGCGGATGGCTTGCGGAACTGCGATAGGAATGCTTAAACGCTTTGTATGCGTTCTAGCCGTGTTGCAGGCGGTGTGCTTTGCCGGTACCCCGTCCGAGCCTGTAAAGGATGCGTCCATCCACATGCTCCCTGTTGCCGAGGCTCGCTTGCGTGCGGCCATCAAGTCCCGTCTTGGCAATGACGACGACTATCGGTCGCTCTGTTCCGGGACCAAGGCCTGCCTGAAAATGGATTTCCCGACTTGTCTTGCCGAAGACCAGGTTCCTTGGCCGAAAGTGAAGTACGACTCGGATTATTGCGCCCCGTTTATCGAGATTACCAAGCGCGGGTTCAAGGCAGATCCTTCCGTCCCGATGTCCATCGAAATCTTTGCCCGCCTCGGTCGCCAGTACCGTGTGATTTACGAGAACAAGGGAACGCTGCCGCTGGGTGCCGACGTCATCAGCTACCTGTTCGACAACATGCCCTTCACGGCGCAGCTCATCAACGCCTACTTGGATACCCAGTACGAGTTGAAATACACGAATCCGAACCGCCGGTTCTTCACGGGAAGCAACGGACGCAGCCTTTCGGGTGAATTCTATTGGGCGCTGCAGGACAGTGCCGGCTATAAGCTCGGTATGCGTAACCTTTTCTTCGGTTACGGACATGCGAAAATATTGAAGTGGTCGCTGCACGGGACTGCTGTTGCTTACTTGGACATGGACGAGGTCAGCCGGAATGAACTTAAGTACAAGTTAACGGCAATCGTGTTCCCGGCGAATTCGGTCCTGAATTCGATTATGCAGATGAAGGTGTTCAAGAGTGTCGTCGACGAAAAGATAGACCACATCGTCAGTGACATCAAGAAAGCTTCGGGATCCTACTTTTCTGGCAACAAGGAACCGATGCTCAGGAGTGCTGTGCTGAAGTCTGACGAAAATGTGCAGTACATTATCGATTTTGAAAATGTCGTGAACGGTGGCCACTGGCGTCTTGGTGATTTTGAAAGGCTCCAGAAGGAAAGGGCTGAACGGGACAAGAACAGCGTCCCCATCATCATGAACGAAAAATCGGCCCCGGCTATCATTGAAAAAAAGAAAGGGAAATAGAGATGAGTGAATTGGAATCGCTGCTTGCCCGTGTGACGGAGCGCCGTCGTGACTTGCTGACGGAGGTTGTCAATCGCCGTACAAGGCATTTCTGCATGGTTCTCGAGGACTTGTTCGATCCGCACAATATTTCGGCTGTCATCCGCACGGCGGAAGTGTTCGGCCTGCAGGATGTGCATATCATCGAGGAAGACAACGCCTACAGCGTGAACAAGTCTATCTTGAAGGGCAGCTACAAGTGGATGAGCCTGTACCTGTACAAGAAGCGCATGCTCTGCATGGAAAAACTCCGCGCCAAGGGCTACAAGATCGCTGTCGCGAGCACGAATACCACGAATTCCGTGCTGGACCTCGACCTGAGCCAGCCTACCGCCTTCTATCTCGGGAGCGAGTTCCACGGGAACCACCCGGATACGCTCGCCCATGCCGACTACGAATTCAAGCTGCCGCAGTACGGCATTACCGAATCCATGAACGTCTCGGTCGCCGGGGGCGTGTTGATGACGTATCTCGACGTGTACATGCAGAGGGAAGGCCGCGAAAAGTTCGCCCTGCCCGCCGCCGAACGCGACCAGCTGCTGCTGGACTGGCTGGATCGCCACGTGAACGGCATTGAAAACAATAGCCCCATTGTTCGTGTGGACGAATAAGGGCCCGTTTTGTATGTGAAAAGGGCATTTTTGCGGCTATGCAAATAAAATTTCATATGGAATTACTAGATTAGGTACAGAATGAAGAAAAATTCTGTTCTATACTTTTCTGTTGGCCTTGTAGTTATCCTAGCCGTGGTCGTGTTGGTGTTCGGCATATTCTTCCTGAACGAGAAAGACCCGCGGGAGACGTTCAATACGTTCCATTTGAAGTTTACGCAGGTGAGTACGCTTGTCCTTGACGACCCTGTCAAGATAAACGGCGTCAAGCTCGGCAAAGTTGAGAATATCGAATTGTCGGGGCACCGTGTCGTGGTGACGATTCGCCTCCGTACCGACGTGAGGATTCCGAAGGATTCCGAAATCCGCGTCCAGAACATCGGTATCATGGGTGAACGCCAGATTGGCATTATCCTTGGTGACGAGGAAAAGTATTTCGCTCCGGGCGATACCATCGACGGCCAGTTCGATGCCGGTATTGCCGAAGCGCTGGGCTTGGCCGGTGAAGTTTGCGACAGTACCAAGGTCTTGCTGGAATCTGTCAAGGCCGCTCTGAACGGGACCATTTCCAATCCGGAATTCCAGGACCGCTTCAAGACTTTGCTCGACAAGGCCGAAAATCTCGAAGACCGCCTGATGGGACTCGTGCAGAATACGGACCCGCAGCTTAAGAGGACCCTTGCCGGGCTAAACGAGGCTACGGGCAAGGTGAACAAGCTCGTCGACGGTGTACAGCAGCCTATCGACAGTCTCTTTGCCAATACGGACAAGGTGGTGGGCAACGCCAACAATCTCATCGGGGAACTGGAAGGCGTCACCAAGCACTTGGACGAACTGGTCGGCCAGGTTCAGGCGAAGACGCAATCCAAGGACAATACTGTTGGGCTCCTGTTGAACGACAAGACTCTGCACGACGACCTTGTTAAGACGGTTCGCTCTGCGGACAGCCTGTTCAGAATCATTCTTCAGGATGGTCTGGATATTAATGTGGACTTTTTCTGAGGAAAACGATGATTGTAAAAACATTGACGGTCACTAACAAACTTGGCGTGCATGCCCGACCTGCGGGCATGATCGTGGATATCACGGGACAGGCCAAGAGTGATGTTTCCATTGTCTACGAAGGCTCGAAGGCGAACGCCAAGAGCATTTTGAATGTAATGATGCTTGCGATTCCCGCCGGTTCCGAAGTCAAGTTCGAAGTCGATGGCGAGGATGAAGAAACCATAGTACAGCAATTGGAACAACTCTTTAATGACCACTTCAACGAAGAACCGTGTTGAGCTTGATCCGGCAGTGAAGGTCGGAGATGCCGAGAAGGCCAAGGTCAGGACGGTCTTGGTCGGTGTGCCTTCTTCGCCTGGCTTTGCCATGGGGAGAGTTTTCCCCGTAATCAACCGTGAAGTCTCCGTTGTCGAGGAAACCCTGCCCGAAAGCAGGATTCCCGCCGAGGAGCAATTGTTCTTGAAGGCCGTAAGCAAGACGGCCAAGGAAATCGCGCAAATCAAGGAGATTTCCGAGTCCCGTGCGGGCGTCAAGGACAGCATGATTTTTGCTTCGCACTTGATGATTTTGCAGGACCCGCAACTGGTAAACGGAGTCCTCGAAAAAATCCGTGTCGGACACAAGAATGCCCGCTGGGCTGTCCACGTTGTGCTGGGCGCCTTTATTGAAAAGTTCGAGGCCATCGATTCTCCGGCCATGCGTGACAGGGCGACTGACCTCAGGGATCTTTACAACCGCCTGATGGCGGCCATGGAAGATTCTGGACCGGTGCTGGAAGACATCGCTGCCGAGGATGGAGTCGTCCTTGTTGGCCACGAAATTTTGCCCAGTCTGCTGATGTCGGTCAAGCCTGGGCAAGTCAGTGCTATCGCCATGGACACGGGCGGACGTACGAGCCATGTCGCTATTCTCGCTCGCTCGCTGCAGATTCCCGCTGTGTTCGGTTTGCGCAACTTGGCGGGCCTCGTCAAGTCCGACGACATGATTATTGTCGATGGCTCGGGCGGCATGGTGATCGTGAACCCGAACGAAGACGACATCCGCCGGTTCCACGAACGTCAAGAAGTCTACGAACGCCAGCGCAGGGAATTGTTCACCATGCGTCAGCTGGAGCCGATGACGCGTGACGGCAAGTACATTACGTTACACGCAAACATCGAGTTGCCGACGGAATCCGACAAGGTCAAGGATTACGGTGCAACGGGAATCGGCCTGTTCCGTTCCGAGTTCCTCTATTTCCGCAAGGATGTCCCTACCGAAGAGGAACAGGAAGACGCCTACCGTCTCATCCTGTCGAACATGGCGCCCAATCCGGTGACCATCAGAACGCTCGATGCCGGCGGCGACAAACTGGTCCCCGGCGTGACTTCGCCAAACGAGGCGAACCCCTTCATGGGATGGCGTTCCATCCGCGTGTGCCTTGACAAGAAGGATATTTTCCGTGCTCAGTTGAAGGCGATGCTCCGAGCAAGCTCTGCCGGTAACTTGAGGATCCTGCTGCCGATGATTTCCAGCATGAGTGAACTGCACCAGGCCAAGGAATGCATCGAGGAATGCCGCCGGGCAGTGATTGCAGAAGGCACGAAAATCGGCGATATCAAGGTCGGGGTGATGATTGAAGTTCCCGCGGCAGTGATGCTCGTGGAAAAGCTGGCCAAGGAAGTCGACTTCTTTAGCCTCGGTACGAACGACCTTATTCAGTTCACCTTGGCTGTGGACCGTACGAATGAACTTATAACGGACATGTTCCAACCTCACCATCCGGCCGTACTGAGCATGATTTACCAGACGGTCGTTGCCGCCCACAGGGAGGGGATTCCTGTTGCCGTGTGCGGCGAAATGAGCTCGGACCCCCTTAGCGTGCTCTTGCTCGTGGGGCTTGGTGTGGATGAACTTTCGATGACGCCTTGGAGCGTCATGGCGACGAAGAAGATTATCCGCTCCATCAACTTCGAGGATGTCCGCGATACCGCCTTGGCTATTCTGCAGTTGGACGATGCCAAGGATGTCAACGAATACTTGTACAAGAAGTATGCGCAGACGATTACGGATTTGGGTATATCCAGTTTCGTGGGCCAGGTAGACCGCCTGTAACGCAACTGGGCTTGCGGCCACAATGTTGTTGTGTGCCGCAAATAGAGAGAAAATATGAGATTTGGTTGTTTTGTATGTGTTTTGTTGATGGCGTCGCTTGGTTGGAGTGCCGACGCGGTGACTGTTGCGCCGGCGATGTCTTCGACGGCGGTGCTGGATTCCTCGGCATCGATAGTTATTCCGCCCAGTCCCTATGCGGATTTGGAACAAATTCCTTCTAACAAATTCCAGAACGTTGTTGTCCGTGCCGAACGGGCTCTGAAAAATTCGTTGGATTCGACGCTTCCCAAGAAGGTCCGCGACTTTGCCAAGGCTGCGTATTATTATTACAGGGAAGACTGGGACAGCGCCTATGCGGCTTACGATTCCCTGCGTTCTACAGATCCGCAGTTGACGGGTGATGTCATCTTGCGCATGGCGCAGTCCGTGTACCGCAAGGGCGACTACCGTGCGGTGTGGGAAACATTGAAACTGGGCAAGGGGCTTGAGAAAGACGAAAAGTGGCAGCGTGTTTCTTCGCGCTTGCGTATCGAAGCCGCCATGGCAGACTCGACTTTGAGTGACCGAGCCCATGCGGATTCGCTCAAGGTCTTCCTGGATAAGTATTCCAAGTCGTCGGATGCCGACGTGCTCAAGTATCGCTATGCGTGCTACCTCGAAAAGTTCAAGCAGCTGAAGGCTGCCAAGAAACTGTACACGCAGCTGCTGACTAGCCCGACCCCGTTCAAGGATTCCTCCTTTGCCGCCATCCGCCGCCTGCGCAAGGTCGGCCGTGTCCAAGAGACTTTGCCCGAGAAGGTTGCCTACGCCAGGATGGCCTGTGCGAAGGACGAAGCCAGCGTATGCCTTTCCTTGCTCGATTCCATTCGCATTATCGATTCTGCACTGGTGCTCTCGAATCCCGAACAGATTGTCCCGGCACCCGAGGATACGTCGCTCAAGCCGTTGCCCCCGAGTACGCTCAACCGCGACACCCGAATTTACTTGTGGGAAAAGCGCGCGGTCACCTTGCGCACGCTCAAACGGAATGCGGAATCCATCGAGCAGTTCCGCTACCTCCTGGATTCCGTGGAAGCGCGCCCGCTGTGGATGCAGTCTGTTCTACGCCTGCTGCGTAGCCATGCGACGAAAAATGCCGCTGAGATCAAGAGGATGGATTCTCTGTTGCATGAAGTGAACCAATACAGCAAGGAGAATGCGAACAATCTTTGGGTGCGCGGTTTCGAGTACGAACAGGAACAGCAGTACGACAGCGCCCTGATCTGCTTCAAGCAGCTGACAGACAGGCGCTTCAAGAACAACATGAAGAGGCAGTGGGCCAAGTTCCGCATCGGGTTTATCTACTACAAGCAAGAAATGTGGAACGAGGCTATTGCGGCCTTTACGGAAGCGACAAAGGATCAGTTCCTTTGGAGCGGTAGCGGCGCCCGCATGTTTCTGGGCGATGCCTATATGAAGCTCGGCAAGGATTCCCTGGCCCGTGCGGCCTACCTGGATTGTATCCGTGACTTCCCGCTTGCCTATTATGCCCACCGCAGCCGCATCAAACTCGAAGAGTACAAGCTCATGGCTGCTAAGGATATCCCGTTTGCTCACGGCATCCCGATGTCGCCGGAACAGACGCTCGCCTGGATTCGCGCTTCGCAGAAAGGTGTTAGGGCGGATTCCTCGTACAACCCGGAGCGCTACAAGCGTATCAAGACTCTGTTCCAGTACGGCTTTGCCGAAGAGGCGTTCGCCGTCTATGACGAAGCACGCAAAAAGAACTACAAGCGTCTGGACTTCCTCTACGAATACGGGAAGCTCTTCTACGAGATGGGCGAAACGGCCGCCGGTTACCGCCTGGCGCGCCAGTTCCAGAACAATATAGACCGTCGCCGTCTGATGGCGCCCCCGATTGCCGTGCTGCATTACCTTTATCCCGTACCGTATACCGAGCAGGTCGTGTACCATTCGGGCACCCGAATCGACCCGTTCTTCGTGTACAGCGTGATGCGCCAGGAATCCATCTTCAACTTCGAGATTGCATCGAAGGTGGGCGCCTGCGGGCTCTTGCAGATTATGCCGAAGACGGGCGAGATGCTGGCCAAGGCCGAGCAGATTCCAGATTTCGACCCGAAGCTCCTGTACAATGCCTACATGAACATCCGCCTGGGTATCCGTTACCTGGTCGACCTGAAGGCGGAATATCAGGACGACTACATGTACGTGCTCGGGAACTACAATGCGGGCCCCAAGCCGACCAAGCGTTGGCAGGCTGCTGGCGAGGGACTCCCTTGGGATATCCGCGTCGAGGAAATCAGCTATTGGGAAACTCGTGAGTACGTGAAGCGTGTCATGGGCAATTACTGGATTTATCAGGAAATTTACGACAAGCTGTAGAATTTTTCGCGGTATAAATTCTACATTGGCGCGAGACGTTATTATTGTGATTTTCTGAACATGCTCTTTTTCTTGTTGACTATTGGCCCTGCGTTCTGTTTTGCTTGCGGAAACATCCTCGAGAAGTCGGGGATTTCCAAGGTGGGCAAACGGACAGGCGGTGTTGCGAACCCGTGGCAGTTTTTTAAAGGTGTCTTGAGCAATGGCTACTGGTGGCTCGGGATTTCCTGTTCGGCGATTGCGACGGTTGGTTACTACATCGCGATGGCCCGTTACGACCTGAGCCAGGTGCAGCCGATGATGGTACTGAATCCTGTGCTTACCGCGCTCATGGGGTTCTGGCTCCTTAAGGAAAAATTGACGAAGCGTATTATCGTGGCCATCTGCTTTGTCGTGGCTGGGCTTACCTATTCGGTCGAGACGATGGGCGAGGTTACCGGTTCGCAGAATGTCTCGATGCTTTGGTGCTATGCGGGAGTCCTTTCGGTTGTGACTCTGTTTGTTCACCTGTTCTACAAGAACCGCGAGATGGTGGATTCCCTGATCATGGGTATGGGCTTTGGACTTTCCGCCGTGTTCTACAAGAGCATGGCCATGGACTTTGATCTGGATAAGCTCGGCGTCGACACGATTCTCGGCCTGCTTCTGGACCTCCGCCTTTGGGGCTACGTGGCAACCTACTCCATCGCGTTTCTTTATTCGCAGGTCTCCTTCTCGAGGGGCCGTGCGCTATTTATCGTCCCGTTCAGTGCTGCGGTCGGTGCTGCCGTGCCGACTCTTGGCGGCGGAATCGTGTTTGCGGAGGCTTTCCCGCTGGGAAAGGTCATTTCGGTATCCCTGGTGCTGGTAGGGGCTGCGCTTTTTGTGGTCCGCAGGCCTAGAAAAACACAAAAATAGGGCCGTATTGCAGGCGGGGTCCCCAAATAGTTTTATATTGGGGAAGTGAATTTATTTGTTGACCGCGTTGGATTGGGACTTGTAGTTGCTTTGCTGTGCGCTTGTACGGACTACAAGTCGGAACTTTTGAATCCGCATGAAGCGGGTTCCGCCGAAGTGGTCTTCTTTTCCTCTTCATCTGCAGAATCCCTAGATTACCCACTGAACGAAAATTCCGACATCGTATTTAGCGAGGTGGATCCGATAAATGTCGGCTACGAGGACCATGAAGGCGGCGATGCCGGATGGGTGGAAATCTACAACAGGTCGTCGCATGCGGTGAATTTGGCCGGGTACTCGTTGACAGACGATCTGGACAAAATGCATAAGTGGAATTTTGGCAATGTCGTGCTGCATCCTTCGGAGCGTATGTTGGTATTCATGTCCGGGAAGGACTATCCGGATTTTGTTCCTCCGTCCGATTCGGTGAACATGATTGGCAGGGGGTGCTGGAAGTGGACGGATGCGGAGAACGACCCTCCGGGACAAAGCACCGCTGAACCGTTGCCCGGGAAAGGGGATATCTGTTTTTCGGAAAATGGCCACCGGATGGTCGGTGCGCGCATGCAGTTGCACGAAAACGAGACGTTGGGCTGGTCCTCGATTTCCGTGTTCGTGGGGACTCGGTGGGGCGGAAGCGACCAGGGCATAGACATTACGGGATGCAACGAGATGCTGTTGACGGCCTATATCCCGAAGGACCTCCAAGTTTCGTTACGGCTTGCACAACCGGATATCGATGACTGGAACGGGTACGAGCAGATACTGACAGGGACGGGAGATTCCAGTACGGTTTATTCCTTCAGACTCCCGGTCGGAACAAACTATCCGGACCTTTCGGACATTTACGGGACACGCTTCAGTCCGGCTTTCCAGGAAACGCGTCTTGTTGACATGAAGATATTCTCTTATGTTGCTCGAAACCGAGGGCACGAACCGCATGCGTCGTTCAAACTGAACAAGAATGGAGGAAGCCTGTACTTGGTGGATTCCCTGGGTGTCGTGAACGCCTATGTGGGTTATCCGAGCGCGGTCCTTGGAAAATCTTGGTCGTATGGCCGCGGTCTTGATGGCGAGGAAAATTGGGGCTACGCGGACCCATCGCCGCTCAAGGAACAGTCTGGCGAAGTGCTGCCGCTCCGGTCGCCGGAATTGCCGAATCTTCCCTCGTCGGGATTCTACCGCAACGCCTTCGATGTCGAGTTCCCTCGGGAGCAATACGTACGCTGCGAAAAGGACGGCATGTTGCCTTCGGCGGAAAGCCCGCAGGTCGTTTCGCTTCGTGTGAAAAATACAATGGTGCTTCGCTGCGCATCTTTTTTCCCGGGAACGCTTCCGGGAGAAGTTGAAACGCGGACTTATATTTTTGAAAACGCCCCGACGGTTCCCGCCGTTTTTATCGCAGCCGATTCGAATTCTCTGTTTAATGCCGATTCGGGCCTCTATGTCAAGGGGGACGATGCTTGGAATGCCATGCCGTACTATGGGGCGAACTACTGGCAAGACAAGGAGATTCCCGTATTTGTCGAACTTGTAGAACCCGGGGCGCAGAAACCGGCGTTTGCTGAGAATGCGGGGTATTCCATCTTTGGCAATTACAGCAGGGTCAACGCGAAGAAATCTGCGGCCATCACGTTCCGTGAGAAGTATGGAAAGAAACGCTTGGAATACAAGCTGTTCCCCGATTTCCCGACACTCAAGAAATTCAAGTCGTTCCTGTTACGCAATAACGGTGGTGGCTTCGGCTCGACTTATTTTCGGGACCGTCTGGCGAGTTCTGTCACGGAAGGGCTCGGGATAGATTATCAGCGTGGCCGTGCTGCGGTTGTTTTCTACAACGGGAAATATTATGGACTTCACAATATCCGTGAGCGTTCCTCGAGATACTATTTCGAGACGCACTACGATTACGATCCCGACCAGATTGACTTGCTGAAGGCGGACAATACGGTTTCTGCAGGGAGCGCTACGGATTACATCAGTTTTATTTACTGGCTCGGACAATACTCTTTGGACGAGGAAGAAAATTACGAGTACGCAGCTTCGCAGGTGGATATAGATAACTACTTGAATTACGTGTTGTCCGAGATTTTCCTAGACAACAGGGACTGGCCTGCGAACAATGTGAAAAAGTGGCGCAGGAGCGATACCAAGAGCCCTTGGAGGTGGTTCCTCTACGATTTGGATTTTGGCTTTGGCAGCGGATACGGCGACAACACGGATAATATATTTGATTTTGCAACGGCCGAAAATGGTCCGGATTGGCCGAACGGACCGAAATCAACATTGCTGTTGCGGCGCCTGCTCGAAAGCAGAACATTCCGCATGGCTTTCATCAATCGCATGACGACGCTTCTTTCCATGAACTTCGAGTCGGAAAGACTGTTGACAAAAATTGACGCATTAAATAACGAGATTGCGGGTGAAATTGCCCGCGACCAAAAACACTGGCAACTGAATGCGAAGTATATGGATGAGTCCCTTGCTCGGATGGTTGCGTTTGCGAAAGAACGCCAGGCTGTGGTGATGGACGAAATGATGGAACATTTCGATCTTGAGAAAAAGTGCAAGGTCGAGCTCGTTTCGGAAGGGCGGGGGACCATTGCTGTGCATGGACTTGCTCTGGATCGTTCGAACATGCAGATTACGTTTTTCAAGGGTGTTCCGGTGACTCTTTCGGCTCAACCGTCCGAGGGCGCGACTTTTTTGGGGTGGGATGACGGAACCAAGGACGAAGTAATAGAAATTTTACCTTGCAGAGTGACGCGCATCACAGCCAGATTCCGTTGATGTAAATCGCACAACAATTAAAAAAAGAAAATATGGATTTTTTTGGGGAGGAGCCCTTAAATTGACTACTTTAAGGGTATGCAGTACAGAAAATCTCCACTCTTGACTGTATGGATTACGGTTTTGTTATCTTCCGCATGCGTCTCCATGATGGCATGCTCCAATGATTCGAGCTCCAACAACTCGAATCCCATCGCCCAGGCTGATGACCCTGCGGGCGGTGATGGCTCTATTTTGGGTTCGTCTTCTAGTGGCGACCCGAATGGCGACATTGCCGGCTCGACGGATTCGCAGCATGGCAGTTCAGCCAATGTCGATCCCAATACGGGCGAAGTGGTTGGTTCCGGCGGTAGCACGGTTCCGGCCAGTAGCACGGCTAGGGATTTCTCGGCAAAGGACTCGCACGAGGGACTTCTCCCCGGTGAGGATTCTACGCAGGTCCCTGCGACGACTCCGCCACCTTATGTGGGCAATTTCCCGGTCGTGTTTAGCGAGGTCGCTCCGCAGAATGCCAGTCTCAAGGATGAAGACGGCAATGACGCTGGCTGGCTTGAACTTTACAACACGTCCGATTCCCCGGTGGACCTGAGCGGCATCGCGCTCAGTAACGACCTCAAGTTCCCGCGTCGCTGGACGTTCGACAAGGCCGTTATCCCGGCCAAGTCCTACATGGTCGTGTTCATGTCGGGCAAGAATTACCCCAGTTATATAATGCCGTCCGATTCGGTCAACCTGATTTCCACGAACTGCAGGGCTAACGAAAGTGCCGTTACCGGTATGGGCGGCTTCAATTTCGGAGGCATGGGCGGTTTCGACATGGGCAACATGGGTGGCATGGGCGCTGGAGCCGGCGGCGCCGCCGCTGGCGGTGGCATGAATACCGGTACCTCGGTCACTGCGGTCGACAATTTGCCTGGCCAGTCTGCCTTGTGCTTTAACGAGAATGGTGCGAACGCATTCGGTAGCGTCTTGACGGTGCCTGCCGGAGCCTCCAACGCCTCGTTTGTGGTGAATACGACGAATGCCAACTTGAGCAAGGTGAACCAGCTCGTCTTGAAGGGTTTTGTCACCAAGGGTCACAAGATTCGCCTCAATTTGAACGACAACAATGGCTCAATCGGAAACTGGAGCGGCAAGAACCTCAAGGGCACGGGTGATTCCTCGACGACGTATTACGTGCGCTTGGCCGACAATGCTTCCAGCTTGAACCTCTCAAATGTTTCTGGAACGACATTCCTTTCGGAAACGCAGGGTCCCGAAAGCACGACCATTAAGATGTTCTCTTACATTGGCCGCAACCGTGGCCATGCGCCCCATACGACATTCAAGGTCGACAAGGATGGCGGTGCGCTTTACCTGGTCAGCGCGGAAGGCGGCATTTTGGATTCTGTCCGCTATGGCGCTGCCCCGGTCACGACGACGTGGTCGAAGAATTCGGCGGGCAAGTGGGGCATTGCCGATCCCAGCCCTTACGGCGCCACGCTTGGCGAAGTGAGCGAAACGCAGGCCGTTTTGTCCGAAACGTCCGTTCCTCCTTCGGGCTTCTATTCTTCGGCTGTGAATGTTACGCTGCCGCAGGGTACGCGCTGCGCAACGGGTGGTGCCGAGCCTACGGAAGTTTCCAGCCCGGTAACCCAGACTCTGAATATTACGTCGACGACGGTGCTCCGCTGCGTCACTTATGCCGATGGCGCATACAAGAGCAACATGCTGAACCGTACGTACATATTTGAACAGCAGCCGTCTCTCCCGGCGGTGCTTGTCACGACGGATCCTCTCGCCATGTTCAGTCCTGATTCGGGCCTCTATACGACAGGCAACAGTGCCCAGATGATGGACCCGCACAAGGGTGCGAACTACTGGAGCAACAGGGAACTGCCTGTATATGTGGAATTGATTGAACCCGGTGCAAAGCAGCCCGGTTTCGGAATCAAGGGCGATTACAAGATTTCCGGCCAGTACAGCCGTGCGAAGGAAAAGAAGTCCTTCTCGGTCACGTTCCGCGAGGAATATGGCGAAAAGCGCCTCAAGTACACCCTGTTCCCGGACCATCCGGAATTGACGAAGTTCAAGGCGTTCACGCTCCGCAACTTTGGTAACAACTGCGGCAACGATTATGTGCGCGACCGTGTGGGTACGCAGATAACGGAAGGCCTCGATGTGGATTACCAGAGAGGTCGCTATGCCATCGTGTACTACAATGGTGTCTATTACGGAATCCATGACTTGCGCGAACGCAACAACGAGTACTATTACGAGACCAAGTACGGTCTCGATGCCAACGACATCGACCTGCTCGATGCCAATGACGAGGCGACCGCCGGTTCCAGCGCCGATTACGAGGCTATGATGAATTGGCTGCAGTCCAATAGCTTGAATAGCGAAGCCAATTACAAAAAGATTGCTGACCAGATTGACATGGACAACTATATCAACTATATGCAGACCGAGATGTTCGTGAACAACCGCGACTGGCCACACAACAATATGAAGAAATGGCGCGTGGCAAGCCAGAAAACCAAGTGGAAATGGTTTATTTACGATACCGACTTTGGATTCGGAACAAACTATTCCATGAATACGACGAATATCTTCAGCTATGTTACCAGTGCAAGCGGTACGCAGATGGCTGCCGGATTTGGCATGGGCGGCGGTGGCAGCGGAAATGCCAAGGAAACGCTCTTGCTCCGTAAGCTTATGGAATATCCGCCGTTTACCCGTGCATTCGTGAACAGGTTTGTCGTGTTGCTGGCATCCTATTTCACCTCGGAACGCATTCTGCAGATGATTAATGATTTGCAGAGCCAGGTCCAGTCCGAAATGGCGCGTGACCAGGAATTCTGGGGATTCAATGCCTCCAGCATGGATCAGGATTTGGCTACGATCAAGAACTTTGCCTCTTCCAGACAGCAGCAGATTACGTCGGAGATGGAATCGTACTTCTCGCTGAGCAACCCGGTCCCGATGACTATTGCTTGCTCCGGCTCGGGTTCGGTCCTTGTTGACGGCCTCCCGATTGGCAAGTCTTCCCTCACGGCGAATTTCTACAGCCAGGTGCCGGTAACGCTTACGGCCAAGGCGACTAACGGTAGCGTGTTCTCTGGCTGGAGCGACGGCGTGAAGGATGAAACGCGCACGGTTAATCCGGGCGAAGTACAAAGCATTACCGCTCAATTCAAGTAATTTTTTTCATTGAAAAAAGGGCATTTCGTTGAAAACGGAATGCTCTTTTTTTATGCCATTTTCTATTTTTTTCAATACTATGTCTTACAATACCAAGATTCTTTGCATTGGCGCGGGCTATGTCGGTGGCCCCACTATGACTGTTATTGCCGACAAGTGCCCCGACGTGAAGGTGACTGTGGTTGATATCAACCAGGCCCGTATCGATGCCTGGAACAGCGACAACCTCCCGATTTTTGAACCCGGCCTCGATGACGTGGTGAAGCGTGCCCGTGGCCGTAACCTCTTCTTCAGCACGGACATTCCTGCCGCCATCAAGGAAGCGGACATCATCTTCGTTTCCGTGAACACCCCGACCAAGACTTTCGGCCACGGTGCCGGCAAGGCGTCCGATCTGCAGTACTGGGAAAAGACCGCCCGCAACATTCTGGAAATCGCCGACGAAGGCAAGATTATCGTCGAGAAGTCGACCCTCCCGGTGCGTACCGCCGCCGCGATGGAACGCATTTTGAACAGCAACGACAAGGGCCTGCATTTCGAAGTGCTCAGCAACCCCGAGTTCCTTGCCGAAGGTACGGCCATCAACGACCTGTTTGAGCCCGATCGAGTGCTCATTGGCTCCCACCAGACGGAATCGGGACTTGCCGCCTGCCAGAAGCTGGTGGACGTGTATGCCCACTGGGTGCCGCGTGACCGCATCCTTACGACAAACCTCTGGAGTTCCGAACTCACGAAACTCACCGCGAACGCCTTCCTGGCCCAGCGCATCAGCTCCATCAACTCCATCAGCGCCCTCTGCGAAAAGACCGGTGCCGACGTGGACGAAGTCGCCTACGTGATGGGCAAGGACCGTCGTATCGGCCCGAAGTTCCTCAAGGCCTCCATCGGCTTTGGCGGAAGCTGCTTCAAGAAGGACATTCTGAACCTCGTGTACCTGTGCGGTTACTATGGACTCCCCGAAGTCGCCGCCTACTGGGAAAGCGTCGTGAAGATCAACGAGTGGCAGACCCACCGCGTGGTGGACCGCATGCTCGAAACCATGTTCAACACGATTGCAAGCAAGAAGATAGCCGTGTTCGGTTTTGCCTTCAAGGCAAATACCGGCGATACCCGCGAAAGCCCCGCGAACCTCGTGGTCCGCGACCTGCTCGCCGAACATGCACAGCCGGTCGTGACCGACCCGAAGGCTATTCCCGATGCCAAGCGCGACCTGAAGGACGTGCTCGACCAGGTCCAGTTCGAAGAAGACCCGTACAAGGCCGCCGAAGGCGCCCATGCCGTGGTCATCTGTACCGAATGGAAGTGCTTCGCCGAACTCGACTGGAACCGTATCTACAAGGGCATGGCCAAGCCGGCCTTCGTATTTGACGGTCGCAACATTCTCGATGCCGACGCCCTCCGCAAGATCGGTTTCGAAGTGTCCAGCATCGGTAAGGGCAAGGCTGAATAATTCGATCGTTGCGCTTGCAATGATTATTGGCTAGGTGGAATGAGGTTTGCTCTATGACTACAGGTAAAAAGATACAAGAGAAGCGGGCTCCTCGCTTGTGCTTTGTTTCGTCTTCTGGAGGTCATTGGGAACAGCTGAAAAAGTTCGAACCTTTGGTAAAGAAGTATGAAGGGTTCTTTGTGACGGAAAAAACGGCGTTCAAGGAACCCCTTGCGAAATACCTGATGATTCAGACGGACCTGAAAGACTGGCTGATGGTTTTCAAGATGGCAATCAATGCCATCAAGGCCATTAGAATCTGGATTAAAGAGAAGCCTGATTTTGTAATAACGACGGGGACGATTGTTGCGTATCCTCTCTACCTGCTTTCGATTTTTTTTAAGAAGAAGTTTGTTTTTGTGGAAACCTTTGGCCGTGCCGATATGCCTACAATCGCTGGACGGATGATGGAAAAGCATAGCGACCTTTTCATCGTTCAGTGGGAATCCCAGAAAAAATACTACAAGAAAGCCATCTATGGAGGGTGTCTCTATTGATCTTCGTTACGGTAGGATCTCGGGGCTATGCGTTCAATCGTCTGTTCGAGAAGCTAGACGAACTTTACGACGCTAAAATTCTGACGGAGCCGACCGTTGCCCAGATAGGCTCTTCTACGTATGTGCCTAGAAATTACCGTTATGTCGATTACCTGTCTCCGCAGGAATTTGACGAGCATGTGGCGCAAGCGGACATCGTTGTAAGCCATGGCGCTTCCGGTTCCATAATGAAGGCCCTGCATGCCCATAAGAAGGTTATAGGCGTTTCGAGATTGCGCAAGTACATGGAACATATTAATGACCACCAGGTGCAGTGCAACGAGGCTTTTGCTTCAGGGCATTACATTGTCATGGCAGATCCGGAATTGACGGACCTGGGCGAATGCTTCCGCAAGATTTATGCTAACGAGGTTGAACTGGTGCCGTGGGTAAACAAGAATCCGATGGCGATTGTTGATTTAGTAGACGATTTTATTCAAGAAAATTGGTATAGGTAGTTCTTTATATGGATTTTGTAAAAATTGAAGATGCCGGGAAAAAACTTTTAGAACAGTTTCCTTTTGTGAAGCGTTCAGCCAAACGCCTGTATCAATTGCTGTCTTATGCGACTTCTGGAGACAAGATTAAATCGACCGAAGGTGTTATTCGCTTGACTCCAGATGATGGCTACGAGTATTACTATGGCTACTACGACAAGTCCCCTTGGGATGCCGACAACAGGTATTTGATTGCCCTCAAGGTCCGGTGCTCCTATAAGAATGTTGCGCCCAAAGAGAATGGCACGCTAGTTCTTGTCGATACAAAGAACGGAAACCGGGTGGAAGAAATCGCCACGACATCGTCCTGGAATGTGCAGCAGAGCTGCATGGCCCAATGGATGGGGCCGGATTTCAAGAGTAGGCTGATATACAACGATTTTCGCGACGGGAAGTATTGTTCGGTTGTCTATGATGTCGAATCCCGCAAAGAGCTAAAAGTTCTTCCGCTGCCGATTTACGATATATCGAGGGACGGGAAGACGGCCTTGAGCCTCGATTTTTCGCGACTGCACCGAATGAGGCCCGGGTACGGCTATTCCAACTTGCCGGATGACTTTGCGAAGGAATTGTGTCCCGACAGGACCTGCGTCTGGAAAATCGACGTCGAGTCGGGTGCCGTAACGGAATTGTTCAAGTATACGGATTTCGCCGGTTTCGAGCCGGATAAAACCATGGATGGAGCTAGCCATAAGGTCAATCACCTTATGATCAGTCCCAACGGAAAGCGCTTTATGGTTTTGCACCGTTGGTTCCAGAAGGGCCGCAAGCATACCCGCTTGGTTACGGTCAACATGGACGGCTCCGAGATGTATAACCTGAGCGACGACGTCTTTGTTTCGCATTGCTACTGGAAAAACGATGACGAGATTCTTTCGTTCCTGAGGAAAAAGGAGACGGGTAACCATTATTACCTGATGAAGGACAAGACTCAGGAATACAAGATGCTTTGGCCGAACCTCAATACGGATGGTCATTGCAGCTATTCTCCGGATGGGAAGTATATCATTACGGACACGTACCCGAACCGTAAGAGAATCGCTTCGGTGTATCTGTGTACAGAAACGGGTGGTGAACAGGGCTCGTCGCGCTTGTTGGCAAGGGTCTTTTCTCCGTTCCGTTACGATAACGATTGCCGTTGCGACCTACACCCGAGATGGAACCGCGATGGAAGCAAGGTTTGCATTGATTCCGTGCACGAAGGCAAACGGGGTGTGTATGCAATCGATATTGCGCCAGCCCGCCATAAATTGGTGTTCTTTTCGACTCGAATGAGAAAATCTGGACCTATTGCACAGACTTTGGATTTGGTCAGGAATATCGACAAATCAAAGTACTCGGTGTGCATGGTTACGTTGTACAAGGAAAAGGAGAAAGATTCCTTAAAGAAGGATTTTGAAAAGGAAGGGGTGGAATGCATTTGCATGGGAATGGGCCGTTTGCAGTCCATTTTGTTTGGGAAAAGGAAAGTCAAAAGTTTGTTTAGGCGCATCCGCCCGTCAATCATTCACTCTGTTGGAATGCCCCTGTACAAGATTGCCTTGGCCTATAAGGGTTGCCCGAACTTTACGACAATCCATAATTATGTGTTTGAAGATTATCCGGTCAAATATGGTCCCTTTGTTGGGAATATCATGGCCAAGCAGGATCTTCGACTGATTCGCAAGAACGCCTCTCATATGGTGGCCTGCTCAAAGAGCCTGTCCGAGATATACAAGGAACGTCATTCCATCGATGTTGACTTTATCCGCAACGGGGTAGACACGAACCGTTATGAGGTTCCTACTGAAGCCGAAAAGATTGAAAAGCGGAAGGCCCTGGATATCCCTGTTGACCGCAAGGTGCTGGTTTTCACGGGGCAGGTATGTTCTCGGAAAAACCAGGCGTTTGTCGTAGATTCCTTTGCCAAGATAAACCGGGATGACCTTTTCCTTGTGATTCTGGGCGATGGTCCCGAGTTGCCGCGCTTGCGGGAGCTGTATGGGGATAGGAAGAATATTCTCTTCAAGGGGCATATCACGAATGTTGCCGACTATCTTAAGGCGTCGGATTTGTATGTGTCGTCGAGTACGTCGGAAGGGCTTCCCATCGGTGCGCTTGAAGCGCTGTCCGCAGGATTGCCCCTGCTTCTTTCGGACATCCCCCAGCATAAAGAAGTCGTCTATATCGACAAATATGTTGGAATGATTTTCAAGAACAACGATTTTGATTCCTTTAAGGAGCAGCTGCAAAAGCTGCTGCAAGAAGACCTTCGTGCAATGGGTGTTCAGTGTAATGCTATGGCTAAGGGAGTTTTAAGTGCTGAAAGGATGACTGCGCTTTATGTGGGCAAGTACGAAAGCCTTTTAGCATAAGCTGAGAACGGGTCTCAAATGGAAAATATTGATTTTGTTGTTCTGTGGGTAGATGGCGCCGATAAAAAATGGCAAGAAGAGAAAGCCAAGTATCAGTATCTTGCCACAGGGAAAAAAGTCGACATCAGTGCCAACCGCTTTCGGGATTGGGGCGTCATGCCCTACTGGTTCCGTTCAATCGAAAAATGTGCCCCTTGGGTGCGCAAAGTCCATTTTGTGACGTGTGGACAAAAGCCCGAGTGGCTGAATACGGACTGCCCCAAGCTGAACTGCGTCAATCACTCGGATTATATTCCTGCCGAGAATTTGCCGGTATTTAATGCGAACCCGATTGAAATTGGCCTGCACAGGATTAAGGGGATTTCGGATAAGTTCGTTTTCTTTAATGACGATATGTTCCTGCTCAAACCGGTAGAGCCTTCTTTCTTTTATAAAGGCGGATTGCCGGTTCAGTATGCGGCCTTGCATCCGATTGTGCCGCAAGGGGTTCATGCGAATTTGATCATGACCCACCTTATTGCCAACTCTGTTACCATAATCAACAAGCATTTCGATAGCAGAGTCCAGATTCGCAAGAACTGGAAAAAGTGGTTTATGCCGAACAGGGTCGGGATGAAAACGGCTCTATTGAATTTCCTTTATTCCAGGCACTCTGCGTTTATTGGTTTTGGCAATGCGCATCTCCCTGTCCCCATGCTGAAGGCGACGATTGAAAAGGTATGGGACGCGGAACCCGAAATTATGGAACAAACGCTGGCTAGCCGGTTCAGGACGATTACCGACGTGTCGCAATATTTGTTCCGGTATTGGGATTTGGCAAGCGGAAACTTTTATCCGACATCTCTGAAAAAACTGGGAAGGAAATTTAATCTTGGCGTGGATACTTCTGTATTCCGTGCTATAGAAAATCGTTCCCACAATATGATTTGCCTGCAAGATGACGAAGAATTTGCATCGGAGGATGTCTTCAATCAGGTGAAAGCCCGGTTGATAAAAGCATTTGAAACCGCTTTCCCCGAAAAGTCGTCGTTCGAGAAATGATTTTATAATTGGACCCATGAGCGCAATAGTTCTTTTAGTCTATCTTGGCTTTTTGATTGCAATCTTGGTGGGCAATACCACCAAGGGCTTTTTTGCGTTGCTTATGGGGACGATCCTTTTTCCGTGTTGCGCCCTGTTTTACGAGAGCCCGTCCATTTCGGGACAGATTGTGCTCCTCTATGCGTTCATTGGAAAAGAGTATGTGATGAACACGCACGAGTTTAAGAACGCCCTTTCCGAGAGCCCTCTTAAACTGTTCCTTTTGCTGATCGCATTTAGTTATGCGTTGACGACGGTTTTCAATTTTAGCGCGATGAATGCTTATTACGCCATAAGGGATATGGTTGACTTGTACTGTTACTTTATAGCGGCAAGTATTGCGTCGAGAAAGCTGACGTTGAAGGCTGTTTCGGAAAGCATGTACTGGTTTGTCTTTTTCATGTGCCTTTATGGCCTCTACGAAGCGGCGACAAACACCAACATTCTCTACAAGGTGATCAACCTGGCGTTCCCGGCCCATGACGGTTGGTATAACTTGAACAGCAGCATTAATGCTAGTGAAGGGTGGCGTATAAGGACGATTATTACGACAAAGCATCCGACGACGCTGGGAACATTGTTGATGGTTTTGTTCATGTTCTACTGGAATGCTTTCCAGAGCAAGACGATTTCCTACATGAAAAACATTGCCATTCTCGTCTTGCTGGGATTGAACGTGATTCTGTCCGGGTCCAGAACTTCGCTCGCCTGTGTCGCGATTGTCCTCCTTTATTCGTACATGAAAACAAAAGGGGCCTTGATGAAGATCCTTTTTGTGGGAATACTCATTTTTAGCGCCTCGTACATGGTGTCGTACACTGTTGAGCATCTTTTGGACAATAAGGATGGCTCTTCCATAATGCTTCGTATGACGCAGTTGGCTTTTTCTCTTGAAAAGATCAAGGAATCTCCTATTTGGGGTAACGGCAGCAACTATACGGCGCATCAAATCAAGGACGAAGGTGTCCGCTTCAATGATGACGATGAATTCATTGGAGGTCTGGAGTCCGTTGCCTTCATCTACCTGATTGACAGGGGCCTGCTTGGGGTAGTGACATTCTACCTGTTCTGGTTGATGGCGTTCCTTTATTTAAGGAAAAACGATGCGCTATTCGAGGAACGGGGTGTGACGATGGAGATTATGCCGATGGGCATAATATTATTCCTGACAATGTCCGGATTGATTGGCAATAATACGGCGTTCTGTTTCCTGTTCAGTGGGTTGTATATAGGATGTATTGAGAAAAAACGGCTTGAACGGGAAGAAAAGCTGGAGAATGAAAAAAAAGCGAAGAAAACCGCGGATGCTGAAACGGAATTGTTGCCGGAGACATTGCCGGAGGCATAAAAAAGCGTCAGAGACGCTTTTTTATTGCTTGTATTTGATCGAGTAGTAGATTCGAAGTAAAAGGTAGGTGAAGGGGTTGGAATGCAGCGCCGCCAGTATTTTGTATTTGCGGCCCTTGTTGGGAATAAGCTTGTATTCCTTGTACGCTTTTTTGCGGTCGTGTGCCTTGGTGGAATATAGACGCGCACGGTCATGGTGGTCTTCGTACGGGGGGAGCTCTTTGCCCAGGTATTGCATCGAGAAGAAGTTTGCGCAGTCGCGGCTGATCTTGTAAAAGTTCACCTGTTTCTCGATGTCGTTGGAATGGGCCGCCGAGTTCTTTAGGACGCGGTATACTCCGAAGATTTCCGGGAAAAACTTTACCTTGGAATTGTATGTAAACCACAGCCACATGGGAAGGTCTCCCATAGGCCAATCTTGCTCTGCAAGAAGAGGGTCGTTCAGGAATTTTAGATAAAGCTCTCTTCTATAGCATGTGGACAATGTCGGAACGTTGTTCCGAGTGTGCAGGAAGTTCTCGAAAGAAACGAAGTCCGTGCCGCGATTGGTGAAGAAAGCTTTTTTTGCTTGGTTGTACTGCCTTACGATTCCATAGCACATGCCGTATTCGGGATTGCTTTCGAGGAAACTGACCTGTTTTTGCAGCTTCAGCGGATCTGTCCAGTAGTCGTCTCCTTCGCACATGGCGATGTACTTGCGGACGAGATGCGAGGTGATAATCCTCGTGAACGAACCGTCATTTTTCGAGTACTGATTTACTGTCTCGTAGATGGGCTTGATTATCTTGGGGTACTTCGCTTCGTATTCCCGGATGATGCTTGCCGTATTGTCCGTGGATGCGTCGTCATGGACGATAACTTCGAAGGGAAAAGTCGTTTCTTGTATTAAAAAGCCTTCTAGGCACTCCGCGATATATTTCTCTTGATTGAACGTGGTGCATCGGATGCCCACAAGAGGTTCCGCATTTGCCGGCCACTTGGAGGTAATCTCTTCTTGGGTGCGTAGTTGCATGTGAAATTGTCTCGTATTGGGCTGAAAAAAGTTGCCTTCAATAGATGCAAATTTAGGCTTCTAAGGTTTAGCTGTCAAGTTTATTTTCTATAATTAGATTCATAGATTGTTTCAATAATAGGTTTAGCATGGCAAAGACTGTTTATCTAGGAATGATTGGTGACATTATGCACCCGGGTCTCATCAATATCATCAATGAAGGGACCAAGTATGGCGACGTGATAATTGGGCTTTTTACGGACAAGGCGATAGCGACGCATAAGCGTCTTCCGTACTTGAACTACGAACAGCGCAAGAATGTCATCGAGAATATCAAGGGCGTTTCGAAAATTGTTCCCCAGGACGAGTGGAGCTACGTAGAGAATCTGAAAAAATACAAGCCGGACTATATCATCCACGGTGATGACTGGCTCTACGGCCCGGATAAGTATATCCGCGACGAGGTGTTCAAGACGATGGAGTCTTTGGGCGGAAAAGTGATCGAGATTCCCTACACGAAGGGCATCACTTCGACCGGCCTGAAAAAGGAAATTGAATCGCTGGGTACGACCCCGCAGGCAAGGCTTTCTTCGCTGCGTCGACTGATTGCGGCCAAGCCGATTGTCCGCATTCTGGAATCCCACAACGGGCTTACGGGCCTTATCGCAGAACATACGAGCGTGGAAGTCAACGGCTGCGTCCGCGAGTTCGACGGTATGTGGTCTTCTTCGCTGACTGACTCCACGAGCAAGGGCAAACCGGACATCGAGGCCGTGGACCTCACGACCCGCTTGCACGACTTGAACGACACGCTCGAAGTGACGACCAAGCCGGTCATTTTTGACGGTGACACGGGTGGAAAGGTGGAACATTTCGGTTTCACGGTCCGCACGCTCGAACGCCTCGGCATTTCGGCTGTCATTATCGAAGATAAGGTTGGCCTCAAGCAGAACTCCCTGTTCGGGACGGATGCCATCCAGACGCAGGACACTATTGAAGGCTTCTGCACCAAGATCCGTGCGGGCAAGGACGCCCAGGTCACGAACGACTTCATGGTGATTTCCCGTTGCGAATCGCTTATCGCGGGCAAGCCCGTGGACGATGCCCTTGAACGTTGCCATGCCTATGTGGCTGCCGGCACCGACGGCATCATGATCCACTCCAAGGACAAGAGCGGCGAAGACATCAAGGAATTCTGCAAACGCTTCCGCGAAAAGGATGCGCATACTCCGATTGTTGCCGTGCCCACGACCTACAACCAGTTTACCGAAGAGGAACTGGCGACTTGGGGTATCAACATTGTCATCTATGCAAACCACATGTTGAGGTCTGCCTACCCGGCAATGGTGAAGTGCGCCGAATCCATCCTCACGCACAGCCGTAGCCTCGAGGCTTCGAACGACTACTGCATGCCTATCAAGCAGATTTTGAACCTCATTCCCGGAACGATGAAGAAGTAACGGTATTCTACCTATGATCTCTCCGAAGTTTTTTATCGACACGCTTGGCTCTTACGGCATTGACTTTTTTGCCGGAGTCCCCGATTCATTGCTCAAGAACATCTGCGCCTATATCGCCGACAACAAGGATGCAAGGCATAACGTGATTGCCGCGAACGAAGGCGCCGCCATCGGGCTTGCTGCAGGTTACCACCTGGCTACGGGCAACATCGGTGTCGTGTACATGCAGAACTCGGGCGAAGGCAACATCATCAACCCGCTTGCATCGCTCACCGACAAGGAAGTCTACAACATTCCCGTGCTGCTCCTTATTGGCTGGCGTGGCCGCCCCGGCGTTCACGACGAACCCCAGCATGTGAAGCAGGGCAAGGTGACGACCGGCATCCTCAATACGATGGGCGTGAACTTCGACGTGCTCTGCAAAGAAGAGGACAAGGCCGCTAAGCAGATTGCGAAGGCTGTCAAGACGATGAAGGAAACGGGCGAAGTCTATGCGCTTGTCATCGAGAAGGACACCTTCGAGGATTACAAGCTCCAGAGTGTCGAGAAGAACGACCTCACGATGAGCCGCGAAGAAGCCATCCAGACGGTGGCCGCCGCGCTCGGCGAAAAGGATGTCATTGTCTCTACGACGGGCATGATTAGCCGCGAACTCTTTGAATACCGTGCCCAGAAGGGTGAAGACCACGAACGTGACTTCCTCACGGTAGGCTCCATGGGGCATGCCTCGCAGATTGCGCTCGGCATTGCGATGGAAAAGGACGACCGCAAGGTCTGGTGCTTCGACGGCGATGGCGCGACCATCATGCACATGGGTTCCATGGCGATTGTCGCGAGCAAGTCTCCTGCAAATTACGTTCACGTGGTGTTCAACAACGGCGCACACGACTCCGTGGGCGGCCAGCCGACGGTGGGCCTCAAGATTGACCTGCCGGCCATCGCGAAGGCGGTGGGCTACCGCGATGCTCTGACTGCCGACAGCCAGGAATCGCTCGCTGCTGCGCTCGAAAAGCTCAAGGGCATGGAAGGCCCCGTGCTCCTCGAAGTCAAGGTGAAGAAGGGCAACCGCAAGGATTTGGGCCGCCCGACGACGACACCTATCGAGAACAAGAACGCACTCATGGAGTTCCTGAGGAAATAAAAATGCGACTCGCCCTGCTGTCGGACATCCATGCGAACGTGACGGCATTGAATGCGGTGCTCGAGGAAGTCGAACGTCGCCATGTCGACAAGTTCGTGTTGCTGGGAGACCTTGTCAATTACGGCATGCGCCCGAACGAAATCGTGGACATGATTTGCAGTATGGACGACAAGTTTGTTGCGAAGATTTGGGGAAACCACGAAAAGGCGGTCATGGACAACGACACGACCCGTTTCGCGACAGACCGCGGGCGCGCCATCCTCCACTATACGCAAAAACACCTTTCGCAGGAGTCCATCGACTTTATCAATAACAAGATGAATCGCGATGGCACTTGTTCCCTGGAAATCGACGGCAAGAAGTTCCTGCTGGTGCATGGCATCTTGGGCGACCCGTATTGGGGCAAGTTTACACCTGTGGAACTCACTCGCGAAGAATACGCCCCGTACGATTTCGTGCTGACGGCGCATTCCCATGTGTGCCACTACTTCGAGGTGCTTTTCAAGGCCGATTCCCCGAGCACGAGGAACAAGAAGAAAACGGTTTTTATTAATCCCGGTTCTGTCGGGCAGCCGCGCAACATCAATCCCTGCGCACAGTTCGGGATTCTCGATACCGAAACGACGGAATACGAGCATGTATGCGTCCCGTACGATATCGTGGCGGAACAGGAACTTTATACGGACGAGGTAGATGTGTTCTACAAGGATCGTCTGACTTTAGGAATTTAAACAGAGGCTTAACATGAAGAAAAATCTGTATGTCATAAGTGGTGCTACCGGCATGACCGGCAGCGAACTTTCACACCAGCTGCTGAAAGAAGAAAACATCGTTGTCGGTTTTGACAACTTCTTTGCCAGTTCCATCGATACGGTGAAGGACTTGGTCGGTCGCGATGACTTTATCTTTTTTGAATACGACATCAACAATGCCGAACACATGGCCGCTGTCGCCGACAAGGTAAAGAGCCTCAAGGGTTCGTACTCTGGCCGCCTGATATTTATCAACTGTGCCGCGGTGGTCCACACCAAGCATTTCTACGAAGTGGAACACACGTTCCAGACGAACGTCATCTCGATGAAGACTTTCCTCGAAATGGCCATTGAACTCGGTGCCGATACCTACATCAACTGCTCTACCTCCGAAGTGTATTCCATGCAGTCGTGGAATGCAAACGGCGGTGTTTGCGAATCGGACTTCTTGGTCATGGCGACGGCAGAACACAGCCAGCGCACGAGCTATGCTGTCGGCAAGCTCCTTACGGAATTCTTCATGAAGGATGCCGTGGACAAGGGCGAAATCAAGGGTTGCTCCATCCGCTTTGCGAACGTGTACAGCAAGCACGAACGCTTTGCAGACCACATTATCCCGCACATCATCAACAACCTCCTCGAAAAGCCCGAAGTCACGTTGCTCGAGAATTCGAAGGTCAACAAGCGCACGTTCCTCCACAATATCGACAGCTGCCGCGCCGTGATGGAACTCATGGAATCGCCCGAAGCTCTCGACGGTACCGTCTATAACGTCGCGACCGAAGAAGAAATCTCCATCGTGGACTTGGTGAAACTGATTGCGAAGAAGATGGGCATGGACGATGTGAAAATCAAGTTCGAAGGTTATCGCAAGTCCGACCCGGAACGCCGCCTGCTCAACACAGACAAGATTCGTACGCGTACTCACTGGAAGCCGGTCGTTACGCTTGACGAAGGCCTCGAAATGTGCGTGAAGAGTATTGAAAGATGAAGTACTTGATTATTACTGTTGCCGGGACGGCAACCCGCTTTAACAGGGATACCGAAAAGGAAACCCTGAAGTGCCTCTATTATAAGGATTCCCCGAAGTTTGCGCTGCTCAACCAGCTTATCAAAAACTGCGGTGAATACGACAAGTACATCGTTGTGGGCGGCTACCTCTATTCTGCTCTCGAAGAATATGTGAAGGAAAACCTCCAGGCCTACGGCGACAAGATTGAACTTGTCTATAACGAGCATTTCAAGGATTATGGTTCGGGCTATAGCCTGTACAAGGGCATCGAAGCTGTGAAGGAACCGGGCGATGTCACTTTTGTAGAAGGCGACCTGTTCTTCTTGAAGGAAAATTTCAAGCCGGTTTACGATAGCGAAAAGAGCGTGCTCACGATCAATCGCGAACCCATCTATTCGAACAAGGCCGTGGCGCTTTACGTATCGACGGATGGTCGCCCGCATTACCTGTACGACACGAATCATTCTTCGCTCACGATTCCGGAGCCGTTCCTGGCGGTATTCAATTCTGCGCAGATGTGGAAATTCCAGTCGGCAGAAAAACTGCACGAGGCTGTCGCTTCCCTGACCGAAAAGCAACTTCAGGGAACGAACCTCGAAATTATTCAGGCGTATTTCAACAAGCTTTCTCGTGAAGAATATGACGTGGTCACGTTCGATGCCTGGTATAACTGTAACACCGTTGCGGACTACAACATTGTCCGCGAACTTATGGAGTAAGATATGGAAATCCTGAACAAGAAAATTGCCTTGCTCAAGTCCAAGGTCGAAAAGAACGAGACGATTACGATTATGATTATCGGGCTCGGGAGCGTCGGTACGTTCCTGCTCGACTTTTTGGTGAGCCTCCGTGACCCGCAGCTGAAAATTGTGGTTGCGGGCCGCAATGCCGCCAAGATGCAGATGGACGTGAACATCGTCCGCACGGCAGCGACGATTCGTCGTGAACTGCGCAGCCAGATTGAAATCCTCGGTGACTGCGACCTGAACGATGTCGACAGCATCGCCGCGACCATCAAGAAGGCGAATCCCGACTTTATCGTGAACAGCAGCCGCGTGTATTCGGGCCTCAAGTACGGGAGCATCTCGTGGAGCAACCTGCGCGCTTACGGCATCTGGTCTCCGCTTTCCATCCGTTATGCAAAAAACATCATGGCTGCTTACGAGAAGGCTGGCTCCAATGCGGTGACCATCAATACCTCGTATTCCGACGCGGTGATTCCTTGGCTCAAGTCCGCCGGCAAGACATACTTCGATTTCGGTAGCGGCAACCTGAACCACCTCATTCCGCGTATGAAGTTCTTCATGGCCGAAAAGTATGGCATCGACAACCTGAACGATATCGATGTGACGCTCGCGGTAAGCCATTTCCATGACGTGGTGATTTCCAAGGAAGGCCACGCCGAAGGCCAGACGCTGCTCTTGAACTTCAAGAAGGATGGCAAAGATTTGCCGTTTGACCAGACCGAAGTGCTGGCTGCCTGCTCTATCCCGATGCCGGTGGACCAGAAGCGCAACATGATGAACGCTTCGAGCAACTTCAATATCATCGATTCCATCTTGACGGCTCTCCGCGAAAAGACGGTGACCAAGGTGCATGCGCCCGGTGTCGATGGCGAAATCGGTGGCTACCCGGTGCTCATCGATGGTGCGAAGGCCGAGGTCTCGTTCGATACGACTCTTTTCAGCATGGATGACATGCGTGCGGCAAACCGCAAGTCTATCTACTGCGACGGTATCGAGAATGTGGAAAACGGCACGCTCGTCTATACCGACGAACTCGTCGCGAAGGTAAAGAAGGCTTTCAACGTCGACCTGCCGAAGCGCGTCGCGTTCGAGGATATCGAGAAGACGGCCGACTTTATCATCAAGAATATTATTGAGCCGTTTGCACCGAAAAAGTAATTGCTGTAGCGGATCCTGCTAGCCCATCTTGAAGGTGCGCAGGAATTCCGTATAGGGCGTATCGGGGTCCAGCACGTATTGACTGTGCTGGGCTCCTCTTTGTTCTACGGGCGGGAACTCCATGTAGTTCCCGAACATCTGTGTCAGGATGTTGCGGAAGCCTGACGGCGCCGGGAAACGGAAACCTTCGAATTCCACGTCTACGGAATCGCTAAAGTCCTTGGCGTCCCATACGTTGCGTTCTAGGGGTTCTGCGGTCCATGTCAGGATGGCCAGTTTTTCTGTTTCGCGGTCGTTGAACATACTCGCGATTTCATGGATTCTCTTGTAGTCCGCGATATGGTCCCTGTGGTAGTTTTTTACGCGCTCGCGGTTTTTCTCGTTCAGTTCCGGGTTGGTCAACCGCATGAACGTCCCGTTCTCGATGTTCAGCTGGTTTATTTCGGCAAAGCGCTCTTCGGCACCTTCCGGTACAAAATGGTCCAGCGCGAAAACGTCGATGAAAAGCCCGTGGTTCATTTTTTGGAACCGGATGATAGGGCTGATGGCACTCGTATTCGTGTTGCGGATACAAGTGTGCGAGCCGCCGAATTCCTTGTCGGTAAGCGGCGTTTGCAGGAAAATGGGATGCCTGAATTCATCTTGCAGCGTGTTCAGCTTGTTGAAGTCGTCACGCGGCATGGCGACGTCGATATCGTCGTCCCAGGGAATAAATCCCTTGTGGCGAATTGCACCGAGGAGCGTCCCGCACATCAAGAAATATTTCAGGCCGTGCTTTTTGCATATGCGGTCGAATTCAATCAAGATGTCGAGTTCGATGGCCCAAATCTTTTTCATTTGGGTTGTGATATGATAATCGCAACGGACTTCCTCGTCGAGAAAGTTGCTAGGGAGCAGTCCCGATTTGATGATGCGTTCTGGTTCGGTCATGCTTTAGAATTCTTTATAGTCGATCAAGGGTTCGCCGATCATTTTGTAGTACTTGTTCCTGTCGAGCAGGGTTTGCGGGAAACCGATGTCCTTAGGATAGTCTCGCCAGCTTTTGCCGTATTCCCTGTTCAGGATTTCTTCGGCCTTGTTCGGGCAGGGGAGTTCCTTGCCTTCGAAAACTATAGTGGTCGTGGGGTATACGTCATCGTGGTGCCTAAATCCGTGATAGCCGTATTCTGTCAAATCCCAGTTGCCAAGGCCCGGAACGATTCGGGACGTATGTTCCAGCGTGAATATGCCGCTTTCTTCCCAGGTGGTTTCGTAGAAGTCGAAAAGTTCCTTCCAGGCGTGGGGTTTCCGTATGAACGCGATGGCCTTGTCCCTGAAGGCGAGGTATTGTTCCTCGGTGACGTCTTCTTTCAAGAAATCGTTCGGGAAGAATTCGAGGTTCTTTGCATCCCTTAGGCAGGTGCCGTTGAAAACGTGCGTGCAGGTCGGGGTCCTGATGACGACGTTCTTGTTCGCGTTTTCGCGGATCAGCCGGTCGTAATACCCGGCGTAATAGCCGGATTTTTTCGTGGTGTCAATCCATACAAAGTTGGGGTCCGTCTGCAGGGCGTGAAACAACTTGTTGTAGTCGCTGCGGGCCATGGCGATGTCGATGTCGTCGTCCCAGGGAATGAATCCCTTGTGGCGCTTTGCTCCGAGCAGGGCTCCACCTTCAAGGTACATCTGGATATCGTAGGGCTTGAGCAGGTCAAGGAGGTACCTTGCGTATTCGACCTCGGCAAGCTGGAATTCGCGGAGATACCCGGATGCGGGTTTCATCTGTCCGATATCGAAATGGTGCTTTAGGTAGCTGACCTGGTAAGCCAACTCGGCGTTCTCCTTGAGAAGGCGCTTATTTTTGACCCTGGTCCTGAAGATGAATCTGTAAATGGGTCTAATGAATTTGTTTATGAATGTCTTCATTTTCGATGCTTCTTAGAAAAATTTGATAGAGGTGTAGTGGGGTTGCCTGTCTTCTTCGGGCGGGAGTTGCATGTAGTCCTTATATTCCGAGACTAGTAGCGGGTGGTAGTTGTTCGGTCCTAGGAATTCGAGACCTTCGAACTTATATTTTTTCAGCGGGAATACATCGCTGAGCTCTTGCTTGCCGTAGGTAAACGGGTAGGCGAGAATTTCTTTTTCCGAGGAACTGTTCGCTTGTTCCTTGGCTTCGCGTTCCTTGAACTCGCGCAGGAATATTTCCTTTTTTTTCTCGTAATCTTCTTCGGTGATGAAGCCGAGTTTCTTGCGCCGGTCTATGTAGGACATCGCTTGGTCCAGACGGTAGGCGGCAAAGTCCTTTTCCTTGATCTTGGTGAGCTTGTACAGGTCGACACTCAGTCCGTGATTCTTGTATTCGGCGTCTTGCGGGAAGAGGGAGCACTCGCATTCGCTTTTCAGGTCCTTGACGTGTGCCCAGGCGTGGAAGTATTTCGGTTCCGTCTTCTCGTCTTCAACCATCAGGTCGGCTGGGAGTTCCTTTGCGAGCACTTCCGTGGCTTTTTCGTATGAGTCGTCGAACAGCAAAAAGTCGAAATCGTCATCCCAGGGAATGAATCCGCCGTGCCTTACGGCGCCAAGGAGCGTCCCGAAAGCAATCTGGTAGGGGATGTTGTGCTTCTCCAGGATGTCGGCCGTCGTCTTTGCCATTTGCAGCAGGCGGTTCTGTACGCGCTTGATGTCAAAAGTTGCTTCCATTATAGAGTCTCCACCATGTCCAGGCTGAAAACCGGGATATGGAACTTGTCGGCAATGGCCTTGCGTTCGGCAAAGGAATCGTCGATGAAAATCGCGTCGGTGTTGTCGACAAAGTCAACCTTCTTTTCGGACGGATCCAGATGGATAATTCTGTCGAATACCTGACGTATGCGGAGCTTGTCCAGGAGTTCGTCCAGTTTGCCCAGCTTCACGTCGTCGTGGCGGGAAAGGAGCGTGACCTTGATTCCCTTGTTGACGCAGCGGTAAAGGTAGGCCATCAGCGCGTCGTTCACGAACTGCTTTTCCAGGTAAATACAATCGTCGAAATCAACAAAGACTTCGCTGTATTTCAGGTCGAGCTTGTATTTGTTGTCTAGCGCGCGGTCCATTTCCACGTCGTAGTTGTTGCGCAGGATAGCAACGGGGATGCCGAATGCGTTGAACAGCGACATCAGTGCGAAGTTGATTCCCTGGGCGCGGAAGAGCGAGGACGAACCGCCAAAACGGCTTGCGGCTTCCATGAGCGTGAGCTTTCCCTGTGCGTCGCGCTTGACCTGGTAGAACCATGCCCCGCTGAACTTTATGGCCGAATTGATTTTCTTTGCGAACTCCACGAATTCTTCCGCGTCTTCCTTGACGGGCTTCGTGTTGACGCTGATTCCGTTCATGATGCGGCAACGCTCGCGTGCGGCGGCGAAAAGCATTTCCCCGTTGCCTGCGGTAAAGCAGTCGACGGTGTATTCCTTGCCTGGCAAGAATTCCGAGAGGATGCAGGAGGGGTACAGTTCCAGGTGTGCCTTGAGGTCTTCAGCGCTCGTGATTTTCTTTGCACCGCGGCTGCCGTAGCCTATGTCGGGTTTTGCAAAGACGGGAAAGGCGCTCTCGCCGATTTGCAGCAGTTCTGCCGCAGAAAATGTTCTCGGCGTCTTGACGATGCCTTCCAGCACCTTGTAAGTTTTCGACTTGGAAAGGCAAATTTGCGTAGTCTCCACGTCGGGCGCGACCACCTTGCAGCCGATTTCGCTCTCGTTCCTTTTCAGAATTTCGATGACCGCGTCCATGGCCGGGTAAATGGCATCGATGCTGTATTTCGAGACGACCTTTTTTATGGCGGGGATGAAGTCCGGCGACGTGATGAAGGGAAGCCCGTCCACGTAGTTCTCGAAGACGAATTTCCCGTGATCGTTTACGGAACTCGCTCCGATCAGGTTGAAGTGCGTGGAATTCTTGACGGACCTGTACACTTCCAGGGCGATTTCGGAACCGCACGGGAAAACCAGGATGTTCTTTTTATTCGCCATTGGAACGTCCGCGTTACTTCTTGTTGACTACGATGTCAATAATCCTGTCGGTGCTTTCGCTGTCGAGCCCGGCAAACATCGGCAGACACAGCACTTGGTCGGCGAGTTTATGGGCTACGGGCAGGTTGTCCGGCCTAGCCGATTCGAGTCCCTTGTAGGCGCTGAACGTGCTGATGAGCGGGTAGAAGTAACGTCTGCCGTAGATGTCGTGTTCCTGCAGCGTGGCGTACAGGGTGTCACGGCTCATGCCGTATTCCTTCTCGTCGACAAATATCGGGAAGTAGGCGTAGTTGTGACGGACTCCTTCGAGATCTTTCAGCATGCGGATGCCGGGAACGTCCTTGAGGGCGGCCCTGTAGCGTTCGGCGGTGGCCTTGCGCTTCGCGATGGCGTCGTCCACCTGCTTCAGGTTCAAGAGCCCGTATGCGGCGCGGATTTCGTCCATCTTGCTGTTGATGCCGGGGGCGACGACGGTCGTTTCGCCGGCAAAGCCAAAGTTTTTCAGGTAGTCGATGCGCTTCTTGGTGGCGGCATCGTGGCAAATGAGGGCGCCACCTTCCACGGTGTTGTACACCTTTGTGGCATGGAAACTGAGCGTGCTCATGTCGCCCTGCTTCAAGATGGATTCCCCGTTCACCCTAACGCCAAAGGCGTGGGCCGCGTCATAGATCACCTTGAGGCCGTAGATGTCGGCAATTTCCTGGATACGGGCGGTATTGCAAGGCGTGCCGTAAACATGCACGGGCATGATGGCTGTCGTGTGCGGGGTGATGGCCGCTTCGATTTTTTCGGGGTCAATGTTGCCGGTCTTTTCGTCGACGTCGACAAAGACGGGCTTGAGTCCGTTCCACCAGATGGAATGTGTCGTTGCGACAAAGCTATAAGGGGTGGTAATCACTTCGCCGGTGATGCGCATGGCCTGCAGCGCCGTGATGAGCGGAAGCGTTCCGTTCGTGAAAAGGCTGATGTATTCGACGCCCAGGTATTCGGCGAGCGCTTTTTCGAGTTCCTTGTGGTAATGGCCGTTGTTGGTGAGCCATTTGCGGTCCCAGATGTCTTTGAGCATCGGGATGAAATCATCCAGCGATGGGAGCAATGGGGACGTGACGGTAATAAACTTGTCAGGCATGTTTGTCCGTAAATTCCTTGATGGTTTTGATTAAGTAATCCAAACATTCAAAATGTAATATTTTTGCCAATCCGATGTAGCAGACAATGCCCACAATTCCTTCTAAAACAAGAGTCAGATAGGGGCTTGCATCAACGAGTGAAATGAGATATAGAACAACGCCCATGACCGCGGTTAAAAAGACAGAAGGGAAAATGTCCTTAAACTGTTCTAGGTAGCTGTATTGAACCAGTCTCTTGTTCGGGAAGGCGTTCACGATTGAGCTGATGACGGAGGAAACGCAAACGCCGTAGGCGATGCCGATCGGCGATTTGAAGTACAGCAGAACCGCGACGAGCAGGGCAATGCCATAGGCCTTCTTGATAATTTCCAGCTTCAGGAAAATGTCGCTGCGCCCCATCGCATTTATGGCGGAAAGATTGGATGTGTGGATGGGGTAGAAAGCGTAGACAAAACAATAGGCGTGAATATAGGGAACCGTGGGGAGCCATTTTTCGCCGAGCAAAACAAGAACGAGTGGCTTTGCGGCGATGGCAAGCCCTGTCATCAAGGGCAATATCAAGAAAGAACTTGTGATGATGGCGCGCCTCATGAGCCGTTTAACCTGCGGCTTGTCGTCTTGATGGGCGGCCAGGGAAGGGAGCATTACCGATTGGATTGTGGAGTTTACGTTGCAGACGACGATGTTCGGGAAATGGTCTCCGCGATTGTAGAAGGCCAGGTCGGCGGGAGTGAACATCTTACCGATGAGAAGCCCGCGCAAATTTTCATACCCGGAATCAATCAAGGACGACAACAGCAATTTCCATCCGAATGAAAGCAGCCCTTTGAGCCTGTTGAAGGAAAACTGGAGCTGTGGACGCCAGGGGACGGTAAACCACATGATAATGATTGCAAGCGACATGTTCGACAGTTGCTGGGCGACAAGGGCCCAAGCGCCCAATCCTCCGGCGGCGCATGCGATGCCGATGGCTCCCGATGGAATGATTGCCCCGAGACTCCTGAAAAAGAGTTTCTTGAACATCATGTGGCGTGAAATGTATGCGAGCTGGATGGAGTTGATCGAACCCAGAAAAAGCAATAGGGAAAGAACCCTGAGGATGGGAGTCAGGTGCTCTTTATGATAGAATTCGGCAAGGACGGGTGCCGTAAAAAACAGTACGATGTACAGAACGCCCGCAAGCGAGAAACTGGCGATAAAAACGGAGGCAAAGTCGAGATCGTCGGAATCCTTTTTCTGGATAAGGGCGGTGTTCAGGCCACTTTGTACAAATACGTTTGCCAGAGCGATAAAGATGGTCACGATTGCCACTAAACCGAAATCGTCGGGAGCAAGGATGCGCGCAAGTACGATGGAAACCACAAATTGTGTGATTTGTGTGCCCATTCTTTCGAGGTATTTCCAGAATAGCGACGATATTATGGTTCGTTTAGACGGCATGTTGTTCAAATAATTGCGTAAGAACCTATGATGTGTACGGGGTGATTAGTCTTTGCCGGTATAATTGTTGTTCACGCAGAAGAAAGGAAGCTTCGCTGTGGACTTCAATTGTTCTGAAGCCTGCTTAGGTGGCCTATGAAAGAAATCACCGTCGTTGTATGTCGGGTTATTGTAAATTACATACGTGATCGGCTGCTGTTCTTTATCTATCCATAAAAGGATTCCTTGCTTGACGGCGCAATCGAATCCCGTCGAGTCACTATTCTCGTCTATGGGTTCATAAGTACAGTTTGCATTTCCGAAGTTTTCGCCTTCGATGAAAAAATTACTTGCTGTTATATATTTTGTGTACAAATTGGTTGCATTATTATGCTCGGTTTCATGTCTCTCTATAATACTTTCCCACACTTCATCGTCTCCAATTTCCCAAGGCTCATAGATTTCTGCTGTTCTCGGCGGGACAGGTGTCGTTGTGGTAAGATAATTCACCAATCTGTTGAGATCGTCTTCCGTTGCCAAATGAAATCCTGCAGATTTCGTGTCGTTCAGATTCCATGTTAAATCTTCGCAATATTTTTTTGCGCTTTCAAAATCAAGTACCATGTCTTTTTGGCCTATCGTCCATACCTGGGTTCCCCAAGAATGTGTGCCAGTCAGATAGTTGCTCGCCCCCTTTGTGGCAACAGAGTCAAGACTTAAATCTTTTACGGACCATCTTCCTTTGCGATCGCAAGTCAGCATTCCTCCTAGTTGCTGTTCGGGTTCGGTTTTTGCGTAGCATAGCATCCCAAGCAATTTCTCTGATTTTGTTGTGTCGCGCCATTCCCCTTGATTGGAGCAAATTTTGCCGTTTTGCGTTGTCCCGATTTTTTCATTAGTACAACCAGAATGCATATTTTCTTCAGAAAAAGTTGCTAAGCGAACGGTGGTGCCGTCGCAAGTATATGACCTCTGCATGAGATTTTCGTAGAATCTTCCTTTACCAACGAAACCATCTTGCTTGGAAAGACAAATTCCGACGGAGTCCAGTCTCAACGAGTCGGCTCGTGTTGCAATCGTGGCTTCTCCGTTTTTGCATATAAAGGGTTTATTTGAGAAAATGTCCTGTTGTTGGTAAATCTCGGTTGCAGAGGCGTTTTCGCATATGGAACTACTCGATTCTGCTTTTTTTCCGTTGGAACTAGATGAGCCCGCCTTGCTTGAACTGGAACCCTTTTCGTTGGAACTAGATGTGTCAGGCGTGCTTGAACTGGAACCCTTTTCGTTGGAACTAGATGAGCCAGCCTTGCTTGAACTAGAACCTTTTTTGCTGGAGCTAGATATGCCAGCCTTGCTTGAACTGGATTTGTTTGAACTTGAACTTTTAGAGAGGCTTGAAGAGGAATCTGTTTCATCATTGTGCCCGATTTCTTCAGCTTCGGCCACCGCCACGGGAGCAACATCGAATGAGTCTGCATTGCTGCACGCTTCAAAAAGGAAGGATGCCGCGATTCCGAAAATTATTGGGAATGCGCAGGTTGATTTTCTTAGAATGTTTCGGAGCATAGACCGCCTCATTGCTGCTAATTAGTATTTCCCGTACTTGTAGCCGAAGCCGTCGGAATGACTGTGCTCGTACTTGTTGATGACGAAACAGGCGTGTGCGCTAGTATTGCCCTTGAGCAGCTGCTTCATACCGTCCTGGATGGCTTCAATGCTATGTTTGTTGTACTCGATGACCATCACGACCTGCGAAGCGACTCGGCAGGCGAGGGCTGCGTCGGTAACGAGCATGATGGGCGGAGTATCGATAATGATGAGGTCGTACTGGTTTTCTAGCTCTGCAATCGTATTGGAGAAGTGCTTGGAACCAAGAAGTTCGGACGGGTTGCTTGGGACGGTTCCGCAAGGAATCACGTCGAGATGTTCCACTTCTGTCTTGTAGATGATGTCGGAAAGCTCCGCATTATGGAGCAGAAGCTGGGAAAGACCCTTGTTGCGCTTGATTCCGAATTCCTTGTGCAAGCGGCCCTTGCGGAGGTCGGCGTCGATGAGCAGGACCTTTTTGTCGAGTCCGGCGCACAGGGCGGCAAGGTTTACGGAGATGAAGCTCTTTCCTACGCCGGGGATAAGTCCGCTGATGCCGATGACCTTGCTGTGACCCTCCTCCATGCTGAATTCGAGAGAACTGCGGAGGGCTCGTAGAGATTCCACTGCCACGTCGTCGGGTTCGACCACGGCGAGAGGCCTTGTCCCCTTCGTCCCGTTCGGGTTGCCTTTGGGCACCTTCGCGTAGATGCTGTACCCGGTCTCGCGTTCAATGAAGTTCGCATCGCGGACACCGTTGCTGAACTTGTTCTTGATTACGACGATGAGAGCTCCCGCTAGGAAGCCGAGGAAAAGGGCAAGGCAGACAATGACGGTCTTTTTCGGCTTGACCGGTCGCGAGACTTCTTCGGCATAGTCGATGATACGTACCGATCCGACTTCACCTGCAGAGACCAGCTTCAACTGCTGAATGTTGTTGAGCATGGTGGTGTACAGGATCTTGGTCATGTCCACTTCGTTGGTCAGCTTGAGAACTTCTTGCTGGGTCGCAGGAAGCTTCTTGGTCTCGCTCGTGTTAAGCGCGAGTTGATGCTTCAGTGTCGCTTCCTGTTCTTCCAATGTCTTGATTGTGGGGTGTTCCGGCTGGAACAGACGAACGGCATCTTTCTTTTTCTGCTGGAGGTTCAGGAGGTCTTGCTGCAGCTTCGTCCTGTTTTCAAGAATAATTCTTGTTTCCGCGTTGATGTCGATGGAGCCGATTTTGTTACGGTAGGTGTTGAACTTCAAGAGGGAGCTGTCCATCTGCGCCTTGACTTCGGGCAACTGCTTTTCCAGGAATTCAAGCGTCTTCTGGGCTTCGGCGTTGCGCTGTTCCACATTTTGGCGCAAGTAGGTCGTGGCGATTTCGTTCAGGATGTCTGTCGCCCTGTCCGGATAGATATCTTGGTAGCTGAATTCGAGAATACCGGTCTTTTTGCCTTTTTCCTTGACGTCAAATGCCTTCTTGAATGCGGAAATGGCCGTGAGACGGTCCATCTTGGTCAAACTGAATTTCTGCTTCTTTTTGGCATACATCTTGAAAATGCTGAATACGACGGTGTCGCCAGCATAGGGGACACGGTATGTCTGACCAACGATGCCTTCGACGATTTTTTTGTTGTGGTGGTCGTACAGAGCGAATTGCGTGCTGTCATCCATTGCCACGGCCGTCCATGGCATCTGTTCTTCCTCGACCGGGAGCTTTTCCCAGGGGACTTCGAACTGGTTGAGTTCCATTCGTCCTTCGCGGTGGAAAAGACGGTTGAACCTGCTCGTGGGTTCTGCGATATACTGCAACCGCATCTTGTCTACGGCATCGCCTATAATCTGTCGGCTTTTGATAAGTTCGATTTCGGTTTCGGCGGGGCTGGTGGTCGCAAAGAGGTTCCCGAGGCCAGCCATCATTCCTGCGCCCTTGTTGTTCTTGGATTCAATCTGTAGCAGAGCGTCAACTTGGTAAATCGGTCTGATCCACATTGCTACGAAAACGCCAACTGCCCCTGCCAGAATAATACAGGGAAGCATGATGTGCCAATTCTTGGCGAGGTCCTTCAGCAGGTCAAAAAGGTCTGTTTCTTCTTTTTTCGACGACAAAGCCATACAATGTTCCGTTTACTATGTTTTCCAAATACTTCTAAAGGGCGCCCTCTAGAAATCTTGGATTCTAAAATAGCAAATAGATTTGGTTGCTGATTGAGAGGGTGGGGCGGAAAAGCTCTTTTTTTTATTAGTTTTAGAATGCTAAAGAGGTATAGAGTATGCATTTCAAATTTCTTGCCGGCATTTTAGTGTTGGCGTCCGTTGTTTTTGCGGTTGAACCTGCCGAGAATGCCGCTGCGGTAGAACAGTCCCCCGTCGTGGCGGATGCGCCAGCCATGGAGTCGACGCCTGTCGCCGGAGATTCCGTCGCCAAAGATTCCTTGCCGGTATCTAGTCCTGTCCAAGCCGATACTGTAGCGGCTCAACAAGTTGCTCCAGGGCTGGACTTGTCTAAATTGACCGCCCAGGACACGGAAGACTATGGCGAGTATACGCGCAGAATTGCGCTGCTGGAAGACAGCATAAAGGTGACCGAAGAAGCTTTGCGCCTGCGAATGGAATCGGCGACGGACATCCTTCCTCCCCTTGAACCCAAGGGTGAAAACGAATCGGATTCCGCTTACGAAGCGCGCCAGTTCCAGTACGATGTCGAGAAGCACAAGGCTATGCGCGAAAAAGAGGATGCCGCTGCCGTGATGGCCCGTCTCGGCGAAATGAAGGCCGCCGTGAACACCCTCAAGAAAATACAGATGGAGATGTTTGCTTCGCTGCTCGTGAATACGGTCCCCGAAAAAGCTTCGGTGAAGATCTCGTCGCAACCGCAGACACTGGAATCTCCGGCCCGTTTCACCCAGGTTGTCCCGGAATCCTTGACGGTGAGCGTGAATCTGGACGGGTACGTATCGCAGAACCTGCCCTTGGTGCTCAAGGCTCGCGAAAATAAGGAAATAGACGTGACGTTGGTGGCGCTGGCCGATGCTTCCGAAAAGGCGAAGGATGGCTGGACATGGCGTGGCTATGCACGCGTTTCTTCGCTAGTGGCTGCGGCCGGGTTTCTCGGAGCTGGCCTGCTCGAAAACAAGATAGCCTCCGACCGTGCCAACGATTACAACAACCTTGCCGTCCGTACGCAAAAGGATCGCGATGCGGCGGAACACGACATTAACCAGCGCCAGACGCTGCGTGGCGTATATTACGGGATTGCCGGCGCCCTTGCTGTGTTTGGCGTGGCGACATTCTTCTTTTAGTATAAACGACGGATTATGAAGCGACTTCTGTTACCCATTTTTTTGTCATCGGCTTTTTGTTTTGCGTATTTGCCGGGAGAGTCTGATTTCGCCTCGCTTGATGGCGGGCACGGAATTTTCGGGAACCCCGCTGCGATTCCCGCATTTGATTCCTGGGGAGCGATGACCGATTACCAGTTTGACGACGGTATTTCGACGTTCCGTATCGGCGGAAACCTGGATCACCTGGCGGCCGGTTTCTCCTATAGTCGTGACGGCAAGGGATTCGACGAGTCCCGCTGGAGCCTGAGCCACGGCTCGGAATGGCTTGCTCGGTGCTTGTTCTTGGGAACACGGGTCGAGGCCTTGCGTAGCGCGGATTTTAATGGCACTGAATGGCTTTTTTCTGCAGGCGCGATAGTCCGACCGCTGAATGTCGTATCGATTGGCTATTCCGGCCGGAACCTGTTGCAGGGCGGACCCAAGAGGCAGAAGATGATTCACGATCTGGGTGCGACCGTGCGCGTGGGAAACCTCCTCAGCGTGAGCTACGATGTCGAAAATTTCAAAAGGCACCGGATGCTTTTCGAACTGGAACTTTACGGTATCCGCGCCGGGTTCAAGCTGCCGATTTATGACGATTCCCGTGAATACTCGCTTACCCTGTCGACTACGGTGGGCGGCTACAATACCGCTGCGATAACGTTCTTCGACGACTACTTGGTCAAACGCGGTGCATGGGGCTTCCATGCGGCAAAGAATCCGCGTGCAACGACTTCGGCACAAGTATACCGTGTCCCGCTCGACAAGGAGGTGGGTGAGGTCGAAAACGATGTTGTCTTCTTTGGCACTCGTACCATGGGCATCCACACGGTCCGCAACCATTTCGAACATTTGCTGCACGACCCCGGTGCTGGTCTCGTGATTCTCGACTTCTCCGGTTATCGTGGCGGTATCGCCATATCCATGGAAATCAAGCGCTATGTGGAAAAACTGCTGGCGCGGGGTTCCAAGGTGATTGCCTATGTCGACGACTTGCGCCCATCCGTCATGGTCGCGGCGGTCTCGTGTAGCCGCATCGTCGTCGAGCCTTCCGCGCACTTCTCTTGGCGGGGCTTGGGCGGATCGTCGCTTTATTACAAGGGCCTTTTCGACAAGCTGGGTGTGAAGGTGGAATTCCTGCGTCACGGGGCCTACAAGTCTGCCGTCGAACCGTACACGGCCGATTCCATGTCGGCGGAAGCCCGTGCGAACAGGGAAGAACTTTACAAGGATTACTGGGAAGCCCTTGTGTCTACGGTGTCGGAACGTTTTTCTCGCCGAGGCAAGTCAGTCGATGATGCGAAGCGCACTATCGATTCCTTGGCCGGGGTTCCGCTCCTGACGGCAAAGGGCGCCGTGCAGAACGGATTCGCCGATACGCTCCTCTATCTCGATCAGGTCCCGTCGTATGCACTCAAGACCTTCTTCGACGTCGATGCCCCCATGGCGCGTTACAAGACGTGGAAGCCTTCGGACAAGAAACTGTTCCTTGAGAACTGGGGCTGGCGTCGCCATATCGCTCTCCTGAATATTGACGGGACGATTGACAATCGCATGGAGAAGTCTGTGCTGGATGCCTTGAGGGCGGTTCCCAGTAGCAGGGCTTCGGCTCTTGTCCTGAGGGTCTCTTCGCCTGGTGGCAGTGCACTTGCTTCCGACAAGATCTGGGCGGCAATCAGGTTTGTCCGGGAACAGGGAATTCCGGTGGTCGCGAGTATCGGCAACATGGGCGCTTCGGGCGGGTACTACATTGCTTGCGGTGCCGAAAAGATTATAGCCGAATCGTATTCCATTGTGGGAAGCATCGGCATTTACGGCGGCAAGGTCGATGCTTCCGGCCTGCTCGACAAGCTGGGGCTCAAGGCCGAAACCGTAAAAACGCACCAGTACTCCGATGCGGAATCCTTCAACCGTCCGTGGACGGACGAGGAAAAGGCTGCCCTGCAGGAATACATGGACGATTTCTACGACCGCTTTGTCGGTGTCGTTTCCGAGGCCACCGGCAAGCCCAAGGCCGAAATCGATTCCCTTTACGGAGGGGGTCGCGTGTTCATGGGGTGGAAGGCGAAGGAATACGGACTTGTGCACGGCCTTGGCGGCATAGATGCCGCCATCGCGGAAGCGAAGCGGCTTGCCGATATCAGCGAGGGAACCGACATCGAAATCGATTTTATCAATACGGAAAAATCCAGGATTCTCCCTGCGACGGGTGTTTCCGCATGGCTGGATTTTGTCGATGGAATCGGTCGTACCCAGTTCTGGGCCATCGAACCGCAGCGGTTCGAATTTGAGTAGTCGGGGCCATCGAGGTTGATATGTTTGCGATAGTAATGACCGTCCTGGGGTGCCTTGCCATTTCGGCTTTCTGTTCGGTGACTGAAGCCTCCTTTTACAGCGTACCCCCCTCTACAGTGGAGTCGCTCCGGCGGCACAAGAGGTTCACGGCGAGGTACCTTGCGCATGTCAAGGAGAACATCGACCGCTATATCGCTTCTGTGCTGGTGGTGAACACCGTAGCGAACACCGTGGGCGCCTCGCTCGCTACGGCGCTTGCCGTGAAGAGGCTCTCGCCCATGGGAGCAATGGCGCTGCCCGTCATCCTGACCATCCTGATTCTGCTCTTTGGCGAAATCACTCCGAAAACCCTCGGCGTGAAGCAGGCGAAGATTGCGGCTCCGCTGGTGGCCGTGCCGTTCTACTACATCACCAAGATTTTGAGTTGCACTGGAATTATCTGGCTCTGCCTTACGCTCACCAAGCGCTGGACCCGCGAAGACGAAACCAAGAAGGACGTCAGCGTGGAAGACATCAACAGCCTCGTGAACTTGGGGCTCCGCGAAGATGTCATCGACCGCCAGCAGGCACTCGTCATCAAGAACATCTTGGCCCTGAAATCCGTGGCGGTGCGCAAGGTGATGACTCCGCGCCAGGTCGTGTTCTCGCTGCCGGCCGACAAGACCATTGGCGAGACCGTGGATGAACGCGGAAACTGGCCGTTCTCCCGTGTGCCGCTCCATGGCGAAAAGAAGGACGACTGGGTGGGAATCGTGCTCCGCCGCGATGCCTACAACAAGCTCGCGGAAGGCAAGCGCGACATCAAGCTCCGCCAGATGATGCGTCCCCTGCTTCTTGTCCCCGACAGTTTGACGCTCGACAAGCTCCTGCTCCGCTTCCTCAAGCAGCGCGGCCACATGGTGGGAGTCGTGGACGAGTGGGGCGCTATCGCGGGCATCGTGAGCCTGGAGGACGTGCTCGAGGAAATCCTCGGTCGCGAAATCGTGGACGAGTACGACGAGTCCGTGAACCTGCAAGAGACCGCCCGCCGCCGGTCGAATGCTCTCGCGTCGATGCACAAGAAGGAGAAAAAACAGGGGTGACTTGAGCCTTGAGCCCTGAGCCTTGAGCCTATAATGGGAAAAAGATAGATATTTGTTAATATAATTATTGTAATTGGTATAATTGATAGAATGCTAAACCCCTATTTTTCGGACTTTTTTGTAAAAATATGATTTTTTATCCTTGTCGGCTTGCCCAAATCCATCTATATTTGTTCCACTTTCACGGGGCAAGGGTTGTCCCGGAAATCTTAACTAGAGGATTTACATGAAGACTATTACGGTAAACCCGAAGTCCGTCAGCCGCAAGTGGAAGCTTGTGGATGCCGCTGACAAGCCGATGGGACGCGTTGCAAGCGAAGTTGCTCGTCTCCTCATGGGCAAGCACAAGGCCATCTATTCCCCGAACGTCGACACTGGTGACTTCGTTGTCGTTATCAACGCAGCCAAGGTGCTCGTTACCGGTAACAAGAATCTGCAGAAGGAATATTTCCACCACACCGGTCACATCGCCGGCGAACGCTGGATCAACTTTGCCGACCTTTTGGCTAAGCATCCGACCGCTCCGCTCGAGGCCGCTATTTGGGGAATGCTCCCTCACAGCGCTCTTGGTCACAAGATGGTCAAGAAACTCAAAATCTATGCTGGCGCCGAACATCCGCACGCTGCACAGAATCCCGAAGTCGTAGACTTTTAATTTAGAACGGAGGATAAATCTATCGCTACCGCAAAAAGTAAGAAGATCTACCGCGGCACCGGCCGTCGCAAGAATGCCATCGCCGCTGTGATCCTGAAGCCGGGTACCGGCAAGCGCACTATCAATGGTCGTGATTTCAAGGATTACTTCCATTCTGAAGTGCAGAACATGATTGCCAACCTTCCGTTCGCCATCCTCGGCAACGCGGAAGAATGGGACGTCGAAGTCACCGCTCGTGGCGGTGGAATCGCTGGCCAGATGGGTGCTGTCCGCCTGGGCATTGCTCGCGCTCTGGTCGCCAACGACGCCGAAGTGAAGCCCGCCCTCAAGAAGGAAGGCCTCATGACTCGCGACTCTCGTGCCGTTGAACGTAAGAAGTTCGGCCGCAAGAAGGCTCGTAAGCACTTCCAGTTCAGCAAGCGCTAATCTGCGAATTTGCTTTTACGGAAAACCCTGGCTCCGCGCTGGGGTTTTTCTTTTTTTTGCACATTCGAATTTTTTTGTGTATATATTCCCTATCAAGATGAAAAACAAAGTCCTATTATTACTTGCTGCAGCACTACTGGCCTCGTGTGGTTGGCCGGAGAGTTCTACTTCTTACACGTTCAACGAAAAGTCGGGCGAAGTCTTGCTTTCCGACTTGTATGGCCTTGAATTTAAGCCAGTGTGTAGCGTGAACGGCAAAGAAAAGAAGTGTGGTGTCGTATTTAACGATTTCACCATGGAATCTATGAATACGACATTTTACATGGAATACAGTGCCACAAACATTATCATTCCGGGGTTTAAAAACGCTTCGATTCTTTCGCTTCAGGTGAAAGATGAAAATTCCGGCAAAGTGAAACCCCTGTTGTCGTACAAGCAGGATGATGTCCCGTATATGAAGGGGAGTGCCTATGTACCCTCGGTCATGGAACTGCATGCGGCAAATCCGTCTACGGAATATACTCTATCGGGTTATTACGAGGGTGACGAATGGATTAAACGCGATACGACCATATCTATTGGCGATACGCTGTTTGCGAACGAAGATGGCTTGCTCAAGTTTACGGTGCAGGACAGGGTCGGGAACAAGGCCTTGCTAGAAATGGACCTTGGCGGCTTGCTTGAGAAAAATAGTGCGAGTACGGTCAAGTCGACGCATGGGTCGACCTATAGCCAGAAAGATGGGGAGACAGTCTATTATGACTATGATTGTTGGACGGCGGACCCGGGCTCTATTTTGTTCAAGCCGGTAGAAATCAATTTTGAACCGCAAAAGCGCAATCCTACTCTTACTTATTATATGAACCAGGCAGATACGGTTACCGTGCCGTTTCTACATCTTGTGCTTTCGCCTTTCGGCTCTACCTCGATTACTGATTCGTATCTCGTGAACGGAGGAGCCAATCAAGAGAACCTTTGGATTATGGTGGTAGATTATGCAAAATAAGATTACTGCTGTAATATTTGCCTTGCTGCTTGCTGTCTGTTCGTTTGCAAACGATAATGCACCGAGTACAAGTGCCCCTGGCTGGGATAATGCTTTCCGCAAGTTCAGCATGGGAATCATGGCTGGATTAGGCGTGTCGCATTTGAGGGGGGCCGACAAGTATTACGACGATGATGACGTAACTGGTTTTACCATGATGTTTGAAATGGCGTACCCGCTAAACGAGACCTGGGCCTTGCGATCTGAAATCGGTTTTGACGGAATGTTCGAATTTGGTGCCGAATACGAATACCAACACCGCAAAGTCAGGGATTCCGTTTCGGCTTCTGACTTTGAAATAGCGGTCCTTTTGAACGGGTTCCTGTCGAACACGTTCTTTATGGGCTTTGGTCCTTCTGTTCGGTTCCCCTGGTTTGATGAGGTAGTCGAAGTCGAAGACGAAAAGGTGTTTTCGGGGGACCCCGATTACGGAAGCGACGTATGGCTCGACGCTGTATTGGTGACGGGATTTAAGTATGGCTTCTTCGAAATTGGACTCCGGAGCAGTTATGAATTCCTGGGATTCTATAAAGAAACCAAGAAATATAGGGATGTCAATATCCACGAACTCCGGTTCCGCTTGTATCTGGTGTTCTGGTTCGGCCAGAAACACAAGTAGAAATCTCTTTTCGGGTATGGACGCAAATTAGGATTTTTTCTATATTTTGCCCCGCCTTGGCAATTTCGCCAGGGTAAAACCAATCACCGGTATGCGAGAGTCGCTTCGGTGGCGCTGGTCCTCCCTCCGTGGTCGTCCCTGCGCTTCGCGGCTTAGTTGCAGACCGGGTAGTTATAACCGAAAAGGAAAATACATTATGGCAAATCTGCCTTCCGTCGAAGACCTGCTCGCTGCAGGCTCCCACTTTGGTCACCAGACTCAGCGCTGGAACCCGAAAATGAAACCCTACATCTTGGCTGAAAAGAACGGCATCTATGTTCTCAACCTCTCCAAGACCCGTGACCTCCTCGAAGAAGCCGGCAAGGCCGCTGCCAAGATCTCTGAATCTGGCAAGACTGTCCTCTTCGTGGGCACCAAGCCGACCGCCCGTCAGGTTGTCCTCGACGCCGCTGCCGCTTGCAAGCATTTCTCCGTGACTAACCGCTGGCTCGGCGGTATGCTCACCAACTTCCAGACGGTTCGCAAGTCCATCAAGCAGATCGACAAGATCGACACCATGGAACAGGACGGCACCTTCCAGGCTCTCTCCAAGAAGGAAGTGCTCGACAAGACCCGTGAACGCGAAAAGCTGCTCGGCGTGTTCGGCGGCATCCGCGAGATGGTGAACCTCCCGGGCCTCCTCGTTGTGACCGACCTCGCCCACGAAAAGATTGCCGTGGCCGAAGCCCGTCGCCTCCACATTCCTATCATCGGCATCTGCGACACGAACGTCGATCCGACCCTCGTGGACTACCCGATTCCGGCCAACGACGACGCCGTGAAGTCCATCAAGCTCATTGTGGACTACATCGCCGCCAACGTGAAGACCCGTTCTTCCGAAAAGAAGGAATCCAAGGAAGAAGCCAAGAAGTTCGACAACGGCGAGGACAAGTAATATGCAGATTACCGCTTCCCTCGTTAACGAACTCCGCCAGAAGACTGGCGTGGGCATGATGCAGTGCAAGAAGGCCCTCGTCGAAACCGACGGCGACATGGACAAGGCTGTTGAACTCCTGCGCAAGCAGGGTGCTGCCGTTGCCGCCAAGCGCGCCGACAAGGCTGCCAAGGAAGGCCGCATCTACCTCATCGAAACTGCCGACAAGGCCGCCGCTTTCGAACTCTCTTGCGAAACCGAACCGGTTTCCAACAACGACGACTTCGTGGCTCTCGCCAACATGGCTGTCAAGGCTGTCGAAACGCAGGACATCAATACCGTCGAAGACCTCAAGAACGCTGTCGTCGATGGCAAGAAGGTGAACGATGTGCTCCAGGACGTGCTCGTCAAGATCCAGGAAAACATCGACTTCCGCAAGTTCGCCGTCATCAAGAAGGTTCCGAACTCTGCATTCGGTCTGTACAGCCACATGAAGGGCAAGATCGGTGTCATCACCGAACTCGCTTACGAAGGCACTCCTTCTGACGAAGCTGCCCTCAAGCAGGCTGCCAAGGACATCGCCATGCAGGCTGCCGCGTTTGCTCCGGTCGCCCTGAACGACGCTGCTGTCCCGGCCGAAACGATTGAAAAGGAAAAGGAAATTGCCAAGGCCCAGATCGAAGCCTCCGGCAAGCAGACCAAGCCTGAGTTCATGCAGCGCCAGATCGATGGCCGCGTGGCTAAGGTCCTCAAGGAAATCGTTCTCGAAGATCAGGAATTCTTCATGTCCGAAAAGAACCCGAAGAAGCTCTCCGTCAAGGACTACCTCCAGGAAGTCGTTGCCAAGCAGCTCGGTCTTTCTAGCCTGAAGGTCGTGAACTTCATCCGCTTCGAACGCGGAAACTAAGCTTGTGTCATTGCGAACCCCGTAGGGGTGAAGCAATCTCTGGCTAAAATTTAAATTGGTCGTCCCATGCGGGGCGGCCATTTTTTTTTCCTCATCTTCAATAAATGAATTATATTAATTGAAAATGGAGAAAGACGTGTTGAAAAAAATTCTGCCGATAGGTGCAGTTGCATTTTTGCTTGTCGCCTGCGATAATTCCTCTTCGTCCCCGGAGCTGGTTATTTCACCGGGGTCTTCCCAGGATGTTGCGGAAAGTTCCTCTTCGCAAGCAGTGAGTTCCTCGTCCGAAGTTCCCGCGGTGAGTTCTTCATCTGTGACTACTGTGACTGTGACGACGAAAGACCCCGTGCTGGATTCGCTCCCGTTCGATACCTTGGACGCAAAGCAGGAATTCTACAATTATAAATACGATGAAGTGGACCCCTTTACTCCCGAACAACGTGCTGCCGAAGGTGCCGATGGAGTTTTAGGGCGCTATATTAATGCCAAAAAGAAAGAACGCCCATATTGTAGTATTGACGAAATCTATGATAGTGGGAAAGCCCGGTTCTCCAGTAAAGTTACCTGGACTGATATCAAGTTTGCGTTCCTAGTGCGCGAAGATTCCCTTTTGCTTGCCGAAGCCGATGATTGCGAGTCTCCTGCCTGGGGCGATTGCAAAAATGGATATCCGTATTTTCAAAAGATCATGATAGGGGACGAAGCCTTCTACTATGGTAATATAACTGCGGATGCGGGAAAGACTTGGTTGGAATCCCGGTTGATCCGCCTGACGGATTCTACAATCACGATATGGATTAAATCGAATCCGTTGTATACCTCCGTGATTTATATTCATCATGTTGATACGGTCGCAATAATCCATCGAGAAGGGTGGCCTATGGACATGTTCGAAGGGGATTCGCTGGTGACAATTCTCGGTTATACCGATACCTTGTATATGCTTGAAGGCGATTCGGTGACGATGCGTTTCGATGGTATTGATACCATTTTCATAGAAAAGTACAATTTGAAAATTACGGACAAGGAAAACACCTGGATTTTCGAGGATCAAATTTGTGACAAGTATCCGCCAGTCCTCGATACCGTCCCAGCCTCTCCGGAGGCGGAATGCAGAGGGCACGAGATAGATTACAACCGTGCCATCGATTGCATCCACCGCAACATGAACGCCCCCGAAGGTGTGTATCCCAGGCTCTGCCGCCCCGAAAGAATCGTAAGTGACTCCGTCTGGTGCTTCTTGGACGAGGAAATGCCGAAACCCTAGCGGTTCGTCTAATGAATTATGAAAACAAAGACCCCGGCATTGAACTGCCGAGGTCTTTAAGTTTTATGGATTGCTTCGGGACTGGAGTCCCTCGCAATGACATGTTAACAGCTTACGCCTGCTTATAGCTTTCCAGCGATTCCACGCTCAAGCTCTTCACGAAGTTGTAGTGCTTCGCGACTTCGGCTTCGGCGAGGTTCAGGTACACCTTCACGCTCTTGTCGAACAGTTCAGGCGACTTGGTGGCATCGCGGAGGAGCAACTGGCTCATCACGCAGTTGGCGGCCTTATAAGACCGTTCGGCTTACGCCTCACTCTCGCCGACACGACTCGTTAATACGAGTCGCTTTCGGCTCACAGACCAGCACTTCCCCAAAGGGGATAACTCAACTAAGGCAACAAGTTGCCAAGTTTCGTAAATGTCTTCTTCGCTGTAGGTGGCCTTGAGCATCACGCGTTTCTTTATTATAAAGGGGGAAGAGTCCCCCTCGCTCCAGCCCTGGCCCCGCCCATATAGTCATTCCCTTCGGGAATACTGACCAAAGCCCGCCCCGGCCAGGTCTTACGCTACCCCCACTGCGGGTGCTCAAACGCCGCACCCGCAAAACCATGTAAGGCGAGTGCCGCGGCCATGCTTGCATGGCTATGGCCGAGCCGCAGGGGTTTCTGTAACGCCCGGGCTTGACTCTAATCAGTTTTCAAATGTCATAATTGTTGGAAAACACGGATTTTATTCAAGTTTTTGTACTAAAGAAGTTCGTTTATAGGCCACCCTTGGCACAATCTTGCGTTTAAACGCAAAAAAATGTATATTAAAGGTGTATAAACAACCAAAGGAGGCGATTATGGCCGAAGCTCTGATGGAACTCTACGAAACGATAAGTCCAGAAGCTCAGCAGGAATTGTTTGATTTCGCCCTCTTTTTGGCGTCAAGACAGGCTTCTCGCGCGAAAGATGCCAGCGTCTTGAAAAAAAGAATTGAAGATTTGGAGGCAGGCCGGAACTGCGCAGAACACGAATTGATTGAGGCCTAAACATGAAAAAAGTTTGGCACGACAATGCGTGGGAAGAATATCTCTATTGGCAAGTTCAGGACAAGAAAACGCTCAAGAAAATAAACGCTCTAGTTCAGGATATTGAGCGAAACGGGGCGAATGATGGCATTGGTAAGCCAGAGCCGTTAAAAGGAGATTTCTCGGGTTATTACAGTAGACGAATCGATGATGCTAATCGATTGGTTTATGCCGTAAAAGACGGCGTGCTTGAAATAGTTGCTTGCAAAAGTCACTACGGAGATCACTAAAAACGCACCCCTTTTGGGCGAACTTGTTCTTAAGCTAGGTTAATATAGCTGGATTTAACGAAAAATGCTAATGTCTGATGTTTTTATCATAGGTGCCGGTCCCGTACGGCTTCCCTACAGGCGCTATGCTGATGCAAAATTTGAAAAATTTCAATTATGGAGACAATAATCTAGATAGTCAATCCTTTTTCCCTCCTTCCTATCTATTTGATCTATACCATGAACTTTTTGGGAAATTACCAAAAATATTCCAGATTAAGAGATATTGGCAAACGGGGACTTGTTTTAGATATTGAAACTAGAGCTTCTAACAAGATCAGTAAAACTATAGCCCCCTTTGCCCAAAGTATTCGCCATTCAATGATGGTTTCGACGGATGAGTTTCTAAAGAATCGTCTTAGCCAAGAAAAATCAGAAGAGGCTGATTTTGGAAAGCGGCTTATTGCTAGAGAGATTCTTGATGCGGAACGAGAATCGGAAGTCCAATATGATAGCGAGAACGGAATAGTAAAAACAAAAAAGTATTGGCTTGGCAACATCGATTGGATACAGCATCTGCTTTCTCGGATAGACCAGCAATCCAATTGGGAAAAAATCCTGAAACAAACGGTGTTTCTTACCTTTAATTATGACCGCGTTCTAGAGTATTGCATCTTCTTGTATTTGACATCGGACAAACAATATGCAGATGCTGCCGCTCATTCCTTCATAAAAGAAATGCAAATATACCATATCAATGGTTTTATAGGCCCTCTTGAAAAAATTCCCTTTGGTGCTGTAGAGAATGGCAAGTATCAAGAAATTGCCAAGGGTATGGAAACGGTCTGGGAAAAACGTTTGAATCCTGAAGATGCTGAAAAAGTAAAGTATCGAGAATTCCTGAAAAAAGCACGGAGAGTCTATTTCTTGGGCTTCTCTTATATTCCGGATAACCTTAATTCTATAGGAATTGATCGTGGTGCTGGAATCATCCGGAACGCAAAAGTCTACGCTACGGCCATGGGTTTGTCTTCTCAAAACCGTTTGAGAGTTTCGTCGTTTTTGGACCTCAAGGACTTTGAAAAAAGAAACGAACCTGAGCCAATGCCCGAAATAGAAGTTCAACGCGCGCCTATGATGACGGATACTATGTATCTACTGAAATATGAAAGGGAAGAAAGAATGGCGAAGGATCAAGCAAAAAGAAATCAAATGCGCTACGAAAACCGAATTCTCAAGGATGCAAGTGCGGTTGACTTGATTCTAGACTATTATACAATTCCATAAAAAGAGCAAATCATTTCCGCAAGAATTGCCCAAGAGTCCTCTTATTTGAGGTTTATTTTTGGTCTTACCGCAAGTTCGCTTGCTTGCCTCTCTCGCTGAATTAGTGTATATTTTATGGAGGAGGCTTCTTATGGCTACGGTAACAATGAACATTCCTGAAGAAATCATGGACTTCATGGTGTGTGAAAACAAAAGCGACGAGCTCCGTCGTAATGCGTTGCTATTGTATCCTTTCATCAAGAACGAAACTATTTCGCATGGCCGTGCTGCGGACATTTTGGGTATTTCCAAATGGGAATTGATTGAACTTTTACGGAAGCGAGGGAATCCCCTATATCGATCAGAGCTGGGACGAGGTGGAACAAGATGCTGCCAACGTTTCTGAACTTCTTTCCAAGAGGTGAGAATGATTGTCGTATCTGATGCCACCCCGATAATTTCGTTCCTTAAAATTAACCGTCTTGACATTCTTAACAAACTCTTTGGCGAGGTTTTGCTCCCCGAGGCCGTGTATGAAGAGTTGACTTCGAATTCTGCTTTTTAGGAAGAGGCGGAACGAATTAAGGCCTGTGAATTCTTCAAGAAGGTTTCCGTTAGCAACAGCGAAACTGTCTTGAATTCCGTTATTGAAAATTTAAAGTAATTGAAGATTATTGCTAAAACAAGAAAGCCCCGACTCGCTAGAGCCGGGGCATTTCTTTGCAGACGGCAGCCATTACTGTCTACCGTCTACTGTCTACTTCCTACTAATTACGCCTTCCTGTAGCTCTCCATCGCTTCCACGCTCAAGCTCTTCACGAAGTTGTAGTGCTTGGCGACTTCGGATTCGGCGAGGTTCAGGTACACCTTCACGCTCTTGTCGAAAAGTTCAGGCGACTTGGTGGCATCGCGGAGGAGCAGCTGGCTCATCACGCAGTTGGCGGCCATTTCGTACAGGTGGCGGCTGCAGAGGTCGGTGAACTCGTTGTTGTTCGCGGCCTTCACGAATTCCACAGCTTCGTTGTACTTCACGTCCATGGCCTTTGCACGGGCCTTGAGTGCTTCGTATTCCGGGCGCACATCCTGAGCTTCGAATTCTTCGAGCATCTGGCTGTAGGTACCGGTGGTCACGTGCGGGAGAGCGGCAACCGTCTGCAACTGCGTCGTACCTTCGTAAATGGAAGTAATACGAGCGTCGCGGTAGAGGCGCTGGCAAGCGTATTCGAGCATGTAGCCGGAACCGCCGTGAACCTGGATGCTGTCGTAGGCGTTCAGGTTGGCGTATTCGGAG
>JAGCPF010000036.1 GCA_017642335.1 Fibrobacter sp.
GGGCATGGCAGGCTCCGTGCTCCCGATTGCGGTCGCACACGGCGAAGGCCGTGCGGAATTCGCTAGCCGCGAAGCCGCCGAAGCCTGCCTCAAGACCGGTCTTGTGGCGCTGCGCTATGTGGACGGCAAGCACGAATACACCGAACGCTACCCGCTGAACCCCAACGGCTCTCCGTTCGGCATCAACGGCCTCTGCTCCGAAGACGGCCGCGCCCTCGTGATGATGCCGCACCCCGAACGCGTGTTCCGTACCTGCCAGTACTCCTGGCACCCGGCGGAATGGGGCGAAGACGGTCCGTGGATGCAACTGTTCCGCAACGGACGCATCTTTGTCGGCTAAAATTGCATTTTATCGATAAAAGTAAATTATTACTTTTATAAAAATAAGTTATACTTTAACATAAATTAACCATGAGGGATGATTTATGTTAAACAAATTCTTAATTGTCTTGGTCGCATTAATTTCGGTTAATGTGGCCTTTGCCCAGGATATAATCCGTTTCAAGAACGGCCGCTCTATTGAGGCCAAAATCTTGGAAATAAACGAAGAAACGGTTCGTTACAAGAAAACGAATTACTTGGATGGGCCGGACATTAATGCACCGATCTCCAAGGTGGTGAGCATTACCTATGCTAACGGAGAAACTGAGGTTTTCGATGAATCGGAAACTCCGGCTCCTGCCGCCGCACCTGCCGAACCGACCCCTGTAGCCGCTCAGGAACCTGCGCCCGCTCCGGTTGCCGAACAGCCCGAACCGGCACCCGCAGATGAACAAGTGGCCCAACAGCCTGCCGTTGCTCCTGAACCTCAGTATGTTGTAGTGCCTGCACAGCAGGAACCTGCTGCAGCCCCGGCACAGCAAACCGCTGCTGCACCTGCCGAACAGCCCGCAGCGGCTCCTGCGGCTCCGGTTCAGGAACCTCAGCCCGTCAAGAAGAAAAAGTTGGCTCCGATCGACAATCCCGAGTCTGGTTGGTATCAGGCCAAGCGCAATGCTTTCGGCATTTGGTTGCAACCCCTGGGTGTGGTTCTCTGGGGACCCCTGGTTGGCATCAGCTATCGCCATACAACGGCGTTTACGATTGATGTGCATGTCAGAATTCCCCAACTCGGTATCACTTATTGGGCTGTTGCCGAACAACCGGACGATATGACTGGAATTGCTTTTGGCGCCCAGTTCAGGAAAATTTTTGCCACGCGTGGTGGAGGCTGGTTTGTTGGAGGATTCTTTGATTTCGGTGTTACCGAGGCTGTGTATAATCAAGGAGCCTATAGGGAAAAAGATGAACAATGGTTTTCCTTTGTGGCTTCTGTTAGTGGCGGGTACAGGTTCCGTTTCGGACGCCACTTCTACATGGATTTGGGCTTAGTGGTCGGCACTTTGCTTGTGTCCGATCAGGATTGGCGCTACTCTAATGCCCTAAACGATGACTATTCCTCTGACTATGATCATTACGATTCTGGATATACCACGGCGTTTGGTATGGTTATCCTTACCACGGGTATAGAATTCTAAATGGACATTGGGAAAAGGATAAAACAATGAAAAGAATTGCATTATCGCTGATACCCGTCTTGATGGCGTTTACAGCATGTTCTGTAGATACATCTGATTCTAATTCGGCCTCGAAATCGGGGACAAATTCGGATGAGTATCGTCCGGAGGAATACTACAACGAATCCAGTGCGCCGAGCTATAGCGTGAAGAAGTCCAATTGGCGTGTGGATCCTTGCGAGTCCTTCGGCGGAATCGTTATGCCCGCAGGAGGTTGCTACGTGGCTTGTTCTTCTAATAATGACTGCCCAGAATCTTCAACTTGTGTGGGTGGATCGTGGAGCATTAGTTATTGCACGGCGAGTTCCTCAAATGTGGGTTCCTCCAACTGTGTCACGGGTGGTGGCGACTTTGCTAAAGGTTATGAACAATCTTGTCGTCTTTCATGCGATACAAACCTGGGAGCCTTTGGAAACGTATATTGTCCGGCTGGTTTTAAATGCACTAAAAACATGGCAAGAACCGATTACGATTATTTCGATGGGTTCTGTACGGGTTATCTAGATTCCTAGTAATTTTTAGATAGGCGCTATTCCAGTTCGAGTTCGTTCTGGATGGCGCCTTCCATACAAAGTAGACGGCGCTTGATGTCGGTGCCGAGGACGTATCCGCTGAGTCCTCCGTTGCTGCTGATGACCCGGTGGCAGGGGATGATGATTTGCAGCGGGTTTGCGTGTAGGGCGTTCCCGACGGCGCGTTCTGCGCCTGGGTGGCCGACCGCTTCGGCGATTTGCCTGAACGTGCGTGTTTCGCCATAGGGTATGTCGCGCACTTTTTTCCAGACCTCGACCTGGAATTCCGTGCCGATGATGGTTATGGGAATCGTGAATGTGCGTAGCTTGCCCGCCAGGTAGGCGCTGAGTTCGGCTGCCGACTTCTTGTATGCTGCGGCTGTCTTGCGGCTTAGACTGGCATCCGGCATGGCCTTTGCTCCTGCGCAAGCCTTAACTTCGCTTGGAATCGCCTGCAAGTTGCCAGCCTTGTCGCTTTCGTAACATAGCCCACAGAGGTTTGCACCCTCAAAACGGAAAACCCACTGACCCCACATGTTCCTGTGGTGCACTTCGGTGAATCTTTCGTCCATGATAGCCATGCGATAAATATAAATTCAGTTGTCCCGAAGTGGCACGCCTGAGACTCTGCCGCCTGCATGTTGTCTATAATATTTTGCGTATTCCGGGAATTTTCCGGAACAACCGGACGGTGTACAGCGACAATCCGAAGAAAACGACCGTCATGAGCGGTGCCGTGACAATGGGGTGGGGGATGAGTATCGAAAGGTGGAGTCCGTAGAAAGACTTGATGAACAACGGATGGACGATATACACCCCGAGCATACATTTTGAAAAAAAGATGAACTTCTCGTTTTGTGTTGTCGTTTCGCCGAATTTTTGCCTAAACAGGCAGAATATTCCTGCCGCCATCAGGAACGTGGTCGGCCGGAAGTTGCCGAAGAAAAATTCGTTCGGGGCGTCACGCAACAGGCTGATATAGGTCGAATAGAACAATGCGACAACCCACGAGATCGCTGCGGCCGAATAGAGTAGACGCCGTGCGGTTTTCCCGAGGCCGTATTGTGCGATGTAGAATCCGGTAAGGTAGAAGCCTGCGAATGTCGTGCAGCCGCGGATGCCGATGTTCTTGTATAGAGTGAATTCGAACCACTTGCCGAGAAGGTGGTTGACCGTCGGGAAGACAAGTCCGAAGGCGAAGAAAATGGCAATGACGTAGAGCACCATGTTCTTGCTCGCATGCTCGGTAAATACGCGCAGCGCAGGCGTAATCAGGTATAGTCCCGCAATGACATACAGGAACCATAGGTGCGTTGCCGGTGTCGTGAACAGCAGCACCGGAGCGGAGATTACGTTTACGATGGTTTCCCCGATTCCCGCGCCGTTCTTGATTCCTACGCATAGGGCATCTACGATGCCGTAAAAGACGACCCAGAAGGCGATGAGTGCGACAATCCTGGTGAGGTTATGCTTCAATATCTTGCGCGGCGGGTGCGGATACTTCGGCGAAAGCATGAACGCTCCGCTAATCATGATGAAAACGCCCACCCCGAATCGTGTTAGGCTGTTCAGGAATGTCAACACGAAAAAGTCGGGTGTGCTTACGGGGGTGTCGTACCAGGCCGACGTTACCGTATGCTGGAAAACGACTGTGAAGGCTGCTATGATGCGCAGCCATTCGGCATATTTTTCGCGATGTCCCTGTGGGCTTTGCAGAGTTCCCTTCTGCGTATCCGCAGAAGGAGTGTTTTCCGTCATGACGGGTTGGTTGTCCATTGTTTGCTTACTTGATTGTCACCATGTTGACCTGGTTCCCGATTCGGACGATATATGTGCCTGCATGCGGGATGCCGATGGTCAGTCCGTGGCCTGTCGACATATCCCTTGCGATGAGGTGTCCTTGCATGTCGGTGACGACAATCTTTGCTCCGGCCTGGGCTCCGTCGATATTCACGATATGTCCGGTTGCCTTGACGCTGAACTGCTGGAACGGCCTTGCTGCGACGATGGCGTCTTTGTTGGCTTTTCCCGATTCATACGTCAGGGCTGGCAGGTCGGAGCCTTCGGCCTTGCCCCAGATGGAACCGTTGATGCCCTCGTAGTTGTAATCGTGGAGCTTTTTCAGGATGGTGTCGTTCTTAAAATTTTCTTCTTTTGCGGAATCTCCGCCGTATCTAGAACTCTGCTTTTCGGGATAGAATGTATTCTTGATGGTGATGCGTATGCCGTTGTAGTGCGCGCCAATCAGGGCTCCGGAATGTTCCGTGCCAATCACCTTGCCGAAGTTGTACGAATTGGAAATGGTGACGACTTCGCCGGCAACACCGATAATACCACCTCCGGTGAACATTGCGTCGACCATTCCTGCGTTGTAGCAGTTGGTGAGGGTCAGGATGAACTTGCTGACCGTGTCCTGTTCCGAGTCGACGATTCCTGTGCCCACGAGCCCTCCGACGTTGTTGTAGCCGACGACGGTAGACGTGTTGTAGACGCCCGACATGGAAAGATAAGCGTCGGTTGCTGTCCCGACAATGCTACCGACAGATGTGTACCCTTCGATGTACGAATCGACAAGCCCGAGATCTTTGATGATGACGGGGTCGTCTTCCGAGCCGCCAGTGACGGAGCCGAAGAGGCCTACCGCGTGGGCCGAATCCTTGAAGAACAAACCAGAAATCTTCTTCTTGTTGCCGTCAAACATTCCGGTGAACCCCTTTATCGGAGTCCATGGAGTAATCTCGGTCTTCTTTGTGTCTACCCGTCCGTTTTCCGTGAGCAGGTCCTTGTTCACGACGATGTCTTCGACGAGCTTGCCGCATACGGCGGAATCTCGTTTCATACCGTCAGTGCCGTTCACGATGGCGGCGAATCCGAATAGTTCCTCGACGGTCTCGATCTGGTAGCAGCCTTTGGCCTTTTTCGGTTCCTTGGGGGTGACTTTTACGAGGCTGAAATTATAGGACTCGCTGCTGGAGGAACTGGAAATAGAGCTGGAGGAAACCTTCTTGCTACTGGAACTGCTTTTACCCTTGCTGCTAGAGCTACTCTTGTTACTAGAGCTGCTCTTGCCCTTGCTGCTGGAAGACTTGGCAGAGGAACTTGAGGCAGGCTTGGACGAACTGCTCGACGAGGCCACCTTGGTCCATTTGGCCCAGAACTCCTTGTCGCCCTTGTCTGTCTTTGAAATCTTTTCAACGGCGTCGCCGCTGTATTCGTCGTTGTCGAACCATCCGTCGAACTTGTAGTTTGTTCGGGTCGCCTTGGGCAGGTCGGCACCCTTGCCGTAGGTGTAGCTATTCAGTTCAGATTCTAGCTTGCCTTCGCCCTTGTGGAGCGTGACCTTGTATGTGCTTGCCTTGAAGGTCGCCTTGAACGAGGTGTCCGTCTTTACAGTAACGGTGCGCGAAGCCTTGGTGTTATTGTCGTTCCATTCCTTGAACGTATAGCCGTCCAGGGCGGTTGCCTCAATTGTGACTTCTTTCCCGCAAGAGTATTTTCCTGCGCCTGAAACAGAACCCATTGTGGTGTCGTTGACGGACAGGGAGAGCTTGCAGAGAATTTCTTCCCATTTTGCATAGAAAGTCAGGTCGCTGGAGTCTTTCTTGGAAATCGAGGTTACTGCGTCGCCTTCGAATCCGTCGTTGTCGAACCAACCCTTGAACGAAAATCCCTGGCGGCTGGGGGTGGGGAGGTCCATGCCGATGCCCACGATGTATTGGCCCTTCACCGTATCGTTCTTGGCGATGACGAGCGTGTATTTAGAAATGACAATGCCTTCGATTTTACCGCTGAAATCAGGATGCGATCCTTTCTTGACATTTTGACCCCATACGGAACCATTGACGTCGTTGTCCTTATAGTTCTTGAGCAAAAGGACGACCGAGCCGTTTTCGAATTCTGCTTGAGAAGCCTTGCTAGCTCCCTTCGGAGTGGAGTCGTCGGTTTTGACCTTGAGAGAGTCGAGGATGAACGAATTCTTGATGGAAATAGTCGATTCGCTCTTGGCGTGTGCGATGATTCCGTTGGCAACTTTATCCCCGGAAATATCCCCGAGGTTGTATGTATTCGTGACGGAAACCTTTCCTCCGGCAGCGGCAATGATGCCTGCGGCAACCTTGCTGCCAGTGACGGTGCCTATGTTGTATACATTGTAGATGTGCGTTGTTCCGGATTTCTGGCTGGTAATGCCAATAATTCCGCCCGCAGTGTCGCCGATGACGGTGCCCTCGTTGTAGACTTTTGAAATGGTAATGTTGGCGTCTGAACGCACGATGCCCACGATACCGCCCGAAATGTGTTCCGTTTCAAAATAAGAATCGACGATGCCCACGTTTTTGATGGTTGTAGGATTGCCATCTTTGCCAATCGAACCGAACAAACCGACCGTATCTTTTGTCCCGCCCTTGAAATAAAGCCCAGAAATCGTCTTGCCGTTTCCGTCAAACTTTCCGCCGAAACTCATAATCGGAGTCCAAGGGGCGAGGTCATCTTCGTCGGCTTTCAGCGCACCATCTTCATCGAGGACTCCTTCGTTTACTGTAATGTCCTTGACGAGAATGCCACAGGCAGTCTTGTTTCTATCGGTGCTATCGAGGGTCCCGTTGACCAGGGCTGCAAATCCATATAAATGATCGGCAGTTTCGATTTGATAACATCCGTCTTCGTCGGTGTCTGGAAGAGTCGGGGTGATTTCGGGTGCGTCAGCAAAAACAAACGCAGTAAAAGAAGCAATGCAAAAGGCGATATAAGTTAGTTTTCTCATAAAATCCCCAAAAAATCGAGATTACAACATCCACAAGATAAAATACAATTCATTTGGGAAAAGAGGTAGTAAAAAATTTATAGCAGCAGCAAATCCACGCTCAAAGGCTGCAATGTAAAAATGAAATAAACGAAATTTTTGAGAAACGAAAAAAAATCCCCCGCAAAAATACGAGGGAAAAAACGATTAAGAATTTGATTTTTTAGGGAGCAGATACAAGGCGTCCGAAGCCCGTAGCGTACACGTCGTACGTGAGGGCTTCGGCAACGAAGTAGATGCCCCCAAAAAACAAATTATTACTTTACCTTCAGGGCGCCACGTTCCAGCTTGATAGTGAAGTTCGTGACATCACAGACTTCAGACGGACCCCAGTACTGGATCGGACCCGGATAGGTGTAGGATTCAGTCGTGGCCCAAACGTCGCGGTTCTTGGCGAAGAACTTGAACGGAGCACCGTCGAGTTCGACGAGAGCCTTCTGGATCACCGGCTTGTCGGCACCGTGACGACGTTCGATGTTCATCATCATGGTGATAGGAATGCCACCGGCAGTCCACTTTTCGATGCCCTTCGTGAGGTCACGGACAGAGCTCATGTAGCCGTTCATCTTGTTGAAGGCGAGCACGGCGGCGGTGAAGCCGAGGCTGTAGCAGTAGTCGGCGTCGAAGTTCGACGGAGCGGCGCAGCGGCCTTCGTAACCGAAGAAGTGGTTGAGAGCAGAGAACTTGCCCTTGAAGGTCTTGCGGCTCTTGAGTTCCTTCTTCACCATTTCGATGATGAGCTTTTCGGTTTCGATGAGGGAAACCTGCACGTTGCCGTGGCTGTCGCGGTCGAGCATCAGCTGGGCCTGCACAAAGGCCGGGAGGCTCTTGAGCACTTCGGCAGAAGCCTTGGAAACCCACTGGCAGAGCTTTTCAACCTTGGCAGCGGTGTCGAGGCCTTCGACATCCTTTTCGTGGTGGGCGAGGGCTTCGGAAAGTTCAGCGATGAGCACGCCGACATCCGGGATGAATTCGAGGAGGCCTTCCGGAATGAGGGCCACGCCGAAGTTCTTGCCGGCAGCAGCACGGGCAGCGACGACGTCTGCAACGTACTTGATGACCTGCTTGAGCTTCATCTTCTTGGCCTTGACTTCTTCAGAGATCAAGCAGATGTTCGGGTGGGTCTGGAGAGCGGCTTCCAAAGCGATGTGAGAAGCGCTACGGCCCATGAGCTTGATGAAGTGCCAGTACTTCTGGGCGGAGTTGGCATCGCGCATGATGTTGCCGATGAGTTCGGAATAGGTCTTCACGGCGGTGTCGAAACCGAAGGAGGTTTCGATGTATTCGTTCTTGAGGTCGCCGTCGATGGTCTTCGGGCAGCCGCAAACCACGCAGCTAGCTCCGTTGGCCTGGAAGTATTCACCGAGAACGGCTGCGTTCGTGTTGGAGTCGTCACCACCGATAATCACGATAGCGTCGAGCTTCTGGGCCTTGGCAACAGCCATGCACTTCTTGAACTGTTCTTCGGTTTCGAGCTTGGTACGGCCGGACTGGATGATGTCGAATCCGCCAGTGTTGCGGTAGGAGTCCATGATCTTTTCGTTGATCACGATGAACTTGCCGTTCTCGAGGCCGGACGGGCCGCCGAGGAAGCCGAGAAGCTTGCTCTTGGGGCTGATGCTCTTGATACCGTCGAAGATACCCGCAATCACGTTGTGTCCACCAGGAGCCTGGCCGCCGGAGAGCACCACGCCCACGTTGAGGGCCTTGCCGGCCTGGGCCTTGGCAGCCTTCTTCATGGAAATGTACGGTGCGCCGTAGGTGTTCGGGAACAGAGCCTTGATCTTGGCCTGGTCACGGACGGATTCGGTGGGCTTGCCCTTCACGAGAGCAACTTTGAGAGCGCCGTCGCGGAGAGCGGCGGGGAGTTTCGGCTTGTAGGCCTTGCGGGCCTTGCCGAGGACGGACAGATTGTCAGCCATTGTTTCTTCCTTTTGGTTTGCCCGGCAAATTTTGCCGCAGGCAGGGTTAAAAAATTACGAGGGTAAATATAGTAAAATCTGTTGAGCTTCAATCGTCGATGTCTCAAAACGGACGCCTTGTTTCACTCAAGGTGATGTATGAAAATGTTCTGGCGGATGCCCCGGTTGTCGATCCTCCGGAGGCAAATCGGTCGCAAAATGTAAATACTTGTTTACTGCTATTTTTTGTGCTTTTTTTAGTTATTTTAGTTTATATTCTTTTCTATATAGAAATTATTTGAGATAAAATAAGAAATGAATTTATTGCTAAGTCTTACGGAACAATGCAATTTGCGCTGTAGCTATTGCTACTACAAGGTAAGTCATGCGGAGCGCGCTTTGGTCATGTCCGATGAAATCTTGGAAAAGGCAATAACTCTAGCTTTCGAGAGAACTTTAAAACTCAAACAGGATTTTTTTTACATCACTTTTTTTGGCGGTGAGCCTACCTTACGTATGGATTCTATTCGCAAGGGAGTGCGCTTTGCGAAAAAACTGGTGAAGGAACGTCGCGAGGAACTGCCGGCCGGCTTTGAACTCTGTTTTGCCGTGAATACGAACGGCACGCTTCTTGACAAGGAAAAAATCGCCTTCTTTAAACGTGAAAAGTTCCGTATTTACCTTTCTCTTGATGGCCCTGCCGCAAAACACAATATTTCGAGAAAAAAAGAGGACGGTAGCGGTTCCTTTGCCGATATCGCCCCCCATATCCCAGATTTGATAAAGATGGACACGGTTGTCCTTTCTGTTGTTACTCGTCGGCATGTCAGGGGCTTGGCCAAGTCTATTCGTTGGATTAAGGAACAGGGCTTTGAAAGGGTGACGACAGGGGTCGATTTCGATGGGAAGTGGACTGTCGAGGATCTGGACAAGCTCTCGCTCGAATATCAGAAATTGGCCCTGTTCTGGCTGGAGGAAAAACGGAAGAATTCGTCGTTCTATCTCGGGACTATCCAGGACAAGGTCGCATTCCATGTGTTGGGGCTCCGCCAGAGAAACAGCACGTGTATGATATTCAAGGGGGGAATCGGCGTTGCCACGAACGGGAACATTTTCCCGTGCAGCCGATTCATATCCAGCAAGAAGGATGCGAAATATGCTCTTGGAAACGTGTGTGATTCCAAAAATCGCATATTCAATGGTCCTGTTGCCAAGGAAATCAAGTGTTTTTTGAAAACCGACAAACCGGAATGTGCCGGATGCGGAATTCGTTATCGTTGTGATGCCCACGAATGTGGATGTACTGCGTTCTATACGACTGGCTCGATACATGGGGTGTCCGCAGAAGTTTGCTCCCATGAACGGATTTTGACCGCGATATGCGACGACGCTGTTGCCAAGTACCAGGCGGAAGGCGGGTTGTTCTAGAGTTCCACACAAACAACAGAAAGGAGAAAACAATATGCCAACAAAAGCTAAATACGTTAAATCGATTTTTTCGGCTGTTACAGACGTAAATCGAATGTATATTAAACTGGGATGGAACGGCGGCAAAACCCTGCACGATCTCATTCTTAGATATGAGGAAGAACGTGAGGCGTTCCGCTTGAGGAATAATTTGAGCGTTGCACAGGTTAACACGCTTTTGAAAAATCCGGAAAGATTGGTGGATACAGTCTTTACAAATGATTCTACGGGCCGATTCGTCTCTCTGGTTGATAACGGACAATTGGGGAGAGTTGAATTGCTAAACCAGAAAGAGCTCGCTCCGGCAGTAACCAAAAGAGTTGCTAAGAAAAGCAAATAAAAAACACATCTCACCCTAAAAAAGGAAAAATAAAATGGCTACAACAACAGCAGCAAAGACTGCAACAAAGACAGCTAAGAAACCCGCAAAGAAAAAGAGCCCTAGCGAAAAGATCGTCCTAGTTCCGCCGAAAAAGCCGAAAAAGAAAAAGCCGAGACAGCCCATTGGTGGCGTGATTGTGCTTGATTCTGTCGCCAAGAAGGCTGATGCGCTTATGAAGAGCATCAATTCCTTCAAGGTCAAGAATCCGGGCACTGCTGGCTTGCCGGTCCTCGAAAAGGCCCTCAAGAACATCAACAAGGATGTCGCCAAGATCAAGAAGGCAAAGTAATAGACCGAATTCGGTTTTAGCTGAACTCCCTGTTCTTCCGGGGACGGCCTTCTGGCCGTTTCCCGGCATTTTTTTGCTTTAGAACGAGTGTGCAAAATACATTCTTTTAACTGATTTTTTCGTTACGATGTTCTGAAGGAGTGCTTAAGATTCTAAATTTGGCGGGTCTGGTAGGGATTGGAAATGGAACATGATTACGTTGTATCGATTGTTTGCGGATTATTCGGTGGAATAATCGTGCTTGTCACGGCAATCGTCATCGAAATGGTCCGTAACGATCTGAATACGAGACGCGAGCACATGAAGTACCTGACCCAGATTCGTGCCGCCATTCTCAATGCCGATTTCTTTGTAAGCAACGGACTCAACGACAAAATTCTTTCTCCGAATGCCGAAATAGACGTGAACATGTTCGGCGTGTTTGTCAACAAGATCGAGATGCTTCTGTACGACAAGTACCTTTTTTTCCGCAGGGACGAAATCGAAGTCATCGAGCAAATCAAGGAATACATGTTCGACTACATGATTAACGCCCTGCAGTGTACAGCGCTGGCTAGCAAGATTCATGCTTTTGAACTGCGTCCGCTGGAAATCCGCAAAATGACAGAACTTGTCCAGCAGCAGAAGGCGTTCATTACCAACTGCTCCAACGATAGGGTGGAGTGGAACAATCTCATGACTAAATTCGATGTCGAGATGAACAGGCGCTTTATAAAGGCCTAGTGGTTGAGCGATACTTCTTTCTTTATTATATTGTTTTAAAGAAGGAATGAAAATGCGTCTTGTCTTTGTCGTTTGTTTATTGCTGTGCGCTGAACTGTTTGCCGGCTACCAGGGAACCGTGCTTGGTTCCGAGCGGACCCGTAATCTGCGCCAGTTGGACTATGCCCCGATGCTTTTCGTTTACCATGGCCAGACTGTGGCTCCGGGGCGGCATTTTTTCACCTATCCTGAACGTAATAAGGATTTCCGCAAATATTTTCATATGACGGAACGCGGAGCCCTGGCGTATTTGGCCGATTCGATTGGTTCGGGGCCTAACGCACACACGTACGCTTTTGCTGTATCTCCGGTCGTGGGGCTGGACTACCGGGGGGGCGATGCTCTTGGCGATACAATCTGGCCTGCGTTTGATGGCGGACTGTTCGTGCGCGGGTATGCGGATTCTTTGGACTTTGACCTTGATGCGAGAATTTATGCCGAGGGGCATTCGGCGGGCAAGCCCAAGAGTTTTGACGGCGAGGTGTTTGACGTCCAGAACGAAGATCGCGGCGGCCTTAACTACGTGAGTTTTGCGCGGTACCGTGCCCACATGGGTTTCAACTATTCTTTTGCCCGCCTCCAGCTGGCTCGCGACGTGCTGCACTTTGGCCCCGGCTATTACAACAACTTGACCTTGAACCAGTTCGCCCTGCCGTACAATATGCTTACGCTGGACCTCACGTTCGGTCCGCTCCGCATTTTCAGTGCCTATGCCGACCTCCGCGTGAATTCCTGGAGCTACAGCAAGGCCAACCTGAACGACAGGAACATGTACGCGCACCGCTACGAACTGGCCCTTGGCGCACTCTCCTTAGGGGTGAGCGAAATCCAGATTCTCTATAACGAGAACAAGCCGTGGCTCTTCGTCCCCATCGTGCCCCTGTTTATCGAGAAAGGGAATTACACTGAGCGAGTGAACAACGGGGCTCTCGCATTAGATGCGAACTTGCAGCTTTTGGGCCTGGCCCGCTTGTATGGCGAATTTTTCTTGGACGATATGGAATCTCCTTACGCCGTTTACGAGAACAAGTACAGCAACAACCGCTGGGCGGCGATGGCCGGTATCCAAATTGCGCACGATTTCTATGTGGGTGGTTACCGCGTCGAGGCCGGTTCCATTGCCGAAATCGCGCGCGTGGAGCCGTATACCTATTGCCATTACGACACGGCGCAGGCGCAGATGGCGCACCTCGGGGCTCCGCTGGGCAATCCCAACGGTCCGAACTCGCTGGCGGTCGACTGGACTCTGTACGCAAGGCTCGGCTTTGGGTCGGCACCATCATTTCCGGGAGGGGGCTTCGGCCGGAACCTTTTTGTCGGACTCCATAACAAGTGGCTCTGGAAGGGGGTCGATTACGGTAGCAACATAGATGACCCGTACAAGACTGTCGAAAAGCGCTTTACCCACGGGGCTCCGCTGGCTTACACACTTGCCCCGTCGGTCGGTTTCCAAGGGCGGAACGTGGCTTATTTTGCCGAGTTCACGTTTGTCGATGAAAAATCGGCCTATGTTCGGGTTTCTTTTATGTGGTAACGCTTTTTTTGAGAATGTATTTTCTATTTTGTATGTGACTTTTTGAAGGGAGAAAGGCCGTCCAGTATGGGAAAGATAAAGGAAATCCTGAATAACTTTAGGCTGCGCAAGAGAATCCTTGCCGTTGCCGATGCCTTTATCGTCGTGGTTGCCGGCTTGATTGTGAATTATCCCTTGCCGCTTTTTGCCAACCGCATCGGCCGACCGGACCTTTTCGTCGTTTTTTTGACGACATCTATCTGCTGCTTCGGGAGCCTCCTGTTCTTTGGCGCCTACAACAGGATGTGGCGCTACTTTAGCACCAAGGACTATTTCAGCTGCATTTATGGCGTGGTAACGGGTATCGTTATCGCGAACGTGTTCGTTTATGTCATCAAGGGCGACTGCGCCTGGGAATTTGCCATATTGCATGCGACGGTCGCGACGGTCGGCATCTGCATGTTCCGCTACATCTTCAAGCGCGCGTTCGTGAGCCTTGTGGCGACCGGGGCCAAGGCTGCCGAGAATAAGCGCACCATGATTATCGGTGCCGGTAACGCGGCCAAGATGCTGCTCGACGAGATTGCAAACAACAAGGTGGATGCCCGTGAAGGCCATGTCAGTACCGACGCCTACAAGATCGAGCCGGTCTGCCTCATCGATGATGACCGGCAAAAACTCGGTACCACGCTGAACGGTGTCGTTGTTGCGGGGTCGACGAGTGACATCCCCAAAATTGCAGCATTGGAACGTATTGAACAGATTATATTCTCCATTCCGAGTTGTCCGCCGAAGGACCGTCAGGTCATCTTGGATATTTGCGGCAAAACGGGACTGCCGGTGAAGGTACTTCCGTTTATCGGCTCCTTGCTGGAATCTCCGTCGGAAGACGGCTCCACGCATTTCATGAGCCAAATCCGCGACATCAAGGTCGAGGATCTCCTGGGGCGAGAATCCGTCAAGTTCAATAACGAGGATATCCGCAAGTTTATCGAGGGCAAGGTCTGCATGGTTACGGGTGGCGGCGGCAGCATCGGCAGCGAACTCGTCCGCCAGATAGCCCGGTATAATCCGAAGCAGATTATCATTGTCGACATCTACGAAAACAACGCCTACGAAATCCAGCAAGAACTCGTGATGGAGTACGGGGACAAGTTGGACTTGGTAACCCTCATTGCGAGCGTCCGTGATTTCTTCAGGATGAACAAGATTATCAAGCAGTACAAGCCCAACGTGATATTCCATGCTGCGGCTCACAAGCATGTTCCCCTCATGGAAGCTAGCCCGATGGAAGCCATCAAGAACAATGTCATCGGGACGTTCAACATGGCGACGCTTGCCATGTTCAACGGGGTCAGTAAGTTTGTGATGATCAGCACTGACAAGGCCGTAAACCCAACAAACGTGATGGGCGCGAGCAAACGCTGCTGCGAGATGATTGTGCAGTTCCTGTGCCAGCAGAATGGCTGCCAGACCGAGTTTGTTACGACGCGTTTTGGCAATGTCCTCGGTAGCAATGGCAGCGTGATTCCGCTGTTCAAGCGCCAAATCGAGCAGGGCAAACCGGTGACGGTGACGCACCCGGACATTATCCGCTATTTCATGACTATCCCGGAAGCCGTTAGCCTGGTGATGGAAGCCGCAAGTATTGCCCATGGCGGCGAAATCTTCGTGCTCGACATGGGCCAGCCGGTAAAGATTCTCTCGCTTGCCGAAAACCTGATACGCATGTACGGCAAGGTGCCTTACAAGGACGTGCAAATCAAGTTTACGGGGCTTCGTCCCGGCGAAAAGATCAAGGAAGAACTTCTCATGAACGAGGAGGGCCTCCAGAGTACGCAAAACAAATTGATTTTTATCGGGAAGCAAATAGAAATCGATGCGGACAAGTTTGTCGTGGACCTTTGGAAACTCAAGTGCGCCGCAGCCGAGAACAAAGACGACGTGGCCATAAAGGCCTTGCACGAAATTGTCCCCACGTTCACGACTCCGGAAGAGTTCAACAAGAACGTGCTAAAAAACTAATGGTCAAATTCTAGGTAAACGCAGCCGCCGATTTTCGGTGGCTTTTTCTTTGTGTCATATAAATGGAAAGGTGTGTCATATAGAAAAATTTTCTAAAAAAGCACTAGATTTTTTAGAAAAATAAAATATTTTGTGTCATTTTCTAAAAAATTGACTTATATTTGGAATCATGAAACCGATTGTGGAATACCAAGATTATCACCTCCTGATCAAGGATTATTACGAAGAACGCAAAAGGACTTCGTACTTCTCCTGGCGGGAATTTGCGAAGGTGGCGGGGTTTACGTCACCGACTTATTTGAGGCTTGTCAGCGAAGGCGAGAGCAATCTGAGCCGCGCGAAAATAGACCGGATGATCAATGCCATGGGGCTTACCGGCTACGAAGTGGATTACTTCAAGGCGATGGTCAATTACGGCAACGCCAAGGACGGCGAAAGCAAGGCGGCGTACCTTAAGGAAATGCAGAAGATTGCGCTGGAGTACAGGGTGCGCGTCGTCGACAAGGAGGCGGTGGAGTATTTTGACGGCTGGAAAAATCCGGTCATCCGCGAACTGGCTCCGATGATGCCGGGGGCGACTCCGGGCACGATGGCGAAAATGTGCTGTAATGAAATTTCAGCTGCCGAGGTGAGTTCTTCGCTTGAATTCTTGACAAAGGCGGGATTCTTGAAAAAGGGATCCGACGGAGCATACCGCCAGACCGAAAAGAACGTTACTGCGTCCAAGGATGGCATGGTTTACGCAGTGCATGCGATGCAGCGGAAAATGCTGGAACTTGCCGCGGAATCCATCGAACGTTTTGAACCGCAAGACCGGAGTATTTCGGGACTGACTTTTACGGTCAATCGCGAATGTTACGAGCGCATTGCACAAGAAGTGGATGCGTTCAGGAAAAAAATTGTCAATATTGCCTCGGATGCAGAAGATGCCGATCAGATTTACCGTCTGAATTTGCAACTGTTTCCGATGACATGGAAATTGAATAGCTTGGAGGAAACGAAAAATGAAAAAGAATCTGTTTAGTTTACTTGTTTTGGGGACAATGTTTTTTTGGGTGGCGTGCTCCGAAAATGATTCATCTGTTGCAGGGTCTACCGAAGACCCAAACATGAGGAATCCATCGAGCTTTGATAGGCATACGTGTGCATCTATTCGTCCTCGTGTGGAGAGAATGGATGGGGATACGACTTATGATATAGATTATCAGTGCTTTGTTATCCACCAGGATCCTCTCAATCCGGAAGATGTCCCGGATTCTTGCAGTGTCGAGGAAACTCTTGATGCAAGATCCGTTTATGCGATGGATTATTCTTGGAATGCGGATGAAATTGCCGATGCGGAATATAAGGGCGAATTGGATTCCTTGTCGCAAGATGAGTCTGTAGACGAGGCAACCCGGAGTTGTGCCCAGAGGTATTTAAAGACGAAACCCTTGATTGAAAATGTCCATAATTTCAATATCCTTGTTTATTTTATCAAGTCTATCCGGTGTAAGAGCGATCAAGTGTATTATACAAAAGGATATAAAGATTTGTTGCAGGAACTAGGAATCAAGAATGATAAAGATTCTGTTGAAGTTTTTACGGTAGCTAAAAATCTTTCCATTCAAAAAGCAGAAAATAATCTCAACGCCTGTGTGAAAGCCTTGAAAAACAAGGAAAATATCATCTGGGATGCTTCGACTGCAAATCAGGAAACAGGAGTTGATAGCCTAACGGGAACATATGTGGGTTTTTACGAAAATGATTCTGCGCAAGGCGGTGTTTCACATGTCGAATGGAACAATGAAGAAGGAACGGCCGTCTTCACTGCGAAAGATACAGATGACGTCTATATATCTTTAGGCGTTTGGCTTGATGGGAAAAAGGGGAAGAAGGGGCATGCTGTTTTTGATGTAAGCGACAAGGACGGAGTTTGCTTTATGCATTATGTCCATGGAATTGGCAAAGTCATGCTGGATATGGGCGATTCGCTGAATGCAGTTATGAACGATACCTTGTATGCAGTAGAATTGACTCCCAGGGCTGCCCCGAGCTGCTTTTTGTGGGATGACTTTCTTCCATGGTCTAGCAACCAGATCGATAGAGAAACTGCCATAAAACATCTTGCGGGATTCAAATATCAAATTCCCAGAGGCGCGTACTCGCTATCGGCTGAATTCGAAATAGAGAAGATTTATTTCATTGACCCGTAATTTTTTGGGGGTAGGGGAAACAAAAAAACGGCCGGAGAAATCCGGTCGCTTTATCTGTAAAAGGAGATTCCCTGGTTCCTTCGACTGTCGCTTAGGACAGGCTCTGCCGGGAATGACAATGTAGTTAGCCGAGAGCTGCGATGATAGCGTCGCCCATGCCGGTCGTACCGACCTTGGTGCAGCCTTCCTGGTAGATGTCGCCAGTGCGGAAGCCCTGGGCGATGACCTTTTCGCATGCCGCTTCGATAGCCTTGGCCGCTTCTTCTTCCTTGAAGGTGTAGCGGAGCATGAGGGCCACGGAGAGGATCTGGGCGAGCGGGTTAGCGATACCCTTGCCAGCGATGTCCGGAGCGGAACCACCGGCCGGTTCGTACAGACCGAAAGAACCTTCGGCGATAGAAGCGGACGGGAGGAGGCCCATGGAACCGGTGAGCATTGCGCATTCGTCGGTGAGGATGTCGCCGAAGAGGTTCGGGCAGAGGAGCACGTCGAATTCGCGCGGGCGCTTGAGGAGCTGCATGGCAGCGTTGTCCACGTAGAGGTGCTCGAGTGTGAGTTCCGGATAGTCCTTGATGACTTCGTTCACGACTTCGCGCCAGAGCACGCTCGTGGTGAGCACGTTGGCCTTATCGATGGAGGCGACCTTCTTGTTGCGGAGCATAGCGGCATCGAAAGCGAAGCGGGCAATGCGTTCGACTTCGTAGCGGCTGTACTTCATGGTGTCGAAACCGATTTCTTCCTTGGAGCCCGGAACGCCTTCGCGGCCCTTCGGCTGGCCAAAGTAAACGTCACCCGTCAGTTCGCGGACGGTGAGGATGTTGAAACCGTCGCCCACGATGTCGGCACGGAGCGGGCAAGCGCCTGCGAGTTCCTTATAGACGCGGGCCGGGCGGAGGTTGCAGAAAAGCTTGAAGTGCTTACGGAGCGGGAGGAGTGCACCGCGTTCCGGCTGCAGGTTTGGCGGAAGGTGTTCCCACTTCGGGCCACCCACGGAACCGAAAAGAATACAGTCAGAAGCTTCGCCCAGCTTGAGGGTGCTTTCCGGCAGCGGGGAACCGCTTTCGTCGTAGGCGGCGCCACCGACGTTTGCCCATTCGGCGTTCACGTCGAAGCCGAACTTCTTGGAAACCACGTCCAGCACGCGGACAGCTTCTTTCATCACTTCGGGGCCGATACCGTCGCCCGGAAGCACTGCAATCTTGTAATTCTTGCTCATTGTTAATCCTTGGTTTAAATTTTGACGGGGATAAATGTAGTAAAAAGGCGGGACTTTCATCCCGCTTGTATTAAGCAACCTGCTTCTTTCGAGGTGTTTTTGCGATGAATTTTGGTTCCATTTTCTCGGCTTTGGCTTGAGCAAGGAACATGTTGATTAGCGTCTGGTAAGGTATGTCCGTTTTTTCGGAAAGTTCCTTGAAATAGGAGAGAACCGATTCGCTGATATTGATGCAAATCGTCTTTTTCAACTTTTTGGCATACGGATTCTTTATCGCTTTGCTGAAGTCATAGTTGCTTTTCATTTTGACCGCCTTTTCCAATATTGCACATTCAAACGACACCTTGTGTTTGGTATAGTTTGTTTTTGCCTTGGTCTCGTCCCACTCGAAAATCATATATATAATATATATATGAAATATCTATTTGTCAATAGAGCGTTATTTTGAATTTTACGTCTCATTTCATCGTGCAATGCGCACGCTTTTTACGGTGCCATTCTTCACGGAGCGGAGCATGTAGACGCCCTGGACCTTGATGTCGCTAGTATTTTGGAGTGTCAAAACAGCCTCGTCCATGGTGTAGGCGCGCAGGCGGCCGAGTCGGACGCCGTTCAGGTCAAATACATCGTATGCCTGGAGTGTGTTTGCCTGCAGGTGGCATGCGTTACTGATTGCCAATGGGGGATTCTGAATAGTTGAGTCTTTGTTGCCTGTTCCCGTTGGTTTCTCTCCCGGAAATTCAGATGTGGAAATCCACTTGTTTTTGGTGTCTGCCTTGTGTTCCGCGAAGTATTCCTTGAGCCAGGTCATTGCCGGACGGTCCTCACCATCCCTAATGATTCCGGAACATCCTAGTTCCTTTGCGTTGCAAGATGCCCATGTCTTGCCATAGATATAGCCCCAAAGGGTAATGCCCGCAATACGATCCTCTTCCATGAAGAGCGGGATTTGTTCGGAGTAGCATTTTTTCTGAATGTCGTCGTCCGTGGTTCCTATATCGTATTCGGTAATGTACAATGGAATCTGCGTACTGTCGATAATTTCTTGGAGGTATCTTTTAAGCATGTTGAAGTTGAGGCAGTTTGTCGGGCCGGAGCCCGTAGCCATTAAATCGTGTCCCTGCAATCCGTAGCCATCAACGGGTGCACCGTTCTTTTTGATGGTATTGATAAGCTTTATTCCAACATCCCGTTGCCATTGGAACGTATTGTAGTCGTTGTAAATGAGAATTGCCTTGGGCCAGCGCTCGCGAGCCATCTTGAAGGCCGTAGTCACGAACTTGTAGTCGCCATCGTTGTCGCCGCCCAGGGCCTCGATAAAGTGGTTGTTTACGCCGAATGCGGAATGATACTGGTTTTCCGATGCACGGCCGGCTTCGGTTACCACGTCAATCATTTCCAGGTCGGGGTAATGTTCCGCGACGGCATCGAACCAGGCGGTAATGGCATCCCTGGTTTCCTCGACATTTAGGTTGCGAATCCAACCTGGGTATTGCGAACCCCACACGAGCGTGCGGAACTTGAATAGGACTCCGTTCTGTTTTGCCCAGTTATAAATTGCGTCGCACTTGGTAAAATCGTAATTGCCCCGATCCTTTTCGACTTGGGCCCATACGCATTCTCTATCGGGGCTAATCTGGTTCCAGTATTTCGCGAAATCAGCCGGGACTTCGCCATCAACCGGAATGTTGCCGAGGAACTTGGCTGCCCCGTCGGCAAGGCCTGGACCGGCAAATACACCCGAAAACGCACAGGAAAGCGTGCAGACGGCAAGTTTTAAGATTCTACAAGTCATAATTATCCATGATAAACATATATCCCCTTTACATGAAAATTCCCAGGGTTGCGCTGTTTGTCGTGGATAATACGTCAATAAGTAAGAAAGGAACCTTGCGGTTCCTTATGCTAAAACTTTTTTTGGAATATTTTGCTAGTCTTCCTTGTAATCGTTGTTACCATGGGCGTAGCCTTCTTCTGTATTGGTGGAAGGCTTGTAGCATTTATTTTCTAGGGTGTGACCGGCCTTGAAGCATTCCTGTCGACTCCAGCAGCATCCCTGGCTGTTTTTGCCTGTATTTTCGCATGCGCAAGCGATTCCGTCATTATTTCCATCCAGGTCTACGAGCTCTCCATTGCTACAGGCAACGATGTATCCACCTTCGTGATAACTTTTGTTGATGCAGGTCTGGAGGGAATTGTGGCAAACTCCGAAGTAGGTTCCCAGGGCGTCGCACGATACGCGGCGTGTCTCGTTAGTAAGGTCGAATTCGAAATCTTCCACGCGTTCTTTAGGATCGGAGACTTGTTTGTGATTCATCCAGTTGTACCCGTGGACGGTTTTTGCTACCATCTTTTTGCTAGGAATCAAGACTTTCCATTTCTGTTTCGTTTCAAAATCCCTGAACGGCGGGTAGTCGGGATCTTCATCCTTGAGAATTTGTTTGCAACGTTCCTCGTCGTAGCAAGGATTTGGATTGGGGGGTGATCCCACCATTGGCTCACCCCAGCACGGGTCACAATCAGAACATTGGTTTATGTCGCATTCGATTTCCATCTTCTGTGGATCGGTGCCTTCTCTACAAGCGACGGGACATTTGTAATTGTCCTTGTCGAGCGGGTCATACTTGTTATGGAGTCTTTCCCATTGCCCGTCGACGCACCTGTACATGATGGCGTTGTTGTTGATGTCGTTGTCGCACCTCAGTTCGCCGTTCAGGCACTCGCCGCAGATGGCCTTGTCGGTACGGCACGACTTGTTGCCGCATATGGAAACGGCCTTCTTGGCTTCGCCGGCGACGCACTCGTAGACGGTTCCCTTTTCTTCGTCATCGTTGGTGCAGGTGTGTTCGTAGTTCGTGCACGCACCGCAACCGTTGTCGCGCGGGTCGCAGGAATTTCCGTCACAGCTCTCGGTCACCTTCTTGCCCTTTTCGCAGCGGGTGACGGTCGCCTTGAAGTTCTTGTCCTCGGCACAGGTCTGCACGTCGTCGAGGCATTCGCCGCAGTCTGTGCCCTCTTCGTTACAAGATACTGTGCCGCACGAGCGGTTCACGACGACACCCTTCACGCATTCCTTGACAACGCCGATGCTTGCGGGGCTGTTGGAGCACGTGCTCTTGTAGCTGTCGTCGCATTCGCTTTCGACTTCGGCTCCCGTATTCGCGCATTCTTTGGTCACTGTATTGCAGAGAACGCCTTCGTCACAGGTGTTGCTCTTGCAAGAGCATTTTCCGTCTTTCGCCTTGCCGCCAGACGCCTTGCACAAGTCAGCGAAGGAGTTGAGAGTCGACGAAGTGGTGTCCTTGGATTCTTTTGTCGATGATGAGTCTTTGGTTTCTTTCGTCGAAGAGGTGTCTTCGGTGCGCTTGGTCTGGTTCCCGCAAATTCCTGAAAGAACGTTACAGACGGCACCCACGTCGCAGAGCTCGCCCTTACAGATACACACGCCGTCTTTTTCTTTACCGCCGGACCCCTTACACAAGTCTATGAACTTGGTGAGAGTTTCTTTGGACATGGAGGAGGAACTCTTTTTAGAGGAACTGCTCACATCCTTGTCACTGTCCGTGGAATCGGGACGAATTCCCAGATCGACCCATTCGTGGTCGAGGCAAAGGAAGTCGGAGTGCTTGTCCTTCACGTAGACCGTATCTCCTTCGTTGGTGTCGGTGCAGGCGCCCAACTCGAAAATCGAGGGGACTTCCGTGACAACCTTCTTTGGGGTTACCTTTTCGCTGCTGTCGTCGTCACCGCAGCCGGTAATGAGGACGGCTCCGAGGAGTGCCGAACCTAGAAGGGATAGGAATGTTTTTTTCATTGCAATCTCCGCCAAAAAAAACTTACAATTTTATTCCAAATATACCCAGATTCATCAATGTTGTCAATTTTGGGGCTGTTTTGAGCGCCAATTCCCTGTTATTTTCCGCCCAATTCCCGCGGGTGGAACATTCTGTGTTCCTGTTTGATGAATTCCTTGTCGATGTGTGTATAAATTTGTGTGGTACTGATGTCGGCATGCCCGAGGAGCTCCTGCAGGACGCGCAGGTCCATGCCCGCCTCTAGGCAGTGCGTGGCAAAACTGTGCCGGAAGGTGTGCGGCGAAACTTGTTTGGAAAGGTGTGCCGTGTGTTGTTGCACGATTTTCCAGGCACCCATGCGGGTCATCGGTTTGCCGCGGGAATTCAGGATGATGTTGTCCGTAGTCGGGTTGGTGAGGGGGCGGCCATCCTCAATCCAGGCGCGCAGGTTTTCCTTCGCCTTGCTCCCGAGCGGAACCAGTCGCTGCTTGTTGCCTTTGCCGATGGGGGTGAGCCATTCATTTTCTAGGTCCAGGTGCGAGAGCTTGATTCCCAAGGTCTCCGATATGCGGAGTCCCGCGCTGTACATGAGTTCGAAAAGCGCCGTGTCGCGGAGCGGGTTCTTGCCGTTCGCCGCGCTTTCGAATACGCTGTCGATTTCTTCGCGGGTGAGGTACTGGGGCAAATAATGGCCCAGTTTGGGACGCTCAAGCATCGATTCGGTGCTGTAGTCGTACTCGCCTTCCTTCTGCATGTACTTGAGGAACCCGCGCAGGCTCGAGAAGTGTCGTGCAATGGATGTGGGGGAGTATTCCTCTTGCCCTGCGGTGAACGTCAGGAATTCGTCCAGTTTTTCTGGGGTTAAATCCTTCAGGTCCAGGTTGGTTTCGTCGAGCCAGGCGACAAAGTGCCGCAAGTCTTCCTGATAGCTCTGGATGGTGGCGGGCGAAAGGTTCCGCTCCACTCCCAGGAAGGCCAGGTAGGTATCCATGCGGTTCGAATTGAGGCTCATGGATTTGAATATAGCAATAATGGTGAATTCGGGTTATATGACTTCGACGGTCAATTTATTGAAGGCGAGCTTGCCACCCTCGCGGATCTCTAGCGCTGCGCGGAAGGTGGTCTCGTTCTTCTTGAACGGCTCGAGAACGGGCGTGAACTTGTTCTTGAGCAGCCCCTCGACTTCTTCGTCGGTGAATTTGCGCTGGTAGAACACCTGCGGGATGCCGTAGCCGCATTGCGGGTTCATGCAGATGTAGGCCGCATGGGATGTTTCTGTTCCGTCCTGGTTTACTGTGCCGCTGCGGAAGCGGAGCTGGTCGCCACATACGGGGCAGGGAAGGTCCCTGTGCTGGAACTCGAATACAGTGCGGCCCTTGTCGGCGCCTTCACCCCACTTGAGGGCTGCCGCGAATTCGGTGCCCTTCTTGCTTTTGAAATCCTGGATGAGCGGGGTGCGGCCGTTCGTGAACAGTTCTTTTATTTCGGCGGCGGTCAGCGCGTGGCCAGCGATGGTCTTGAATAGCGTGAAGTTGCAGTGCTCGTCGGACTGCGCTGAACCCGTGCAGAATATCGCGTTCTTGTTCTCTTCGAGAAGGCTTCCGCACAGCGGGCACTTGTAATCCGTTTTTTGCCCGTGGAACTTGCCGTCACTCTCGAAGGCGAACTGGATGTTGAAATCCTTGTCGAGTGTGAGCTTGGCTGAGAATTCACTTCCCTTCTTGCTCTTGAATCCGGAAAGCGGGCCGACGGTTTCGCCGGCGAGGAGCGCCTTGACTTCGGAGTGGGCGAGCATCTTGCCTGCCACGGTGTGCCCGAACTTGAAGCCGCATTCGGCGTTCGGGCACACGTAGCCCCACGGGGCTACTTCGAGCGCGCCACCGCATTTGGGGCAATTCAGTTTTTCGGTCACAGTTTCGCGCTCGAACTGGCAGGCATAGCGGGCATGAAGGTCCGCAAAGAGCTGCTTCACGTACTCCACGATGCCGTCACGGAACTCCACCGGGGTGAGCGTCCCCTTTTCGACCTGCGAGAGCTTGTACTCCCATTCGCCGGTCATCTCGGGCGATTTCACTTTCTCGTCCATGAGCGCGATGACTTCTCGCCCGCGGGCGGTACTGACCAGGTAATTCTTCTGTGCTTCGATGAAACCGCGCTTCTTGAGCGTCTCGATGATGCCCGCCTGCGTGGCCGGAGTGCCGAGCCCACGGTCCTTCATGGCTTCGGCGAGTTCTTCGTTTTCGATTTGCTTGCCGGCAGTCTTCATCGCGGCAAGGAGTGTCGCTTCGGTGTAGTACTTGGGCTTGCTCTTCTTTTTCTTCTGCAGTTCCACGCTGTCGAAGAGGGAAGTGTCGCCCACGCTCCATTCCGGGAAGGTATCGACCAGGTTCGTGATATCGTCACCGTCACCTTTTGATTCTTCTGCCGTTGTGTTTTCTCTCGTCTCTCGTCTCTCGTCTCTCGTCTTTTTCCCTTTCTTGGCTTTTGCATCTTCCTTGACGATGGCGCGGAAACCCAAATCCTCATTGCGCTTCAGCTTCAACCGGAACAAATCCGCGACTTCAGAATCCTGACCCGAGCCCTCTCTCGTCTCTCGTCTCGGTTGGTGAGCTTGCCGAACCACGTCTCTCGTCTGTAATACCACCTCCATTTCGCTCCATACATACGGCTTGAGCCATGCCTGTATAAAGCGTTCCTTCGCCAAATCGTAAATCTTCTGCTCCATTTCAGGGAGCCCGTTCGGGGTTTCGCCGGTCGGGATGATGGCGAAGTGGTCGGTCACCTTGCTCGAGTTGATGAAGACGAAGTTCTCGCTTTCGCTGCGCATCACGCCCTTCTGTTCGGGGCTGGCAAGCCTCTGGGCGAGCGCGTAGGCCTCCTGCTTCATGGTGTCGGGTAGGTATTGCGAGTCGGTACGCGGGTAGGTGAGGAGTTTCTTTTCGTAGAGGTTCTGCGCGCAGTCCAACACCTGCTGGGCGCTGAACTTGAAACGCTTGTTGCCTTCTTTCTGCAGTTCCGTGAGGTCGAAGGGCTTTTGCGGGAACTGCTTCTTCTGCTGCGTGTCGATCTTTGCGATGGTCGCCGGTGCGGGCGGCTTGCAGCGCTCCACGACCGCGTTCGCCTCCGCTTCTTTCTCGAACACCGCTACTTTGAGATTGCTTCGCTCGCTTTGCTCACTCGCAATGACATTCTTCTTGTCGGATTGTGCGGACTTGTCATTGCGAGGGGGCGTGTCCCCCGAAGCAATCTCCGGTTTCACTAGCTGTGCTTGATACCCTTTCCACGTCCCCACGACGCTGTAATAGTACAGCTCCTTGAACTGCTCCACCAGGGTATCGCGCTCCACGACCAGGTTCAAGGTCGGTGTTTGCACTCGACCTACCGAAATCATCTTCCCGCGGCCTGCCGTAAGCGTGTAGGCGCGTGTCGCATTGAGGCCCACCATCCAGTCGGCCCGTTGGCGCAGGCGGGCGGCATAGCTCAGGTTCACGCGCTGGGTGGCGTCTTCCAGGTTCTTCCAGGCCTTGTCCAAATCCTTGGCCACGTAGCTGTTCACCCACAGGCGCTTGATTTGCTTCTGCTTGAAGGCGGGCGTGTAGTCGAGCACCAGGTCGAAAATCAGGTTTCCCTCGCGGCCGGCATCCGCGCCGTTCACGAGCACGTCGGCCTTTTCCATCATCTGGCGCACCACGTTCAGCTGTTTTTTGGTGCTCTCGATTTCCATCAGGCGGAACTTTTCGGGCAAAAGCGGCAGGTTCGAGAGCCTCCAGCCCCCTTCGAAACCGGGGTAGGCGTCGAGCGGTGCAAGCGTAATCAGGTGGCCCACGCACCAGGTAATGCAGTGGTTCTTGCCGATAAGGCAGCCGTCGCCCTGCGTAAATTTTTCGCCTTCGATGCGTTCAAGCATCGGGCGGTAGTGCTGGTTTGCGACTGAAGGCTTTTCGGCGACAAGGAGAATCACGCTTTAAAGGTAAAAAATAAGGGGAACATGTGCTAAAAATATTTTCTTGTGTAAACAATTTTTAAAACACGTCCTCAAATTTTTTGTAAAAACAAATATTACAATGACTAAGCGCTTTTTTGCGAGAATTTCAATTACATTTGTCGATAGCAGCGTAGGGACCTCGGGTCGAGCGCCGCAAAAGTCCACTGTCACCCCGGCAGTGGATTTTTGTTTATACTCCGTGTTTTGGCCGACACTTGCCAAAGTCCGGGCAGATTGTTAGATTTGGCTATATGAACAAGATTTTGAATCTACGACTTATTAACCTACTAGGATGCGCTTCTGGGGCGCGTGCCGGTTTTTAAGTTATAGGTTCAAGACGTTTTTAGAGTTTTAACCAAGGATTTAAACCATAAGGCCCGCTCCAATGAGGATGCGGGCTTCTTTTTATGGTCAAATTGCTATTTTTAGGTCAAAAAAAGAGCTTGCCACCTTATTGGACTGGCAAGGAGATAAAAAATGAACGAGAATAACGCAAGACAACCCTTCTTTTACGACGTCACCCTGCGTGACGGCAACCAGGCGCTCCCGAAGCCCTGGAATAACGCTCAGAAAAAAGATGTTTACCTGCAACTGCTGAAACTCGGCGTGCAGGGTGCCGAAGTCGGTTTCCCGGCTTCGAGCGAGATGGACTTTGAGTCTTGCAAGGAACTGGCGCAGCTCACCGCGAAGATGGCCGAAGAAGGCGACGAGGTGGCAAAGCGCGTCGTGGTTTCCGGTTTGGCCCGCTGCGTGGAAAGCGATATCCAGCGTTGTTGGGAGGCAGTGCAGTTTGCTCCGCATCCGCGTATCCATACCTTCCTCGCCACAAGCCCGCTCTCGATGGAGCACGTGCTGCACCTGACCCCCGAACAGGTCAAGGAAAAGGCGGTCAAATGCGTGACGCTTGCAAAGTCGCTCGTGGGTAGCAAGGGCGACGTGGAATTCAGTGCCGAGCACTTCGGCGACTGCCTCGAGAACATGGATTTTGTGATTGACGTGCTGAAAGCCGTGGTCGAAGCCGGTGCGACGACCATCAACCTGCCGAACACGGTGGAACGTTACCGCCCCTCGCTGTACGTGAACCAGATCAAGCAGGTGTACGAGGCTCTGCCTAAGAACATCACGATTTCGGTGCACTGCCACAACGACCTGGGCATGGCGACTGCCGCCACCGTCGAAAGCTTCTTCGTGGGTGCGACCCAGCTGGAAGTCGCGCTGAACGGCCTGGGCGAACGCTGCGGCAATACGAATTTTTACGAAGTCGCGGTCGCGCTGCACAATTCCGGCGTAGAGACCGGCCTGCACATGGAACGCATTTACGAGACGGCCATCTTGATTTCCCAGTGGTCGGGTATCGGCATTTACTCCCGCGCCCCGCTGATCGGCGCCGAGGCCATTGTGCACCGTAGCGGCATCCACCAGGATGGCGCCTCCAAGACGAAGGACATGAAGAAGGGCGCCTACCGCCCGATCGACTACTCCATTATCGGCCGCCACCAGAACGACGCCCTGAGCTTCACGAGCCAGAGCGGTCGCACCGCCGTGTACGAGATTATCACGAAGTTCGGCTACAAGATGACTTTGGCCGAAGCCGCCGAACTGCAGCCGGTATTGAAGGCCTGCAGCGAGAAGGAAGGCGAACTGAGTGCCGAGCGCGTGCTGGACGTGTTCCGCGAGCAGCGCGTGAACGTGAACGGCCGCCTGGTGTTCAACAACATCGAGGTCATCCCCGACGAGAACCGCTTCATCTTCCACTTCAAGAAGGACGGCGAGGCGCTGGTGAAGTCCGTGACGGCAGAAGGCCCCATCGAGGCCGCCCTGATGCTCATGCGCGAAATCGGCATGCCGGTCGAGCTCGTGAAGTACCGCCAGCTCGTTGTGCCCGAGAAGGACAAGCTGTGGGCGGGCCGTGGCCTCAGCCGTATCGTGCTGAAAGCGAACGGAACCGAAGTCGAAGGCCGCGGCGTCTCTAGCGATACGCTCAAGGCGAACATGCGCGCCCTCTTCGGCGGCGTGAACCTCTTGTACAAGAAGGCCTAAGGTCCCTGAGCCTGCCGAAGGGCCGTGACAATCAATTAAGGAAGCCCGTATGCTCGAACAACTCAAGCGCCCTTTCAAAAGGCATTACGAAAAGTACCGCTCCAGGCTGGACGGCTTTGTAGGTCCGGTCAAGGAATCGGCGTCTAAGTTGTTCGCCATGATTCCGAAGGGGGAAGCCTTTGCAGGCTCCGAGGACTTGGGCCAGGAATCCGACGGCTCCACCTCGGGCGGCAAACCCGGCTTGCTTGTCAAACTCAAGAACTTCAAGCAGTCGCTCAAGGGCCTTTCCGACTTCCAGAAACTGATTCTTTTGACAATTGCTGTCGTGCTCCCCGCGGGCATTGTCATCGCAATTGTGCTGGCGGGGCTTATTCGCCGGAAAAAGTAGGTCTCGAGCCTCTATTGCTTTTCTAACATTCTTTTGGTATATTTATACTATGTAACCGAACGGTTGCCGCTTGGCGTTTTGCCAGCATTCTTTTATGGACATAACAAAAGAGGATACATGGCTCGCGAAATTCGAGAGACCCCTATTTTGTACGGCGAGGATGCTCGTCGGTTTTTAGCCCGTATGGAAGAGCGGCACCCGGAACCTCCGGAAGTTCGTGCCCAGCGCCTGCGGGATTACGAATTTTTTAAAAAGGCTTACGAGCGTGGCATGGCCGAGAAACGAGCCCGTGAAGCTGCCAACGGAGGTATCGACCCGTGGTTCGACAATGTGTAGATAACTCCAATTATAGTTTTATTCGGTTGGAACCGAGTAACGTCGTGAAGAATTTCAGTTGTGGTGATGCTGATTTGGATGATTTTATCCTTCATCGAGCGTCCGTATTTCAAAAACATTTGCATTCAGTAAGCTACGCGTGCGTAGATGTTTCAAGTCCTGGCAAGGTCTTGGCTTACTGCAGTCTTGCAAACGACAAGGTGGCGATAACCGATTTCAAAGACAAAACTGAGTTCAATCACTTCCGCAAGAAGCGAGGGGTTCCAAATGAGAAACGATTGAAAAGCTATCCTGCGGTCAAACTGTGCCGTTTAGGGGTTGCTTCTGACGCGAAGGGGCAACGGCTTGGAACGACTTTGTTGAATATCATCAAGTCCATGTTTGTTATTGAAAATAAGACTGGTTGCCGTTTCCTGACTGTTGATGCCTACTTGGATGCCGTATCGTTCTACGAGAAGAACGGTTTCCGCTTCATGAACGCCGAGGACAACGACCCGCATACGCGCCTCATGTACTACGATTTGATGGATATCGTGACATAGCGGAAGGAAAATGATGACTTTGGATGTTTAGATTCGGAGTTTTTAATATCTTTGTGCATATATCTTTCGTTAGAATTATGCTCTCTTCCCGCCTGCCTAAAGATCTTTCCCCGTCGCCGTTCTTTGCCGAATTGGAACGCACGAAGGCCGCCGTGCTTGCGGAATGTGCCGTCGCGGATGGTCGTGAAGGGGATGCCGTCGGACTTTCGTTCATTGACATGACGGTAAGCAGCCCAGTGAAGGCGGGGTTGCCGATAGACTTGAATGCCGCGGTTGATGAAGGTCGCGAATCTTTCGGTTGCTGGAATCCGGATGCGGCGGGCTGGAAGTCTGCGCGCGAGACGGTGGTGGAGTACTACCGCGAACGTGGTGGCAACTTTGATGCGGGCCAGATTATCCTTACCGCAAGTACGAGCGAGGCTTATTCCGTATTGTTCAAGGCGTTCTGCGATCCGGGCGATGTCATCCTCACGCCGATGCCCGGCTACCCGCTGCTCGATACGCTCGCGCAGCTGGAGCATTTGGAATGCGCCCCGTATTTCTTAAAACTTAGACGAGAGAACGCTCGCAAGCTCGCTACTGACGAGATATACGATACTAGGTGCTTTAGCACCTTAGTAGAGTTATCCCCTATGAGGAGACGAGAGGGTGCTGCATTTAGGTTCGTTCTCGATTCCGACAGCCTGCTTGCTGCGCCGGAAAGGGCGAAAATCCTGTTGCTTGTCTCGCCGCATAACCCCACGGGCCATTGCATTTCGCGCGAGGAATGGAACGAGGCCGTCCGCTTCTGCGAAGAGAACCACCTGATTCTCGTGGTGGACGAAGTCTTTGGCGATTATGCTTTCTCCGACAAAGTCTCGCGAACCTGGCAGTATGTTTTTAATAAAAATGTCATTGCGAGGAACGAAGCGACGAAGCAATCTCTTTCAAATGCTGTGCAGGAGATTGCTTCGAGTGCTGTGCACTCTCGCAATGACAATTCTGCGAGGGAAAACTCGTGTGACAACGGGCCGAAATGCCCGATTTTCTGGCTGAACGGCTTGAGCAAGACTGTCGGTTCCCCGCAGCTCAAGCTCGGCTGGATGGCCTTTTATGCTCCCGATGAACAGTTTGAACCGATTCGCGCCGCTCTCGAGTTTGTGGAAGACGCTTATTTGAGCGTTTCCGCCCCGGCACAGGCATTGGCACGCCCGCTACTTGCAAATTCTGCCGTTTACGAGGCCCGCGTCAAGGAACGCCTCCTGCAAAACTGGAAAACCCTCCGCGAAGCCTTCCCGGCCAAGTACTGCCCCGAGGTTCTTGGCGGCTGGTACGCGGTTGTCCGCCTGGGGGAGGACGACGAGGAATTGACGCTCCGTTTGCTCCGGGAAAAACATGTGCTGGTGCAGCCCGGGTTCTTCTTCGACTTCGACGAGGACGGCTGGGTAGTGGTTTCGCTGTTGGCGCCTCCAGAGCAATTCAGGGAGGCTGTTTCCCGTATGCAAGTCCTTGACCGGCCGTGATTTCCGGTGTTTTGGTCGTAAAATAGTTATAAAATAGTTATGGATGCCGGTGTGATGTTGCGCACTTGCTTTTTAATGATTATATTTCAACAAGATGAATAATATACTTATAAAAGCAATTTTGCCTTTGTGTTTGGCTGTTTCCTCTGTTGCCGTGGCTCAAGATAACCAGTTCCAGTATTTTGACTGCTGGATGGAGAATATCAACCGAATAGACCTTGGTGAACAGATTCGCATGAAAATCGAACCCAAGAAATTTGCCGGTTCTACGTGGCTTTGTGGTTGCTACACGGTCCGCGAGAAGGGCGGTTTCGGTTGGCGCGAAGGTGACGGCTCCCCGAAGATTATCAAGGTCTGGGACGAACCCAAGTTTGAACTTTATGGATGCCGCAGCAAGTCTTGCGAGACTAACGGAAGTGGCGAATTCGACAACAATCTGGACCAGTGCGTAAACTATCTGAACGGCAGTGCCTTCAGCCTTGCCCTTTTTGCTGAGGGCGAAAAACTCAACAAAGTCATTGCGCAAAAGTTTCCGGATGACGGCAGCCTGACCGATTTCGGCAAGTATTTCATGGAACGCCTGTCTAGGGCGGCTTCTATCCCGTGCTTTTTCCAGTATCACGAACGCCCCGATGCCCCGAAACTGGCCGACTGGGGTGAAAATGGCGTCAAGGGCGTGTTCAGCATCTCCGGTGTGCCTCACGGCCTCGTTCCCGATGCTATCGGCCGCTTTACCGATTATAGCGATGTCCGCTGCAAGGACGGAAACGTGTGGACCGGGTTCCTCACCAACGGTTACGTAGAAAACGTGATGTCTGTGGACTCCGCGGGCCGGTTCCACGGGACGGCGACGAATTACGGAAACGATCCTCGTTACCCGGATAGGCAGGGCCCCGAATACGGCAAGGTCCTCTGGTCTGCCGAGTACAGGCACGGCAACAGGGAAGGGATTGCCAAGTTCTACCGCTACGGCGCCATCGATAACGCTGGCAAGGAGTCCGATGTACAGTCTAGGGGTGGCCAGGATTACTACTTCAAGCATCTCGAAGTTCCTTATAGGAGCGGCAAGATTAACGGCACGGTGAACATGTTCTCCGACAAGGGCATGCTCATGGCCAAGATTCCGTTCCGCAACAATTCGCTGGAAGGCCGTATTACCATCCTTTACCCGTTCGACAAGAAGACGACATCCATCAACTACAAGAATGGCCAGCTGAACGGCCCGAACGATTTTGGGTACTTCTTCTCGAACTACCGCAATGGCAAGGTAGACGGCAAGAAGATTGAGTTCAAGGTAACTGAGAAGTGCTACGACTGGATTCCTCTGAACGCAATCGACGGAACCGAACAGGGCCGCAGCAACCGCATCTGCCGTGCCGAAATGCAGGGCAAGCAGAAGTACCGCTGGGGTACCTACAAGAACGGCGAACTTCAGGGTCTGGTGGAATGTGCCAACGGCGTGCAGGGCACCGAAGAAATTGACTGCGACCATCCGTACTAGTGGCGTAGATGGCTGAATTCTTTACCAAGTCGAAGATGGAAGACCTCAAGCATGAGGCCGAACAGCTCTCCATTTGCGTAGAGCATTTTCTCTATGCTTCAGAGCACGTGCCCGAGTGGGACTGGAAAACCCGTGGCTTCTACGACAACTGTATCGAGAAATGTAACGGCCGTCTCAAGGGCATCCATTTCCTGATGGAGAACATCCGCAGGGGGAAGGGCGCCGAGCGGATGGATCCCGATACCGGCGAAGAAATTGTTGACGACTAGGCCGCATTTTCTGGCATTTTTGCTATATTTGCCCAACACGTTTGCCTGGATAGTTCAGTTGGATAGAACGGGTCCCTCCTAAGGATCAAACTCGCGTTCGAATCGCGATCCGGGTATTCATTGCTCAAGGGCCTGGCTGTGTTTGCTGGGCCCTTGCTGTTTTTAGGCCAGCGCTTTGTCTATCATGTTGTCGCAGATTTCGGCGACCATGCGCTCGTGCGTGCAGACTTCTGGCGAAACGCCATCGATGTGTCCGGTAGTATAGAACGAGGTGCAGGAACATTCGTGCATGCTGCAGCGGCGCCGGATGTCGCAGCCTTCGCATTCCTGCTTGTCGCGTTCCAGGAAGGCGCGCAGTTCGGCGCAGGCAATTTCGTCGAATCCGGTAAAGACGTTGCCTTGCTTGTAGGGTGCGTTTTCCCTAGAGGTGATGAAGCGCGAGCAGGGGTATATGTTCCCGTTGGTCGCGATGCCGAGGTTGCCGCTATAAACATGGCAGGAGTAGTTCCTGTATCTTTTTCCGGAAAGCAATAGCTTTACTTTGTCCTGAATTGTGCCGAGGTAGAATCGGTCACCGTTCTTGCGGCATTCGATCCAGTACTGGGCCATTTCTCGGTATTGCTGGGCGAGCCGTTCGAAGTCTTCGCCGGTCCATTTCCCGTCGAAATCCACGCTGGTCGTCATGCTCCGGAAACCTTGCGAATGCAGCCACTTGATGCTTTCGGCGACGGTGTCGATATGCGCCCGCGTGATGGTGCTGAGGGCGGTCGCCTTGAGTTCCACGAATCGTGGGATGTTCTTTTCGATGGCCTTGAAACTGCCGGTGTCATTGACCGTGCGGCGTGCGATGTCCTGGTGGTGCCCGGGTCCGTCGAGCGAGAGGAAGATGGTGAATTTCTCCCTTTCGCACAAGTCGAAGAATTCATCGTCGAACAGGGTGCCGTTCGTATTTACCGTGAATTCCAAGTGAAAGTCCTTGCCGACGGTTCCCTTGTCGATGGCTTCGGCGACAAGGGCCTTTGCAAACCCTACGGCGTGGTAGATGGCGTCTCTGCGCAGGAGCGGCTCCCCGCCGAAAAAAGAGACTATCAGGAGGTTTTGCCCGAAGGCGTGTGTGCGCTCGAGGCCGACGCGGATGGCCTGTTCAAGGGTCGCGTTGTCCATGACCGCATGTCGTGCGGCCTGCGTGTCTTTGTAATAGCAGTAGGTGCAGCGCAGGTTGCACTGCTCTGTAAGGCAGAGGATTAGGTTCATACCTCGATGTCGTCACGCTCGAAGGTGGTGACCATGCTTGCTCCGCCGCTGCAATTGATGTGCTCGTCACAGATGTGGAAAGAGGAGCCTGTCTGGGGCGTTGTCCCCCAGTCGCTTGAACTGCCCCAGGGATTGTGCGAGGAACTGGATTCTGGATCGCTTGCGGATGCGGGCCCACCGTCGGAACTTGCCGGAGCGTCGGTGGAACAGGACGGCTGGGCGGTGTTGCTTGTGGAATCGGCTGCGGAGGTTGCGCTTGCAGGATCTGCTGCGGACGTGGCTTCAGGGGCGGTGGCGGAACTGTCCGGGCCGGCAGCGCTTGCGGGGCCTGCGGAAGAACTGCTCGCTTCTGCAATGGAAGAAAGGGCTTCCATGACTTCGCTGCTGATGGGTGTGTGGCTCAGGGGAATTTCGACGCCTTTGCTGGAACTGCTCTGTTCCGTTTGCGCAGTGCTCGAAGATTCGGTGGCCGAATCGCCTTCGGTCTTGTTGTTGACCGAGTTTGGCTGGGGGTCTTCGGAAGATGATTTCGGTGCCGGGTCGGAATTGGCCGAGGTACTGTCGTCGCAGGCGTTCAGCGTCAAGGCTCCTGCCATGCCGAGTGACGCTGCGATGGCGCTCCTGGCCGCCAATGAAATGGATTTGATTCCTGAGATTTTTTTCTTTTCGATTTTCATTTTCTTTTCCTGCGGTCTTTTAAACTTCTATGTCCGTCTTCTCGAATGTGATGACCATGCTCATTCCCGAGCCTGGCAGGAATGTGGAAGTTGAAGAAGTGGGGCAGATGATTATTTGGGTCTCGTAAAGTACGGAATCTCCCGGTGCATGGCCTTGGCATGGGTTGGGGGTGTATGGGCCCCAGCCGTTGTAGCTGGACGAACTTGCCGGTGTGCTGCTTGACGATGGCACGACAGACGAACTGGCGGGTTGCGGTATGCTGCTGGAAGATTCGGACGCAGCCGCCGAAGTGTCGGGCTTGGCTGCGGTACTGCTGGATTCCGCGGCGGCCGACAGTGCCTCCATCACCGAACTGCTGATGGGTTCGTGGCTTGGCGGAATGTCGATCACTTGGCTGGAACTGCTTTGTTGCTTTTCGGTCTGTTCGGAGTTGTTCTGCGTCGCTTCTTTCTGTTCCGAACTGCTTTGCGGTGCACCTGTTTGCTCGGCGCTGTCCTGCTTCGTTTCTGCAGGGGCTGAAGAGTCGGAGGCTGCCTTGTCGCTGCTTGAACTGGGCTGGGACTCTTCGGAAGATGAGGCTGGCGTCGGATCGGAATTGGCCGATGAACTGGCCGATGAACTGTCGTCACAGGCGTTCAGCGTAAATGCTGCCATCATGCCGAGTGACGCGGCAAGTGCGCTCTTGGCGGCGATGGAGAACTGCTTTGTTCCTGTGATTTTTTTCTTTTCAATATTCATTTTTCAGCCTTCCGGAGTTTTTTCGAAAAATTTTCTAGACCTCGATGTCGTCGCGTTCAAAGGTGGTGACCATGCTGCCCATCCCTCCGCCGATGCCATCGGGGCAGAGGTACACTTGGCTGCCAATGTCTACGGAAGAGCCTCTAGGAAGCCCGTCGCACGCGTCGTAGATGTCCCAGATGGAGGGTTGGCTGGACGAACTTGCTGGGTTGACGGATTCGCTCGAAGATTCCGGTTGTACGGTTTCGCTTGAAGATTCCGGACCGGCTGCGGAACTGGCTGGGTCGGCCGAGGAACTTGTTGTCGAGTCTGTAGCGCTGGTAGGGGCTGCGGAGGAACTGCTTGCTTCTGCGGCAGCCGAAAGCGCTTCCATGACCGAGCTGCTGATGGGCTCGTGGCTCAGGGGAATGTCGACGACTACTTGGCTGGAACTGCTTGCTTGGGATTGCTGCTGGCTGGATGTCTTGGACGCTTGCTCCTGGCTCGAACTGGCTGGCGTTTGTTCTTGGCTTGTTGCATCGGAGGCGCTTTCACTGCTTGATGGTGTTGCATCGTCGATGCTGCTGGTGGGAGCTGTGGCGTCGCTGGATTTCGGGCCGGTTGTCTGGTTCGAGTTGTTGTCAGATGCCGAGGAACTGTCGTCGCAGGCATTCAGCGAAAATACCGCCGCCATACCGAGAACGGTGGCGATGGCGCTCTTTTTGGCGAACGAAACGATTGTGCTGTCCTTGACTTTCTTTTTCTCGATTTTCATTTTTCACTTTCCCAAATTAAACTTCCGCATCTGTTCTTTCAAAGGTCGAAATCATGCTGAACATCATTCCGCCGCCGGTATCAGGACAGAGGTACACCTGGCCGCCAATGTCTACGGGAGAGCCTCCTGGTTTGCCTTGGCAAGCGTCCTGGATTTCCCGGATGGAGGGCTCACTGGACGACGAACTTGCTGGCTCGACAGTTTCGCTCGAGGATGCCGGACCAGCTGCGGAACTGGTTGTGTCGGCCGAGGAACTTGTTGGCGATTCTGTTGCGCTGGCTGGGGCTGCTGCAGAGCTACTGGATTCTGCGGCTGCCGATAGCGCTTCCATGACCGAACTGCTGATGGGTTCATGGCTCAGGGGAATGTCAACAACCTTGCTGGAACTGCTTGCTTGAGATTGCTGCTGGCTGGATGTCTCGGACGCTTGTTCCTGGCTCGAACTGGCAGGCGCTTTTTCTTGGCTCGCTGCATCGGAGACGCTTTCGCTGCTTGCGGGAGTAGCCTCGTCGGCGCTGCTTGCGGGAGCGGTCGCGTCGCTGGATTCCGGGCCGGTTGTCTGGTTCGAGTTGTTGTCAGATGCCGAGGAGCTGTCGTCGCAGGCGTTCAGCGTTAAGGCGCCTAACATGCCGAGCGTCGCCGCAAGCGTACTCTTGGCTGCCAATGAAATGAACTTGATGCCTGTGATTTTCTTCTTTTCGATTTTCATTTTTTTTCTCTATCTTCACGTTTCCGTGATGCTCTGAGCTTGTCGAATGGAGTGGGAATCACCTTTAAGCTTCCACGTCAGTCCTCTCGAAGGTGGTGACCATGCTGAACGAGAATCCGTCCATATTTTGGCTTGAATTTGGTTGGGGGCATGTGATTAATTGGACGCCGAATTCAGTTTGGTATTCTACAGTGGTGCCGTCCGGAACGCATTTGCAGGGGTCGGTTGAAGGAAACATTGGCGGGCATGTTGTGTCCGTTTCGGGGCCGTCTCCGAATTTGATATGGCTTGAGGAAGAGTTTGTCGGAGGGGTTGACGAACTGCTGGATTCCGCGGCAGCCGATAGCGCTTCCATGACCGAACTGCTGATGGGTTCGTGGCTCAGGGGAATGTCGACGACCACCTGGCTGGAGCTGCTTTGCTTCGTTTCGGTCTGTTCTTGGCCGCTTTGCTGTGCGCCCGTTTGCTCGGCGCTATTCTGCTGCGCTTCAGATTGTTCGGAACTGCTTTGTTGCGTTTCCGCCTGGTTTGATGATTCGGGAGAGGAACTGTCGCTTTTGGGTGCCTGAATTTCGTTGGAAGAAGAACTGTTTTCGTCGATTGCGTCAGATATTTCTCCCACGGGGCCTCCGCAGGCGATGAACGTTGCCGCGGTAGTCATTCCGAGCATCACGCCCATGGCGCTCTTGGCCGCAACAGAAAGCGGCTTTGCTTCGGTAACCTTTCTTTTTTCGATTTTCATCGCAACCCCCGATATATATGTAAAATAAATGTTTTTACGAAATTTCGCTATAAAAAAAGAGTATATGCCCCAAAAAGTGTTGAGAAAAACAACAACAAAGAGGCCAGGGCACAACCCTAGCCTCTTTATATGATACAACTCAAAGCTCGTAGCTCAGAGCTCACAGCTCACTGCTCACTGCTCATAGCTCACTGCTCATAGCTCACAGCTACTACGTCTTGTCTTCGCCGCGGAGCATGATGACCTTGCCCGTGCGGATGTACTCGACGATTTCGAACTTCTGCAGCAGGCTCTTGAGCGTATCGACCTTCATGCTGTTTCCGGTAATCTGGATGATCATGGAAGTAGCAGTCATGTCTACGGTATTGGCGTGGAAATGGTCGCACAGCTGCAAAATTTCGGTACGCTGGTCCGGAGTGCAACGCACCTTGATGAGTGCCAGCTCCTTCTCGACGGCATCCGTACCGGTATGGTCCTTGGCCTGCACCACGTCCACCAGCTTCTCGAGCTGCTTGATGATCTGCATCAAGATTTCGGGATTGCCGTGAGCGATGATGTTCATGCGGCTGAAGTTGGGGTCCAGGGTGGGGGAGACAACGAGCGAGTCGATGTTGTAGCCACGGCGGGAGAACACGAGGGCGATACGCACCAGAACGCCCGGGCGGTTCGCCACCAACAAACTAATAGAATGTGCTATATCTTTCATTTTCAAGTCCTCCTATTACGTCGATCCCGTGGGTTTTTCGAGCTGGGTCTTGGGCGCTTCCGTGAGCATGGCGGTAAGCGGGGCGCCTGCCGGAATCATCGGGAACACGTTGTCTTCCTTCTCGCATTCGCAGTGGATGAGAATCGGGCCGTCCTTGTATTCGAGAGCCTTCTGGATTACGCGTTCGGCGTCGGCGGCGCGCTTGATGCGAAGACCCGGAATGCCGTAAGCTTCGGCGAGCTTCACGAAGTCGGGGTTACCCATCATGTCGACGCTGGAGTAGCGGTGGTCGTAGAAGAGTTCCTGCCACTGGCGCACCATGCCGAGGTACTTGTTGTCCATCACGAAAATCTTGATGGGAAGCTTGTGGATGGCCGCGGTCGCGAGTTCCGCTTCGGTCATCTGGAAACCACCGTCACCGCTGAAACTGAGCACCGGCCAACCGGTCTCGTTGCCGAAGGCGGCGCCGATAGCGGCGGGGAAGCCGAAGCCCATCGTGCCTGCGCCACCACTGGAGTGGAGCTGACGCGGATAGTTTATATGGAAGAACTGGGCAACCCACATCTGGTGCTGGCCCACGTCGGTCGTGACGATGGCCTTGCCGTCGGTAAGCTTGCTTGCAGTCGCAATCACGTGCTGCATGCGGAGGCCGCCCTGCTTGGGGTAGGTGAGCGGGAAGCGCTTCTTCCAGGTCTGGCAAGTCTTGACCCAGTCGGCGGTATCGAGCTTGTGCACCATCGGGAGGAGCTGCTCGAGCACGAGCTTGGCGTCGCCGCACATGAACACATCCGGCTGCAGCACCTTGCCTTCTTCGGCGGGGTCGATGTCGATGTGCATCTTGATGGCGTCTTTGCAGAACACTTCGAGCTTACCAGTAATGCGGTCGTCCCAGCGGCTGCCGATGGAGAGAATCAGGTCGCAGTCGAGCACGGCCTTGTTGGCGTACACGGTGCCGTGCATGCCGAGCATGCCGAGCGAAAGCTCGTGATCAGTGGGGAAGGCACCGAGGCCGAGCATGGTGCAGCACACCGGGGCGTTCAGCTTTTCGGCGAGTTCCTTCACCTGGCGGGAAGCCCCGCTGATCATGGCACCGTGGCCCACGAGCAACAGCGGCTTCTTGGAATTCTTGAGGTATTCGGCGGCCTTCTCGACGCTCTCGGTAGAGGCGTACGTCGGGATCTTGTAGCCGGGCAAGTCCATCTGGTCGGTGAACGGGGCAGTGCAGGGGCCTGCGGTCACGTCCTTCGGAAGGTCGATGAGCACGGGACCCGGACGGCCGCTGCGCGCGATGTGGAAGGCTTCCTTCATGATGCGCGGGAGGTCGTTGGAATCCTTCACCAAGTAAGAATGCTTGACTGCTGCGAATGTCATGCCGCTCGTGTCGCATTCCTGGAAGGCGTCCTTGCCGAGGTTCGGGGTCGTCGTCTGGGCGGCGAGCACAACGATTGGGCTCGAATCCATGAGGGCGGTGTAGATGCCGGTGAACGTGTTGGTTGCGCCGGGGCCCGAAGTCACGAGGGCGACGCCGACCTTGCCGGTCTGGCGGGCGTAGCCGTCGGCCATGTGGGTTGCACCCTGTTCGTGGCGGGAGAGGACTACTTTAATATTGGAATCGAGAATCGCGTCGAACATCGGGATGGCGGATCCACCGGGATAACCGAAGATGGTGTCGATGCCTTCGCGTTTGAGGCATTCGATAATCACTTCGGCACCGCTAAGAGTCTTGTTTGCCATAAGTTTTCCTGTTTTCTTTTGAGTTTTTTTAGACTTTGAAGCCTTTGTTTCGTTTTATGGAGGAAAATATAACAACTTTTTTGCGCTATGGCTATGATTTTTGAAAATTGTTGCAAAAAATGTTTGATTTTTAAAATTTTTAGTGGTTTATTTTGCTGTGTTTTTGAAAAATTATGGTTTAAAATTCGAAATATTGTGAAATTTTGAATTTGCTTTTTGAAATTTTGACTTGTTTTGACTTAATTTTTTGATTGATACTAGTTTTCTTAATTGAAAATTGCTTTTGGTAAGGTTTTATTGCCGTCTCGGGACGTTTTTCTTGTTAGGTGAATAAAAAAATTTTTTTATTGAATAAAAATGCTTCTAAAAACGTCTATAGAGTTAGGGCATTTTATCAAAATGAGGGAAAAATGTACGAACTTTTGCCATACGGGAATGCGGAACCCTTAAAACCGCGCGAAAAAATCGAAAAACTGGGTGCATCGTCGTTGTCGACGGAAGAACTCCTGGCCCTGATTCTAGGGAGCGGGAATCGGGAATGCGATGTTTTTGAGCTTTCAAGGCATATTGCCGATTATCTTTCGAACACGACCAGCGTTCCGTCCTTGTCCAGTTTGCGGAAAATCCATGGGCTAGGGCGCGTAAAGTCTACGCAGGTACTCGCTTGCCTGGAATTGTCCAGCCGTTACATCCTGAGCGACAAGGCCATCGCGGTTCGGTCGCCGGAGGACCTTATTGGCCGGTTGGCTTTCCTCAAGTTCGAGCAGCAGGAACACCTCGTTGCCGTTTCGCTGAATGCGGCGAACAAGATCATCAACGTGAAGGAGCTGACGACAGGCCTCGTGAACCAGACCCCCGTCCACCCTAGGGAGGCGTTTTCGGAAGCCGTGAAGGACCGTGCGGTTTCGGTAATTTTCGCCCACAACCACCCCTCGGGGTCGACCGAGCCGAGTGACGAGGACTTCGCCATCACCAGGGTGCTCTGTGCTGCCGGACGCGTACTTCAGATCCCGGTTCTGGACCACATTATAATAGGGAGGTCCGGTTTTACGAGCATTCGGAGGGGGTGTCCTGAGATTTTCGATTGATTTATGGAAAAATTGTCTATGAAAAATGACCTTTTTTGTAAAAAAAAGAAAAGAATGAAAATAAAAAGACTATATTTTGCTTAGCAATTTATCGGGAGAACCTGTTTTTTAGGTTTTTTCTCACACTTAAGGAGACGCTATGAAAAAAGTAGCAATGGGAATTGCTCTGGCTCTGGCTGCTTCGGCTGCCTTCGCTACGCATCCCCAAACGATTAACAAGACGGGCTTTGTCGGTGTCAACAAGACGCAGTCTGCCCAGTCGTTGGGTCATTCGAAGCTGGCTTTCTATGCTTTGATCGACGCTACCAATGATATTTCTCATATTAACGGAAATGGTAAAGATGGCTTGAGAGAGCTATACTTTGGCCGCGATGCGAATGACGGGTATGAGCGCATGGCCGCTATGCGTGGTGGCAAAATCAAGGACGATTATATCGCTTTGAGCTCCCAGCTCGGTATCGGTATCGGTATTTGGCATTATTTTGACTTGGGCGTGGGCCTTCCGGTTTACTACGATAAATTCCACGTCTCCAACGAGTGGTATGATAAGTACGATTACTATGACCAGCATGATTTCAAGGAAGGTGGCCAGAAAGGTGACGTTCCGAGTACCGACGTCGGTTACATCGGCAACCTGCATGGTGACTTGAAGATCCGCTTCCCGCTTCCCGATGACCAGCCGTTCGACATCGCTGTGTTCGGTCAGGTCGAAGTGGCGACGGTCAACACGGAAAAGGATGGTATCTGGATCCGTAACGCTTCCTACATTAACACGACCAATGGTCAGGCCCAGGCCTACGGTGCCCGCAACACCTACCTGCAGGGCGGCATGGCTATTACGGCCGACTTCGGCAAACTTGACGAAGGCGATGGCGTTCCTCTTGTGTTCCACGTGAACGGTGGTTACCGCTACTCCACGGATGACGACTACATGTCCTATCCGTTCATGAGTGCCGCTGCGGAATTCTACTTCATGGACTTCCTCTCCATCTTCGCGGAATACTACTGGGACATCCAGTTGGATGACTTCACCTACCTTGATCGCGAAGGCAACAGGATGAAGAATTCCTTCGACATGAAGGAACTCACCGGTGCGTTCGTGTTCCACCTGCCGGTCGGTCTCGACATCCACCTCGGTGGTTCTTACTTCATTGGCGACAAGAAGCAGATGACGAAAGTCTACGCCATGGAGAACAACAAGCGCATTCTTGAATACACCGCCCGCGTCAATCCGGAATACAAGGTTTACGGCGGTCTTACCTGGAGCGGCTTCCTGCTGGCTCAGGACCGTGACGGTGACGGCGTTCTCGACAAGGACGACAAGTGCCCGGATGACTTTGGCCACCGTCTGAACCAGGGCTGCCCGCTCGGCAATCCTGATGCTGACGAAGATGGCGTTTGCGACGCTTGGGTTGCTGAACGCGGCCTGCTGGCTGACTTCGCCGATGTTTGCGAAGGTGTCGACCAGTGCCCGAACGAAGCTGGCGAAGGCGACGATGGTTGCCCGCTCGACGATCCGGATCCGGATAAGGACGGCGTCTGCGATTCTTGGGTAACTCAGAAGAAGCTCCTCAAGAAGTTCAAGGGTATTTGTAATGGTATCGACCAGTGCCCGACCGAAGCTGGTCCGGAAGGCAACAACGGCTGCCCGGAAGACAACGCTGACCCGGATAAGGACGGCCTCTGCTCTCCGTGGGTGACCGACAAGAACAAGCTCGATCAGTATGCTGACGTTTGTAAGGGCTACGACATGTGTCCGGCCGAAGCGGGCCCGTCTGGTAACAAGGGCTGTCCGTGGGATGATCCGGACTCTGACGGTGACGGCCTCTGCGACGAATGGGTGACCCAGAAGAGAATGGGCTACTACTTCGAAAATGCTGCAACGCTCAACGATCCGTATATCACCAAGACCTGTAAGGGTCTCGACAAGTGCCCGCTCGAGTTCGGTCCGGCCACCAACGATGGCTGCCCGCTCGGCAACCCGGATACCGACAAGGATAGCCTCTGCGATCCGTGGGTCAAGGAGAAGGGCATGCTCGACCAGTACGAAGGCATCTGTAAGGGTGTCGACAAGTGCCCGACCGAAGCCGGTCCGGCATGGGCTCAGGGTTGCCCGATGGATAACCCGGACCCGGATGCTGACAGCCTCTGCTCTCCGTGGGTGATTGAAAAGAACATGACTGACCAGTTCAAGGAAGTTTGCCATGGTAGCGACCGCTGCCCGAGCGAAGCCGGTCCTGAATGGAACAAGGGTTGTCCGTTCGATGACGATCCGGACCCGGATAAGGATGGTGTCTGCTCTGAATGGGTCTCCACCAAGAAGCTCCAGAAGCAGTTCGCCGACGTCTGTACCGGCATTGACCGCTGCCCGGATGAACCGGGTGACGATGGCCACGGATGTCCGAAGAAGGCTGCCGAAAAGCTTGACGGTGTTACCTTCAAGTCTGGTAAGGCCACTCTCGAATCCAACGCCAAGAACATCCTGAAGGGTGTGGCGAAGAAGCTCGTCGAAGACGACAGCTATAAGGAACTCGAAATCGTCATCCAGGGTCACACCGATAACGTCGGTAAGGAAGCCTCCAACCAGAAGCTCTCCGAGAACCGCGCTAAGGAAGTGATGAAGACCTTGACGAAGTTCGGTGTCGACAAGAAGCGTATCAAGGCTATCGGTCTCGGTGCTTCTTGCCCGGTCGACGACAACAACACGTCTGATGGCCGCGAACAGAACCGCCGTATCGAAATGCACTTCGTCACTCCGGATAACGACGGTATGAAGTGCGAATCGAACTACACTCCGTAGTAGCGAATAATCGAAGGGACCTAGTCCCTTTCGATTCTCCTTAGAAATTTCAAGACTCTCGGTTTATCGCCGGGAGTCTTTTTTATTTTTTGAATATGACTAAACTAGATGAAATACTGAATGAACTGGGCGCTGCAAACCACGCCCTGGTAGAGAAACTTCCTGCTAACCTGAACCACAAGATGGTGCAGAAGGCGAGAATCGGCAAGAAGCCTGTGCCCAAGCACACGCAGAACCTGATACTGCAGGCGCTGAACATGCTCTTGCGCGAGAAGGCCGTCTCAGAAGACAAAGACGTGAAGCAGTACAAACGAGAGGAGATATTTTAGACGAGAGAACGCCGCGTGGGTTGGTAAACTTACCAACCCACGCGGCTACAGACGAAAGACGAAAGAGGAAGAATGGCGCTTCGCGCTGAATGGGAAAAAAATCTCTCGTCTCTCGTCTCCTCATAGGGGATAACATCCACTAAGGGATTAAAATCCCTAGTGTTGTATATCTCGTCTCTCGTCTTTTATTAAATTAAACTTATGCGACAATATCTCGACCTCCTCCAAGACATTATTGACAACGGTGTGGACCGTTCCGACCGTACCGGCACCGGCACCCGTTCCGTTTTTGGCCGCCAGACCCGATTCGACCTTTCGAAGGGTTTCCCGTGCCTCACGACCAAGAAACTTCACTTGCGCTCCATCATTCACGAACTGCTGTGGTTCCTGATGGGCGACACGAACATCAAGTACCTGCACGACAACAAGGTGACCATATGGGACGAATGGGCCGACGAGAACGGCGACCTTGGCCCGGTTTACGGCCACCAGTGGCGCAGCTGGCCGACGCCCGATGGCGGACACATCGACCAGATCCAGAACCTGATCAACAGCCTCAAGAACAATCCGGATTCGCGCCGCCACCTCGTGTGTGCATGGAATGTGGCCGAGGTCGACAAGATGGCCTTGCCGCCGTGCCATTGCCTGTTCCAGTTCTACGTGGGCGGCGTAGGGGAGTCGGGCAAGCGCAAGCTCAGCTGCCAGCTTTACCAGCGCAGCGCCGACATGTTCCTCGGCGTGCCGTTCAACATCGCGTCGTACTCGCTGTTGACGATGATGCTTGCCCAGGTGTGTGGCTACGAGGCGGGCGAGTTCGTGCATACCTTCGGCGACCTGCACCTGTACAGCAACCATTTTGACCAGGCTCGCGAACAGCTTTCCCGCGAACCGCGTAAGCTCCCGACGATGAAGATGAACCCTGATGTGAAGGACCTTTTTGAATTCAAGTTCGAGGACTTTGAACTTGTCGATTACGACCCGTGGCCGACGATTAAAGCTCCAATTGCCGTATAATGTTTAATGTGTAATGTGAAATGTCATTGCGAGGAGCCACGAAGTGGTGACGCGGCAATCTCAATCATGATTTTTTTCAATAATGCTTGTGATCGCCACGCATCTACGATGCTCGCGATGACAATTCCTAACCACTAACTACCGGTTGCTAGCTATGTTACTCTCCGCTATTGTTGCAATTTCGAGAAATAACGTCATCGGTCGTGACGGGCACCTCCCGTGGCACCTTTCTGCCGACCTCAAGCGTTTCAAGGCTATCACGACGGGGCATTCCATCATCCTCGGCCGCAAGAACTACGACGACATCGGTCGCCCGCTGCCTAACCGCACGAACTACGTGCTCACGCGGAATACGGCGTTCGAGGCTCCGGGATGCATCGTGTGCGGGAGCCTCGAACAGGCCTTGGACAAGGCCCGCGCCGCCGGGGAAACGGAGTGTTTCATCATCGGCGGCGCCGCCGTATACCGCGAGGCCATGCCGCTTGTCAAAAAGTTGTATGTGACGCGCGTTCTTGCCGACGTTGCGGGCGACGTCTTCTTCCCCGACTGGGGCGAGGGGTGGCATATGCTGTCCGAAGAATCGTTCTCTGCTGACGAAAAAAACGATTTTGCTACATTGTTCCAAGTCTGGGATCGTTGACTTCTGCAGGATTGGGGAACATAATGAGGCGGTCAAGGAGAATTTTTTTCACAGTCATTGCGTTTGTTTTCTTGGTGCTCTTTTTCGTGTTCTTCGCGAATTTGAGCAAACGTGGGCATGATGATGACCAATTGCATTTCGATGAGGGCTGGTCGGTCACCTACGGCAATTCCACTTTGAACAACATCAATATTGCTGAATACAAGATTCCCGAAGAGGTCAAGATCGGTGATACGCTTGTTTACAAGAAACACCTGAACATCGATGTCCTTCCCTTGTCCACGCTGCGTTTCAGGACTTTCCACTCTGCTGTTTCTGTTTATCTGGATGACCAGCCGATTTACCGCTATGGTCATGACTTGTACAAACAAGGGCGCCTGGTTGGGAGCGGTTTCCATTTTATCAATCTGCCCGAAAATGTCGACCGCCGCACGATTACCATAGAACAAATTATCGCGGAGACCTCTGCTGCGCTCACGTCCACATCCGTCAAGGTCTTGCACAACAACATCGTCTCGGACTTTTTCTCGCGGCATGCGCTTGCGGCCGGTAGCGGTATTTTCCTTTGTCTTTTTGCCGTCCTTTCCGTTTTTGTCGGCTTTATAGCGCTTGCTTATTCGCGTACGTTCTACCGTCTCATCCTGATAGGCTTCATTTCGTTCTTGATGGGGCTTTGGACCATGTGCTACATGAAGGTCATCCAAATGTTCTCCATGGATTTTGCCTTCAACACCTTGCTTGAGTACATTTCGCTTTATCTAGTCCCGATACCCATGTGTCTTTTGTTGATCAATATGCGCTGGGGGAGGCTCGCCCGCTGGAAGATGAACGGCCTATGGACGTTCTTGGCTGTTGCCGTGCTGTTCTTTGTCGTATCGACAGTGTCCCATGCGCTGAACTTCGCTCACTATTCGTGCTTCCTTCCGTTCTTCCACCTTTTTGTAATCGTCTTGTTCTTGTACATGCTTTTTGCGAGGATCCTGAACGACCGCATGTTTGGCATGCAGGAACGTATCCTTGTTTATGGCATCGTCATCTTCTTCGCTTTCGGGATCATTGATTTGGTCCGGTTCCATATGCAGTGGTACCTTGGCGTTGTCGATAGCAATATCGATTTAACCCTTTTGCCGCTGGGTGCGCTTGTTTTTGTCATACTCCTGATGGTGAGTTATTTCATTTATCTGTACGATGTGGTCATGGACAAGACCGAAAAGGAAATGCTCAAGCAGATTGCTTTCCGTGATTCGCTGACCGGGCTTTACAACAGGGCCAAGTGCGAGCGGATTTTCGAGGTGCTGGACCGTCGCGACAGCAAATACGCTATCGTGAGCATCGACTTGAACGGCCTCAAGAAAGTGAATGACACTCACGGGCACAGTGTCGGTGACAAACTATTGATAAGGTATGCCGAAGTGTTCAAGAAGGCGTTCAACGGTGTGGGTACGACAATCCGCATGGGTGGGGACGAGTTCCTGGCGATTGTCCGCTCGGAACACCTGCACGAACTGCAATCGGCTCTGAAGGACTTGAAAATCCTGGAGAAAAGCAACAGCTACGGCTTGCCGGTGCCTTTGGAAGCGTCGTATGGCTTTGCCATACATGAGCTGGGCGACCCGGCCAAAGCCAATGATGTCTACAAGTTGGCCGATGGCAAAATGTACGACATGAAAGTCAGCTCGATGAAAAACCGCAGGAATTAGTTCCTCGTGTTCTCGAAAATGGCCCGTTTGTAGACATTTTCCATCTTTTTTGTTTAGATTTACAAGCATGATCGAGTTTAATGTTTTCTACAAGTTGATTGCCGCCCTGGGTATCGGGTTCATCATCGGCATGCAGCGCGAGCATTCGTATTTTGACGCGTCGGACAGGCATCCGGCGGGTGTCCGCACGTTCTCGATGGTCGGTTTGAGCGGTGCCTTGTCTGTGTTCTTTTGTGATTTGCTGGGCTCTGTTGCTCCGTTCGTGACTGGCCTCGTCGTGGTCGGGATTTTGTTGGCGGCTTCGCATGTCGCATTTGGCCTGAGCCATAAAGAAGAAACGGCTGGCATAACGACTAGTGTAGCCTTGCTGCTCGTTTACCTTCTTGGCGGGTTGTGCTGGTACAATCGGCTGCTGGAAGCGTGCGTGGGGATGGTCGTGTTGCTGTTGCTGCTGAACTCCAAGAAGCAGTTGCACGATTTCGCGAATAAGCTTTCCACCGAGGATATCATTGCCACGGTCAAGTTCGCCGTGATTACCTTGATGATCCTTCCGTTCCTGCCGAACCAGTCGTATGGTCCTCCCGGCCTGGAAGTCCTGAATCCGCATTCGATTTGGCTCTTTGTCGTTTTCATCAGCGGCATCGGCTTCGTGAGCTATATCCTGATCAAGCTGATTGGCCCGGGCAAGGGAATCTGGCTTACGGGGCTTTTTGGCGGTCTTGCGAGCAGCACGGCGCTTACGCTCAACATGGTGGGCCGTAGCCGCGACAACGAAAGCTTTGCCGATGACTTTACTATGGGTATTGTTCTCAGTTGGGCGGTGATGTATGCCCGTCTGTACGGCATCTGCATTTTCCTCGTGCCTTCTCTTGCCGGTCCTTTGGCGGTTCCGCTGCTTGTGCCTGTCGCCCCGAGTCTTGGCTACGCGCTGTTCCTGAAGTTCAAGTCCAGGTCTCACGCCGAGAAGAGTTCCAATTTCAGCAATCCGTTCAGGCTCCTGCCGGCAATCAAGTTCGGCCTCGTTTTTACGGTCGTGATGTTTGTCGCAAATGCCGCCCGTGTGTATTTGGGGAATGGAGCCCTTATCGGTTGCAGTTTCTTGGGGGGTGCCGCCGAGATGGATGCCGTGGCGTTCTCGCTAATCGACATGAGCATGAAGGCAACGATAGCGAATCGTGAACTGATTCTCTCGCTCTTGTTTGCAAGCCTGGCGAATACGCTCGCGAAGGGTGGCCTCGTTTTCTTCCTTGGAGCAAAGCCCATGCGCAAACTCATTGTTCCGGCTGTCGTGGGAATATGCGCGGTGACGGCTGCGCTTATCGGCTTCTATTTCTAGCGCTGTGAGCGGAGGGGCTTGGCATTTTTCTTCTTTTTTGCATAAAAAAAAGTCTTTTGACGTGCTTTTATATATGTTAAACAAGATGGCATCATATATCTAGAGATTGGGTTCGTATGTCTGAAAAAATGAATTACGCATTGACGGTTGCCGGCTTTGATGGAAGTGCCGGCGCGGGAATTCTTGCTGATGTGAAGACCATGGCGCACTTTGGCGTTTATGCGCATGCGGTATGCACTGCCCTTACGGAGCAGAATGAGGATGAATTTGTTGCACCGGGATGGGTCATCTGGGAACGGATCGAGGCCCAGCTCGAAACGCTGTTCAAAAAGCATACGTTCAAGTTCGTGAAGATTGGCCTTGTGGAGAAGGCCAAGGTCTTAAAGCGTATTGTCGACTTTATTCGCATGCGTTCTCCCGACGCCTTTATTATCTGGGATCCCATTGCCAGCGCAAGTGCCGGGTTCCATTTTTTGAGGGCGGTGGAGCAGGACGACTTCATGCCCGTGATGAAGAATATCGACCTTGTGACTCCGAACCAGGAGGAATTCGGCTTCCTTGGGCTGGGGCTTGCCGCCTCCCGCGGGAAAATCGAGCTGGGTAAGGATTTTGCCTTGCTTTTGAAGGGTGGGCATTCTATGGACAGCGATGCGGTCGATATTTTGTGGGACCGCGACGGGGTTCAGCACAAGTTTACAAGCCCCCGCCTTGTCGGCGTCGAAAAGCATGGTACCGGCTGTACCTTGTCTTCTGCAATATTGGCTAACCTCGTTTTGGGCAAGAATTTGCCGGAGGCATGTAAAGCGGCCAAGGAATACATGGACAAGATGTTGCGTTCTGGTGAAGGTCGCCTGATGGGCTTCGTCTAGCTCTTCTTCGAGTCTTTCTTGGACTCGTCCTTCTTGTTGTCCTTCTTCTCGTCTTTTTTGGGCTCCTCTTTCTTGGAGTCCTTCTTTTCATCTTTCTTGGACTCTTCCTTCTTGGAGTCCTTTTTCTCTTCTTTCTTGGGCTCGTCCTTCTTGACGTCTTTCTTTGCCTCGTCCTTTTTGGGCTCGGTCTTGGATTCGGTCTTTACGGAGTCTTTCTTGGCTTTGCTGGTGGTGTCCTTCGCCGCGCTTTCGATGACTTCTTGCGTCTTGGAGTTTGCCTGCTTCAGGAACTTTTGCAGGTCGACGACGGGTTCCATTTTCTTTTCTTCGCTGACGGAGCGGATGGGCGCGTAATAGGTGGAGTCGGCGGCGGTGAGCGTGTCGAGACCGATAAGTTCAAATTTTGAATAAAGTAGGGCCGCCCATTCGCGGAGCCAGTTCTTGCGGGATTCCCGGTTGACGTACCATGTGTTGGCGTCGTAAAGGTAGTGGTGGATATCCGTTGTGAGGAAAACGGGCTTTTCGCCGGCGAGTGTCTTGAACAGGTTCGAGACTCTCGCCGTTGCCGCGGCTGTTGTCAGCAGCAGCACGGTGTCTGCCTTGCGGTTCTTGAGCCAGGGGATAATCGTGTAGGCTTCGCTGATGGTGGAGGGGTCGTCATGCGGAGCGAGGAAAAGGGCCGTGCTGTCGATGCTTGAATGGCGCAGGAAGTCGTCGGAGTAGAAATCGGCATTGCTCCTGTCCCTGAGTACCCTGCGGCCCATGATGAGCACGGAATCCGCTTTCCCCTGTGCAACGAGTTCTGCTGCAAAGTCGTTGCGTTCCATGTCGGCAGACTGCCCGTCCAGAATGACGACCCACTTTACGTGCTTGAATTCGTCGTCGTTCACCAGCCATTGTCCGCTCTTGGTGAATACGATATAAAGCGCTATTACGGCAAGGATGGCCGTAGACACTGCAATGATAAGCGCCTTCCTGACAAGCTTGGCGTAGTTCTTTTTCTTCTTGTTCAATAATACTTTGGACACGTTTTTCCCCTTTCCTAATTTATTCGTGACTCCAGCTCCAAAGAGTACAGACAGGCGTTCTCGCCGTCGGAGTAATAATTCTTTCGTTTGTTGAAAAATTTAAATCCGTTCTTTTCGTAAAACTGGCGTGCAGTGGTGTTGCCTTCGCGGACTTCGAGGAAGCAGCGGTCCTTGTCTTTAGGGCTGAGGCGGGAAAGTCCTGCTTCCAGAAGCGCTTTGCCGATGCCTTTGTGCTGGCAGTCGCGGCTTACGGCGATGCTCAGGAGCTCCGAGTCCGGGCCTAGCAGGTGGAAAATTGCATACCCGTTGACTTGCGGTGTGCTCTGGTCCGCCTCGTAGACGACGCAGAGAGCGTAGTTGGCGCGCAGTTCCGCTGCAAACTGGGGCTCGTCCCAGTTCTGGAACGCCAGTTCTTGCTGGATCTCGAGTATCCGGGGCAGGTCGCTTTCATTCATTTCGCGGATAGGCATAACAAGGGCTCGGCTGATTACGCTTTCAGCTTTTCGAAATATGAAGGTTGTATGTAGTTCGCTTCCTGGATAAGCGTCGGCTTGATGGTATCGAACAGCGGGGCCCACAGGTTCAGCGGCTTTCCCGTGTCGGTGGAGACGCTGGCGCCGAGTTGCTCGAATACGGCTTTCATTTCGGCATCGGCAAGGGCCGCTTCGTCTGCGACCACATGTGTCACCTTGCTTGTAGTCAGCGAATGGATGACTTCCGCCGTCTCGATGAACTTTTCCATGCCGTCCAGCCGCAGGTACCAGTAGCCGTTGCGCGCCCGGATGACGGTCGCGACGCAGTCGCCCTCTTTGGCTTGCGCGAAGCATTCCAGCGCCTGGAGTGTCGTTACGCCGTACAGGTTGCGCTTGCCGCTGAAACACAGCCCCTGGCAGAACGCGACTCCGGTTCTCAGTCCGCTGAAGGAACCCGGTCCGACGGTGACCATGACTCGCTTCACGTCGTCGAGCGTGGCTCCTGCCCGTTCCAGCAGGGAGTCAAGGTTTGCACTGAGCGATTCGCCCTTGGCAGACGGATCGACTATTTCTTCGTACAGGGGGGCATCGGTGCTGCCCGACGTGCTCGTGCTAAGCGCCATCGAGATGCCCTTCCGGGAAGTGTCTACATACAAGTCAAGGTTCATTTTTAACCACTAATTACTAGATCCTAGCCCCTAGTTTCTAGCCCCTATCTTTTAATCGCTATGCTCTTGTCGATAATCAGGTCGATGAGCTGGCTGTAGGTGATGCCGATGCAGGCTGCCTGCTGCGGCAGCAGCGACGTGGGCGTCATGCCCGGGAGCGTGTTCGTCTCGATGGCGAACAGTTCGCCGTCCTTCGTGATGCGGACGTCGGTACGGCTGTAACCAGCTCCGCCGAGGGCGTAGTGGGCGTTCTTCACGAGTTCCTGGATGCGAGCGGTGAGTTCCGGTGCGAATTCCGCGGGAGTTACTTCCTGGCATTCCCCGTTGTACTTGGCCTCGTAGTCAAAGTATTCGCGTGTTGTCATGCGCATTTCGGTGGGCGGGAGCGGCTTCTCGCCTTCGATGTAGCCGCAGCTCGCTTCGCCGCCGGCGATGAACTTTTCGCAAAGCAGGCGGTTAGAATCCTTGAAGAGGTCCTGCACAATCTTGCCGGCCTCGTCCATGTCTTTAGCAATGCCGATGCCGATGGAAGAACCGCCCAGCGGGTCCTTGATGACCAGCGGGAAGCCGAGTTCGTCGGCGACGTTCACGAGCACGTCACCGGTAAAGTCGTGTTTCCAGATGACGCGGTAGGGTGGGGTAGGAATCCCGTTCGCACGGTAGATTTCCTTGGACTTGATTTTGTCCATGGCGAGGGCCGATGCGAGGAGCCCGCAGCCCGTGTAGGGAATGCCCCAGTTTTCGAGCAGTGCCTGGATGTGACCATCTTCGCCCCACTTGCCGTGAAGAGCGAGGAAAGCGATATCGGAATCGGGGAGTTCGGAGAGGGCGGGGGACTTTTTGCAGTTTGCCGCCGAACCTTCGAGACTGTGGAAATAGTTTGCCGAGAAATTCGTCTTCTGGTAGGGGGATAGTTCCCTAGAAGACCAGTGCCAGGTTCCGTCCTTGTCGATCAAGACAGGGTGGATGTTGTACTTTTCGGGATCCATGGCACGTACGACACCGGTTCCGCTCACGACCGATACGTCGTGTTCCGTGGAAGGGCCGCCCATCAGTACTAAAACGCGTAAACGGGACATAAAAAACCTCTGTTAAATTCGTTCAAGGATAATGTAGTATTTGAAAAGACCGAGAACAAAAAAGAGACCGCTTGCGGGCTATTTATTCGCTGCGGAACCGCAGTTTTTGAAAAAAAGTACAATCTGGTCCGACAGGGTCCAACGTGCAGGTTTTTTTTGTTTAGTCTGTAAGACGAAGTCTATAAAATTTGTTACATATTTGCGCCGTTAAATTTACGTTTGGAGCGTGACCGACAGAACAGGTTCGACTACATTCCCTGTTACGCTATGTGAAGGATAAGTAGCAGTTGGTCAATAATTATTAGCTAAATCTTTCAAAAAAAGGTAAAAACATGAAGATAACAAGTACTGAGAATAAATTGATGGCCGCAATGTTCTTGGGAACGGCGTTCCTTGTGGGCTGCAGTGCTGACGAAAGTTTCACTCCGGTCACAGAGAACCCCGAGAATGACTATGCGTTTGAGTCAAACAAGGAATTTGCGGATCATCCGTGCAACGAGAAGAGCGAGGGCCGCGAGGCCGTCGTGGGCAGCGACAAGGATAGCTACTACTGCCAGTTCGATGAACGCGATTCCGTGTATATTTGGGTAGGCGATAAAGACACGCTCTCTGCAACCGGCAAGGAGTTTGTGCGCAAGGATGAATCCAGCAGTTCTGACGATGAGGATGAAAACTCCAGCAGTTCGCTGTCCTCTTCAAGCAAACGCTCGTCGTCAAGTAGCGGAGCGCGCAAGGATAAATCCAGCAGCTCGCAGTCTTCCTCGAGCAACAGTTCTTCAAGCAATCGCTCGTCTTCGAGCAGTTTCTCCTCCAGCAGCAGTTCCTCCAGCAGCAGTTCATCCAGCAGCAGCTCCTCCAGCAGTAGTTCATCCAGCAGTAGCTCATCCAGCAGTAGCTCATCCAGCAGTAGTTCCTCGAGCAATAGTTCTTCGAGCCGCAACCTCCAAACCGCCAAAGATTCGCACTTCAACCCGAACATCACTTACGGGACAATGAAGGATTCCCGCGACGGCAAGACTTACAGGACTGTCGTAGTCGATGGCGTCACTTGGATGGCCGAAAACCTGAACTATGCAGGCCACACCATAGGAAAATCCAACTGCTACGGCAACAGTGACGACAATTGTGAACTGTACGGCCGTCTGTACAGCCGCGATGCGACGATGAACGACAGCAGGTGTAAATACGGGAGTAGCTGTGATTTGGGCGAAGGCCCCATACAGGGCGTCTGTCCCGATGGCTGGCATATCCCGACGAAAAAAGAAGTACAGAATCTGTTGGACTACGCCACTGCACCGGCACTGAGATCGGCAAGTGCGGCTTGGAGCAATCCGGGTGTCGACTCTTATGGACTCTCCTTTGTGGGAGCCGGAAACTGGGATTCCGATGACGGATACGAGGACATGCAGTCCTATGAAGTCATGTGGCTTTACACACCGAGTTCCTACCAGTATTTCCTCCTGGTATCATCTTCTGCAGAAGTCTGGGACCATTCTTCGAGCGAATACTACGGTACAGTCCGCTGCATAGAGGGCGAAGCGGTTCTTCCCTCGTCCAGTTCGTCGAGTTCCAGTTCATCGAGCAGCACCTCAAGACCCAAGCAGGAAGGCGCCGAACCCCTACTGGATAAAGGCACGCAGTTCAACTCGAACATCAATTACGGGACAATGGAGGATCCCCGTGACCACAAGACTTACAAGACAGTCGTTATCGATGGCGTCACTTGGATGGCCGAAAACCTGAACTTCGCCGGTAACAAAACAGGGGAATCCTTCTGCTTTAACGATGAAGACCGTTTCTGCGATGTTTACGGCCGCCTGTACAGCCGCGATGCGGCAATGAACGATGCCAGGTGCGACAAAAGAAGTTGCGACTTGGGCGATGGCCCCATACAGGGCGTATGCCCCAACGGCTGGCACATTCCGTCAGACACCGAGATGAATAACCTGTTAATCTTTGCGGGTAATAAGGCCATGCCGCTGATATCGGCGGAGAGCTGGAAAGGGCCTATAGCATCGGTAAGCAACAATCTTGGGCTATCCCTGATCGGGGCCGGAGACTACGACTCTAGTAAGCATTTCGAGCACCTCGGCGAAGATGCCTTCGTATGGGTTTATAGCGATGGCGGCCAGACTTATTTAGTAATTCGAGGCGATGACAACTTTGCAAATAATATTATGTACACCAGTTCTCAAATGTACATCAGCGTACGTTGCGTGAAGAACTAATTTACGTCAGTTAAGGATACGGTCCGGCGGGTATAACGCCGGACTTTTTAATTTTTCTCGAATTCCAGAAACTTTTCGTATGCTCGTTAGTGCACTTTAAATGGGAGCTGTGTTGGGTAAAGATCTTTTTGGGTGAAAATATGATTAAGATAAATTATGGAACGCTCCTATATTTGGTCAAAGTGATTATATTTAAACTACCAAATGTGAGGTATTGGCATGCGTGTATTCGTTACAGGCGGTACTGGTTTTATTGGACATTATGTCGTCAAGGCATTGCTCGAAAAGGGGCACGAAGTTGTCATCGCGACGCGTCACCCGAACAAGATGCCTTCGCTGAAGTCCAGCTCGAAGATTACCTTTGTGGAAGCGTCCCTTACGGATTTTGACAAGCTCGGCGAAGGCTTGGCCGGTTGCGATGCGTGCATCCATATCGCGCTTGGCTGGGGCGACACTCCGGGTGCCATCCTCATGAACGACACCCGCGCTACGGTGGCCCTCCTCGAGATGGCTGCGAGTGCCGGTTGCCAGAAGTTCATTTTCACCAGCAGTACCGCAGCCATGGGCCGCATGCGTCCCGTGATGCGCGAGATGACCAGCAACCTGCCGATGGACCTTTACGGGGCGACCAAGGCGGCAGGCGAGGCTTTCGTGATTGGCTTTACGCACGGTTACGGGCGTTATTTCCCCGAAGTCAAGATGCAGCGCAATATCATCCGTCCGGGGTACACGTTCGGCAATCCTGCATATCCTGACGGCTGCTCCCAGCCCGACAGGCGCTTTTTCGATATCGCCCGTGCAGTCAAGGAAAACCAGGACATCAACATTATCAAGAACGACGGCACGCAGTTCATCCATGCAAGCCAGCAGGCGGAACTTTACCTGAAGGTGCTGGAATCCGACAAGAACGAGGAAATCTTCCTCGGCCTTGGCGAGGTGTGGATGAGCTGGAAGGAAATCGCCGAGATGATGATTTCCCTGAAGCCCGGTTGCAAGTCCAAGATCGTTGAAACGGATCTCGGCTGGTCCGACGACCCGATGCTCTTCGACGTAAGCAAAATTAGGGATCAGTTCGGGCTGGCATTCGACGCTCATGACTTCATGATGGACCATGTCAAGTGGACTTTCGAACAGGTGTAGAGGCCTAGCTTCCTTGTTTCGGGACGAGTCAAAAATTTTTTTTAATTTTTTTCTCTTTTCCCCTTGACAACCCTTTTATTCTTTTCTATTATTGTGCGCGTCCAAGCGACAACGGATGATTAGCTCAGTTGGTAGAGCAGCTGACTCTTAATCAGCGGGTCGCAGGTTCGACCCCTGCATCATCCACTAAACGTCGGTTCCAAAACGGAATCGACGTTTTTTTCTTGTTTTCCCAGTTGTTTTTTGATGACGGCTCGCCTGTATGGTGATGCCCGGAAAAAGAAAAAGCCCCGTCTGGGACGGGGCGATTGAAACGCGGCGTTGCGGCCTAGAGGTATAGTCTAAAGCCGAAGGCGATATCAAGCGCTGTAAAGCTCCAGTATTCGCCCTTTTCGCGGTCCTGGTCGTTGATGTCTCTCGTTTCGGGATCGAGGTAGACGTCGTCGTAGATTTCGGTAATGCCGGCATTGATGCGCGTGTAGATACCGAAGTTCTTCGTCGCGTTGATGCCTATGCCGAATACGAAGTCAACGGATATCGGTTCGCAGTAGTTGGCATCGTTCTCCTTGACGTTGGCGATGTCGATGTCGGTTCCTTTCTTGCCGTTAGTGGAAATGACAAGGTGGTTGTAGAGGGGTGTCTCGACTTCCAGACCGACGGAGAAGTTAATCAAGCCGGACTTGCCCGCATTGATGTTCACCAGGAAGGGGAAACCGAGAGTGTAGGAGGTGACCTTGTCCTTGCGGGCTTCGTCCCTTCTAGTCACCCTGTTTTCGTACGTGTAGGATGCGGATACCTTTCTGTAGATGAACTGGGCGCCGAGTTCGACGTTGAAGAAGTAGTCGCTCAAGGGGAGGGTGATGAATGCGCCGGCGTTCCAGGTCAGGCCGTCGTCCAGGTTCTCTGTGTCGCCTCCGATGTATTCAGCAGTACCGATGGATGCCTGGATACCGTAGTGGACTGTTTGCTTGGGGAAGACTTCCTCCTTGGGAGGTGCGACCATCTGGACGGGTGCCGGCTGCGGCTCGGGCGCAATGGCTGCGCTTTGCTGTGCGGGCTCGGCTTGCTGCGGCTGAACCGTGTTGGCATAGTAGAAGACTACGGGTGCGGCTTCCTGGGACTGTTCTGCTTGGGCTTCCGGAGCGGCGGCTTCAGAATCGCTAGCAGGTTGTGCGGCCTGCTCGACAGCAGGTGCAGGAGCCTGCGCCTGTTCGGCGGGAGCGCTGGCTTCGACGGGTGCTGCGGCAGCGGGGGCTGCGGCGGGTGCTTCTTGTGCGGCAGCGAAACCGGCAAGACAGAAGATAGATGACATTACAAAAGTGAGTTTGTTTTTCATAGAGGAACTCCTTAACATGTTCTTCATTAAATTATTCATTTTTTTTTCATAAGGAAAGAAAGTATGGACATTTTCTACAGATTTTTGTGTTTTTTTTCTCAAAAATATTTTTTTTGTTATTTTTTATGTTCAATTGTTTCATGGGATGTCTTTTTTTAGGATATTTATCGCTGATTGAGGATTGCAAAAAATGAAAATTATTTTGCCGGTCGCTGGTAATGGTATAAGACTCCGTCCCTATACGGAGGATCGTCCGAAATGTTTGCTTCCCGTGGCAGGCAAGACGATTATTGATTGGATTGTCGAAGATTCGTTGAAGTTAAATCCTTCCGAGACTATTTTTATTACTGGCTATAAAGCTGAGAAAATGGACGATTACCTGCAGGGCAAGCCGGAATGGGGCAAAGTCCGCACGGTCCGCCAGGAAAACCCGCAGGGTCTCGGCGAAGCCATCAGCCTTGCCTTGCCGTTTGTCGACGATGATGAATCCCTTTTGATTATTCTTGGCGACACCCTGTTTGAGGCCGACCTTTCCATTATCGAGAAGGTCGATGAAAACATCCTCTACACCTACAAGGTCGAAGATCCGTCCCGATTCGGCGTTGCCGTGACTACGCCTGATGGTCGAATTGAACGCCTTGTGGAGAAACCGCAGGAATTCGTGAGCGACGAGGCGATTGTCGGCATCTACTACATCAAGGACGTGAAGGCTTTAAAGGCTTCCCTTAAGTACTTGATGGACAACAATATTCGGACAAAGAACGAGTTCCAGCTGACCGATGCCCTCGAAATGATGATTGAACAGGGCTGCAAGTTCAGTACGGCCCCGGTTTTCCGTTGGCTAGACTGCGGCTTGATGGAAACGCTCCTGCACACGAATGCGCATATGCTCAGCCGTAACGATAACAGTGCCCAGTTCAGGACAGTCAAGGGGGTGCAAGTCATTCCGCCTTGCTACATAGGCAATAATGTCAAGATTTACGGCTGCAAGATTGGTCCGTACGTTACGGTGGGGGACGGTTGTGAACTTTCCGGTGTCGAAATCAGCAATTCCGTCGTCTGGAGCGGAGTGAAGATTACGAACGGCAAGATTTGCAACGCTATCGTTCATAAATAGAATTTTACATTTTGAGAATCCCGCAACACTTTTTTTGCATTTAGCGGCACCTTTTGTGGTGTCGCTTTTTTTGCTTTATATATTCCTGCCTAAGGGAAAACTTTACATTTTAACAGGAGTATCTTAAAATGAAGTGCAAAAAAATAGCTCTGGCCGTGTCCCTCGCGGCTGTATTCTGTTTCACAGGCTGCGGTGATGATTCTTCATCGCCGTCGGCGGCTGGCGACGAAAATTCCGTTCTTTCCAGCGGTTCCAATGGTGACGAAGGTGGTGAAGTGACCTCCAACGATTCCAAGGATGGAAAGGAAAAATCTGCCGAGTCCACGGATTCGAAGGGTTCCAAGGACGAAAAGGCCTCGGGCGACAAGGAAAAGAATGATTCCGGCGATTCTAAGGATTCTGGCGATAAGAAGGATTCTTCTAGCGATTCCAAGGATTCTGGAGACAGCGGCAGCACAACTCCTTCTAGCGATTCCAAGGGCGATGGAGCGAATCCAACGGTCCCGGGTGGGATGACGTTTGATTCGACGGCCTTTGCCAGCATGTTCTCTTGCTCCGAGGAAGGCGCAACCCAGAACCAGATGGGTTACGTGAGTGTTTGTACGAACGGTCAGTGGGTTTATGATTCCACGGCGACTGCCGAAGCCAACAAGTGCACCGAGGAAGGTGCCACGAAGACGGATTCCACGTCGACGATGGGCTTCACAATGGCCATGACTTACGTCTGCAAGGACGGCCAGTGGACTATGAATATGGGTACTGGTGTTTCGGGGACCCCGTGCGATGTGGAAGACTCCACCAAGGAAGAGAACGGGAAGTCCTACATCTGCAAGGAAGGCAAGTGGGAACGCGATAAGGAAGCCGAAGCCGAAAAGAACAAGTGCGACGTGGAAGACTCCACCAAGATCGAGAACGGAAAGTCCTACATCTGCAAGGACGGCCAGTGGGCCCGCGACAGGGAAGCTGATGCCGAAAGGAACAAGTGCGACGAGGAAGGCGCCACGAAGGACAGCACTTCGATGGGCATGTCAATGAAGTACGTATGCACGGACGGCCAGTGGAAAATGGACATGTCCAGCTTTACGGGTGGCGGATTCAACATGGGTGACAGCACTGGTACCGGCTTTAACTTCGGTGGCCGCCGCGACAGCACGGGTGGTTTCAATATCGGTGGGGGCACCAAGCCCGTAGTCCCGGATTCTACCGCAACTGAATAGTAGTTTGTCCTAAAAATCCACAAGCAAAGGCCCCGGCAATAGCTGGGGCCTTTTTGGTAAATGAGGCTCGAGGCTCCAGGCTCGGGGCTTTTTGCCCCTAGATCCTAGCCTCTAGATTCTAATCCCTTACGCCTTGATAATCGTATCCTTAGCGAGGACCACGATTCCCGATTCGGTTACGTGGAAGAGCTTTTTGTCGCGCTCCAGGTCGTAGCCGATCTGGAAGCCGGCGGGGATGTGCAGGCCCTTCTCGATAATCGCCTTGCGCACCTTGGCGCCCGGTCCGATGGTCACGTTCGGGAAGAGGATAGATTCCTCGACGAGCGCGTCCTTCTGGATGGTGACGCCCGGGCTGAGGATGCTCTTGACGACCGTGCCGCCGCCGATGATACAGCCTGCGGAAACGATGGAGTCGATGGCCGCTCCCTGGTGGGCGTCGCTGTCGCCAGCGAAGAAGCGGGCGGGCGGCTGGTTCCAGTTGAATGTGCGGATGGGCCAGTAGTTGTTGTACAGGTCGAACGGCGGGTTCTCGGAGCAGAGGTCCATGTTCGCCTCGAAGAAGGCGTCAATCGTTCCCACGTCGCGCCAGTAGCCCTTGGTGGAGGCCTGCTCGCCACGCACGATGTTCGTGTTGAAATCGTAGACGTACACCGGGAATTCGTTGTACAGGTTCGGGATGATGTGCTTGCCGAAGTCCGTGGCGCCGTTCTGCGCGCCCTTCAGGAGCTCGCGCACCAGGAACTTGCTCGTAAAGATGTAGTTGCCCATGCTGGCGAGGCAGTAGCCCGGATTGCCCGGCATTTCCTTCGGGTTCTTGGGCTTTTCTTCGAAGCCGATCATGCGTCCGTCCTGGTCGACTTCGATGATGCCGAATTCGCGGGCTTCCGCGACGGGAACGGGGATGGCTGCGATGGTGAGGAGTGCGGCTCTGCTCAGGTGGAAATCAATCATCTGGTTGATGTCCATCTTGTAGATGTGGTCGCCTCCGAAAATGGCCACGAGGTCCGGTCGTTCGTCCGTGATGAGGTTGATGTTCTGGAAGATGGCGTCGGCAGTCCCCTTGTACCAGTCGTCGCCGGTGCGCATCTGCGCGGGCACGAGGTCCACGTACTGGTCGAGGCTCGCGTTCAGGTTCCAGGCCGCCGAAATGTGCTTGTTCAGCGAGTCACTCTTGAACTGCGTAAGGACCTTGATTTTGAAGATACCGGAATTGATGAAATTGTTGAGGACGAAGTCGATGATGCGGTAGGTCCCGCCGAAGTGGACCGCCGGCTTGGCACGGTCACGGGTGAGGGGCTGGAGACGGCTGCCTTGGCCACCCGCCATGATCATACACAGGATGTTTTTTTGGTGTTCTCTATAATAGGACCAGCTCATAATGCCTCTGGATGGATTCCTTGCTCATTGTTACGTGTGAAATTTACCTTTTTTTGGGGTTAAAAGGAGGCCGGTCGGCACTAAAAATGCTATTTTTGCTCCGTTCGAAATTTCTCGAAACTAACGTTAAACCAAATAGGAGCTCATAATGAGTCTTACCCTTAACGATATCAAGCACCCGAGGATCAGTACCTGGGTGAATGAAATGATTGCCATGTGCGAACCGGACAACGTTGTTGTCGTTGACGGTACCAAGGAAGAATACGATGCCCTCATGCAGAAGTGCGTCAAGGCTGGCCTTGCCACTCCGCTCAAGAAGAAGGAAAACTGCTTCTTGTTCCGCTCTCTGCCGTCTGACGTGGCCCGTGTTGAATCCCGCACGTTCATCTCTTCCGTGAAGGAAGAAGATGCCGGTCCGACCAACCACTGGATCGACCCGTCTGAACTCAAGCAGACGATGCGTAAGCTTTACAAGGGTTGTATGCACGGCCGTACCATGTACGTGATTCCGTTCTGCATGGGCCCGCTCGGTTCCGCTATTTCCAAGAACGGTATCGAAGTCACGGACTCCGAATACGTCGTTCTCAACATGGACATCATGACTCGCGCCGGCAAGAAGGTCTTGGACATCTTCAACGCCGACCCGAACGCTGACTTCGTTCCGTGCCTCCACTCTGTGGGTAAGCCGCTCCGCGAATGCGAAAGCGACAACGGTGTCTGGCCCTGCGCTGACGTCGAATACAAGTACATCACCCAGTTCCCGGAAGAACGCCTCATTTGGTCCTATGGTTCCGGTTACGGTGGAAACGCCCTCCTCGGCAAGAAGTGCTTCGCTCTCCGTATCGCTACCGTTCTCGCTCGCGACGAAGGCTGGCTCGCCGAACACATGCTCATCCTCAAGCTCACGAACCCGAAGGGCGAAGTCAAGTACGTTACTGGCGCCTTCCCGTCTGCTTGCGGTAAGACGAACCTCGCCATGCTCATCCCGACTATCCCGGGCTGGAAGGTCGAAACCATCGGTGACGACATTGCATGGATGAAGTTTGGTCCGGATGGCCGTCTCTATGCAATTAACCCGGAAGCCGGCTTCTTCGGCGTTGCCCCGGGTACTTCTGCAGAATCCAACAAGAACGCTCTTATCTCTGCCGAAAAGAACACCATCTACACGAACTGCGCTCTCACTGAAGACGGCGACGTGTGGTGGGAAGGCATTGGCTACCCGGCACAGGGCAAGCTCGTCGACTGGAAGGGCAAGACCCGCGACGCTCTCCCGAAGGACAAGGCTCCCAAGGGCGAAGAAATGGCTCACCCGAACGCTCGCTTCACCGCTCCGGCCAACCAGTGCCCCTGCATTGCTCCGGAATGGGAAGATCCTGCCGGCGTGCCTATCTCTGCAATCCTCTTCGGTGGCCGTCGTCCGTCCACCATCCCGCTGGTCCACCAGTCCCTGAGCTGGAACCACGGCGTGTTCCTCGGCTCCATCGTGGGCTCTGAAATCACCGCTGCTTCCACCATCAACGCTGCTGAAGTCGGTAAGATCCGTCGCGACCCGTTCGCCATCCTCCCGTTCTGCGGCTACAACATGGGTGACTACTTCAAGCACTGGATCGAAATCGGCAAGAAGTCCACTGAAGACAAGCTTCCGAAGATCTTCTACGTGAACTGGTTCCGCAAGGATGCCAACAACGAGAAGCTCCCGGGTGGCTTCATGTGGCCGGGTTACGGCGACAACAGCCGCGTGCTCGCTTGGATCTTCGACCGCTGCAACGGTGTTGACA
>JAGCPF010000037.1 GCA_017642335.1 Fibrobacter sp.
GTTTTGATTTCGCGGTGGTTGTAGACAACGTGGATTTGGAAAAGTACAACTGTCTTGCGGTGCGTTCGGTGGACCGCTGGGGCGTGGTGATGCGTCGCGACGACCCTTTGGCCAAGCGGGATTTCATTGAGCCGAAGGACTTGCTCGACAAGCCGCTGATGGCGTCGCGCCAGGCGATGGTGGCGGATTTGCCGAAGTGGTTCGGCGACGATATTTCGAGGCTGAACGTGATTGTGGGGCTGGATCTTTCGTACAACGGTTCGGTGCTTGCGAAGGAAGGCACGGGCTACCTGCTCACTTTCGACGGCCTGGTGGATACGAGCCGCAGTTCGCGCCTGTGTTTCAGGCCGCTCATGCCCGAGCTCACCACCAACATGTACATCATTTGGCGGCGGGGCCAGCAGTTCACGCGGGCGGGAGAACTTTTTCTCGATACGCTCCGGCATGTGCTGGGGGAATAGAAGCGGACAAACGCTCTATTTTAAGGTTTAAAACGGTTGCACGCCTAGGTCAGTGTCGCCGTCTTTGACTTTCGCAAGGATTTCGAGGCCCGTCAGGTCTTGCATCATGCGGATGTTGTCGTCTTCCATTTCTAGGTTGCCGCTAGAGCCGTAGCGGTTTACGATGAGCCCGCGGACATCGAGGCCGCGGCTGCGGGCGTATTCCACCGTGAGCACGCAGGCGTTAATGGAGCCGAGTGCCGCCGTCGTCACCACGAGAATCGGGAGGTTCACGGTCTTGATAATGTCTTCGAGGAAAATCTTTTGAGATTTGTCGCCAGAAGAAATTGCGCCGACATCATAGCGGATGGGGCAAATGATTCCCCCGCTGCCTTCGGCAAAAATAAACTCGTGGCGAGCGCATGCTGCCTCAAAATCGGCTTTGACCTTCGTCAACTTCACGGGATTTCCTTCTTTGCGGGCAGCGAGATGCGGAGAGACTGCCTCTTTATAGACATAGCTTACGAGCTGTTCCTGCGAATCAGGAAGATTTGCAATGCGTTTCACGTAGTCGGCGTCGCCGGCGACCCATTTGCCTTCGCGGAGTTCTGCGCCACTGAGGGCGGCCTTGTAGTAGCCCGCATCGACGCCGGAATCGCGCCATTTTTTAACGAGAAGGGCGGTCACAAATGTTTTACCGACATCGGTCCCTGTTGCTGTAACGAAATATCCCTTGTTCATACACCCTCTTTTACCGCCTGCGCAATTATGGACGCAGCGGTTTGAAGCTGTTCTTGCGTATGTGTTGCCATCAGGCTTGCACGCAGGCGGGCTTGCCCCTTGACGACTGTCGGATAGCGAATCGCGGGAATCAGGATTCCCTGTTCTTGAAGCTTTGCAGAAACTTGCATTGCCTTCGCTTCGTCGCCGATAACAATCGGCACAATCGCCGACGGAGACAAATCAACGTTCACGCCTTCGCGCCGCAAAGCATCGCAGAAAAATTTTACGTTATCGCGCAGATTTTGGACTCGTTCCGGATGCGCATCGATGAAGCGCAAGTTATTGCAGGCGGCAGCGGCAACGGCAGGAGCCATTGCCGTCGTGAAAATAAAGCTGCGGGCCTTATTGCGCAAAAAATCAATCAGCTGTTGCTTGCCCGCCACGAAGCCGCCTTCGGCGGCGACGGTTTTGCTCAACGTCCCGACGGTTACGTCGGCGTGAGCACAGCCGTAGTGCTCGGCAAGTCCGCGCCCGGTCTTGCCGAGCACGCCCGTGGCGTGCGCCTCGTCAATCATCAAGAGGCAATCATTTTCTTTTGCAATACGCAGGAGTTCCGGCAAATTCGCAAGATCACCATCCATACTGAAAACAGCGTCTGTCACAATGAGTTTGCGAGGAGCCGGCAATGTAGGCGCATACGCACGAGACTTATCCGCTTCTTGAATCACTCGCTGCAAATCAGCCATATCGTTATGCTTATAGACAAAACACTTGGCACGGGAAAGGCGGATACCGTCGATAATGCTGGCGTGGTTCAGTTCATCGCTGAAGATAAAGTCGTTCTTGCCGCACAAGGCCGAAATCGTGCCGACATTCGCCATGTAGCCCGTGTTGAACGTAATGGCGGATTCTTCGCCTTTGAATTTGGCGATAAATTCTTCCAGTTCCTGATGCGGCGTCTTGTTGCCCGTCGTAAGGCGAGCGCCGCCGCTACCTGTTCCCCACTCCAAGACAGTCTGGGCCATCGCCTGCTTAAGTTCGTCGATATTTGCCAAATCCAGGTAAGAATTGGACGCCAGCAGAATCTGTTCCTGCGAAGCGCCATCGGGCATGCGGATTTTCACGCATGACGATTCCGGCGTTTCCATCAAGCGCATCGAGCGATAAGTATTGTTCGCCCGCGCTGTTTCCAAAGCATCTTTCGTAAATGAGTCTAAGATTCGTTCGTTCATAGTTACTTTATAGATTGCCGCCACCACGCTTCGCTCGTGGCAGGCTCCGCGTTCCGCTCCTCGCAATGACGATTAATTCATACTATTCTGCCCTGGATCCTTCGACTTCGCGCCTTACGGCGCTCCGCTCAGGATGACACGGAGCAACATCCACTAATACCTTTTTCTTCTGCAAGTACTCGATGCATTCTTCAGCACTTGCCTTGCGCGAGTCGAACAGGAAAATGCGGCCTCCGTTTTCGTCGCCCATTTTCTTCATCTTCATAATGCGCACATAGCCGAGTTCCTTGCTCGCGACATAGCCCGTCACGTAATTCGGGTCATCGCTCACGCAGAATTCCGCCACCATTCCGGGAGCATTAGCCACCTTGGTCGCAAGCACTATCGCTTCGTTAAAATGATTCTTGCAACCGTCCACTTCGCTCGAATGCAGCGCATCCATGTAAGTCGCACGCACACCGCGTTCGTGGTCCGGTTCTAGGCGCTCGCCCGTCGCAATATCGTAAAGCATTGCGCCACGCATCGGGAATGTCGCCCGCAAAAGTTCTGGCAAATTTGCGGCGAAGTTTTGAAGGCAGGCATTTTCACTCGTTCCCTTCGGCACGCTCAGGGAACTTTCTTTATGAACATCCATCACAGCTTTACTGACCAACCCAAATGCCTTCTCCAGCCCTTCCTGCCAAGATTCCACATCGATACGCATCACAGGCAAAGCCTTCAAAATCCGAATATCGCTTTCGTGAACCTTTTCGATTTTCACGTTGATAAAATCCGGGTCGCCCTTGGAATGGTTCATGGCGCGGCGCACCATCGCCGTACACACAGCTTCTACGGAATCCCGGCCCACAATACGTTCTGCACCGGAAATATGCTGTTCGTGTTTCTGTTCGCCCTCGCCCACTTGCTGCGAGGCTCGCATTTTCAAGCTATAGTATTCCATTCACTTTGTCATGCCCGGCATGACCGGGCATCTCCTTATTCGTGAAATTCATCTTCGCCTTCTACGACAGGCGCGGGTTCACATCCACCAATCATCTTGATGGCTTCGCAAATGCGGTCAACTTCAGAATCGGTCGTAATGAGCGGAGGCATCGTGTAAACATAATTGCAGAACGGTCTGAGCCACACGCCGGTTTCGCGAATCACGCGCAGAATATCGTCTGCCGAAGGTTTCGCCTTCAGTTCCAAGACTCCGATAGCACCGAGAACACGCACATCCGCCGCATTTTCAAGCGAACGGAGCGGTTCCAAATTCTGCTTCAAACGCTTTTCGATTCGAGCGACACTCATGGCATAATCGCGACTTTCAAACAGCGAAAGCGAAGCGATTCCCGCGGCACATGCCAACGGATTCGCCATGTAGGTGGGGCCGTGCATAAATGCTGGAATCTTGCTATTCGTAATCGTTTCTGCAACCTTCTCGGACGCGACGCAGGCCGCCATCGTAATGCTTCCGCCCGTGAGCGCCTTGCCGATGCACATGATATCCGGCTTCACGAAGTCGGCGCATTTATTTTCGCGACAAGTATCGGCCGCATTTCCATTGGTATGCATCATCGCAAAACGCGGACCCGTGCGGAAAAAGCCCGAAGCAATTTCGTCCAAAATCAACAGGATGCCGTAGCGGTCGCAAAGTTCGCGGAGAGCCTTCAAGTAGCCCGCATTATAAAGCCACATGCCGTTTCCGCCCTGGAACACGGGCTCGCAAATCACGGCAGCGATTTCATCTTTATGTTCCTCGACAACGCGCTCCATCGAAGCAAAATCAGATAGATTCCAAGCCTCATCGAAGCGGCAGTTCGGACGTTCCGCAAAATAATGATGTGGCATGATTCCACGGAAAAGCGTATGCATTCCGTCAGGGTCAGAGAGTGCCATCGCGCCTGCGGTATCGCCGTGGTAGCCGCCCTTCAAAGCGACCAACTTGCAACGTTCCGGGCGCGAGAGCGAATGCTGGTACTGCACCGCCATCTTGGCGCTGCATTCCACGGCGATGCTTCCCGAATCCGCAAAGAAAATTTTGTTGAGACCTTCCGGCAAAAAATTCACCAGTTTTTCGCCGAGTTCAATCGCAGGTTCGTGCGTAAAACCGCCAAACATCACATGGCACATCTTTTCGCTCTGTTTCTGAATCGCCTCAACGATTTCAGGGGCGTTATGCCCGTGCGCCATGCACCACCAACTCGATACCGCATCAATCAGTTTCAAACCATCGGCCGTTTCAATCGTCGTTCCATGAGCGGATTTTGCAAGGAACCTGGCCGGAGTATTCTTCAGCGCCGCATAAGGGTGCCACAAATGCTCGCTATCAAAATCAAGTAGCCTTTTCATTTGCAGCCAAATATAGAAATTCCCCTACACCACGGCATTTTTTATATATTCTTCCAATAAAAAGTGGTGAAAAACATGCTCAAAATTGAAGCCTACAGCGAAAAGTACATCAACGAAGCCATTGCAATCTGGAACGACATCGTCGAAGACGGAATCGCATTCCCGCAGAAGGAAAAACTTGACGCGCAAACGGGAGACGCCTTTTTCAAGTCACAATCGTTTACGGGCATCGCCATCGATGCAGACTCCGGCGAAGTGGTCGGGCTGTACATTCTCCACCCGAACAATGTCGGGCGCTGCGGGCACATTTCGAACGCGAGCTACGCCGTCAAGAAGAACAAGCGCGGTCAGCATATCGGGGAATTCCTCGTGAAGGATTGCCTCGCGAAGGCAAAGGAAATCGGCTTCAAGATTTTGCAGTTCAACGCGGTTGTCGCGACGAACACTTCGGCACTCAAACTCTACAAAAAACTCGGCTTCACGCAGCTCGGCGTAATTCCCAAAGGTTTCTTGCTTAAAGACGGGAACTATGAAGATATCATCCCGCACTATATAGAACTGCTCTAGCTATTTTTCTTTTGGCATCGCATCCCAATAAGAGCGAAGCTCGTTTATGATCTGGTCGTAATCGCGTTGCGTGAACGTTCCTTCGCCAATCATCATGATGGTATAGTCGATGCCCTTGAACGACTTGCCGACACCCGTATCGCGGAAGCCGTTGCGCAGGTAGAATGCGTGGCGGCGCTTGCGCTGCACTGAATTTTCACAAACCTGCTTCGGCGACTCCATGTCGAGAATGTTGGACTGGCCTTTGTACTTTTCAAGCAACTGCGAAAGGATCCTTTGCCCTATCCCGTTCCCGCGCAAGGTTTCGGGTACGGCGAAATACCAGAACCAGTTGAACTGCGGCCGCGGATAGACAATCGTCAGCCCGACAAGATTCCCGTCTTCACTGTAAACGGCAAAATCCAGCGACATCGTTTTCATAAGTCGCATCAAGTCGGCCCAGGGAATCTGTTCCTCTTTCGGGAAAGCGGATTCGTAAAGGCTTCGGACCTGGGCGTTCTCTTCGTCTGGATTTAGCTGTACAATTTGCATAACGGCCTAATTATAGCTTTTTAGCGCAATCGCTACTGGCAAGGCGGCGCAGAGCTCGCCAAGACCGGCAAGATTTCTCAAGAAGCCCTAGAGATCATGCAAAAAAAAGGCGCCCCGCTTTGGGACGCCCATTAATTTCTGTTTTGATATCTACGCTTACTTGACGTTCACGCGCTGTGTCTGCGACCCGACACGGACCATGTAGACGCCCGCCTTCGAAACCGGAATTTCGAAGCTGGCAGCATCCACACGACCAAGCTGGACGACGACACCCTGCATGTCATAAACGGCATAGCGTTTGCCAATCATAGAAGAGTTCACCTGAATGCGACGGTCCATGGCATAGACCTTCAGGAGGTCAGCACTTATACGAGACGCAAGCAGAGCAGCCTTCTTCTTTTCCTCTTTCTTTTCTTCTTACTTTTCTTCTTCTTTGATTGTAAGGCTTCCGTCCTCGACTTCAAACACCACATTCGTATAGTTGGCGGATGTATTCTTGAAATTCTTCGCAACAAGGCCCATGGCATAGGTCTTGGCCTTAGTTCCGGACGCAAGCGAATCACCCTTGTAGCTTACGAAATCCACAGAATACGCCTTAAGGCTGGACTTCATATCAAATCCCCTTACAGAATGCTTCTTGCCGTCATATACCACGGAATCCTCGTGTCCCTTGACGGTGACAACGATTTCCGTAGTATCCGGGTCAATCGTGAACTGGCCTTCTTCGACACTCAAAGCATAATTCGAATTGGCGGCACTGTCAATCGAGACATTGATAGCGTACTCACCGGCATCCTCGCCCGCTTCACGAGCCAAAGTAACGCCTTCCAAAGAATCCTCGACTCCGCCAACCTTGACAAGTCCCTTGACCGAGTACTTCAGCTTCGGATCCTTTTTGCCATAGGTCTTGGAGGCATCCGCAACCGTCACCACGGCCGGCTTCGGCGTAATTACGAGGTTTCCGTCCGTGACATCGAAGACAACGTTAGAATAGTTGTTCGACGTATTCTCGAAATCTGCAGCGACAATGCCCATGGCATAGGTTTTCGCGTCAGTTCCAGAAATAAGCGAATCACCCTTGTAATTCACGAAATCCAGAGAATAGGCGTCATTACTGGACGTCATCTCAATGCCCTGCACGGAATGTTTCTCACCATCGTATTCCACGGTATCCGTGGTGCCCTTGACAGAGACGACAATTTCCGTGGTATCTGGATTAATCCGTAAGACACCGTCTTTTACGGTCACGGAATAATATGGATTAGCATCAGGGTCAACAACTACGGAAACCAAATATTCGCCCGCATTTTCGCCCGACTGACGAGCAACTTTAACCCCCTGTAGCACATCTTCGGAAGAGTCAGATTTCAAAAGGCCCTCAACCTTATAACTCAGCTCCGGGTCTTCCTCCCCATAGAACTTGGAAAGGGAATCCACAGTCACTACAACCGACCTCGGGACAATCGAGAAAGACGTATCCTTCAATCCAGCATAATCGCCCTTTCCGACGAGATGAATCGCTGCCGTTCCAATATCAACATTATCCTCGAAAGTGAGCGTATAATCGACATCTTCCTTAAGCACGTTATGATCTTCGTCCTCCACCGTTACAGACGGCCTGTTTTCATCGCCGCTATACTCAAGTACACTCGAAACCATCCTGATTTTCGGGGCCAAAGCCCTGACCTTCGGCATCGTCTGCGAAATGTACTTATCTACAACGCCCATTTTTTTATTCAAGGCGGTTTTCAAGTAATCTACATACGCATCGTAACTGTTCAGTTTTACACCGTCTGGATCATAATGAATCCCCCATACAACACTGTCCGCCGCATAAGCTGCCTTCAGGTATTTGCGCATTTTTTCAATTTCGGAATTCATGTTGATATTGCCTGAATAAGCATTCCAAATTCGCCTGACCGCAGCCTGGAACAGAGGAGACTTGAACAGTGCGTCGTAATAGATGTAATCGCGGAGAGAGTACGTCTTATTTTTCTTGGAACTCCAGTCGAAATCCCAAACAGGGCCGGCCTTAAAGCGATCGATATCGTTCCGGTAGGTGAAATAGCAGCTTTTTGGATGCTGTAATTCACCATTGTCCATAATTTCGTTAATCATCCAGAATTTCGCCCAGGAATCGACATCGATAATGTTCGAATAGCGTTCGTCGGGAGCCGGAGCGTTAATCGTATTATTCTTGCCGACATAGTTCGAATAAAGCAACTTCTCCAAGTTTTCAATTTTTTTCTGGAAGCGAGCCAAACGGGCTTTGCCGCCAGTTGTCATTGCTCCATTATTATTAACCATATAATCGTCATTCTTGATCATATACGGCAATTCACGATTCGGCGTCATGAATTTTACAGGTTCGTCAAAATGCGTGTCCATTTCGACCAGGAAATCCTTGTCTTTTGAGTCAGACATTCCTTTATAGCCATCATTGATATTTACACGATTCGGGTCAACCTTGATGTCCTCCCCCAGCCAGTAAAGGCCCTTGTATTTACCATTAATAAACAAGTCTACAAATTTTCCGCGCACGGTATAATCCATACCGAACTTTTCGCTCAGGTAAAAAGCCATGTGGTTCTTCAAGAAGCTATTGTCAAAATAATTGGCAATCAAGACCCAGCGCTTATGGCTGGGCATCCCCATAATTCCCTGTTTACTGTCCAATTTAATCGCATACGGTTTTTTTGCAGCACCCCAAGTAGTATTGCCACGTCCGCGAATGCTCATTGACGATGAAAAACTCCAATCAGCATTTTCTGCGTAAGCCAAAGACATGTGGGCATTATCAATCCATTTATCTTTTGATGTAATTTCAACATTATTAGGGGTACTCACAGACAATTGCGGCAGTCCAGTCATGACCAGGGCCCCCACCTTAGACTTTATGGAAACTCCTTTATACGTAGCTATGCAGTAATAGAAGCGAACGTCACCAACCTTCATATCAAATGCGGCATACGCGAAACTGGTCGCCCCTTCAATTTTCTCGTCCGGCTTCGATCCGTCTTTGTAGGTGCGGTACCACTGGTAAGAGACTTCGTTTCCATCATAATCTACATCGAAGAACAAAGTTCCCCATAGCCCCTTAGGAGCAACTACAACTGGAGCAACCTGTTCATTAATATGGAAGCCAGGCAGTTCCTCCGAAATGTACTTATCTACAACGCCCATTTTTTTATTCAAGGTGTTTTTCAAGTAATCAACATACGCATCGTAACTGCTCCGTTTTTTCCCGTCTGGATCATAGTGGATTTTCCATACAACACTGTCCGCCGCATAAGCGGCCCTCAGGTTTTCGCGCATTTTTTCAATTTCGGAATTCAGGTCGATTTTTCCGGAATAAGCATTCCAAATTTCCCTTACCTTAGTCTGGAACCGAGGAGACTTGAACAAAGCGTCGTAATAGATGGTATTGCGAATAGGAGTGTGCGGCACTCCGTCCAGGGAACTCCAGTCGAAATCCCAAACAGGGCCGGCCTTAAAGCGATCGATATCGTTCTGGTAGGTGAAATAGCAGCTTTTTGGATGCTGTAATTCACCATTGTCCATAATTTCGTTAATCATCCAGAATTTCGCCCAAGATTCGACATCGATAATGTTCGAATAGCGTTCGTCGGGAGCCGGGGCGTTAATCGTATTATTCTTGCCGACATAGTTCGAATAAAGCAACTTCTCCAAGTTTTCAATTTTTTCCTGGAAGCGGGCCAAACGAGCCTGGCCGCCAGTTGTCATTGCTCCATTATTATTAACCATATAATCGTCATTCTTGATCTTATACGGCATTCCTCGTCTCGACGTCTCGAATTTCGGATTTTCGTCATAATTCACATCCATTTCGACCAGGAAATCCTTGTCTTTTGAGTCAGCCATTCCTGATTCGCCATCATAAATATTTACACGATTTGGGTCAACCTTGATGGCCTCCCCCAGCCAGTAAAGACCGCTGTATTTACCATTAAGAAACAAGTCAACAAATTTTCCGCGCACGGTATAATCCATACCGAGCTTTTCGCTCATGTAAAAAGCCATGTGATTCTTCAAGAAGCTATTGTCATAAAAATTAGCCATCAAGACCCAACGCTTATGGCTGGGCATTCCCATAATTCCCTGTTTACTGTCCAATTTAATCGCATACGGGTTTTTATGACCTTTTTTGGTGTTCCAAGTAGAATTGCCACGCCCGCGAATGCTCATTGTCGCTAAAATATTCCATTCATCTTTTTCTGTGTAAGACAACGACATTGTGGCATTTTCAATCCAATCTGTTTTTGATAAAATTTCAACATTATTAGGAGTATTCACACGCAACTGCGGCAGTCCCGTCATGACCACGGTACCTACCTTAGACCTTTGAGATTTTCCTTTATACGTAGCTATGCAGTAATAGAAGCGAACGTCGCCTACCTTCAGATCCAACACGCCAAGCGCGCTTCTGGTCTGCCCTTCAAGTTTCTCGTCCGGCTTCGATCCGTCTTTGTAGGTGCGGTACCACTGGTAAGAGACTTCGTTTCCATTATAATCTATATCGAAAAACAAGGTTCCCCATAGCCCCTTAGGAACAACTACAATTGAGTCAACCTCCTCTTTAATATTGAAGCCGCTTTGGGCATACGCACTCGCCGTCATGAACAAAGCCACAATTACGGCTAAAAGATATCGCATAGGCAGCAATTTTTTGACATATTGCATTGATTTATTCCTTATTTTACATATTAATGAACCAAAAATTTTATGTCATTTAAAATATAGATAATAAAGTAACATAAATGACAATGTTTCGGAAACATTACGAAAACTGACCGCCGGACTTGTTCCGAAGATTACGCGTAATTTCCAGAACGCCCCTGGAATACATACAAGCATATTTTTTTATTTCAGTTTTATTAACAAGCATCTTTTCCACCTGAAATTTCGTCTCAAACTGTCTGTTTTCAGCATTTATTAAAATTAAATTTACAAACTTTGAGTATCAGAACACATTTTTAAACCTATGTTTTATTATAATTGATTTTACAAACAACCCTCACTCTTCTTTATCTTCCAGGAGGATAAAATGAACAAAATCATCACGCTGGCCCTTTGCGCCGCTTCACTCATGTTTTTCGGTTGCGCCAAGGCCGGCTTGAAGAACGTCGATCCGAGCTGGGTAGAACCCGCCTCCTCCATCACGGTTCTTTACACTCAGCCTCTCGTAAAGAATACGGATGACGTCGCTGACGACCTGCCGGACTACGCAAACGATTTCTCGGGCTGGTTCACGATGCAGATGGGCACCGAGCTCAACAACCAGGCCGGTATCACGCCGAGCTTCACCAAGAAGGACATCTCTGACTTCACCATGACCGTCACCAAGTTCGGCAAGAAGGAATTCCTGATTCCGTCCCCGAAGTTCGACCAGCTCGGCGAAGTTGACGGCGTCGTGATTGCTATGAGCAACATCGATGTCGCTCGCATTTCCGAAACCAGGGTCACCGGTCCGGGCAGCGTAACGACCACCTTCTACCTGCAGATGAGCGGTGAATACTCCATTTCCAACATGGCCACCAAGACCGTCGTTGCCAGCGGCACCTACAAGGCCCGTCAGTCGTACGGCTTCGCCCTGACGAAGAGCGACTGGGAAAAGACCATGAAATACCTCGTTCAGGAAATCCTGAAGGATACTCCGCTCAAGAAAAAGTAATTTTTCCGGAATTTATTCCAAATGGTCCAGTAAAACGCCCGTTTTACTGGACTTTTTTTGTAAAGTAAATACAAATAATATATATATTCAGAGTAGAAACAAAGGGGAAACCCATGAAATATCTATTGGCAACTCTTTTATTCCTACTCGTTGTGAACTGCAGTAACAGCGAATACGCCCGCCCTGTCGAGCAAACGTCTTCTCAGCCAGAAGAAGAAGTCCCCACTACAGACGAGGACACTGCGACCACGGTCATAGATACGCCCACAGTCATCGAAATAGAAGGCATGGTCCATTTCGACGGCGGACTAACCACCATTGGATCTAAAGATAAAAGTTTCAAACCCAATGAACGTCCGGCCATGAAGGTTCAACTGGATTACGATTTCTATATGGGAATCCATGAGGTCACCTGCGGCGAATACGCTAGCGTCGCAAAAAAAGCCAAACTCAACACCTTTCAAAAATGCGACAACGACAGCATCCCTCTAGCAGACATTACATACTACGACGCCATCCTATACGCAAACGCCAAGAGCAAGCTCGAAGGATACGATACCGCCTACACCTACAACAAAGCCTCTTTCGACAATGACGACCACTGCACAAACCTGGAGGGCTTCGCCTTCCATCCCGACGTAAAGGCATTCAGGCTTCCGACCGAAGCGGAATGGGTCTATGCGGCAACTCGCGCATGGGATTTAAAGAAGAGCTGGAACACCAGCAACTCAGAATACAAGCTCCATCCTGTATGTAGCAAAGGCGCCGATTCCATCGGTCTCTGCGACATGGCCGGAAACGCAATGGAATGGGTGAATGACTGGATGGGAGTCTTCCGCGACACGACCGTTACGAACTACGCAGGCGCCCCCGATGCCGGCGACATGGGAGAAAGAGTCGTCAAGGGAGGCTGCTATTCTTCTTCCGAAAAAGAAATCAATCCCTATAGCCGCGGGGATGTATATACGGTTACCTCAGCAACAAGAGCAGAATATGTCGGATTCAGGCTCGCATTCGGAAACATTCCCAATGCACTATGGATAGGAAGCAACGGAAAATCACAGACAAGCCTTATTATACTTCTTGCCGGAAACGAGACTATCAAGCAAATTGCAGGTTCCTACAACGTTAAATTGGTATTCCGCAACGACATTTCCGGGAACATCGCCTATATCGACTACGTTAACGGGGGCCTTTCCGTAACGGAAATCACAAGCGACATTAACGCCTATCATCCTGAAATATCGCCCAACGGCAAGTGGGTTGCCTACAGCACTGGGTTTGAAGGTGTATCCAAGAAATCCACGATTTACGTTCAAAGCCTTGAAGACTCCTCTTCGTCTCCCGTAAAGCTCAAGGTCGAAAGTGCTGTCATTCCGCGGTGGCGCGTTCTCGGAAACGGCGATACAAACATCGTCTACGTAACCGATGCAGGCAACAACAAGGACGAAGCAACATTCAAGTCGGCGGAAACATGGCAGGTTCCCTTTACCAACGGGAAATTCGGCACCCCAAAAAAATTATTCAACGGCGCTTACCACGGAGGCATCAGCGAAGACAACACGCTTGCTGTTACAGGAGCAAGGCTTCTTCGCGCACGCATTGCAGAAGAAGGCTCAACCATAACGGAAAATGCGCACGACACGATATGGTACGGCCAGGCGCAAGCCTGCAATGCATCGCTTGTACAGGACGGTTCCAAACGTACGGCATTCCTTGATTTCAGCGGGAACCCTGGCAAAAAATTTGTGGGCGGAACCTACACCACGCATGAACGCATTTTCATCGCAGATAGTACAGGAAAGCTGATTCAGTCTATTAAGTCGCCTTCGGGCTACACTTTTGACCACTCCGAGTGGGCAACAGACGGCAAAAATTCCATCATCGCCACAACCCTTACCAATTTAAACGGAGCACACACTAAAATTGCCCTTGTAAATCCCACAGACAGCAGCATCACCGAAATTGTCGAAGGTGAAGAACTATGGCACCCAAACCTGTGGGTGAAGAAAAAGACCGTAAAGCCGCGTTCGAGCAACAGCACCGCCAATAGTTCCAACAGCACCATCAAGAGCAGTTCCTCAACGGGTGACACTGCGACGAGCACTGGCGGTGACGACAGCAGCAGTTCAAGCGAAATCGAAATTCCTCCTGAAGAGGATTTTGAACTGGATTTGGACAGTGCGGGGATGTATTACAACACGTCGGGAGCATTCAGCGATGCAAACGTATGGCGGTACAAAATGGAATTCCTATGGAATTACAAAGACTCCGCGAATGTCGTCGCCATCGGAAACTCAAGAGTACATTACGGCATAAACCCGTTGGTATTTAAGCCCCCCATATTCGCCATGAATCTTGCGGTCTCGGCACATCCGCATAAAGGCTCCTACGAGTTTCTTGTAAACTATGTCTTGCCCCATGTGAAAAATCTAAAGGTCATCATCATGTCGCTAGACTTTGACTTGTGGTATTATGTCAGCACCGGGATTTTTGCTTCCGCATATAAATCATATCCCGGATACGTATACGACAAGAATCACAACTATTGGAAGGGCAACTACCCTGAAGGCCTTGCCGAAGCGACATACGATTCCCCCGGTCAGACCAACGTACAAAACACCTTACGGCCAACGCGCGGTTTCAATGGAAGAAATGCCGGAGGCTGGGGAGACCCCGCAACCAAATTTGATTCAACCTGGTATGAAAACACAGAAGAAACCTACCAGCTCAACTACAGGACGAACTTCGATTATCTCATACAAATGATTGAAGCCTGTCAAGAAAAAAATGTCTTCTTCATCGGCGTCATCCCCCCACAAAATCCGCGCTACAAGGAAACAGGTTCCTTCGGGAAATTCGGCCCAAGAAGAAGCACAGCCCCCACCCTTATAGAAGAACTTGTCGGCTTAAGCGAGCAGTATCCCAACTTCATCTTAATGGACGAAAACAAAATGGGAGACCATGATTATACCGATGACATGGCCTTCGATAAGGATCATCTGGCCATAACGGGCGCCGAGCAACTGACGTCCCGAATCAATGACGTTATCGATACGCTGAATATTGATTTTACCCCATAGTCGGGCCTGACGCATCCCTTTTCACCCATCTTTTTTTGCTATCTTTCCCGCGGAATTTGAAAATACGGCGTAATTTCGCCCGAAAGGATTAAAAGATGAAAGTTTCTTTGAATTGGCTCAGACGTCACGTTGATCTTCCGGAAAATGCGGAAGAAGTTGCAAAGGCGCTCACCTCCATTGGCCTCGAAGTCGAAGGCACCGAGGAACCGGGCAAGGTCTACGAGAAGCTCGTGGTGGCCAAAGTGCTCACCTGCGAAGCCCACCCGGACAGCGACCACCTGCACATCACCACCGTGAACGACGGCAAGGAAACACTCCAGGTCGTGTGCGGCGCCCCGAACGTGGCCGCAGGCCAGACCGTGGTTCTCGCCCCGATTGGCGCAGAACTCCCGCTCCCCGACGGCGGCACGCTCAAGATGAAGAAGTCCAAAATCCGCGGCGTGGAAAGCTTCGGCATGATTTGCGCCGAAGACGAAATCGGCCTCTCCGACGACCACGCCGGCATCATGGTCCTGGACGACAGCATTCCGGCCGGTACCCCGTTCGTAAGCCTCGGCCTCTACGACGTCTGCTTCGAACTGAATGTGACCCCGAACCGCCCGGATGCGCTCAGCCACCGCGGTGTCGCCCGCGAACTCGCAGCGAAGTTCAACCGCCCGCTCAAGCCGCTCGCCTACGAACTCAAGGAAGATTCCGAAGCCGCCAGCTCCGCCGTGAGCCTCGAAGTGGTTCCGGGTTGCGGCTGCTCCCGCTACGTGGGCCGCGTCATCAAGGACGTGAAGGTCGATAAATCCCCCGCCTGGCTCGCCAAACTTTTGCACGCCGTGGGCATGAACAGCATCAACAACGTCGTCGACATCACGAACTTCATTTTGATGGACGTTGGCCAGCCGCTCCACAGCTTTGACATGGACCAGTTGCACGGCAACAAGATCAAGGTCCGCCGCGCAGTGAAGGGCGAAAAGATTGAAACCATCGACCACACCGCTCACGAGCTGCAGGAAAGCGACCTCGTGATTTGCGACGGCGATCGCCCGGCCTGCGTTGCCGGCGTGATGGGCGGCGTCGAGTCCGAAATTGTCGATGCCACCAAGAACGTGTTCCTCGAGAGCGCCTGGTTCAACCCGACCGTTATCCGCAAGCAGGCCAAGCGCCTCTGCATCTCGACCGACTCGAGCTACCGTTTCGAACGCGAAATCGACTTCGCCACGCAAGACGAATACAGCAAGTACGCCTGCGCCCTCATCCAGGAAGTCGCAGGTGGCCGCATCCTCAAGGGCTCCGTCGAATATACCGGCGACGACCACAAGAAAGAGAACAACGTGGTCTCGCTGCGCATCGCGCAGGCCGAACGCGTTATCGGCATGAAGCTCGACATGGCCCAAGTCGAAAAGTTCCTCACGGGCATCGCCCTCGAAGTCGTTTCCAAGACGGCGGACTCCATCACGTTCAAGATTCCGAGCTTCCGCCCCGACCTGGAACGCGAAGTGGACCTCATCGAAGAAGTCGCCCGCCTCATCGGGTTCGACAACATCCCGTACACGCTGCCGTCCTTCAAGATGCAGCCGAACGAGCTCCCGCCGATTGAAGTCTTGAACCGCAAGATCCGCAAGACGCTCTCCGCGATGGGCCTGCATGAATGCCTGAGCCTGCGCTTCACGAGCAAGGCACGCACAGAGGCCCTCTTTGGCCCCGAAAGCGACGACCGCCGCAGCAAGCCCGCAGCACTTCTCAACCCGCTTTCCGATGAACTGGGCGTCGTTCCGACCTCGCTCCTCCCCAACCTCCTCAAGAGCGTTGCCGAGAACGAGAAGAACCGTCCGGGTTCCGTGCGCCTGTTCGAAGTGGCCAAGGGCCAGTTCAAGCGCGACCGCAAGGACGTGCGCGATCCGGGCTTCGATGAATCGAACCTCGTCGCCCTCACGATTGCAGGCAACTTCGATACAAACCCGCTCAACGACAAGCCCGCCCAGATTGACTTTGCCGCCTTCAAGGGATTCGTGCAGAGTTTCCTCAAGCGCGTTGGCCTCGTTGTGGAATTCCGCGTGCCGGCCAAACCCGAAATCTTCCTGCACCCGGGCAAGCAGACCGAAATCCTCGCCGACGGCGTGGTGCTCGGCACCATGGGCGAACTCCACCCCTCCGTGATGGCTGCTAACGACATCAGCTACACCACCTACGTGATGGAACTCGACATGGACAAGATGGAACACGCCACCCACAAGAAGATCGTGTTCGAAGCCTTCAGCCGCCAGGTGCCTTCTACGCGCGACATCTCGCTCGAAGTCGCGAAGTCCATGACCCACGAAGACATCATCGCACGCATCAAGGGACTGAACCCGAAGAACCTCGCGAAGATCGTCCTCAAGAGCATCTACGAAGGCGACAAGATCGAAGCCGGCAAGAAGAACATGGTCTACAGCCTCACCTACCAGGCCATGGACCGCACGCTTACCGACGATGAAGTCAACAAGGCTCACAACAAGCTGCGTGACAAGCTCGTCGCCAACGGCGATATCGTGCTGAGATAATAGCGCGAGTTATGCAACATTTAAAAAGTCCTGGGTTTAACCCAGGACTTTTTTGCTTAGTATTTTATCCTTTCCAAGGGGACTTCCTTTCCATCCTCAAATTTCTGCTTTGCCCAAATTTGTCCATTTTCACGGTAATACTTTTTTATACCGTGTAATTTCCCATTCCTATAGGGTTCCTCGTACGTTTTCCGACCCGATTCATCATATTCTATTTCATTTCCGTAACGCACCCCGTCTTTATAATTCGTTACTTTAAATTCCTTCCCTGTTGGGTAATACCAGAAATCCGTTCCATTACGTTTACCTTTCTTAAAATGAATTTTATTCGCAAGTTTACCGTTTGAATGATACGATTTCAAGACCTGTACATAAGCGGGGACAACAACATCTCTATTGCGTATATTCAAATCGGTAACATAAATTCCCTTTTTCGCATTTTCGGGTTTCAAATCGCCTGCTGAAATTTCATAGACGGAATCAACTGGGCAACCATTTTCCTTAATGAACTTTTTCAGTGCGCTTATATTTTGCGACAAGACTGAATTACTCCGCACCACAGATTCATACATTCCCATACTATAATCGTCGAAATAAACAATAGAATCAGGATTTCCGCACCAGTTAAGGGCCCAACCAGAATCCATCAAATCCTTATGACGGGACTCCAGAAAAAATCCACCAGGATCGCACCCGCACACCCCTGCCAGTTCCAGCTTTTGAAACTCATTATTGATTTTTCTCGCATACAGGGAATCGTCAATAGACGCAAACAATTCCTCCATCTGCGGATTATTTCTCAAATCGAGGGCATTGAGGAAAATGGCACAACCGCCTTCGCACGCAGAGCGGCCATCGCAAGAGTACGAAAGTGAAAATGCACCCAACAAAAAAGCAAACAACTTTACAAATGTCCGATAATTCATATTTGCCTTAAATATAAACTATCCCAGAACAGATTGCAAAAGTTGTTCGCTTCTTGCGCCGCAATTCAAAAAGGCTACTCCAGCGCTTCGCGAATCTGCTGGATAAAGTCCATCTCCTCGGGAGATACATTCGTCTCGTTGTCGTCTTCACGGGAGGCGTCCGCTATCTTGAGCATGGACTCGAGAACTTTGCTCTTGAATTCGCCCGATTCGTTCTTCAGGGCTTCGACACAGGCGCCAGCACGGTCCTTTGCCGATGAAAAACGGGCATAGGTATCATTAAAATCGTCCCAAGACACATCCGGGGTCAGTTCGTCATGGATTTTGTCCAAAGCATCGCTTTCGGCCTGCGTCGCCGAAGCGGAGCTGGGCAAAAGTTTGTCTGTCTCGTTTTCGTGGTAAAGGCAAGCCACCTGCCAGGAGAGAATCAATAGAGCCATGTTCGGATTCATCGTAGACCTCGTAGTTATGGATTGAAATATAAGAAAAAAGGATCGAGGCTCGAGGTGCGAGGCACGAGGCTAGTGAAAAGATTCACGCACTTCGTGCGTCAATATAAGACGGCGAAGCCGTGATCCCCCCCCTAGTTTCCAGATCCTAGTCTCTAGATCCAAGTCTCTAGATTCTCTGATAGAGATTGCTTCAGGGCTATGCCCTTCGCAATGACAACCAAGGCGAATGCCATTTTTTTCTCTCTCGTCTCTCGTCTGTAGCCGCGCAGCGGCGTTCTCCTCATAGAGGATAACTCTACTAAGGCACTAAAGTGCCTAGTATCGTTTATCTCGTCTATTTCACCAACCACCGTCTACCGCCTACTGTCTACTGCCTACTTCCTACTGCTTACTATTTTACTATATTGCCCAGCATGGCATACGTAGCAATGGCGCGAAAGTGGCGCCCACAATCTTTCTCCGACATGGTCGGTCAGGAGCATATCGCTAAAACGCTCCAGAACGCAATCGAGGGAGGACGTCTCCACCATGCGTTCCTGTTTACCGGCACCCGCGGTGTAGGCAAGACCACCTCGGCCCGTATTCTCGCACGTACCCTCAACTGCAAGGGCGGCGACCCGCTCCACCCGTGCGGCGAGTGCGAAAGCTGCAAAGACATCTCGGGCGGCAACCCGATGGACGTCTACGAAATCGACGCCGCGTCCAACACGAGTGTCGACAACATCCGCGACGTGATCGAGCGCGTCCAGTACCCGCCCGTCATCGGCAAATACAAGATTTTCATCATCGACGAAGTCCACATGCTCTCGACTGGTGCCTTCAACGCCCTCCTCAAGACGCTCGAGGAACCCCCTCCGCATGTGATTTTCATCTTTGCGACGACCGAAGTCAACAAGGTTCCGCAGACCATCCTCAGCCGCGTGCAGCGTTTTGACTTCAAGCGCCTCACCATCGACCAGATCCGCAGCCGCCTGCGCTTCATCTGCGAGCAAGAAGGCATCAACGCCTCCGACGAGGCCCTCGACATCTTCGCCGAGAAGGCCGACGGGTCCATGCGTGACGGTCTTACCTACTTTGACCAGGCCTACGCCTTTACCGGCAACGAGATGACCGCCGAATCGGTGCGTTCCATCCTCGGCATCCCGCCCGTAGAGCTCTTTTTCGCCCTGATCCAGTCTATCGCCGCCCACGACCTCAAAGGTTGCTTCAAGATGGTCGACGAAGCCGTCAAGATTGGCATTGAGTTTACCCCGCTCCTTGACGGTTTCGGCAAGTTCCTGCGCAACCTGATTTACAGCCGCCTCGACGCATTTACCGCCGACGCGCTGAACATCTCGGATGAAGTTTATTCTAAATACAAGTCGACGGCTCCCGAACTTTCGAACGGGGACCTGCTCCGCATCAGCAAGATGCTCATCGATCTGCAGGGCACGCTGCGCTACAGCACGAACCCGCGACTCCTCGTCGAGACCACCTTCGCGCGAATGGCCTGGCTCGACCGACTCACGGACCTCCGCAGGGCGCTTGCCGCGATAAACGACCCCAAGAATGCCGATTCCGAGGCGTTAAAAAAAAAAGTAACTGAAGTATCTGCCATGATAGACGCCCAGGAACAGGCCAAGGCGTCTTACAGTGACCCCTTCGCAAGTCTTCGGGATGGCGGAAACGGGACTTATTCCCGTTATGAAATCACGGCGGCCTGGCCCTCGATCCTCTCTTCCTTCGCCGACGACGGGGACCTCGTATTTTCGGCAGCACTGAACGGCACCGTCCTCGAAGCAGGCGACCTCCAGGCCACACCATTCCCGCTGTCGCTCGTATTCATTGGCGATACGGCACAACCGACCTCCTGGGGCTACAAACAGTTCATGGAGCACCCGGAATACATCCAGCGCCTGCAAAACAAACTGGAAGACCTGCTGCAAACTGCCATAACACTTGGCGTCAAGACGCGAGCCTACACCGAAACAGAACTGCAACAGCGCCTGGCCGCAAAAATGAGCCCCTTCGAACTTGACCTTCAAAAGGATCCGTCGCTGGCAAAGCTCAAGGAACTGTTCGCAGCGGAACTCGTCTACTCGCGCAAGCTGGCTGGCATGGCCCCCATCCAGACCGACGAATATATGGAACAGGACAGCTAGGTTTCTATGGAACAGGACAGCTAGGTTTCCGCAAAGCAAAAAAATTTATTAGTTTTCACCCAGATTGTAAAAACAGATAAGGAGTCCCCCATGGACATGAGCAAAATGTTGAAAGACCTTCAGAAAATGCAGAACAAGATGCTGAAGGCACAGAGTGACCTCAAAGCCCAGAGCTTCGAAGCCGAAGCCGGCGGCGGAATGGTGAAGGTGGCCATGAACGGCAAGGGCGTCATCACCATGATCAAAATCAACCCGGATGCCGTCGACAAGGACGATGTGGAAGCCCTCGAAGACCTCGTCATGGCTGCCGTAAACTCCGCCGTCAAGAAAAAGGACGACGCGACACAGTCCAGCCTGAGCGACATCACCGGCGGGATGAAGATTCCCGGACTCATGTAGCTTTCTTGCGCGAAAGCGTGATATCTGTCACAAAAGGCCCAAAAAGACCATTTTTAATCCCCTTTTGTCCGCCAAAAACAACTTTTCATCTAACAAACGCAAAAACGCCCTTAAAAAAAGGGCGTTTTTTTAGTAAATTTGGCGCATTATTATAATTAGTTATATTAGGAGCAGGAATGTCAAGGAAATACGTAATCCTTCCAGCTATCGCGATAGGCCTCATCGCCCCCTCTTGGGCAGGAACGGTCTACACCCGCGAAGAAGCTGTAAAAATCGCTCTCGAAAAATCAACGGAAATCCAATCCGCCCAGGAAGATTTAGTGTCGACAACATCCCAAGTGGATGGTGGCTACGGACTCGCATATCCGTCCATCGACCTCAACGCCACGGTAACGCGAATTTTCGGTCTACCCGACGTTGACATGAAAGACCTATCTATGGCGAATGAATTGGTTGCAAAGGGTAAGGAGATGGGCCTTGATGATCCCTCCCCATGGGACGAGATGGCATTCGGAGCAATCAACGGAGTCGCAAACGGCATGAAGGCTCAAGGCTACCGCTGGCAGACAAGTGTTGGCCTCACGGCGACCCAAATTCTCTATTCCGGCGGAAAGGTCGGTACCGGCATCGACATTGCAAAATCCGCAAAACACGTGAGCGAAATCGCCCTCGACAACAAGAAGGCCGAAGTCCGCTACAACGTGGAAAATGCTTTCAACCAGCTCATCTTCATGGATTCCTCGATTGTCATCCTCGAAGAAAGCATCAAACTGACTCAGAGCTATGTTGACCTGGCCGTCAACAACCAGAAGAGCGGTCTGGGTACAGAGCTGGACGTCATCCGCGCACAGCTCCAGCTCGACGAACTCCAGTCCACGCTGGAAAAGACCAACAAGACCCGCGTCGTTGCGCGCAACAACCTGCTTCTGACTATGGGCCTCCCCTTCGAAGCCGACGTCCAATTCCAGGGAACACTCCGTAGCCCCGAAGAAAAAGTAGTCATACCGGACACCTCCATGGCAAACGTCAAGAAGCGCCGCAAAGAGCTTGCCATGCTGGAAGAAAGCGAAAAAATCCAGTCCAAGCTCATCGATCTCGAAAAAGGAGACTATCTCCCCACGGTCGTCCTGGTCGGTGGCCTCAAGTACGGCAACAACCAGAATACCATCAAGGACTGGAATCGTCCGAATTGGGACAACATCAACAAATATGTCGCCCTGAGCGCGACCATGAACCTGTTTAACGGCATGCAGACCCGCGAAAAGGTCACCCAGGCAAAGTCCGGCCTGCGTTCCACCCAAATCCAGAAGGAATCAGCCGAGCGCGGATTCCGCCTGCAGATTGAATCCTGCGTGAACAACCTTAACGACGCCGAACAGCAGCTCGGCATCAAGAAGCGCTCTGTGGAACTGGCTCAGAAAAACCAGATATTGACAGAAGCCTCCTACAACGTGGGCAAGGAAACGCAACTGAACCTGCTCGAATCCACAATGAAGCTCCGCAACGCGAAGCTCAACTACATGGAAGCGATTCTGAACTGGAACAATGCCTATAACGCCTTATTGCAGGCTACCGGAGAATATTAAGAGGAAGAAGAACATGAACAACATCATCAAATCCATCGCCACTCTCAGTGCTATTTCGCTTCTCCTCGCAGGTTGCGAAGCTTTCGACAAGAAAGAGGAAAGCCAGAAGCAGAAGCCCACGACCATCGAAGAAATCCAAGCAGAAAAGGGCAAGCCCGCTCGAGTCGTGAAAGCTGGAGTCGCAAAGCTCAACGATGTGCGCAAATTCAGCGGATCCATCGAAGGCATGCAGGTAAACAGGGCCATTTCCAAGATGGGAGACCCCCTCGCCAAGGTCTACGTCGCCGTCGGCAGCGTGGTCAAGAAAGACCAGGTGCTCGCCGAATACCTCTTCACGGGCGACAACACCCAGTACCAGCAGGCTCAGGAACAGGTAGCCCTGCAAGAAAAGGCAATCGCCCGCTTGCGCGAAGTCTACGAAAAGGGCGGAGTGAGCCAGCAAGACCTCGAACAGGCTGAGTCCGGACTGAAGATTGCCAAGATGAACCTCGAAACGGCTCGCCGCGCCACCTTGATCCTCGCCCCCGAAGCGGGCGTCGTCACGGAACTCAATTTCCAGGTCGGACAGGCTCCGGGTGTGGGTGGTGTGTTCTGCACGATTGCCAAACTCGACCAGGTCATCCTCAAGCTGAACGTCACGAGCCAGGACATCGGCTACTTCAAGAAGGGCACCACGGCAACAGTCACCCTGAACGGCAACAAGATCGAAGGCCAGGTCACTCTCGTTCCGCTCGCAGCCAACCCGCAGACCCGTTTCTTCCCGGTCGAAGTCACCTTCGACAACAAGGATCGTAACCTCCTCCCGGGCATGTACGTGACCGCCGAAGTCGACACCCGCGAAGTCGAAGGCGTCATTGTCCCGCTCGAAGCCGTTGTCTACCGTAACGGAGTCAACACCATCTGGACCGTCACCGAAGACAACAAGGCCAAGCGCAAGATTGTCAAGCTCGGTGTACAGACCCAGGACGATGTCCAGATTCTCGAAGGCATCAATTCCGGCGAAACGATCATGGTCGAAGGCCAGTCCCGCATGAACGACGGCGACAAGGTGCTGGTGGTTGAATAGGAGATTTTGCTGAATGATTAAGGCCAGTATCTACAAACCGATTACCATGCTCATGGTCATCTTGACCGTGGTGGTTTTCGGTCTCTATACATATACCATGATGGTGGTGGACCTGATGCCGAAATTCGACGTCCCTGTGGTCACCGCGACCATCATTTACCAAGGCGCAAGCCCTGAAGAAATCGAATCGACGATTATCAAGCCCCTCGAAGACCAGGTGGAACTGGTGGACGGTATTGACTACGTGCAATCCATCTGTCTTGAGAACTACGGCATTATCGTCGCCATGTTCAACATGGGCATCAACGTCGACGTAGCCGCAAACGACGTTCGTTCCAAGATTGACCTTGCTTCGATCAACTTCCCCGACGCCGTGCAGCCACCGATTATCGCCAAGGTGGACATCAATGGCGCCGCCATCATGTCCATATCCTTCACCGGTCCCATGAACTCCACGGAACTCCGCCAGAAGGTGGAAGACGATATCGAACCGCTTTTCACTTCCGTCTCGGGCGTGGCTAGCGTGGACATCTTCGGCGGTACGACCCGCCAGATTTCCATTGAGCTCGACAAGGACAAGATGAAGGACAGGAACATCGACATCGCCACCATCATGGGGCTGTTCGGGCAATCGAACATCAACTACCCCGTCGGCGAAGTCATCGGCAAGCACAAGAATACAAGCGTACGTACCTCCGGTAAGTTCCAGACCCTCGAAGAAATCCAGAACATGGACATCCCGACCGCAACAGGAGTCATCAAGCTCTCCGAAATTGCCGTCGTAAAAGACACTATTGAGACCGTGACCTCGGCATCGCGCTTCAACGGAACGAACTCCGTCTCCCTCGATATAAAGAAACGTTCCGACGCAAACGTGGTGGACGTTTCCAAGAACGTGCTCAAGCGCATGGACGAAATCCAAAAGACGCTTCCCCCGGGATTCGAGCTCCACCTGGTTTACGACAAGTCCGAAGCCGTTAACGAATCCATCCAGAACGTTATCCAGAACATCCTCATCGCTATCGGTCTTACGGCGGGCCTCTTGCTCCTCTTCCTCGGCAAGTTCTCGACCATGCTTATCGCAGCCCTCACGATGCCGATTTCTGTGATTGGCGCCTTTACGCTCATGTACTTCGCAGGCTTCGGCATCAACATGATGTCCCTGATGGCTCTTTCGTCATCTGTGGGCTTGCTCGTGACAAACTCCATCGTGGTGCTCGAGAACATCAACGAAAAGCTAAAGCTCGGTCTCGATCCGAAGGAAGCCGCCTACAAGGGAACCTCCGAAATCATGGTCGCCATCATGGCATCGACGCTTACCAACGTGTGCGTGTTCGTGCCTATCGCCTTCATGAAGTCCATCGCCGGTATCTTCTTCCGCACCTTCGGCTTGACTATGGTGTTCGCCACCTTCGTTTCGCTCCTCATGACATTCACGTTGACCCCGCTCATGGCAGCCTACCTCTTCAAGGGCAAGAAAAAGGACGAATTCGGCAACATCATCGAAAGCAAGCCCACTATCGGCGAACGCATCTTCGGCATATTCCCCATGGTAATGAACGGCGTGCGTTTCGTTTACCTCAAGACGCTTTCGTTCTGCCTTTCTGTGCCAGGTGTGCTTGTCCAGGTTGCAGCCCTTGTCGGCATGATTGTCTTTGTCGGTGGTTTGGCCAAGAACTTCCTGACGGTCGAAATCATGCCTAAGCAGGACCAGGGCATGATAAGCGTCAAGCTCGAAATGCCCGTGGGTACCAACATCGAGACAACCGACAGCGTGGCTCGAATTATCGAAAGTCGATTGAAGGACGTCCCCGAGATTGTCCATTACAGCATGAACGTGGGTGGTTCGAATGGTTTCACCACAGTGAACCAGGCGACCATGCGCATAAGGCTCCTCAAGGACAGAGAAGGTCGTAAACGTAGCACAGACCAGATTGTCGACTCCCTACGTCCGTACCTCGCCAACATCCCGGATGCATTCATTTCCATCAAGTCGGCCTCCGCCTCCGAAATGAGCAACAACTCCATGGGTGATGTGGTGCTCGAAGTGAACGGCCTGCATGCGGACTCCGTCATCAAGGCGTCTGAACTCATAATGGACCGCATCAAGGACAAAATTAACGGAATCGTCGACGTCAAGACCAGCTACGAAGCCGGTAAGCCTGAAATCCGCCTTGTCCCGAACCGCCAGGCGCTTGCCGACTACGGCATGACGCTCCAAACCGTCGCCACCTTCAACTACATCGCAGTGAGCGGCTACGAAGCCGGCCAGTTCACCGACGACGGCGAAGAATACGACGTGTACGTGCGCATGATGGAAAAAGACCGCAAGAACCATAGCGACATCGAAGATTTGCCAATCCTTACACCTAAGGGCTACGTGAGCGCCCGAGACCTCTTCTTCATCGAAGACGGTGCCGGTCCGACGCGTATCGACCGCAAGCGCAAGCGCACCCGTGTCGACGTTTCGATGAACCTCCTGCCCGAACACACGACCGGTGAAATCATGGGCAAGGTGGGCCAGTTGGCGGCAAGCATGAAGGACGAAATCCCGGAAGGCATCACATTCAGCTTCGGTGGCCAGGCAGACATGCAAGACGACATGGTGGCGGAATTCAAGGCCGCAATCATCATGGCCATTCTCCTTACCTACATCCTGCTTGTCGCCCTCCTCGAAAGTTTCGCCCAGCCGTTCATTATTATGACGACCATTCCGATGGGCGCTATCGGTGTGCTGCTTTCTCTCATCCTCACCGGAAAGGCGCTTTCCATGATTGCCCTTATGGCTATCGTGATGCTTATCGGTGTGGTGGTGAACAACGCCATCTTGCTACTAGACGAATCCAACAGGCTATTGCGAAGCGGAAGCATGGGAAGACGTTCAGCCATGATGACGGCCGCAAAGACAAAGTTCCAGCCGATTGTGCTTGCGACGTTCGCTTCCGTGGTGGCACAGCTCCCGCTGGCATTCGCCGTCGGTGGTGACGTGGCAGCAATGACCCAGCCGATGGGTATCGCCTCGGTCGGCGGCCTCATCGTGTCCGCCATCCTGACCATGTACCTGGTGCCCACTTTCTTCTGGCTCCCGAACGCTCTCACGAATAAGGCCAAGAAGATGAAGAATAAGATTCAGACTAGGCTGCATTCGAAGGCATAACCTCTTCGGAAATTTTAACACAAGTCCCGCCCGCATCCCTGCCGGCGGGGCTTGTTTTTTCTCATGCCGTTTTGTAGTTTGCGGGGCATGACAAATACAGTATTCAGAGGGGAATCACGCGATGGTCACGTGATGCGCGTCGCCGTCGCAGACATCTACGATGAGCTGTTGCTCGAAAGGATCCGCGCAGAATCCGGATGCCGGATTATTCCCGTACAAAGAACCGAAGACGAAATCCGCAGGATGCTCCGAGCCGATGCACAAAGGAGTTCGGAAGCGCTGCTGCGCGAACTGGAAAGCGGGAAAAAGCGGGACGCTTCGTCCGACTCGATGCCGGTCATCAGCCTCGTGGATTCCATCCTGGAAAGCGCTCTGGAACAGGGAGCGACGGATATCCATTTCGAGCCCGACTCGCAATCGTTCAAGGTCCGGTTTCGCAAGGACGGCCTGCTGCACGACTACAGGGCGCTTCCCGCCTGGATAGCCGAACCCATCCTCATCCGCCTCAAGTTGCTCGCGCAAGCCGACATCACCGAGCGCCGCCTCCCCCACGACGGGAGTTTCACATTCCAGGGGGCGCATACCCAAGCGAATGTCCGACTGAGCACGCTCCCGGTACAGTACGGCGAGAAATGCGTCCTGCGCCTGTTGCCCACCAACGACGATGCGCAGACGCTCGACGACCTGGAATTCTCCCCGGCAATCCGCCAGGCCTTCCGCAACGCGTTCAGCGCCCCGCAGGGGCTCTTCCTCATCACCGGGCCCACGGGAAGCGGAAAGACGACCACGCTCTACGCGGGCCTGCGCGAAATCATCCACCGCGACATCAACGTCACTACGATAGAGGACCCGGTGGAATACACGCTGCACGGAGCGAACCAGGTCCAAGTCAACGAGAAATGCGGATTCACGTTCGCGACGGCGCTCCGTTCCGTCCTGCGGCAAGACCCGGACGTCATCCTCATCGGAGAAATCCGCGACAGCGAAACCGCGCAGATCGCGCTGCGGGCGGCACAGACCGGACACCTTGTGCTCGCGACACTCCACACGAACAGCGCCCGCGCGGCAGAGACCCGCCTGCAGGACCTCGGCATCGCCCCCAAGCTATTCCGCGAGTCGCTCATCGGCATCGTCGCCCAGCGCCTGCTGCGCAAGCGCGACCCGCAATCGGAAGGCTACAAGGGCCGTATCGCCGCCGTCGAGTTCCTCCGCCCCGACGGCACCTATGTCGACGGGGACCTAAAAGAAAACGCCCTGCGACTCGTACGCGAAGGCGTTACCGACATGGGCGAAATCGCCCGCGTATTCGGCTCGTAATTACTTTTTCTTGTTCTTGGCCTTTTGGGCGGCAGAGTCCTTGGCCGATGCCTTTTCCTTCGGTACCTTGTCCTTGGGTGCCTGGGACTTCGATGCGGACGAATGTCCGCCCTTAGTTGGCTTATCGTGGGCATTCACAGGAGTCCCCGCATCCAGCGCCTGCGACGACGAGGACCGCGGAGCCATCAGCTGGCGCAGCGAATCCACGAGCAGGCTGTCCTTCTTGGGGAACATGTTCTGGTAAATCACGGCACGGCGCTTCGCCATGAACTGGCTCTCGCGCATGTTCGGGTGGTGCTTGCCCGGGCTTGCCAGCATGGCCGCAAGGTTGATGGCCTGGTCCACGCTCAGCTTGCTGCAGCTCTTCTTGTAATACGTGAGGCATGCCTCCTGGCACCCGAAAATGTCCTTGCCCCACTGGGCGTAGTTCAGATAAAGTTCCAGAATGCGGTCCTTGCCCAGTTCGCGTTCCATGAGCAAAGCGTAGGCGAGTTCCTTGAACTTGCGTTCCCATGAACGTTCTCCGCTCAAGAAAAGGTTCTTCGCGAGCTGCTGCGTAATCGTGGAACCGCCGAACTTGGTCTTGCCCGACACGCGGTTTGCCTCGAGAGCTTCCGAAATTGCGCGAATATCAAAACCAGGGTGGAAGTAGAACCCGGCATCTTCACTCGCGATCACGGCCTTGCGCAAGTTGACGTGGATGGAATCGAGCGGAACATAGGTATGCTTGATTTCGAAACTGGGATTGGAATCCAGGAGCGCCTGCATGTACTTACTCATCTCCGGCTGGTCATCCTTCAGGGAAACTACACCGTCGTACAGGTCGTAGACGTAGACGAAGCCCTTGTACATAAAGTAAGAAGCGGCAATCGTGAACGCGGCGGAATAGAGGATGAGGATAAGGAGCGCCTGCCGGATGATGAAGTTGATCAGGCGATAAAGCCACTTGACAATGAAAGCAAAGACAATGACGACCTTGAAATTCTTGAACCGGGTCCAAAGATCCTTGACCTTGGAAAAAAACTTCTTGACGCTTGCAATATTCACTTTCATGGGAGGTATAAATATAGATTATTTCCGGCGACCGAACCAATCGTTGATGTCTTCGCCTTCCTTCATGGCCGAAGAAAGGTTCTCCATGCCCGTGCCGAGGATGGTGCTGCGGATTCCCGCCTGGTCGAATACGCCCTGGATGTATTCCATGCCGCTTCGTCCCGCCTCGTCGTTGTCCAAACAAAGGACCACGCTCTTGTTCTTGAACAGCGGGAGCCATTCCATCTTGAATGACCGGACTCCGGGAATGCCCACGGCAGGTACATTCCGCCCGATAAAGGTGAGCGTGTCCACGACGCCTTCGCAAAGATACACCCAACCGGGCTTTTCGTCTAGGGCAGACACGTTGTACGGGAACGGGACCGTCCCACGCAAGTTCAGTTCCTTCGGCACGATGGTCTTGTCGATGGCCCGCGCCTGGAAATAGAACGAACGCATCTTGGAATCCAGATAAGGGAAAATCAAAGGATGCTTGTAAAAGCGCAAGTTGCCGCGTTCGTTGAAGAGGCCCACGTACTGCAAGACCTCGAGGCTGTAAATCTCCCTGAGCCGCCCGCTAATTTCTTCGTAATCATCAATCGTGCGGATGCGCATTTTGTCCCAGACGGGCTTGTAGATGCGCCTTCGCGAAAGGTACGCGCCCGCAGGGGTGTGCTCAATCGGCTTCAGCATTTTCAGGAAGGAGAAAATCAAGTTCCGGCGGTCTTCTTCCTTGATCAGGGGTTTTTGCGGAGGCTCAATTTCCGGTTCGCGCAGCACCGGTTCACGGGTTCGGGACGGGCTAGGCTTTTCGGAAGCGCTCCCCTCACCTGCCGACTGTGCGGACTTGCGGATCGGTTTCGGCGAACCCACCAAGAATGAAAATTCCGACTTCAGCCACTCAACGGCCTCCAGAAAGGACATATTCTTGCACAGTTGCACAAGCGAAATCACGTCGCCGCGAACATCGTCACAGACCCAGCAACGGAACGTTCCGCGTTCCTCGGAAAAAGAAACGGAAGGAGTGCGGTCACCATGCGCATGACGCTGCGGAAAAAAACAGCGGCAACGCCCATGGACAACGTCAATACCCAGGGTCTTCGCGACAGCCGTTATCGAAAGCGACTCCTTGAATTGTTTCAGTTCCTCGTTGGTCACAATTAAATTATAGTAACTATATTTACGCCATGCAAATTCTCGAAAACGAACCGATGTGCAAGCACACCTCCTTTAAAGTCGGAGGACCGGTGCGCTACTTTGCAAAAGCCGAAACGGTCGAAGACCTGAAGACGGCCATGACGCTTGCCTGCGAGAAAAGCCTCCCCTACTTTATTCTGGGGAACGGAACGAACCTGCTCGTCTCGGACAAAGGTTATGACGGGGTCGTCATCACGCTCGCCGGGGATTTTTCGACAATCGAAGATTTAGGGAACGGAGCTTTCAAGGTCGGTGCAGCCGTTCCGCTCGGAAGGTTCGCACGTACAACGCTCAAGCAGGGATTTGCCGGCATCCACAAGCTCGCAGGCATTCCAGGAACACTGGGCGGCGCCATCTACATGAACGCCGGAGCCTACGGGCAGGAAATCGGGAACTGTTGCACAATGGTGACCGTTCTCGACGATGACGGTAGTACCCACGACATTGCCACAGCCGATTGCGCCTTCGGGTACAGACAAAGTATTTTTCAAAAGAACAAGGCAACGATTCTCTCGGCGACTTTCCAGTTGCCAGCAGCAAGTGCAGAAGGCAAGACTGTCGCCGACCTCGAAGCCGAACTTGCCGAATGCATGGCCAAGCGCAAGGCGAGCCAGCCGCTCAACATGCCCAATGCGGGTTCCACGTTCAAGCGACTGGAAACCGGGGCCAAAGACACGCCCACGCAAATCGCGCCGGGCTACTATATCGAGCAGGCCGGGCTCAAGGGGCACCGCATCGGTGGCGCCGAAGTCAGCACGCTCCACGCAAACTTCATCGTGAACGCGGGCGGTGCGACAGCCTGCGACATCAAAACATTAAGCGAATACGTACAGCAGAAAGTCGCCGACAAATTCGGGATTCAGCTCAAACGCGAAATTATTCTGCTCGGAGAATTCTAGGCGCGAGGCTCGTGGCTTGAGAAAAAAAAACACGCACTTCGTGCGTTAATAATAGGCGGCGAAGCCGTGATATTTTTCCCTAGATTCTAATCTCTAGATTCTTTGATGGCGATTGCTTCAGGGCTATTCGCCCTTCGCAATGACAACCAAGGCGAATGCCGCGCCAAAACGCTTGCGAATGACATTTTTTTATTGTTCGTCGTCTACTTTTTTAGGCACCGGATCAAATCGGTTCAAGATCCGCGTAATCACGGCATACACCGCACCGCCAATCAAGCCACCGGTCAAATCGGCGACAAGATCCAGCACGCTGCTGTCGCGGCCTTCGGTAAATCTCTGGTGGAATTCGTCTGTGCATCCGTAAGCAAGAGCAAGCGCCGCCACAACGAGCACACGCAGCCACTGGCGCTTGGACCATTCGGCACGAGTCCACAGCATGGCGTAACAGCCAGCAAGCGTCGCATATTCGCAAAAGTGCGCCAGCTTGTCCCAAATATGCGGGAATTCTTCCAGCTGTTCCATCGTCATCGACGAGAGTTTGAAAATGACCGCCATGCAAAGAATACAGGGAACGGCGCGGAAAAAAGGATACTTGCCAAAAAGCGACTCAAACATCTTGGCGACAAATGTAGAATAATTAACGGGAGAAGGCCTTTGAAGCATTTTTATTAAAGCGGGTATAGCCCGCCTTTTTTCTACATTTACGCCCATGAAAGCGATTACCTTGAAAGCCGGACGCGAGAAGTCCGCATTGCGTTACCACCCGTGGATCTTTAGCGGAGCTGTCGACGAAGTCGTCGGCGACCCGGAACTCGGCGACACCGTCGAAGTGTACAGTTACCGGAGCGATTTTCTGGGTCTTGCGGCGTACTCGCCCAAGTCCCAGATTCGCGGGCGCTTCTGGACGTTCGGCGAGAAGGCGAACATCGACCGTGAATTTTTCAGCGACATTCTGGACCGTGCCATCGCCGCCCGCAAAAGCCGCGGCTTCGACATCGAAGACAAGGAAAGCGCGTTCCGCCTGATTAACGCCGAGAACGACGGCATTCCGGGCTGCATCATCGACAAGTACGCCGACATCTATTCCGTCGAAATCCTCGCCGCCGGCGCCGAAGTCCACCGCAAGGACATCTATGAACTCCTCGCCGAGAAGACACACTGTCGCGGCATCTACGAGCGCTGTGACTCCGAAGTGCGCCGCAAAGAAGGCCTCCCCCTCCGTACGGGAGTCGTCTACGGCGAAGTTCCGGACGAACCCGTCATCATCAACGAGAACGGCATCCTCTTCCCCATCGACGTGAAGAACGGCCACAAGACCGGCTACTACCTCGACCAGCGCGACGCCCGCCGCCGTATCGGCGAACTTTCCAAGGGCAAGAAGGTGCTGAACTGCTTCTGCTATACCGGCGGATTCGGCCTGTACGCCCTCCGTGGCGGTTGCGAGAAAGTTTACCAGGTGGATGTTTCCAAAGATGCGCTCAAGCTCGCAAAAGAAGGCATCATGCGCAACAAGCTCTGCACTGCGCATGCCACGCACGTAGAAGCCGACGTGTTCCAGTACCTGCGTAAGTGCCGCGACAAGGCGGAAACGTTCGACCTCATCGTTTTGGACCCGCCCAAGTTCGTCGAAAGCAAGGACAACTTGCAGAAGGGTGCCCGCGGCTACAAGGATATCAACCTGCTCGCGATGAAGCTGCTGGCCGAAGGCGGCATGCTCGCGACCTTCAGCTGCTCCGGGCTCATGGAGATGGATTTGTTCCAAAAAATTATTGCGGATGCCGCCGCCGATGCCCATCGGCGCGTTCAAATCATTGAACGCTTCGGCCAGCCCGCCGACCACCCCGTAAATACGGCCTTCCCCGAAGGCCAGTACCTCAAGGGATTGCTCGTACAAGTCGTATAATAAATCCTAGAGAAGCCCAATACGGCTATCGCCTCATTTTTTTTGAAAAGGTGGAAAAAACCACCTTTTTTTTTATTTTCTCTAAAATCCGCATAAATTAAGATATATTACAGAAGACGTTTTTCTAAAGGAAGTCATATTTAATGAAAGTCTCATCCTTCTTATATTTTGCCAATTTTTGGTTAAAAACAGTTCTTTTCAAGAAAAAAGACCCAATCCTCGGAACTGTAATCCTGACCGACCGATGCAATTTGAAATGCAAGCACTGTTCCGTCAACAATATCACGGCAATAATGCATCCTTACCCACAAATCAAAAAAGAGATGCAAACTTTATATAAAATGGGCGTAAGGATTCTATTCTTCTGCGGAGGCGAAACGTTCCTATGGAGAGACGGTGAATTGACCGTTAGAGATTTGGTCATCGAAGCCAAGAGAATGGGCTTCATGATTGTCAATGTAGTCACTAATGGAACCCAACCGATTGATTTGCCTGAAGCCGACTTGATCCTCCTGAGCCTTGATGGCGACAGGGAACATCACAACGCCATAAGGGGTGATACCTTCGACACCATCATGGGAAATGTCAAGAACGCCACCGCAGACAACATCTGCTTCTACATGGCCATCAACCAAATCAACAAGGATGCCGTACGGGATGTATGCATGATAGCCAAAGAGACGGAGCACGTCAGGGCGGTATCGTTCAATTTCCACACACCTTATCCCGACACAAGGAATCTTCTACTATCCACCGAAGAAAAGAAAGCAATTGCGGGGACCATTTCGCAGATGATGGACGAAGGCGCTCCGATATTCAATCTCAAAAGTGCGCTCCCATATCTGGTAAACAACTCATTCCCAACACCATGCCATCAGTGTCTGGTCATAGAAAACGGCAAGATTTCGGTATGCGGGAGATGCATCGACGTCCCCGGCCTCTGCGACGAATGCGGTTATTTCTTCGTAGCGGAGTACACGCTTCTTTTCAAGGGAAATCTAAAAATTGCCACCGAAGCGTTAAGAACATACCTAAAGTACGTATAAAAAAGAGAATGCTGTTGGATGAGCTTAATTACAACTTTTACTAGGGCTTGGCTTACCAGGTCATTCAAACCTTTCTTATTTAAAAATGACTATGACAAATCTCTACCCTTTAGAGATTGTGAAAAACTAGGCCTCTACGTCCACATTCCTTTTTGCAAGAGTGTCTGTACATTTTGCCCCTATTGCAAGACGGTATACAACCCAAAGCAATGTGACCGGTATATTGACGCTCTGGTAAAGGAAATCCACAAGGTCGGCAGCCAATGCGAACACAAGAAAGAAACGACTAGCCTGTATTTTGGCGGCGGGACGCCCGCTCTAATCGCAGATAGAATTGACGAAATCATCGAAGCCATCAACGAACATTTCATTATCACAGAAGGGATCGGCGTCGAGCTCCATCCAGACAACGTAAACGTCGAAACTCTAAAAAAACTTAAAGCCGCCGGCGTTACGAAAATCAGTATCGGGATCCAATCATTTCTAGAGAAATATCAAACCATATTAGGCCGAAAAAAGGTCGATGCACAAAAGCTAAAAGAAGCCTTAAGCGCCGTTGAATTCGAAACCGTATCCATGGACCTTATATTCGCCCTCCCCGACCAAACCTACGAAGACATCAAAGCGGATGTAGACACCGCATTTACAAGCGGAGCCAACCATGTGGCTATTTATCCGTTCATAGACTTTTCCTTTACCAAAAGTAAAGTTAAAGCGATGCCCAAGAAGCAAAAAAAGAAATTGCTAGACCAGATTACGGACTATTTCAATCAGAAAGGATACCACCGCAGTTCCATTTGGACATTCTCGAACAAAAAGGAAGCCAAGTATTCATCAATGACAAGAGACAACTTCCTTGGTTTCGGATGTTCGGCGACCACCCTACTTAAGGCGCAATTCAAGATAAATACTTTCTCAGTAGACGAATACTGCAACCGGCTTGATAGCGACGAACTGCCAACATCATTGACCATAAGGTTCTCGCCAAGACAGCGGATGGTGTATTATCTTTTCTGGACGCTTTACAGTATGCAGCTGGACGAAAGGAAATTCGAAGAATTCTTCGGAGTCCCACTAAAGAAGATGTACGGTATTGATTTCTGGTTAGCACAGAAGCTCGGATTCCTGACAAAAGAAAACGGTATATACTCCGTCACCAAGAAAGGAGCGTTCTACTACCATTACTACGAACAGTTCTACACTCTTTCATACATAGACAAAATGTGGGGAATCATGAGAAAAGAAGCATTCCCCGAGCGCATCGAGTTCTAGCATAATCCCCGACACAATCGGGGATTGTATTTACTTCTTAAATCGCTTCACGTCCACGTTTTTGCCATCGGTGACGGCCACATGGTATAGGCCCGGAGCCAAGGAGCGCACGTCCATTGCCGCGCCGTGTACAACAAACTGCCGCATCACTTCGCGGCCTTGCAAGTCGAGAATTCGGACAGAAGCGCCATTCTTGAAAGCACTTCCTATTTCCACAAACAAATGACCACTGACATAATGGGCCGTAGTCCCGTACACATTCGCTATCGAGTTCAACACAGGAATTGCCGTCTTATTGGTATCGGATGCTGACGTATCTTTTTTTGTCGTATCCTTCGGAGTCGGGACTTTCTCGGTCGTATCCTTTGGCGTCGGGTTCTTCCCAGTCGTGTCCTTTTTCGATGTTGAATCCTTTTTCGTCGTATCCGTCGGCACCATCCCCGTCGTATCCTTTGCAGGGATTTCTTCGTCAGGCTTGAGCAGGCGCCACATCTGGTACCAGCGCCAGTCATCTTCCCAGCTCTGCACCACGCGTTCGGCGTCCGTGGTCGCGCGCAGGTACATATCGCTGTGCTGCATTTTCATTCGCACCACGGAGCCCTCGTAGCCAGACTGCTTTTGCATCGAGACTTTCTGGTGGGCTCCGCCGTTCCACTTGTACAGACTCATCGTGTGGCCAGCATCCTTCGATTCATCCGGAGTATCAAGGGAGAGGTCGCCAAAATTGATGCGGTAGGCCGAACCCGAGAGCGGCGTAATCGTTGCAATCGCATTGTCGCCCTTGCAGTCGCCCAGTGCAAGCTTGTCTTCACTGGTCCGGACCATACACGTACCGAAGTTCATCGACATGATGCGCACGGTATCGGGCTTCGCGGGCTTAGCCTGCCATACGCGCACCCAGTCTGCTTCGAAATACGCGGGCTTGTCCGCCGTGATTTCAATATCATCGCCCGCCCAGCCACCAATGGCGAGGTTCACGATGATATACTGCGCCGAGAGTTGCTTGATTTCGGTCGGGCGGTTGTAACTGGCAAACTTCTTGTCGTCAAAGTAAAAACTAAGCGTCGATTCATCCCACTCTACAGCGTAGTTGTGGAAGCCGGCAGAACGGTCCGTATTGTCGTCTTTGTGCCCGCCAAAGGAAGCCTCGTGGTCCCACGCCGAACCATGACTGCTGTACCAGCTCGGGTCCGTGTAATGCAGGTAGTAATGATGCTGCTTACGCGAAGCCGGAATTTCAAGGATGTCAATTTCCGGGGGCCAGCCGTCTTGCAATGTCCAGAACGCGGGCCACGTCCCCTTTTGCCACGGGGCCTTGAAGCGGCCTTCGATATAGCCGTACTTCACCTCAAAGTGGTTCTTGGTATCGATTGCGCCCGAAGTGTAGTCGACCGGAATTTCCTTGTTGTTGAACTTCGCCTTGGCCCTGTCTCCCGTAGCCTTGGGATGCTTTTTCTTTTCGCCCTTCAGCTTGAGCGTACCGTCGGAAACGATCACGTTCTCCTCGGCGCAGTAGGCGCGGTGGTTATGCGTGGGGCCCCAGTTGTACGTGGGATTCCACTTTTTCTTGTCGAGACTCGTTCCGTCAAAGTTATCCTCGAACACGAGTTCCCAGCCGCTAAAATTCGACGGCGGATCCGCAAAAGAAGCACCTGCGACCAAGATTGTCAACAACGTTGCATTTAAAAATTTCATATCAAATATTCCTCATCCAACTCCACAAAGCAGCAGCCCTCATAGCTCAAGGCTCACCGCTCACACCTATTATTCCTTCACACAACGAACCGATAATCCGTCAATCTTTTTCACCGTATTCACGATGGCGTTGTCGTTGCTGCAATCCAGGTACATGTGGTAAGCGAGGGAATCCGCAGCGCCACCGTCCGCTTCCGTAGACGCCCACATGAGGGAAGAGCAGCCGTGATAGGTAAACCCGTCCTGGGTGCGAGAGATAAACTTCATGCCCGCGGGCAACGCCGTAAAGCCGAAGTCATCCGTACCACTGCCATCGTTTTCCCAGCCACTCACGGACTTGAGCTTGCTAGAGCCAGTCCAGAGAATCTCGTTCACGGAATCCGCACCGACTGCGGTCAACAGCGCGGCCCAGTCTTCATTCGTGGGCAAACGCCAACCTTCGGGGCAAATTCTCTGCGCCACCTTCCACGTGTAGAGGCGACCAGCCGATTCGCAGTTCTCGGGCTTATCCCAATAGCACCAGTCATTCTTGACAGAGCTCGCAGCGCCTTCGATATCGAAGTAGTTCAGGTTCTCTGCCATCCAGGTCATGCCACCGATGGTCGTGGTCTTGTAAACCATCCCGTCACGCGGGTCCGTCATCTCTCCATAGGCGAAATTTGGATTGTCATGCGTTCCCCTGGGGTCGTAGAAATGCCACACGCCCACGCTGTCCGGTTCGTGCCGGGCCGTATCGATACCGTTAATGCCGTCGGGGAAAAGGATGGCGAGAATAGAATCCAAAGAAGCAGAAGACTCGACGTCGGAAGAAGATTCCGGTTCAACGATGGATTCCCCTTCACTTGAAAGCGCATCCGCGACGGGAACGGCCAATTCACTCGACGTAATTTCTTCGCTGGAAGAAGACAACGCACCCTGTGATTCAGAAGCCTCGTTCACGTCTGGAATTTTTTCGTCTGGAGCCTGCAAGCGAGAAGGCTGCGCAGCCACGACATCCGCACCGTCCAAGGCACCCAGTTCGTTGCCCGAACCGGCAGGGCTACCATCATCACTGCTGCAAGCCGAAAACGCGGCAACAAGCAGCGCCGAAGCAGCTAGAGAATGAATTTTCTTTAACGTCATAACCGACTCCACATTTCTTTACCAATCTATGTTTTTTCAACGAAAAATGCAATAGACAAGGTAACGGCAAAACCGTCAACATCCCATAATTTAAGGCACATTCACGGGTGTGAAGTGATTACAGCGCAACGAATCAGCGGCGAGTGGCGCGAGGGAGTTCAGAAGCGTGTTTTTCTTGCCAAATGGCTTCGAGCTGAGCGCGTTCGGCCTCAGTGGCCCAATCAGAATCCGGGAATTCCTGCACGATGATGCGGTAACGGGTCGCAGCAGAATGGAAATCGCGCAGTTCACGGTAGATGTTGCCCATCTGGAGCATCGCGAAATAGCGTTCCTCGGGTTCAAGTTCCAAATCCAGAAGTTCCTTGTACATCTGCAATGCGGGTTCCAAGTTGCCCGACTTGAAAAGCATGTTCGCCACTTCGATTGTAGGGCCATCATCCGATACCGGAGTCGCCTTCTTCTTCGGGGCCTTTTCCTTGGGTTCCTTCTCCACCTTGGCTTCCACCTTTTCTTGCACGGGAGCAGCAGGCTTTTCGGCCTCGGGCTTGGTTTCGACAACATCGCCACGCAATTCGGCAAGACGGCTTTCAGCAGTAGCGCGGAATACAGCACTCGGAGAAGCCTTTTTCAGATAAGCGTTCAGATACTTCTTTTCGAGTTCCGTACGCTTACTTTTTTCGTAAACAAGAGCGAGGAAGTAATTGGCGTCGTTGCCGCGTTCCTTAAAAGTGAGGCCCTTTTTCAGGTTGTACTCGGCCTTGTCGTATTCGCCCAATTCAAAGCGAGTCAGACCGGCATAGAAATACGCACCCGGGTCACCAGGACGTTTGGCCAGAATTTCTCTCCAGACAGGAACGACTTCCTTGTACTTGCCCTCATCGAACAAAGCCTTTCCTTTTTCGAACAACTCATCGACGCTAGACTTCGCGGGAACCGAGGGTTCCTCCGGTTCGGCCTTGACTTCCTTTACAGGTTCCGGCTTTGCCTTCACGGACTGCGAAGCGGGTTCCTCGACCGGTGTTTCCACCTTTTTCTCGGCCACCTTCGGCTGTTCAACCACAGATTCTTCCGAAGCTGCTGCAGGAGATTCCGCCACGGGATTATTTTTCGGATCTTTCGCTCGTTCGGCGTCGGCCTTGGGTTTCTGGCCCAGCGCTTCGTAGACCTTGGCGGCACCTTCGTAGGCCTCGCTCATCGAGGGATTGTAGCGGTAAGCCAAACGGAAATTGGCAAGAGCGCCGCTGTAGTCCTTCATCTTCATGCGGACTTGCGCTGCCAGATAGTATGCTTCGGAATTTCTGGGATCGTCAGCCAGGATGGCGCGGTATTCTCCGAGGGCCTTTTCATATTCGCCCTTCGCCTCGAAGCGAGCACCTTGTTCTACACGCGGGTCGGCAGCAAAAGACGAAGAAAAACCAATCAGTACAGCAAAAGTAAGTATTGATGCTGATGCGAAAAAACTTTTAACCATGCCCGAAAATTTAAAAAAAGAGAACAGAAGTCCGAAAAACACCACTGCACAAAATAGACTCTAAACCGAAAACTCGGTTCAAGCGCAGCCGAAGAGCGATTCATTTTGAAGCGGCCCCGAAAGCAAATGTTTCATTTTGATACACATGTATTGGCCATTATCGTTTAAATCGACAGAATAGGCCACCAGGCCAACGCAACAAGAGCAAAATTCCTGCCAGCACGTTCCAAAAAGCAAAAAACAACGCAAAATAAGCAAATATCCCTGAAAAAAACGCTTTTTGGCATGGAATTTGCTTCAACGGGGGCGAAACAAGAAACGCCCCCTTCGGAGCAAAAGTTTTAACAATGGGCAATAATGACGCCCGCAAATATGAGGTAAAATAAAATGATCAAGCCTTTAGCAGATCGAATCGTTGTCAAACCGGCCGAAGCCGAACAGAAGACCTCCTCGGGTCTCTTCATTCCGGATAACGCCAAGGAAAAGCCCATGCAGGGCAAGGTCGTGGCCGTGGGCCCGGGCCGCAAGAACGACAAGGGTGAACTCGTCGCTATGGAAGTCAAGGTCGGGGACGAAGTGTTGTACGGCAAGTACAGCGGCACCGAAGTCACCGTCGACGGCGAAACCTACCTCATCGTGAAGGAATCGGACGTCATCGCTACTCTTTAGACGAGAGAACGGTTCTTCGAACCTACAGACGAGAGACGAGAGATTTTAACAATCGCGCATTCGCGCTAAAAAGTTTTAAATAGAAAAAAGGAAAAAACAAAATGGCAAAGCAACTCAAGTTTGATGTGGCAGCTCGCGAATCCCTCATGAAGGGCGTGGACAAGCTCGCCAACGCTGTCAAGGTAACTCTCGGCCCCAAGGGCCGTAACGTGATGATCGCCCGCTCCTTCGGTGCCCCGAACGTGACGAAGGACGGCGTGACTGTCGCCAAGGAAGTGGAACTCGAAGACGCCTACGAAAATCTCGGCGCCCAGATGGCCAAGGAAGTCGCGAACAAGACTTCTGACGCTGCTGGTGACGGTACCACGACTGCAACCGTTCTCGCTCAGGCTATCACTCGCGAAGGCTTGAAGAACGTCGCTGCCGGTGCAAACCCGATGGACATCAAGCGCGGCATGGACGCTGCGGTTGACGCCGTCATCAAGGAAATCGGCAAGATGGCCGTGAAGATCAACGGCAAGGAACACATTGCCCAGGTCGCTACCATCTCTGCGAACAACGACCCGGAAATCGGCGACCTCCTCGCCAACGCCATGGAAAAGGTCGGCAACGACGGCGTCATCACCATCGAAGAATCCAAGACCGCCGACACAGTGCTCGACGTTGTCGAAGGTATGCAGTTCGACCGCGGCTACCTCTCTCCGTACTTTGTCACCAACACTGACAGCATGGAAGTCAGCCTCGAAAATCCGTACATCCTCCTGTACGACAAGAAGATTTCTACCATGAAGGATTTGCTCCCGATGCTCGAACACGTGGCAAAGCAGAACAAGTCCCTCCTCATCATCGCCGAAGACGTCGATGGCGAAGCTCTCGCAACGCTCGTTGTGAACAAGATGCGTGGCACCCTGAAGGTCGCCGCCGTCAAGGCCCCGGGCTTCGGTGACCGTCGCAAGGCCATGCTCGAAGACATCGCAATTCTCACTGGCGGTATGCTGGTTTCCGAAGACACGGGCGCTAAGCTCGAAGACGCTCCGGTCACCGTCCTTGGCCAGGCCAAGTCCATCACCATCACGAAGGACAACACCACGATCGTGGAAGGTGCCGGTGATGCAGCCTCCATCAAGGGCCGTATCGCTCAGATCAAGAAGCAGATCGAAGCCACCACGAGCGACTACGACCGCGAAAAGCTCCAGGAACGCCTGGCCAAGCTTGCCGGCGGCGTTGCCGTGATCAAGGTCGGTGCTGCTACCGAAGTCGAAATGAAGGAAAAGAAGGACCGCGTCGACGACGCCATGCACGCAACCCGCGCTGCCGTCGAAGAAGGTATCGTTCCGGGTGGTGGCGTTGCCCTCATCCGTGCCGAGAAGGCCATTGACGCGCTCAACTTCGACAACGCCGACCAGAAGACCGGCGCTGCCATCATCCGCCGCGCTATCGAAGAACCGCTCCGCCAGATTGTGCAGAACGCGGGCCTCGAAGGCTCTGTCGTGGTGAACAAGGTCAAGGAAGGCAAGGACGCCTTCGGTTACAACGCCAAGACCGACACCTACGAAGACCTCATCAAGGCTGGCGTCATCGACCCGGCCAAGGTGACCCGCACGGCCCTCAAGAATGCCTCCTCCATCGCCTCGATGATTCTCACGACTGACTGCGTGATCACCGAGAAGAAGGAACCCAAGCCGGCTGCTCCGGCCATGGACCCGGGCATGGGTGGCATGGGCGGCATGATGTAATCTAGCGCCCCGCTAAAAAACTCTGTCTCCTTAGAAAACACCCGATGCAGTTTTTGCATCGGGCGTTTTCAATTGACTTTGAAATGGGCTTTAGCCATATTTAGGATACGGCATTAAAAATTTTCATTGTCATTCCAAGAACATTGTCATGTAGTAAGGCAACGTCACTACTTTCCCGGCAACGCCCACATTGTTTTCGGAAAGCTTGTAGCAGATTTCTACTTCGTAATTCTCGTTTTGGAGAACAGTTTTTGCTGACTTGGTTTGCCCCGAAGTTGCCTTGACTTCGATTAACGCAGTTTCACCTGCAATGGTTTCCACAAAGTCAATTTCAAGACCGGAATCTTTGCGGAAGTAGTATAGGTTTCGCCCCTGTTTCGAGAAACAGTCAGCGACAATGTTCTCGTAAATAGCGCCCTTGTAAAATCCCAAGTCTCCGCTAAGGATTTTGGCAGCACATCCTTTTTCGAGCATCGCGACGAACAGCCCGGAATCCTGGACATAGATCTTGAATGCGTTTTCAATCTTGTAACCGTCCAGAGGAGTGGATATGTTTGTGAGATTGTGACATAGGTTGATGATGCCGCAGTCATAAAGCCACTGGATTGCGTTCTGGTATGCTTCGGAACGACCTTTCTTTTCTAATGAGGAATATGTGAATTTTTTATTCTCTTTAGCGAGTTGAGCCGGAATGGAATCGAATACGCGGTTGATTCTGCCTAGAAGCGTTCTGTCTACTTCCTCGTTTTCATCTTCGTCGAGGTGCTTGCCAAAATCGTCCTTGTATTCTTCGAGAATATCCTGCTGTTCTTGCCAAACAACGTTCATGTCGTTTGTTTCGACGAAACGGGAAACGATGTACGGGAGACCACCCACGCAGAGATATTCCCTAAAATAGCGCAACATGGCGTTGTGAGTGGTTCCGCTAACAGGGATCTTGTTTCTGAAGCATTCCTTCAGATAATCAATGACTTTTTCGTCAATGCCCTTTGCCCACAGAAATTCCTCGAAATCCATAGGCTTCATGTAAACAATTCTCTCGAAACCTGTCGGGACGCCCTTGCCCTTTTTTCTGTTATACCCCTTTATTCCCAGGAGCGAACCCGTGCAGATGACGTCATATCGACCATCTTCCATGAACGGTTTGATGCTTGCGCGTGCATTTGCGCATTCCTGAATCTCGTCAAATATAATGACGGTTTTTTTCGGTTCGAAGCGAGCATCGGGAAGTAGGGCCGACAGGTCGATCGTCATGCGGTTGACATTGAAATCGCCGTCGAAAATTCTACGGGCGCTGTCGTTCTCCTTGAAGTTCACATAGACCACATGCTTATAGTGACTCCTAGCGAATTCAAGAACACTGAATGTCTTGCCGATTTGGCGCATTCCCTTGACGACAAGAGCCTTTTTCTTGCCCCCGCCATTCATCCATTTTTCGAATTCTTTAAGGATTTTCCGCTTGAACATACCCTAAATATACACTTTTCCAAGGGATAAATCAACATAAAAAATACACTTTTTCAACCCACTTTTTTGCATTTAAATGCACTTTTTCAAGGGAGATTAAAAAAAAAATGCTTTTTTTACAGAATTTTCAAGCATTTGGACTTGCAGATACTACCGCAAGTAACCGCCCCAAAGGGGACTCATGTCAACCGCATTGCCTGCTGAACATACCAAAAAAAAAGGCCGCCGAGGCGACCTATGATGATTGTACTATGCACAATAGAAAAAGCACTAAGGTGTTTTTGAATGCAGAAATTTCCATACGATTAGCACAATCAATAGAAAAAAATCAATCAAAACGATACAGTTGACAAAAGATAATTTATCAAAACTAAGTATTTCTTCTACAACACTTTGGTCGGCATATTCTCCATAGGCAGCATCATAAAGTGAATAGGCACAAACAATATTTATTAACGCAACAAATGCTGCAGCTATTTTTTTCTTGTATTGAGACATTGAAATCCTATTGATTTGATTTATTCAAGTATTTATGGAGAGTAATTCAATACGTAGCTATTGTTTCACCCAAAGGACCAAAATAGATGTTGCCGACATTAAAAATATTGCTATAAAAATTTTCTTAATTCCACATTTCAGCATCTTTAACCTTATTTGAGTGTTCTAAGTTATCAGGCCAACTTAACAATATCATCGAGACTTACTAGATGGATATTGTGGTTCCTGCGAGCTTCATCGCTTAACTTTTCCACAAAACCGGACTCGGAAAATAGGTAGTAGTAAAACTCGGCTTTTTCTTTTTGCGGAGAAAGCTTTACCGCCGTATCAAGAAAATCACCGTAAGCAAATGGCTTGCCCTTGAACTTACATTCTCCTACGAGATACTTTTTCTTATCTGCAGATGTTGCAAGCAGGTCAATCTCCGTTTCCTGAACATCAGTGTCATCGCCACAGCGTACAGTAGTTTTACCCCACCAGCGTCCCATCCGGTTATAACGGAACGGCAACAGTCCCGCCTTCTGCTTTTCTTGGACATATTCACGGCAAACATCCTCAAAAGAAAAAGACGCGAACTCAAGCAAGGCGGGCTTAACAATATATTTGAATACTCCGTCAACATCGCCACTTTCCAAATCGGAATAGTTGGTAAACACGAATGCGTACCAGAAACGGAAAAAGCTGTCCGTCAGGCGGTAAAGTCCACGGTTCCGATTCCCAACTTCCTTTATGCCGTCATCGACGGAAAATTCACGTTGCACAATAGAAAGTTCTATCAAATTTTTTAGATAAACGCTTGTCTTCGAGGTATCATCTATAAGCGATTTTTTGCTGATATCATTCAGCTTGGTCGCCCCAAGCGCAATGGCTTCAATAATGGAATTGTAGAGAATCGTTTCACGCAGTTCCTGCCGAAGCAGAAATTCCACCTCACTATAAAGAGCGCAGCCCTTGGTAAGGATATTCCGCTTAATATTTTCTTCAAGAGACAAGCCTGGATCGAATTGGCGCAGGTAATGCGGAATTCCGCCGAGGATAGAATAGGCTACAATCTTGTCACGGGCGGAATATTTCGGGAAAAACTGCATTGCATCGTAGAATCCCATGGGTTCCATCTTGAAGATTCCCGTAGCACGTCCATAAAGCGGATTTTTTTCGGCAAGCAGTTCCTTTTCGATAAAACTCATAGAACTGCCGCACAGGACAATCATGACGTCGTCGTCCTTAAGGCGTTCATCCCAAAGGGCTTGTAAGACGGACGGAACGCTGCTGTTGAACTTGCACATGTAAGGAAATTCGTCAATAATCAGCAATTTTTTCTGCTTGCCGTAGGGCAATTCCGAAACAGAGCTAAATGCAGCCTCCCAATCATCGAATTCGGAAACATACTTCGCCGCCGGGATTTTTTCTTGTAGCATCTTTGAAGAAAAACTGCGCAATTGCAGTTTATCGGACACTTCTCGGCACGAGTAGAACACGTGCGGTTTGCCTTTGCAAAATTCATGAAGCGTCTCCGTTTTGCCTACGCGCCTGCGCCCGTAAAGCACGACCAATTGTCCGCCTTTGCTTGCGTACCGGTCTTCAAGAAATTGCAATTCCTGTTTTCTGCCAATGAACATATTCCACCCTGCGCTCTTTTTTACCAAATCACGATTTAGTAAATCACGATTTGATAAGTATTATACATTATTTTAAGCAAAAAAGCAAGGATTAAGTTCTTTTCTTTGAAAAATTTACGTTTTTTCGTCCATTTTTACGATTTTAGGCCTTGTAGGGTCGTTTTGGGAGGCAATAGATCAAGGCCGCCGAGGCGACCATTGATGATTGCACAATTTCTTTGTTCTTATACACGACAAAAGCTTTTCCATCAATATTAAAAGCATTTAAATAGTTGTCACCAAGCTTTGATATTTTATGCAAACTAAAAGCTCGCAGTGAAGTATCTTCCTGACATTTGTTATTAACAACCATTTGAAGTTTGCTGACACCAGCAACTGAAAAAGATATATGATTTTCATCATAAGCAAATCCAGGAAGAACAATTTTTGCACCATCAATCGTAATAGGGCAACTCCAAAGGTGGTCTCCATTTAAATTGGAGACAATGAAATTTGAGAGCGAAGAATCTGTCAGATTCTCATTTATCGTCACATTAAAAGTTTTGTCAAAACTATCTATCCAAAATGAATTTTCCGCTCCACCACACATGCCTGGATATCGCTTCGTTGTATCACATTCTATGGGAAGTTTTAAGACCGGACGGGCTTACAGCGTGCCGCTCCGGCTCACGAAGGTTCCGGCTCGGTTCCTGGAATTTCTGTTATCTTTCTTGGTTGCGAATGAATTTCGCTATCTCAACAAAAAATAATCCCTCTCTTGACGAGAGGGATTATTTTGTTTCTGCGGGTGCCAGGACTCGAACCTGGAACCTTTTGGTTCGTAGCCAAACGCTCTATCCAGTTGGGCTACATCCGCTAGATGTGCCCCAAATATAGCTAAAATCATGCCGTTGTCAAGGGTTTTTCTCGAAAAACAAAAAAATAATTTTAAAAAGATTTCTAGATTTAGCCAAAAAATTTCAAAGAAGCATCGATGAACAAGCTCCTTCCTTACCTCGAAAAAATCAAGCCCGTCCTGGACGTGGTTCTCCAGTTCCTGAAAAAGCTCTTTTCCGACAGGAAAGTCGTCAAGTGGCTGCTCATCCTGTTTATCCCCGTCTTGCTGGGCTTCATCGCCGTCATCGTGACTTACGTGCACTTCTCACCCGAACTGCCCTCGCTTTCCCAGCTGGAGCAGATTAACCCGCGCCTCGTCACGAACATCTACGACATGAACGGGAAAATCGCCCATGAATATTATGTAGAACGCCGCGAGTGGGTCAGTTTCGACTCCATCCCCGCCGACGTCTACCACGCCGTGATGGCCATCGAAGACCGCGAATTCTTCAACCACTGGGGCATGAACGTCTGGGCCATCCCGAGCGCCATCCTCGAGAGCGTGACCTCCGGCAAAAAGATGCGCGGTGCGTCCACCCTCACCCAGCAGTTGACAAAGCTCTTGTTCCTCACGCCTGAACGTTCCATTTCGCGTAAGATCAAGGAAGCGATGACGGCCATCCGCATCGAGCAGACCTACACCAAGGAAGAAATCCTCGAATTCTACATGAACGAGGTCTACCTGTCCGGCGGAAACTACGGGTTCCAGGCCGCAGGACGCTTCTACTTCGGCCGCCCGTTGGATAGCCTCACCATCCCCGAAATCGCCGTGCTCGCCGGTATGCTCCAGCGCCCGGAGGCCTACCGCCCCGACCGCAAGCCCGAGGCCTCCCTCGAACGCCGCAACACGGTCCTCTACGCCATGTACGACGCCGGTTTCATCACCAAGGAACAGTACCGCGAATTCATCAAGACCCCCATCACCCTTGCCGAAAAGGAAGAAGACCAGGGTGCGGGGCTGTACTTCTACGAAGAAATCCGCAAGTACATGGAAAAGAAGTACGGCGAAAACTCGCTGTATGCAGACGGCGTTTCCATCAACTCGACTATCGACCCCGATATCCAGGCCTTCGCGGACAGCGTCTCCCAGGTTCAGGTGGAAAGGGTCCGCAAGCGCATCAAGCGCAGGGCCTGCAAGAGACTTTTCCTGCACAAGAAGTATGACATGCCCGAAGACAGCATCATCGCCCACTTCGACAGCATCTACGCCTTGTTCAAGAAGGACTACCTGCAGGAAGACCTCAAGCGTCCGGCCCTCAAGCGCCGGTTCCCCGACAGTATCCTTTACCACCACGCCGAAGTCGCGGCAATCCTTATCGAAAACGAGACCGGCGCCATCCGCGCCATGGTCGGCGGCAGCGACTACAACCAGTCCCGCTGGAACCGCGCTGTCCAGTCCCTCCGCCAGCCGGGTTCCTCGTTCAAGCCCTTCGTTTATGCAACGGCCATGGACAACGGCGCAAGCCCGTGCGACTCCGTCAACGACTCCCCCGTCACCATTCCCGACCCGGACGACAAGAACCCGAACAAGGTCTGGCGCCCGGCCAACTTCGACCACGATTTCCAGGGCATGATGACGCTCCGTGCCGCCCTCTACAAGTCCAAAAACCTGCCCGCCATCCTCACCGGCATGAAGTACGGCCTCAGCAACGTGGTGAACTACGCACGTAAATTCGGCATCAAGCGCGCACCGCTCATGGCGGTCCCGAGTCTCGCCCTGGGTTCCGTCGGCGCAACCCTCATGGAAATGACGTCCGCCTACACGGTGTTCCCCAACGGCGGTAACCGCATCGAGCCCTACATGATTGAATCCATCGTGGACCGCAACGGCGAAGTCATCGAGAAAAACTCCAAGGTCGAACACGAAGTGCTCCGCCCAGCATCGGCATACCTGATGGTCGACATGCTCAAGGACGTGAACGTCCGCGGTACGGCTGCACGTGTATGGGCCAGCGGATTCACGCACCCGAGCGGCGGCAAGACCGGTACGACGAACGACTACACCGACGCCTGGTACATCGGCTTTACCAAGCAGTACACCTTGGGCGTTTGGATTGGTTCCGACAGTCCGGGCACCATGGGCGCAGGCCACACCGGTACCGAAGATGCGCTCCCCATCTGGATTGCCACGATGAAGCAGTTGCACAAGGACCTCCCGCGCAAGCCGTTCCCCGTGCCTAAGGGAGTCGTGAGCCGCGGCATCTGCAACCACACAGGAAAGATTGCTGGCGAGTTCTGCAATTCCAAGACGTACTGCCTCTACACTGCAGGCTATGCGCCCGAAGAAATGTGCGACGGCAACCACTTCGAAGTCAAGACGAAGTCCGCCGACGACGCCACTCTCTTCAGCAACAAGAACGCCGCCAAGGGTGTCGTCAGCGATCCCAAGGACAAGAAGAGCGGGCCTGTGAAGAAGAGCGCAAGAAAGATGTTCTAGGGTGCGCTTTTCCCTTGATTTTAAAGGGATTGCGTCATTTCGGCCCTTAACAAAAATCTTAAATTTTTCTATCTTTTGGGCCTATGGAATGGCCGCGCAACATAAAGACCCTGACGACTGACGAGCTCAAGGCTTGGCTCAGGGACGTGAACGAAAAGCAATACCGCGCCGACCAAATCCAGAAATGGCTTTTCTGCCAGCAGGTCCGCAGTTTTGACGAGATGGTGAACGTCCCGCCGGCACTGCGCGAAAAGCTAGCCGAGCAGTTCAGCATGCTCGCCCTCAAGGAAAACCAGCACCTGGTCTCTACCGACGGCACCGTGAAATGGCTCCTGGAAACCTGGGACGGCCACCACATCGAAACCGTGATGATTCCCGCGAACGGTCGCTTTTCCGTTTGCGTGTCCACGCAGATTGGCTGCGCACAGAACTGCGCCTTCTGCCGTACCGCCAAGATGGGGTTCACCCGCAACCTCGAAGCCGGCGAAATCCTCGAAGAAATCCTCACCGTCAACTGGTACCTTAAGGACAACGGCATCCTCGACGAGGACGGCAAAATCGCCCAGGTCACGAACATCATCTTCATGGGCATGGGAGAGCCGCTCAACAACCTGGAGCAGGTCCACCGCGTCTGCTGCACGCTGCACAACCAGAGCCTTTTCAACATGGGCGCAAAGCGCATGACCGTGAGCACTTCGGGCGTTGTCCCCAAGATGAAGGAACTCGTGGACAGGAACACGCCTTGCTGCCTCGCCGTGAGCCTCAACAGCACGAACAACGAATACCGTTCGTCCGTGATGCCCGTGAACAAGGTGTGGCCCATCGAGAAACTCCTCGAAGCCGTCGACGAGTACATCCGCCGCACCGACAACTACGTGACCTTCGAATTCGTGCTCATCCAAGGCATCACCTGCACACCGAAGGCCGCCAAGGAACTTATCCGCATTTGCGCACCGCGCCGTGTGAAGGTGAACGCCATCGTCTTAAACGACGGCGACGACCCGACGCTACATGCCCCGACCCCCGAAGAGGTCGAAGATTTTCTCGCCACCGTGCGAGCTGCAGAAGTACAAATAACGATCCGCAACCCCCGCGGCAGGGACATCCTCGCCGCCTGTGGGCAACTCGCGTACAAAAAGGAAGGTAAAAAATGTTAACGCAGAACCTCCCGGAATTCTGGGACAACCTCTATGCCGAAGGCAAGGACTACTGGAATTTCAAGAAGGCGACACCGGCCCTGCTTGAATTCTTCAAGCATCCCTCCTGCCCCGCAACGGGTTCCGTATTGATTCCCGGCGCAGGGTTCGGCTACGACGCCGAGGCCTGGGCAGAACGTGGTCACGAAGTTCTCGCCGTAGACTTTGCCCCGACAGCTGTGGACGAACTGGACCACTTGAGCCGTAAGCACAAGAATCTGCACTCGCTGGACCTCGACCTGTTCTCGCTTTCTCCCAAGGACGCAAAGCGCGGCGGACAGCTTTTCGACATCGTTTACGATTACGGTGCATTCTCCGCCATCCACCCGGGACGTCGCGACGAATTTTTCGAAGTCTGCTACAAGATGCTCAAGGACGACGGACTTTTCATTTGCCTCATGTACCCGCTGATGAACGGAAAGACCTTGCAGGGGCCTCCGCACTGCACGAGCGAAGGCGAACTCATGGCCCGCCTGGGCGGCGTGTTCGACGTGGTGGAACGCATCCCCGCGGTGAACAGCATCCCCGGCCGCGAAGGCAAGGAAGAATTCTGGCTCATGAAGAAGGTTGTTTAGCGGTGAGCAGTGAGCTATGAGCTATCAGCAATGAGCCATGAGCTGCGAGCTGTTCAGTATGGTATTAACTAATTTTTAAAAATAAAAGAGCATTGAGCAAAAGTCCTCATCACTCAAAACTCACTGCTCATAACTGATAAGGATGGAATATGTCTAAAGATTTATGCCCCTGCGGTAGCGGAAAAGAATACGGCGAATGCTGCGAACCGATTATCAAGGGTACAGCCCTGGCCGCCTCCCCCGAAGCCCTGATGCGCTCCCGCTACACGGCTTATGCCAAGCACGAAATCAAGTGGCTCAAGGATTCTCTCGAAGCGACCCAGCGTAGCGACTTCGACGAACCGAGCGTGACCGCCTGGAGCAACGACTCCGAATGGCTCGGCATCGAGATCAAGCAGACCAAGACCGAAGAAGAAAAGAACATCGGCTGGGTCGAATTCATCGCTCGCTTCAAGCAGGGCAACGTCACCCGCAACCACCACGAACTCGGCGAGTTCCACAAGGTGGGCGGCGCATGGTTCTTCTACGACGGCCGTGCCGTGAAGCAGGAAACTGTCCGCCACGAAGGTCCCGTCGTTGGCCGCAACGACCCGTGCCCGTGCGGCTCCGGCAAGAAGTACAAGAAGTGCTGCGGCGCTGGCAAGTAAGGAAAAACCATGTTCAAAGTTTTCGTAGACGGTGAAGCAGGTACGACTGGCCTGCAGATTTATGAGAGACTCGCGAAGCGCAACGATGTCGAAGTGTTGCGTATTGCTCCCGAATTGCGCAAGGATACCGCCGAGCGCAAGAGGCTCATCAACGAGTCCGATGTCACCTTCCTCTGCCTGCCCGACGCAGCCGCTATCGAAAGTGCCGCCCTCTGCGACAACCCGAACACGTGCGTGATCGACGCCTCGACGGCACACCGCGTGAACCCGGCCTGGACCTACGGCATGCCCGAGCTCTCCGCCGCCCAGCGCGAAGCCATCTCGAAGAGCAAGCGCATCGCGAACCCCGGTTGCCACGCCTCGGGATTCATCCTCGGCGTGTACCCTCTGGTTGCCGCGGGCATCCTCCCGAAGAGCGCAAACGTTTCCGCCTACAGCATCACCGGTTATTCCGGCGGCGGCAAAAAGCTCATCGCCGAATACGAAGAAACCGCGGCGATGGAACACAAGGCTGGCGAATCAAAGGCCATCATGGCCCCCGCCCCCTATGCTCTTGCACTGGCCCACAAGCATCTCCCCGAGATGAAGAAGTACTGCGAACTCGAGAACACGCCGTTCTTCAACCCGGTACTCGGTCCCTACTACAAGGGCATGGCCGTGACGGTTTCCATCTTCGCGAACACGCTCACCAAGAAGCTTGACCCCGAAGGCCTCACCGAAGTCCTCGCCAAGCACTACGAAGGTAGCCGCTTCGTGAAGGTGATGCCCTACGAGGCAGCCCCCGTGCTGTTCAACGGAAGGCTCGACCCGACGGTCTGCAACGACACGAACAACGCCCGCATCCAGGTCTTCGGCAACAAAGACGTGATGCAGGTGACGACGATTATCGACAACCTGGGCAAGGGCGCAAGCGGCGCCGCCATCCAGAACATGAACATCGCGCTCGGCCTCGACGAAAGCATCAGTCTCGTTTAATCTCCCAAACCACCAACCACAAGCCACTCCCCATGTTTTTAGACGAAAAATCAATTGAAGTTCGCTCCGGCAAGGGCGGTGACGGCATCGTCAGTTTCCACCGCGAAAAGTTCGTGCCCCTGGGCGGACCCGACGGCGGGGACGGCGGGCGTGGCGGTCACGTGATCCTGCGAGTCAACGAGCAATACTCCACGCTGCTCGACATGGGCAACGCACGCCTTTACAAGGCAGGCAACGGCCAGCCCGGCGGCGCGAAGCGCTGCACAGGGGCATCGGCCGACGACCTCATCGTGGATGTTCCGCGCGGCACCATCGTCAAGGACGCCGATGGTCGCATCCTCGCCGACCTCACCGAAGCAGGCCAGAAGTGGATTGCTGCACGCGGCGGCAAGGGTGGCATGGGCAACCAGCATTTCGCCACTCCCAAGGTGCAGGCGCCCCGCAAGTGCACTCCCGGCGAGAAGGGCGAACGTCGCGAGCTTTTCCTGGAACTCAAGCTCATGGCCGACGTAGGCCTCGTGGGTTTCCCGAACGCAGGCAAGTCGAGCCTCGTGAACAAGATTTCTAGCGGTCGCCCGAAAGTCGGCGACTATCCCTTCACCACGCTCGAGCCCGTCCTCGGCATCGTGCAGATGAACGGCCACAGCTTCGTGGTGGCAGACATTCCGGGACTCCTCGAAGGCGCGAGCGAAGGCAAGGGCCTCGGCCACCAGTTCCTCAAGCACATCGAGCGCACGCACACACTGCTGTTCGTCATCGACGGCTTCGCCGAGAACGCCTACGAGCAATTCACCGTTCTCAAGGACGAGCTCAAGGCATTCCACCCCAAGCTGGCCCAGAAACCGTATGTCATCGCCCTGAACAAGAGCGACCTCGGGATAGATGCAGCCATCAAGAAATTCAAGGCCCACAAGGAAAAATTCATCGTCACTTCGGCCCTAAATGGCGACGGATGCCGCGAATTGGCCACCGAACTGGACAAGGCAGTCCCCCATAAGCAAAAAAAACGCTCCGGATGGTCATCTAAAGTTTGACTTTTATCCAAAATTTTTATAAATATATACAAGTAAGTTCTTGATTTTTACGGAGTTACGTTAATGGCAGCAGTCAAGGGTAACATTACGAAAAAAGATATCGTCGAAGATATCTCGGCACGTACCGGCCTCACCCAGGTCGATACCAAGGCTATTGTCGAATGTTTCCTGGACTCCATCATCAAGGCCATGTCCAGCGGGAACAATATCGAAATCCGCGGTTTCGGTCGCTTCAAAATCAAGGAACGCAAGGAACGCCTCGCCAGGAACCCGCGTACCGGCGAATCCGTGAAAGTCGATGCAGGCATCAAGCCCGTCTTCGAAGCCAGCCGCGAACTTACCAAGCTCTTGAACGATGTCGTTTCGGACGTCATTCCCGAAGAGATGACCACGCGTACCGATGGCTAGCAAAGAATCGAAAACTCCCGTAATCCAGAACCGCAAGGCCAATCACCTCTATTTCGTCGACGAGACGTTTGAAGTGGGTATTATGCTCATTGGCTCCGAAATCAAGTCCATCCGCGATGGCAAGTGTACCCTAGGCGAAGCCTGGGTCGACATCACCGAAGACAAGAACGAACTCTGGCTCGTCGGGGCGCATATCGACGAATACCTATTCGCGAACCGGTTCAACCATTTCCCCGCCCGCCGCCGCAAACTGCTCGCGCACGTCCACGAAATACAGAAAATGCGCAAGGCGAAGGAACAGAAGGGCTGCACCATCGTTCCGCTCAAAATGTATTTTAAAAATCGAATTGCAAAACTTGAAGTAGGAATATGCCGAGGCAAGGATCAACGCGACAAGCGACAGGATATCATCAATCGCGACGCCAAGATGGAAATCGCGCGCATTGCAAAAGCCCGTCGCTAATTTTGGCTTTGTTGCTGATGGTCTGCTGGACATTCGCGCTAGCAGACACTAGCGGGCGTGTCGACGCCGAGACGGCGGCAAAGGACCACGGCCTCTCGTTCCACTGGTTCCCCGTCCAAAAAACATTCATCCTCGAAAAGGCGAAAGACACAGTACGCTTCGCCATAGACATGCCCTTCGCCACGTACAAGGGCAAGTCCATCGAACTTTCCAAAGCCCCCGTCATGGAGAACGGGCACATTCTGATCGTCGCGGCAGACATCGCCAAGATCCTCGGCACGCAGTCCGCCAAGGCTGCCGAGACAAAAACACCCGAGACCAAGGCTCCCGAGAAGCCGGCGCAGAACGTCGCCAAGTCCAAGAACGAAACGGCCGGCACACGTGAAGTCCGCACCATCGTCATCGACCCCGGACACGGAGGCAAGGACCCCGGTGCGCAGGGCAAGAAGGCAAACGAAAAAGACATCGTCCTCGCCGTCGCCAAGCTACTGCGCACCGAACTCGAAAAGGAAGGATTCAACGTCAAGCTCACCCGCGAAAAAGACGTGTTCATCGAACTCGGCGAACGCGCGAACCTCGCCAACAAGTGGGACGGCGACCTGTTCGTGAGCCTGCACTGCAACGCCATCGACGCGAACGCCGAACGCAAGAAAATCATTCACGGCTACCACTTCTACGTGCTCCGCGCTCCGGAAAGCGAAGAAGACAAAGCCATAGCCCGCCGCGAAAACAAGGTGGCCACGCTCTACGGAGAGAAGAACGCCAAGGAAGAACTCTCCCCCCTCGAATGGTTCAAGCTCGAAGCCCGCCTAGAGAAGTACAAGCAGAACAGTTACATGTTCACCGAAGAGTTGCTGAAGAGTTTTGATGGCGGAAAGATTGTCAAGCAGGCGAACGGCGTGGGCGGTGCCGGATTCATGGTCCTCGTCGGCGCGATGATGCCTGCCGTGCTCATCGAACTGGGATTCATCAGCAACCTCGAAGACGAAGCCTACATGATGACGGCCAAGGGACAGCAAGACCTGGCCGAACGCGTTGCCAAGGCGGTCACCAACTACAAAGCCGCAGTGCATAGCTACCGAGAAACCCTCGGACACTAGCTACTTCACCATCATCGTATTCGTAAAACCAGTTACCTTGTCGTACTTGAGCAAGAACACGTACGAACTCGTTTGTATGTACTGAACCGGAGCCCACTGTTTTGTAATGTGGAACTGGGCGTAATCTGTTTCGGAAGGAAGCTTGTCGTTTGACGACGTGCGCATGAGCATGTTGCTCTGCTTGACTTTTTCGAACTTTATCGCCACAGGCCCGTTGTGCAATTTTTCGATAGTCCATTCCTGCGAATCGCTTGAGGAAAGCCTAAAACATCCACCAAACACGAGGTAGTCGTTCGTGGAACCGGGAATGAAGTAAACCGTGTACCCGCTGTCGTTTTCCATGATGTACGAGTTGTAGACGATATTTAGTTTATCTGTATAAAGATTGAAACGACGGTTTGCAGAATTGTTCGCTTTCACGAGGCCAAGCAACCGATCGTCATCTATCGCCTTTTCAACAAAATCCTTGGTCAAGCGTCCATCCTTGAAATCAACACGCGCGACTTGAATATAGCGGTCATCCTGATAGCCATAGAAAACGGCATAGCCGTCCTGGGTATCGCCCTGCGCCACATAGCCTTCGATTTTATCGAGCGCCGAAGGGTTAATGTTAGTGACGACAGAATCGGAAGCTACCCAGGCAACTCTATCTTGCGATGCAATGGAAGCACCGAGCGCCTGGCGTTTTTCAATAATCCTGAAATTTTCGGCATCAAGAGCGGTGATGGAACGAGCCTGTCCCTGCACGCCTTTGTTGGAGGCACAACCAGAAATAAGGAGCATCAGCGCCAATGCAGACAGGACTATTTTCATGTAAGTATACACCTTCCACAAATATAAAAAAAAACAGCCCTGTTATGCACTAGGTAAAAAAGTATCAAAAATAAATTTACAATTCTTCGTGAAAAGCCTGATTGATTAAACAAACCGTCCAATGGCTAACAAAGAAAAGGCAAATTATTTTGCAACCATAATGGACATTTGACCTTTATTATCTCTCGCCAACAATATCGTATACTTTTTTGTCTGGATAATTTGTCGGGGAGCGGCATTCCACGTAATGTAGTACTGAGCAAAATCTGCTTCGTTCAGCAAGTCCCCCATTGACGATGTGCGAGCACCAACATTATCACCTGTAATGTCTTTCCATTTCAAGGGAACAGGACTCTTGTGAAGCAATTCCAGGTTCCATGAGTTTTCCCCCATCGATAGTTTTACGGCGCCGCCATAAACGGCATATTCCCCTGTAGTCGCGGGCATGGCATAGTAAGTATATTTACCATCTTTTTCTAGAATGTACGAGTTGTACCTGATATTCAGCCTTGCACTGGAATTATTGAAAAAGGTATTTGCGGAATCGTTCATTTTCACCAGATCATAAATCATTCCTTCCGAGATATCAATCTTTCCAAGGGACCGATTTACTGCACCGCCTACAAAATCATAGCGGGCAATTTGCACAAACCCAGAATCGGTCTTTCCGTAAAAAAGACAAAATCCGTCATCCACGTTTCCTTGAGCCACCCAACCACTCAGTTCACGCAACCGGGACTCCGGAAAGTCCACACTGATTGAATCCGAAGCAATCCAGGCAAGTCCATCCTGCATAGCCAATGCCAATCCTATTTGTGCAAGGGAATCCATCGTCCTGAATTCAGCCGCATGCATAGCCTGTTCAGCAGGAGTCGGATCGCTCAAATTGATACGATCCGGGAAAGGCCCGTTATTGTGACCGGCACACGCAAACAAAATTGCGGAAAAAGAAATTGCAAGCAACAGGAAAAAGGGATTCTTGTTCACGAGGCCTCCATTAATCTGTTCTAAATCAATATAAAAAAACCGATTGCATTGCGCAACCGGTTTTCAAACGAATCAAGATGACACGAGCACTCGCCTCTCGTCTCTCGTCTGTAGCGAGCGAAGCGAGCGTTCTCTCGTCTATTATTCCGCGTCCATGTCCGCTTCGTCAATTTCGGCGTTGTGGTACACGTCCTGGACGTCGTCGTGGTCTTCGAACTTGTCGATGAGCTTGAGAAGCTTCTGGGCATCGTCGTGACCGAGCTTCACCGGGTCGTTGGCGACGTAGGTGATTTCAGCGCTCATCATTTCGATGTTGGCTGCTTCGAGGGCCTTGGACACAGCGTCGAAAGCTTCGGGGCTGGTGGAGATTTCATGCACGCCGTCTTCGGTCGTCATGTCTTCGGCACCGGCTTCGAGCACGAGGTCCATTACCTGGTCTTCGGGATACTTTTCAGCATCGACGACAATCACACCCTTGTAGGTGAAAGCCCAGGACACGGAACCGGATTCGCCCATGGAACCGTTGTTCTTGTTGAAGATGTTGCGGATTTCGGCAACGGTACGGACCTTGTTGTCGGTCATGCACTGCACCATGATGGCGATGCCACCCGGGCCGCGTCCTTCGTACAGCGGCTCCGTCATTTCGGTACCGGAGTTGGCACCCGTACCCTTGGCAATGGCGCTTTCGATGTTCTTGGTCGGCAAGCTCTGGCTCTTAGACTTGAGGATTGCCGCACGCAGGCGCGGGTTCGCGTCGGGGTTGCCGCCGCCGAGCTTGGCAGCGATGGAAATTTCCTTGATCAACTTGTTCCAAGCCTTGGCGCGAGCGACGTCAGTCTTGGCTTTCTTGCGTTTGGTGGTGGCCCATTTGGAGTGACCGGACATAGATTACCTCAAATATTCAGGTTTTTGGATTTTTAGTGAAACTTATTCTCTTCTTTTCTTTTTTTTCTTTTTCTTCGGCTTCGACTCTGCAGACTTTGGTACTGCGTTTTTCGCCTTCATCTGGCAGCGACGCTTTTCTTTCACCGTCATATCCGGATCGTCGCATTCGTCAACAATCTTTTTCTTGGACTTTTTGCCCTTCTTGGACTTCTTCGCAGCCATCTTGGCTTCGCGTTCCGCTTCTTCAGCGGCAGCAGCTTCCTCAGCAGCCCTCTGCATTTCAATCAGGGACTTCTTCGTCAGCGGATTAGCCGAAGCCTTGGTGATTTCGCGGTCGTACTTGCCTTTCCAGATTTTACCGAGCAACGTACCAGAAGATTGTGCATCATTGAATGCACTCATCGCCCAGTCGTCGTTTGCAGGAGGCAAAAGGGTAAATTTCAAGTTGCGGATTTTCGTCGGTTCATCCTCAAAGAAAAGCATCATGTCGAAAAGCCCGACCTGGTATTCCTGGCCGTCCGTACCCGACGTCGCCGACGGGACATAAGCAAGCACGGCATAGAGATCACCGTCGAAAAGGGCATTGATAAGCATGTCCGGATCGCCGCCGGGAGCAGCAACCTCACCTTCGGCCTTGAAGGCCCAAGGTGCAGCAACGATATCCAACATAAACTTGTGGTAACCGTTTTTTGCCTTTTTCAACTTGACCAAGGCACCCGAGAAAGCCTGAAATTCCGGCTTAATGGAGCTGTCCTGGGCATAGCCCAGCAACGCGCACGCCATGACAATGATGCTTATGAGTTTTTTCATGATTCCAACGATCCTATTCCATTATATGCAACTTTAGTTCTTGAAGAATAGCGCCTTGGCAGCCTCGAACATCGGGTCCTTCTCGTCCGGGTTGCGGCATTCCGTATAAATGCGCACCTTCGGTTCGGTACCGGACGGACGGACGAGCATCCAGGAGTCGTCGTCAAAGATGACCTTCACACCGTCGAGCGTGAGGAGCTGCTTCACGGTCTTCTCGTTAGAGCCGACCATGACCTTGGCACCCGGCTGGGCGATCGTCGCGATGGCGTCGACCTTGGCCTTGAGCGGGGCACCCACGAGGGACTTGTCCACTTCGAAGCCCGAGCGGGTCGGGTAGAAGCGACCGTATTCTTCGTACAGGGCGTCGAGGTATTCACCGAGATTCTTGCCGGTGACAGCCATGATTTCGAGGGCGATGAGGAGGCCGAACTGGGCATCCTTCTCGAGCGTGTTGTTGAGGCCGGAGATACCGTCGGATTCTTCGAATGCCACGAGAGCCTTCTGCTTAGCGTTACGGGAAAGCCACGGGCGGAAGTTCTTGAAGCCCACCGGAGTTTCCATCACGGGCACGCCGAGCTTTTCGGCAATGATGTTTACAAAGTTGGATGTAGCGACGGACTTGGCGACACAGCCCTGTTCTTTGCGCCAGGTAGCCATGTAATGGAAAGCTATAGCGCCGAACTGGTTCATGTCGATTTCGCGCGTGCCGTCGTAGAAGCGAATGCGGTCGCCGTCCGGATCAAAGATGGCGCCCAGGCGGAACCAGCTTTTGCTCTCGTCGAGGACCTTGCGGACCTTTTCAAGATTCTTGCTGGACGGTTCGGGAGCGATGCCGCCGAACAGGGAGTCGTCTTCGTTGCGGAGCGTGATGAGACATTCCGGATTGTCGAGGAGGGCGGCCGGGCGACGGCGGGTAGAGCCGTGCACGTGGTCACAGACGAGCGTGAGGCGGCCTTTCTTGATAAAGTCCTTGATGCGGTCGAACTTGATCGTGCCCTGCTTCACAAGGAATTCCTTGTAAATCTTGAGGGAGTCGATAATTTCCCAGTCAACCTTGCCCACCGGTTCAAACTTCCAGGTGGCCATCATTTCGTTAGAGAGCTTCGTGATGACGTTCGTGATTTCCGGACCGGCAGGACCGCCGTCGGCCGGGTTGAACTTGATGCCGTTGTAGTGGCTCGGGTTGTGGCTCGGGGTCATGTTGATGGAGCAGGCGGCACCGAGCATCTCGATGCAGGCGCTGAATTCCGGAGTCGGCATTTCGCCACCGTAGTAGACCTTCACGCCGGCCTTCGCGAACTGGTCGGCAACCGCTTCGCAGAATTCGTGACCGAGCAGGCGGTTATCGTGACCGACGACCACACCACGCTTCTGGAGTTCGGCAAAGTCCTTCACGCCGAGGGCTTCGAAAAGTTCCGGAGTCGCTTCCTTGTAGAGGCGCACGATAGCGGCACCCACGACCTGCAGATTGCGGAGCGTAAATTCGGAACCGATTTCACCACGCCAGCCGGAAGTACCAAAGCTCACCTTGGCGGGTTCCTGAGAAGTCAATGCGACCTGCTTCACCTGTTCGACAAGCGCCATGTCGGTAGCCGGGTTGAATTCGGGGGACTGAATCTTTTTCCAAATCTGGGTAATGTTTTCCATAGGGGTTCCTATATTAAAGTTTTACGGGTGAAATTTAGAAAAAAAAGAAAAAAAATAAGGCGTCAAAATCAAAGATTGACGTGAAAAACAACCATGGAAGAACACCTCCAATGTAAAGAGCAAGTAACAATCATTCACCGCATTACATTAAGTGTAACCCAGTCCTAATTCGGGAATAGAATGATACAATTTCCTTCCAAAAACTACACACCCATTGAGACGCATTGACGACATCAAGGATTGACAATGTTAGTCTAAAAAACTAATTTATCTTTATGAATAAAAAAATTTTTTTATTAGTCCTGCTACTTTCCGCAGTCTTCTGTTTCGCCGACCAGGCCAATCTCGACGAAACCGATTTCCAGCCGACCTCAGTAACAAAGAAACAGGTCGGATGGCGCAGGACGACCTTCTTTGTACATGGAGGCCTTTTCGATATAGGCGCAGGCTTGAAACTAAGATTTTCCCGTGAAAACGGAGTCTATTTAACCACAGACATCCGATATCAATACAACATTGTCATTGAGCCGTCCAGCTACATCCGCATTCCCGCATTGTTCTATCTAGGCGGGAACCACTTCCACTTCGTTACCGGCGGAACAATAATAAACGTCGTCGGCCTAATAGAAAGTTTCCAATTTAGTCCCATCGGAAACTACGGAGCTGAAGTAGCCAACGGCATAAACGTGGACTTCGGGAGACATTTCGGTATTGACCTATTGATATTTACTCCAACAATTTGGCCATCTGAAACATCGCACTCGTTGCTCCTAGACTTCCGTTACGTGTTCTAACATCAACCTTTGAGCCTTTTTTCTTCCGAGTTTCGTCTTTCGTCTCTCGTCTAATACTATATTTAGGCCACTATGCAGATTACAAACGCTTCTCAACTTACTGGTGTTTTCCCCGCGTTGTTCACCCCGCTCAAGAACGACGATCCCAAGAACCTCCGCAACTCCATCGACTACAAGAAGATGGGTCAGATGATTGACGACGTGATTGCAAACGGCGCAAGTGGCGTCCTCCCTGCCGTGACCACGGGTCAGAGTGCGACGGTTTCCCCGCAGCAGCACCTCGATGTCATCAAGTTTACTCTCGACTATGTGGACGGCCGCGTGCCCGTGATTGCCGGTGCCGGTTCCAACTGCACCCGCGAATCCATCGAAATGATCGAGAACGTCCAGAAGATTGCCCCGGTGGCGGTCCTCTGCGTCACAGGCTACTACAACAACCCGCCGCAGGAAGGCCTCCTGAAGCACTACCGCACGCTCAGCAGCGAAACCGGTGCAAAGATTGTCATTTATAATGTTCCGGGCCGCACCTCCAGCTACGTGCACCCCGACACCCTGATCGAACTTGCCGAAGACAAGAACATCATCGGCCTCAAGCAGGCCGTGGAGTTCGGTTTTGGCGAGAAGTTCCACGAAGACACGATGCGCGTAATCAAGGAAACCAAGGGCAAGGACTTCGCCGTGATGAGCGGTGAAGACGGTTTGTTCGCCGACCTCCTCGAGATGGGCGGCACGGGCCTCATCAGCGCTTCGGGCAACATCCCCGAGGCCACGAAGACGTTCGTAGAACTGTACAAGGCTTTCCAGGCCGGCGACAAGGACAAGGCGCACAACCTGCAGAAGGACGCCCGCGACTTCATCGACATCACGTTCTGCCGCAAGAACCCGATTCCGCTGGGCACGCTGTTCAACAGCCCGCTGTTCCAGCCGCTCGTGAGCGTGAAGGATACGGCTAACGGCGCCGATGCTGTTGCCCGCATCATGAAGCTGATTGAAGAAAAGGCTCCGAGCCTGAAGAAGTATCATGTTTAGGAGATAATCCATGGCCAAGAACAACCAATCCATCACTGACATCGTCTGCGACTACATCAAGAAGCAGAAACTCTCCCCCATTCCCGTTCAGACTCTGAACGAGGAAGTCGAAGCCTCCCGCTACTTTGGCGGAGAACTCAAGGAATTCATCGCTGCAGCCAAGACGCTCGGCGCCAAGGGCATCTTCGTCGAGACGCTCTACCTCGAAGAAGACGAATTCTACTACGACAGCGGTATGGACGACGAAGAGTACATGGCACTCTACGGCAACGACGACTGCTGCGACGGTGAGTGCAAGTGCGGCAAGTGCGAGGGCAAGAAGTCCAAGAAGAAATCTAAGGAAGAAGACGATTCCGATGTCGACGGAGTCTGGTTCGAACCCGAGGACCTGGACGGTCTCGACCTCACGCTCCTCAAGCCCCAGATGGCCAAGTACCTCGACCGTATCGGCGAAGCCTGCGGCGTGCGTCTCACAGTTCCCGGCGTTGACCACCTCGAAGTGGAAATCTTCGCCGACTGGTACGACGAATTCGCCGAAATGGTGGACGAAGCATCCGAAGCCATCGAAATCGACCCGAACGACGCTTTGAAGCAGGCCCAGGCCATGTTCGAAGCCGCCGAAGCGGAAGCGACCAAGGCCGACAAGAGCGTCAAGAAGATTGCCGTTCATCCGCCGAAAAAGTCTTCCAAGAAAAAATAACTGACAATCTTGCATAACGACGCTCCGTGAATCACGGAGCGTTTTTTCGCACCGTCATTTCTCGCGCATGAAAAAAAAGAAAGGCATCTCAGCGGAACCGAGATGCCTTATGGCAATATGAGGAGTATTAATTAATCGGTTTTTAATTTCAAAAGTTTAATGCGTTACGGACAACATTTTCACTTTGCCGTCATATTTAACCATGTAGACACCCGTCTTGCCAAGCTTCAAGAACACGGCGTCGTTCAAGGAAGTTCCATCCCTCAATTCAACCTTGCCGAGATACTTGCCCTGCACATCGAACACCTGCAATACCGAAGCACCCATCGTCACCGGCGACACATCCGGGAGAGCGTCAATGGACGCATTGACGGGACCTGCAACACTACTGCTTACCGGAATGATAATTGCAGGCATACTGGAACTAGAAACGACAGGAACGGCAACACTTGATGACGAAGGAACTTTATCAGGCCAGAAATTCCTGCTGCTCGAAGTCGGGTTCTTCGCCGTGCTGGAACTGCTCCTGTGATGGCTGCTCGTTCTCGAAGAACTGGAAACCAAATGCGAGGATCGATGAGAGGATGAAGAAGGATGAATGGATGTCGACGAATGATGGGTCGATGCACTGGATTTCGGCGTTACCGCTGTTTCCGAGCCAGACGGTGAACCTTTAGACGTTATGTTGAAGTAGGTGAAGTCAATCTTTCCGGTAGCACCGCCACCGGCTTCGGCCAGCACCTTCACCTCGTACATCTTCCCGAGATTCAGGCCAACCTCCCCCCATTTCTTGAAATGGGCGGTAATGTCGATATGGCCGCACTGGCGAGCGTTACGGCGTACACTGAAGAACTGCGGGAAAGTAGAAGTCCCCTTAATCGAAGGCTGGTTCACGCGAGTAAACGTGTAAATATCATAGGTATCGCCGTCCACCGTGATTTCGCCCTTCTTTGTGCCTAAATACTGCGGACTCGGCTTGGTAAACCAGTCATCGACGATATAGTATTCCACCAGCGGATTCTCGGTCCAACCGTAAATGCCGATATAGGAATAAGCAGCACTCCCCGACTTGGTGAACTTGTAATCAGCAGTAAAATAACCAATCTGGTCGTGCGTCTGGGTGCTGTTGTATTTGAGGCCTACGCGAGCCAGAAAATCATTGGAGCCATTCCATTCCGCCGAGAACGTTCCGTCATTGTAATAGGTCATCGAGTTGTTGCCACCCTGGTACCAGATTTCGTAATGATACCCCGAATTCCCGATATTCCCCGTTACACTGGAATTATTCTGTCCCCTAGTCGTAGTGCCGTTACCGGTATGTCCGCCCTTTTCGGAACAGGCATCCGCGAATGCTGGCGTTGCCAAACCAATGGCAATACCAAAAAACAAGGCTACCTTAGTAACCTCTAAGAATTTGTTACTCATGTCCAACTCCATTAATGTCAACAGCCTCCCCTGTATTCACAAAAGGAGTCCATTGGCCAACCTGCGGATTAAAATAATTCGAGAATTCCATAAAAGACCCATTGCAAAACATTTCTTTGTTGCAAAATGTCAAAACAAACTGTTTTTAACGCACAAAAAGAAAAGGCACCCCGCCGAACGAGGCACCTTTAACAATATAAGGAGTGTTTTAGATTTGAAAACTTACTTGGTCACAGAAATCGCCTTGACCTTGCCACCATCCTTCACCATGTAGACACCGGCCTTGCCGAACTTGGCAACAATGGCGTCATTGAGGCTCGTGCCAGCAGTCTTGGTCACAACGCCGAGCATACGGCCCTGCATGTCGAACACCTGCAGCGGGCGGGCGGACATATCCAAGCGGACATTGGAAGCCAGAGAGAGCGGATCGTCATCGCCAGTACCCGGATTCGTGCCAGGATTCGTGCCAGGATCTGTACCCGGATCTGTACCCGGATCAGTGCCCGGATTCGTGCTTGCGCCCGGCAGAGAGAACTTCACATAGTCGACGTTCGTATTTGCATTGGCGATGGTAATGCGGAGGACATGCTGACCCTTGGTAATGGAAGCCTTGCCCTTGGCGAGTTCATAGGTATTCCAGTCATCCGTAGTTCCCGTGAAAGCGAGAGACGCAAGGGCCTTACCGTCAAGAGAAAGTTCCACGGTACCAGAACCCGATCCGTTGGAAACGTTGGCCTCGATGTCGTATTCGCCATCCTGGGCAACATTGATGGTGTATTCAAGCCATTCGTCAGCAGCCGTGTATCCGATAGCCTTACCGGTACCGCCGTTCACGATGTCGACAGAGGAGTAGTCTTCACCACGATAGGTGTGGTCGCCATCATCACCCGAGGCACCCTGGGCTCCACTATAGGAAACGCCCTCGTTGCCTTCGTCAAAGTTTTCGGCTTCAACAGTTCCCGGAACCGCAGCAGCAGTGCCCTTGTAGGCCTTGCGTTCGATTTCCTTCGGCGGAACGACTTCGGAAGGAGATCCGTTATCCTTCATGTCGAAGTAGGTGTATTCCACGGAGCCCGTAGCGCCACCACCGGCTTCGGTCATAAGCATCACTTCGGTCACCTTACCGAACTTAAGCGAAGCAGAGCCACCGCCCTTGGAACCCTTGAGCTGCTTGTTCTGCCCCGTGAAGAGTTCGTCCCACTTCTTGAAGTGAGCGGAAATGTCGATGTGGCCGCACTGACGAGCCGTCTGACGGATGCTAAAGAACTGAACGAAAGTGGATGTACCCGACTTGGAAGGTTCCTGCTGGCGGAGGAAGGCGTGGATGGTATACTTGGCACCATCGACTTCGATTTCGCCAAACTTTTCACCGACGTAGTTTTCGCTCGGCTTGCTGTACCAGTCGTCCACGATGTAGTATTCCGTTTCCGGGTTAGCAGTCCAGCCATAAATACCGATATAGCCGTACTGAGCAGAACCCGTCTTTTTGTAATTGTAATCGACCGTGAAATACTTGGTCTTATGGTCAATACCGCCACCACCGTACTGGTAACCCACGCGGGTCAGGTAGTCGCTGGAATTGTTCCAGTTGGCCTTGAATGTGCCGTTGTCGTAATACGTCATGGAGGCGCTGCCGCCCTGGTACCACTGTTCGTAGCCCCACGGGGTGCCACTGATTGAACCGACCGAGTTGCCGCTCACTCCATGGCCGGAGCCGGCAGACTTACTCATCGCATCCTTACAGGCATCCGCAGCAAAAGCACTGCCGATTCCGCAAGAAAGCGCAAATGCGAGACCAAATTTGGCCATCTGGGAAAGATTTTTCATAACGAACTCCTCTTAAATCATTATTAAATAATATAGATGCGAAACTGGCAAAACGAACTCATGGAGATAAAAGGTCGTTGTTGCACAAAACAACACAAAACAGTTTACAAACACCCTATCCACTGCTCTTTTTTGGGGATGGGGCAGTGACAAAAAAAAGACCCGGTTCCGGGAGGGAATCGGGTCAAATTCGTTGAAAAGCGAGATTTAGCGTTCTACAGCGATAATCTTGGCAACGGATCCACGCTTGACCATGTAGATGGCCGAATGGGGGAACTTGCTTCCGACAGCATCCTTGAGGGTAGAGCCAGCCTTCAGTTCGACCTTGCCGAGGAACTTACCCTGCATGTCGAACACCTGGTAGGTGCCAGCCATGCCAAAGGTCTTGACTTCGGCCGGAAGGGCGTCGGAAGGACCAGCCGAGCTGGAGGAACCGGCGGGGGCAGTAACGGCCGGCTCAGAACTGGAGGATTGACCAGCGGCGTCAGAGCTGGAGGCCGGGGCCTTGTCAGAACTAGAAGCCGGAGCCTTGTCAGAACTGGAGGCCGGAGCCTTGTCAGAACTGGAGGCCGGAGCCTTATCAGAACTGGATTTCGGGGCTTCGGAGCTAGAAGACGGAACTGCAGATTCAAGAGGATGCTTCTTGTCAGTCATCTTGAAGTAGGAGACATCGAACGAGCCAGAACCGCCACCGGCTTCCACGAGCACCTTGGCTTCGTACATCTTACCCATCTTCATGCCGAGGGATTCCCACTTCTTGAAGTGTGCCGTAATGTCGATATGGCCGCACTGACGGGCGCCCTTACGCTTGCTGAAGTACTGCGGGAAGGTCTGGTTACCCTTGATAGAGGGAGCGTTGTTGCGCTGGTTCTGGTAAACTTCGTAGGTCGCGCCATCCACCTGGAATTCGCCTTTTCTCTGGCCCAAGAGGTTCGGACCCGGTTCGCTGAACCAGTCATCCACGATGTAGTATTCTACGAGCGGATCAACCGTCCAGCCATAGATACCGATGTAGTTGTAGCCACCTGCATTACCCGACTTGGACCACTTGAAGTAGGCATCAATGGGGCCGAGTTCTTCGTATGTAGACTTTTCGTCGTACTTGAAGCCGACACGGGCAAGAAAGTCGCCGGTACCGCTCCAGCTGGCCTTATACGTACCGTTGTCATAGAATGTCATGTTGTTATTGCCACCCTGGTACCAAATTTCGTAATGGTAGGGAGAGCTACCGACATTGCCAGTCACGCTCTGGTTGTTCTGGCCCTGGGTTCTCGTTTCTTTGCCTTCGTGACCCATCTGATCCTTACAGGCATCGATGTCCGCATATGCAGACGAGACAAGCCCCATCGCAAGGGCAAGGCCAAATTTCAATATTTTTTTATTCATCTTTGAGCTCCTCTTATGGTTATTTATCAACCATACCATATGTAATCTATACCCTTTTCCACAAAGCTTCTCCCAGCAGAAATAAATGATGTTGTATCATAAAACAACATTCCTTGACTTGTGATTTCCGCAAAAAAACGGCATTTTGCGACAAAAAAAGACCCGTTTCCTCATGAGGAAACGGGCCATTTTCAGCAATGTTTCTAAAATTTAGCGCTTTTCGGCAGAGACTACCTTGACGGCGGCCCCCTGCTTAAGCAGATACATTCCGGACTTTCCGAACTTGTTCACGACAATTTCCTTCAGAGATGCGCCGGACTGCAGTTCAACCGTGCCGAGGAACTTGCCCTGCATGTCGAACACCTGAGCGGAGCCAGACATCACGAAGACCTTTGCCGTAGCCGGGAGGGCATCAAAGCCGGAGCTGCTGCTTACGTTGGCAGGAGCACTAGAAGACGATACCGCATTGGAGCTGGAAGCCGGGCCGACAGAACTGGAAGACTGAGCGTTGGAGCTAGAGACCGGGCCAGCAGAGCTGGAAGACTTAGCATCGGAGCTGGACTTCGGAGCTTCGGAGCTAGAAGACGGGGTTTCAGAAGAACTGGGTGCTGCGCCTTCGATATAGACTTTGGCATAGGGGAAGTCGTATTCGCCACGGGCATTTGCACCCGAATTGCTACCGGCTTCACCAAGGATCTTGGCTTCGTGCATCTTACCCATTCTCATGCCGAGTTCTTCCCACTTCTTGAAGTGGGCGGTAATATCGATGGTACCGCAATCGCGCATGGTCTTACGTACGCTGAAATACTGCTTGAAATAGGTATTGTCACCATCGATGGAATAGGAGGTGCGGTCACCTTCGTAAACCGTATACGTGGCACCATCGATTTCGAAATCGCCGTGATTCTTTGCAGAAGCACCCTGAGCAACCCACGAGCCCGGCATGTACTGGCTACCGGAGTTGTCCACGATATACCATTCTACCAGAGGTTCACGGGTCCAGCCATAAATGCCGATGTAGGAATAGTCGATTCCAGAAAGATTACCCTTGACCAGCTTGAAATCCGCCTTCATGTGGCCAATTTCCTGGTGGGTCTTATCGCTATTGAAAGAAAGACCTGCGCGACACAGATAGTCCTTGGCACCGGTCATCTTGCAGTTGAAGGAACCATCGTCGTAGAACGTCGCAGAACCACCGTTACCGCCTTCGTTCCAGAGTTCGTAGCCAATTCCATTGCTGAACTTATCCACTTTATTCGAGGAAACTTCCACCTTGGAACCGCTGTGAGATGCAGTTTGGCAGAAATCCTGAGCCAAAGCGGCAGAAGCAGCAAAAGCTACACAAAGAGCCGAAGCCCCAATAATCCTAATTTTCATAAAACCTCCAAAGTTTGTTCCAAATATAGATAAAAACGGCATTTTTTCTTGCTTTTTTTGTTTTTTTACATTTTTCTGTAGTAATAAACACAATAAAAAGGGTTTTTCTTGCCGAAAACCCCTTTAAAGTCGTAACCTAGTCTTTTTTGCAGACTATTTTGTCACGGAAAGCACCTTGAGAACCCCGTCGGACAGCACCATGTAGATGCCCGATTTGCCGAATTTTGCGAAAATTGCGCTATTTACAGCCATTCCCGCCGGTACTGTCACCTTACCCAGAACGCGGCCCTGCATATCGAAAACCTGGTAGGTACCGGGTCCGTCAAAGGCACGAACCTCGACCGGAATGGCGTCGGCAGCATCTTTACCGTCGGAAGATTCCACGGGAGCGTCGCTGGAAGGTTCTGCAGGCTTGGCAGGATTTGCTGGGGCAGAGCTCGATTCGGGAGCCGCAGCACTCGACTCCGGAATTGCGGAACTGGAGGATGGAGCCGGAGAACTAGGCTCCGATTCGGTCACGTTGAAATAGGTGAAATCTATCGTAGCAGAACCATTGCCCGCTTCCGCAACCATCATGACCTCGTTCATCTTGCCCAGATTGAGGCCGAGTTCCGTCCATTTCTTGAAGTGGGCCGTGATATCTATATGGCCGCACTGGCGGGGTATGCGACGGACACTGTAAAAAGTCGGATAGTTCACGTCTCCCTGGACATACAGCTTGTTTTGCTTAAAGGAATAGATGTCGTACGTATCCCCGTCTACCGTAATCTCGCCCTTCTTTTCGCCCAAATACTCGGGATTCGGTTCGCTGAACCAGTCTTCCAGGATGAAGTAATCGGCGCGCGGATTATCCGTCCAGCCATAGACGCCAATATACGAGAAATCGGCACTTCCCGACTTGGTGAACTTGAAATCCGCTGAAAAATTGCCAAATTCGTCAAAATTTTTGCTTTCGGCATACCGAAGACCGACTCGGGCAATGAAGTCTTGCGAGTTGCTCCATTCCGCAGAAAAGGTTCCGTTGTCATAATAAGTCAGGGAGCCCGAGCCTTCGGAATGCCAGAGTTCGTACTGGAAACCCGAATTGCCGACGTCCCCCTTGGCGCTCTCGGAGCCGGTCCCAATGACTTTCTTGCCCTCGCCCACATGGCCCATTTCGTCGTTGCAGGCATCCGCCGCATAGGTGGAGGCCGCAAGCACCAAGGCAACGACAAAGCCCGTTTTTAGGATTTCTTTTCTCATATTCCTGCACCTACCTTCCCCAAAAACTATAAAAAAAGAGGCCATCCCGGAGAGATTGCCTCTTTTTTTACTTTTCTGAGTTCGATTTTTACGGACTAGACGCCTTCCGGAGTCGGATTTTCGCCTTCGGAAGCGGAAGCATCCACGGAATCGTCATCGACTTCGACGCCTTCCACCTTGTCGAAGGTCTCCTTCGCCTCGGCGCTATCGTGCTCGATATCTTCCACGCTCGGGAGGGCGGTCGCATCTTGCACCACGTCGCCTTCGCGCAGGCTAATCGCCTTCACGCCCTGGGCATTACGGCCCGTGAGGCGGATGTCGGCAGCCTTGATGCGGATGACCTGGCCTTCCTTGGTGGTGATGATCAAGTCGTAATCATCGGCAACGCTGTCCACGAACACGGCCGAACCGATCTTGTCGGTGACGTTCAGGTTCTTGACGCCCTTGCTGCCACGCTTGGTGACGCGGTAGGTGCCCGGCTCGCTGCGCTTGCCGTAACCCTTCTCGGTAATGGTAAGCACCTTGTTGCCCGCCTTGAGCCACAGGAGCGAGATGACCTCGTCACCTTCGGAGAGCTTGATACCACGGACACCGTGAGTGCCGCGGCCCATCGGGCGGAAGCAGGTAATCGGGAACGTGACCGCCTGGCCGTTGCGAGTGGCAATCATCAGCAAGTCATTCGGAATCGGGCGCGCTTCCAGATTTTCGGCATCATCGCCTTCGGCCTCCCCTTCGGCCGGTTCGGCGGCCTCGGCAGACTGATCGGCGGCATCTTCGACATCGCCTGCGTTCAGGGAAGCCTTGTATTCTTCTTCGGTCATGCCCACGAGTTGCACCTTCACGAGTTCGTCGCCCTCGTCGAGGCTGATAGCGTTCACGCCCGCCTTGCGCGGACGGCTGAACAGCTTGAGGTCCATCTTGTTGATGATACCCTTCTTGGTCACGAACACGAGACAGAAGAAACCGCCGAACTTGCGTACCGGCACAATCGCCTGCACGGTTTCGCCGTCCGTAAGCCCGACAAAGTTGACAATCGGGCGGCCCTTGCCGTTGCGCGTGCCTTCGGGCAGGCGGTAGACCTTGGTCCAGTAGGCGCGGCCCTTGTTGGTGAACACGAGCAGGTAGCTATGTGTGCTCGCCGTGAAGATCTGCTCCACGTTGTCCTCGTCCTTGAGGCCGGCACCGATAATGCCCTTGCCACCGCGGTTCTGCGCCTTGAACGTGTCGATGGGCAGACGGCGGATGTAGCCTTCGCGGCTGAGCGTAATCACCTGTTCCTCTTCGGCAATCAGGTCTTCTTCGTCGCTGTCGTCGATGGCTTCGCCAATGGTGGTGCGGCGTTCGTCACCGTACTTCGCCACGACGGCATCGAGCTTTTCGAGCATGATGGCGATGCGGCGTTCGCGCTTTTCGAGGATGTCCTTCAAGTCGGCGACAGTCGCCACGAGCTCGTTGTATTCGGCTTCCAACTTTTCGAGGTTGAGGCCGGTGAGCTGGCCAAGGCGCATGTCCACGATAGCCTGCGACTGGATTTCGTCGAGGCCGAAACGGTCTTGCAAGCTCTGCTTCGCGATGTCGGTCGTCTTGCTCGCCTTGATAATCTGCACGACCTCGTCGATGTTCTGCGTCGCGATGCGCAGGCCTTCGATGATGTGGAGGCGGGCTTCGGCCTTCTTCAAATCAAACTGCGTCGAACGCGTAATCACGTCGAGGCGGTGATCGATGTAGACCTGCAGCAGTTCCTTCATCGTCAAGACCTTGGGCAGGTTGTTGATGAGGGCCAGGTTGTAAATGCTAAACGTTGTCTGTAACTGCGTGTACTTGAACAAGTTGTTCAAGACCACCTCGCCCACAGCGTCGCGGCGCAGTTCAATAACGATGCGGATGTCGCGGCTGGATTCGTCGCGGATATCGGTAATGCCGTCGACACGCTTTTCGCGAACAAGGTCCGCAATCTTCTTGCAGAGTTCCGCCTTGTTCACCATGTACGGAATTTCGGTGACGATGATGCGCGGCTTGCCCTTGGAATCCGTCTCGATTTCGGTGCGGGCACGCACGCGGACGCGGCCATGGCCCGTGAGGTAGGCTTCGCGGATGCCGGAACGTCCACAGACGACAGCACCGGTCGGGAAGTCCGGGCCCTTGATGTAGTCCATCAGGTTCTCGTCCGGGAGGTCCGGATTTTCGGCCAAGGCATGGATGGCTGCACCGACTTCGCGCAAGTTGTGCGGAGCCATGTTGGTCGCCATACCCACGGCAATGCCGGAGGTACCGTTCACGATCATGTTCGGGAGCGCCGAAGGCAGAACCAGCGGTTCTTCAAGAGACTCGTCGTAGTTCGGGCCCATGTCGACGGTATCCTTTTCCAGGTCTTCGAGCATGAGCGCGCCGAGGTTGTTCATCTTGGCTTCGGTGTAACGCATGGCAGCAGGGCTGTCACCGTCGATGGAGCCGAAGTTTCCCTGACCGAACACCAGCGGGTAGCGCAGGGAGAAGTCCTGGGCCATACGGGCGAGCGTCTCGTACACGGCGGAGTCGCCATGCGGGTGGTACTTACCGATGACGTCACCCACGATACGGGCGGACTTGACCGTACCCTTGTTGGGCACCACACCCAGCTTGTGCATACTGAACATCACGCGGCGGTGCACGGGCTTGAAGCCGTCACGCGCATCGGGTAATGCACGCGCCACAATCACGCTCATGGAATAGCGGAGGTAGCAATCCTGCATGTCCTTCTCGATGAGGGACTTGAACTGCGAACCTGGTACCATTTCTTCTGACATTATTATTCCTCTAGCATTTCATTTATTTCTTTTAAACTTTTTTCGTCGGTCTGGTCGATGCGGTGGGGAGTGACCGTCGCATAGCCTTGATTCAGCAAATAATCATCGCTATCTACGGGCTGCTCGTCCCACAGTTTGTCGCCATCCAGTTGCCACAAGCCCCCATCGTGGGAGTAGTGGTCCGTAAACATTCCGAGGGCCATCCTCGTCGCCTTGAAACCCTTGAAGGTTTCGGCAGTGGCCTTCGGGAAATTCACGTTCCAGAAAATACCGGCGGGAATATTTTCGAACAGGCGCTTCTCGACAATCTTCACGGCAAAATCGATCGCCGCAGGCAAAAGGGCTACGCCTGTCCCGCGCAGCGAAAGCGCAATGCCCGGAACACCCCAGAGGGCCGCTTCACGCGCTCCGGCGACAGTCCCCGAGTAAAGCGAAGACACTCCGGAATTCTCGCCCACGTTCACGCCCGAGAAGCACACGTCAAAAGCTCCCGGACCATGCCCCGCGGTTACCTCCAGCCCATGGGATGCAAAATGCCCCAGGGCAAACTTCGTGCAGTCGGCGGGAGTCCCGTCCATCGAGAACACCCTATATCCGTCGTTGCAGGGGATTTCTTTGACCTCGAGTCCACGGCGTACCGTAAAGGCGTGAGAAACGCCACTCTGTTCCGATTTCGGCGCAAACACAAAAACCTCCCCAAAGGGAGAAAGGGCGCCAGCCAGGGCGTGCATATTCGCGCTACCTACCCCATCGTCGTTCGTGATGAGGATACGCGGTTTCCGTGCTTCTTGCATGTAATATAAAAAATAGTAAAAATTGGGCAAAATCCGCTTAAAACAACGATTCAACGGGGGAAATTTGGCCGCAATTTCACCAGGGCGAAAGCTATATTTAGAACCGATGTATACCGAACCAAAATTCCTTGCCATGAAGGAGACTTCCAAGGCAAAACGCATGGCAGAACTCCTGCGCGTCATCATCCTACAACTGGGTGACGACGTACCCCGAGCAAGACGCGAATACGAGACATACGCCGAATGGATCAAGCTCCCTGAAAGCGAACGACTCACTGGAAAAAACCAGGCACAAATGATAGACATTTACAAAACTTTCCGTACGCGGGCTGGTCTCGGGTTCGAACGCGACGTGTATCTGGAACAAGAGCCGGGCGACCGCGAAGTTGCCAACGAAAAGCCGATTCCGTTCGCAGTGCTCGTGCATAACCTGCGCAGCGCATTCAACGTGGGTTCTGTCATTCGCAGCACGGATTGCTTCGGGCTGGAAGGTGTTCACTTGAGCGGCTACAGTTGTGGCCCTGACCATGTGACAGTAAAAAGCGCCGCCCGAGGATGCCAGGAATGGATTTCCATCAAACGCTGGGAATCGCCCTTGGACTGTATCCGTTGGCACAAGGAAAACGGCTACGAAATCATCGCGCTTGAAACCGGCGAAGACATCCCGAGCATAAACGACGTAACATGGCCAGCCAAGGGGCTCATCCTCCTCGGGAACGAAGAACTCGGCATCTCTCCCGAACTCATGGCCGAAGCGACAATGAAAGTGACCATTCCGATGGCCGGACGCAAGGCGAGCATGAACGTAGCCGGAGCTTTCGCCATTATGGCATTCAAGATTCGTTCCGAATACAAGCAATAAGATTGGCTCCCGATGAAAAAGCGTTACCTACTCCTTTTTTCCCTTCCACTTTGGACGAGTTGTTCGGACATCGAACTTCTTGATTCCACGGAAAAAAATTACGTAATTGAAGAGTTCTCCAAGGAGTTCATCAAGATCAGTCCCAACGGGCAGACCATTGCCATCAAAGACATCAAGTCGAAAAACGATGCTGGAGAAAACCCGTCCTTGACGGTCAGCTTCACATACGACTACTATATCGAAAAGCACGAAGTCACGTGCGGAGAATACAAGAGTCTCATCGACACGAAGTCCTGCACCGGAGATTCCCTCCCTGTCGCAAACGTCACCTACATCGACGCCGTGCTCTACGCCAACGCACGAAGCAAGGCCGACGGATACGACACAGCCTACACTTACTCGTCCAGGGAATGCAACGAAAAAAATTGCACCCAACTCGAAGGCCTTTCCTTCAGACCCGAAGTCAAGGCATATCGCCTTCCCACTGAAGCAGAATGGATTCTGGCAGCACAAGATGGTTGGAACACGGGAAATAGCTGGAATGCAGACAATGCGGAATCTTCGTCCCACCCTGTATGCAGCAAGAGCAAGAACAGCCACGACATCTGCGACATGGAAGGCAACGTTTCGGAATGGGTCAACGACTGGCTTGGCAGCACCTGGAACGCATCCGCAACCAACTTTGTCGGAGCAAGTGACGGGGGTTCCCTCGGCGAGCGGGTTATCAAAGGCGGCAACTACCACAACCCGGCAAAGGGCATCAACATCTATAGTCGCGGAGACGTGTACACGGTAACGTCGACCACAACCAGCGACTACCTGGGATTCAGGCTCGCCTTTGGCGAAATCCCGGAAGCCCTGTGGCTGACCAACGGCAAGTTCTCAAGGCAAATCGCCACCACCCTCTTGGCCAATGCAGGCAATGTCCGAAAAAAGACGCGGACCTTCAAGACAAAACTGGCATTCCGCAACGACGAGACAGAAAACCTTGTCTACGTCAACTACGCAAGTACCAATATCGCCCCCATAGAAATCCGTGACACCCTCAGCGTTTTCCATCCGGAAATATCTCCCGACGGAGATCACGTCGCCTTCTGCACGAGTCCCGAAGGCGTGGGCACCCATTCCGAAATCTACGTCCGCGACTTGAACGAAACGGGAACCAACCTGGTGAAGCTGGATGTCAAGAACGCAGCCATCCCTCGCTGGAAAATACTTGATTCCGGCGACACGGTCATCGTCTACGTGACTTCGGCACAGAACAACAAGGAACCCAGCACGTTCATGGGCGAGTCCACATGGATGGTCCCGTTTGCAAACGGGCAATTCGGAACGCCACAAAAGCTGTTCGACGGCGCATACCACGGAGGTGTCGACAACAGCCTCAAATTCGCCGTCACCGGGTCCACCCTACTCCGGGCAAGGACTTCTAATGGTAGCGACACGGTCTGGTACAATTCAGAACAGGCTTGCAACGCAAGCCTTTCCAAGGACGGGAGCAACAAGACATTGTTTCTCGATTTCGGCAGTGAAACAGGGCGAAATTTCGTCGGGACCAAATACGGAGTTCACGAGCAAATACTCATTGCCGACAGCACGGGCACACTCATCCAAAGCATACCGGCACCTAGCGGATATTCGTTCGACCATACTGAATGGGTTTCCACGAACCTGATCGTGGCAACACTGACCAATTTCGACGGCGTCCACGAAAAAATTATCCTTCTGGACATTTCCGATTCCTCCATCACGGAACTTGTCTACGGTGAAGAGCTTTGGCATCCAAACATCTGGGTCACGCCATCCACGAGCGAGCAGACCTCAATCGACCTGGACAGCACAGCCATGTACTGGACGCAGCCGGCAGACCCGCTACTGTCCGCAAAGATGAACATTTTCTGGTCGATTAGCGATTCCGTGGAAGTCGTTGCGCTAGGGTCATCCAGAGTCAGCATGGGTTTTGACCCCTTCGCCATAAAGAACGCGATGGCATTCAACATGGCCACTATCCCCTCCGACATGGACGTATCGCTCTACTTGGCAAAGAACTATGTCCTCCCCCATTGTAAAAGGCTCAAGGCCATTGTCGTTTCGCTTGATTTAGACCTTTGGTCCGACATGCCCGAAGTCAACGTCAACAAAAACTTATTGTCTTTCCCGGGCTACTTCTACGACATCAACCACAATTTCTGGAAAAAAGAAGATGCGTCCAAAATCATAGAAACAAGCAAGCAGATTGTTTCGGAGTTGGAGTATCTGCAAGGTTACCTGGATGCAATGGGAATGGTCCGTTATGACGAAGTAAATTCTTGGACGACAGGGGGATTCAATCCCAATGCGATTCTCGCAGATTCCACCTGGAGCAATTCGGATACAGCCTACAAGATTGCGTTGCAAGAATTCGAAGAACTCCTCCAGTTGGCCCAAAGCCAAGACATCTTGGTCGTCGGAGTCGTTTTCCCGCAAAGTCCCTATTTCGCGGAAACAGGCACCTTTGGCAGGCACGGCATGAAGCGAAGCACTGCTAAAGAAGTATTGGCCGACATAGCAAAGCTGGATACAACATATTCCAACTTCATATTCATGGACGAGAACAAGATGGGATACCACGATTACCCGGATAGTCTGGTATACGACTATGACCACCTCAATATGTACGGGGCTCGGGTCATTACGGCGCGCATCGATTCCGCCATATTCTCGGCGGAATCCGGTTCAAGGAAATAAACGATTACGGCTTCTTTTCTTCGGAAAGGGCCTTTACGGCCTCGGTCAGGCGATCGATGGCCTGAATGAGTTCATCCATCTTGGCTTCGCTCACGCCACCCTGCACGAGCGTTGCGGCGTTAGCGGCAGTCGCTGCAGCTTGGGCAACAGGCTTCGGTGCTTCCTTGACAGGGAGCTTGCCAAACCAGATGTCCGGCCAGCGGTCGTTACCTGTATGGTACGTAATGCGGGTCGCGGATTCCACCGGTTCTCCGATCTTCCAGATATAGAGTTCGTAGTCAAACAAGTCGTGGTCATGGCCCTTGTCGGTTGCACCCCACACAAGCCACTTGCCGTCGGGCGAAAGACGCGGGAAATATTCGTGACTACGGCGACCGGGCAAATCCATCAGTTTCACGTTCTTCGGGATGCCGAAGAAACCGACCTTCTCGATTTGCTTACCGTCTTTTGCGGAGAACCACAAGATTTCGCTCGGAGCAGCAGTGCCACCGTTACCCGTCGGGTTCACGCGATAAATCTTGCTGCCGTCAAAATTCCAGTCAATCTGGCAACCGTCACCGGACTTGGTCCACACGGACTTTTCCAAATCCCACACACCCGTTTCGCGCATGGAACCGCGCAGCGTAATCGCCAGATGCTTTCCGTCGGGGCTCATGTTGGGCTCCTGCAGAATCACGCCGGACTTATTGAAAGCCTTCTCGCCATCAAGCACCAGTTTTTCGGTCTTGCTCGAAAGGTCCATCGTAAAGACCTTGCCGGCACGGCTGAACACGATAGACTTTCCGTCGGGTCTCCAGGTGCCCCACGTGGCGTTATCCACCACCTTGCGGGCATTCTCGCCTGTAATATCGACAATCCAAAGGTCCCATTTTTCAGGATAGTTCGCATCGTTTTCGGGAACCCAGCCGCCCTTGCTGCGGTTAAACAGGACCTTGGAACCATCCGGAGCAATGCGCGGGAACCAATCCACGTTATCGCCACTCGTAAGCGCACGGGCATTCGTGCCGTCGGCATTCATAATCCAAATGTCGTGATGGGAATTGGCACGGCTAGTCGCCCAAACAATAGCCCCTTCAAGCTTTCCCTTCAAGGCAGAAAGAGCCTTTTGCTCGTCGGCAGTCGGATCAACAGCGGCTCCTGTCGGAGCGCCCTGCTGGGCAAAAATCGAAGTCACGGCAAAAAGCACCGCAGCAGCAAATTTGGGATAAAGCGATTTCTTCATAAAAAAGGACCTTTTTATTCAAAAAAGATATAAAAAAAAAGCAAGAAAGGGATTTATTCATACCCTTTCTTGCCTAATATCAATTACAAATAGCTTTACTTGATACTGAATGCGCGGATTCTGGACACACCGGCAGACTGAACGCGGACCAGATAAGTTCCGCAAGGCAAGTCAGCCAAGGAAATACTTGTAGAATTCGCACCGGCACGGAACGACTTGACGACGACACCCGTGACAGAGGTAATGTCCACACGGGATGCCACATGAAGGTTCAGCTGGAGCACACGACCATGCAAAGCGAACGATTCAGCCGGGAGCAACGCCGAAGCGGCAATCGCATCAGCAGCGGAACTGCTCGTTTTTGGGCCCACAGCACTACTGCTGGACACATTCAGCACCGGCTCAGAACTGCTGGAACCCGGACCGGGAGCCACTCCGCTCGACGAAGAGACTGCCGAGGATTCAGGCCCGGCACTGGAGCTCTGCGGAGCCGCAGGGGGATCTGCTAAATTCGGCATGTTGCCCGAAACAAGGAGACCGCAAAGGACCTTCATGGACTGCTCGAAATAAGCTTCTTCACCCAGAGAAACCGCCTCTTTCCAATATTCATCCAGTTTACCCTGGCGCGATGCGTCCGTAACAAGCGAAGTCATCAGCGTCGCGACAAACGTACTGTTGTGGTCGTTCCACATCTGATTACCGCTACGTTCGATGGTCCCCTTCATTTCTGAGGCGGGTTTGCTGCTCACCCACGCCCCGAGTTTATCCAACATCGTCTTCGCTTTCGATTCGCCGAACCAATAGAAGTCCTGCGCCAAACGCCACGGCGTACGGGCGGCATCGTAACCATAATATTTATCCATGCCCTTTCCGCTGGCATCGGACCAGTTGTCAAAAAGGCCCGTAGAGTATTCCGCCGAATTGGTTTCGAGCAATGCATAGTTTGCATTCATCGCCGTCGTATTCCAGAACTCGGCATTTTCCGTATCCACCTTGGCAAAAAGCCGGTAGTAGGCAGGAGCAATGTAAGAAGGGTTCTTCTTATCGTTCCAGGCATCGCCCGGTTTGTGCAAACCGTTGTCTTCAAATTCATACTGCTTCACATTCTTCAGAAGCGCGCGCGCTTCGTCGAGATACTTCTCGTCACCAAACTGGTACGACGCCATTATCAAAGCAGCCGCGACATCCATTTCGGCATCGGTCGCCGCATTGGCCTTGTTGTTCGACGGGGTCAAAGAGCCAAACGACCAGTTCATGAGGCCGTGCTCGTTGGAGCCGTCCTTGTAGAACGCCCACATCTTGTCGAACTGAGACTGATAGCTTGTCGTATTGTCGCTGAAATAGACCATCATCAACATGCCGTACCCCGTTCCTTCGGAGACGTAAGTATTGCTGCCATGGTCCTTTTCTATCGCCGCATATTTTCCGCTTTCCTTGTACTTGTCCCTCAAGTAATATTCAAAAGCAGCCTTCAGCTCCGTAGCTGCTTCAGCCTGATTCGAGAGGACGATACCGTTTCCACCATAGTTGGTGCTCTGCGGGTACGGGAAATTGACCGTCGCTTGGGCCAAGCCGAACGCAAACAGAGATGACACAGCAATTTTTACCAAACCATTCATAGGCTATCCTTAAAGTGTTTTTACGCCTGATGCAACATTGATCAAACATCCGCATTAAAAAATAATGAATTATTCGAAAAATAGGGTGCACCGCAGGGAACTAGCGTGTTCAACATCACTTTTTTTACCTGCGGAATCTTACCTTTCGCTGACAAGATTAGGAAAATTGTGATTTAGGACAATGTAGAGAGAATCACGGTACACCACATTCCAGTCTTCAAGCGTTTCAAGCGCCGAGACCAGCTTACCCCAGCGGGCATAATAGCGAAGCGGGAAAATGGCGCGGCCGACCTGTAGCGAATCGGCATCGCGCATGAACAGCGGCGGGTCGTCGGCATAGCGCAAATAACGTTCAAAGAAATCAGCAGTCTTGAGGATAAAGCGCCCGTCAATGTAAACGGAATCGTCCGGGTTCACGAGCTCAAGGTAGCCTCCGGCACGGTCGTCGTTGAACAGGCGTCCCTCATGCGGATGAGCAGCCATCCAGGCGGCGGCATCTACCGGCACTCGCTGGGAAGCAATCATGGAGCTATCGTAAGCGAGGAGAGAACGGGCCCAGAGGCCGAGAAGGAAAAAGAGTAGGCAAAAGAAAATGATGAGTAGATGGTGGCTAGTGATTTTCTTTGAGCCCCAAGCCTCGAGCCTCGGGCCTAACAAATTACAGAACATGACCACACCATACAGGAACACGGGCATGAACAGCACAAAGTTGCGTTCGGCGACGAGGGTCAGAACTGCTGTTGCAAAAAGGCAGATAGGCATCAAGCCGAGCCGTCCCTTGAGCGCATTCCAAACGGCAATCACGAGCCCGGCACCACACAGGGCAATCATCACTACACTTTCCAAGACATTCTCCCCCGCCATCAACAACGTAAACGGAGAACGGTTCTCGGCGATTTCGCTTGCAAATACGGCAGCCGACGGGCTCATTCCAACAAGACGGTCCAGCAGCCCGAACGGATAGAGAAACAGGTTCAACCCTTCGCTATGCAGGAACGGCATAGCAAATAGGGCTAGCACAACGCCCACATGGAATAGCCGGAGCCCTTTTGACAACTTTATTTCTAACCGCCAGGCATCCAGCCATGCAGAAACCAGTACCGCCACCGCAAAAAGCGGGCCCAAGATATAAAGCCCCTGGCATTTGCACCAAAGCCACTGAATGACTAGAACGAAAAGGAGAAGGAAATAGGTTCGAGGCGCGAGGTGCGAGACGCGAAGTGCGAGGTGCGAGACGCGAAAAATATGAGGAAGAAGATTCCAATAAATTCCGAGGAACAATAGAGAAAAGAGCACGGGGCGGATTTCGAAGTGATAGCGGAAAATGAAGAAGACTATTGCAGCAAGCGTAACGCCAGCGAGCGAAGCCGATTTACTTTGGCTTTCAACACAAGGTTTCTTTTGTGGCAACAGGAACAGTGCAAAAACGGCACCCCACAAAACCGCCTTGAACGCAACTAGGAGCGGGGCACCGCCAATGCCGTAAACAAAACCCACCACCCTCTGGAAGTATTCGTGGACATTGACCACCGGCAAGCGGGACGGCGTCCAAGTCTGCACCCACTCGCGAGCGCAAGCCAGATGCCACCAGATGTCCGTATCGGTCAGCGGGAATATGGAAAACAGGGCCGCGGCAACAGCAACCGCCAAAAAGCCACACCTGTTTACAAGTCCATTATTCACGCAACACCGTTATTTCAAAGTTTTCAGAACGGAATCCAACCGAGCCGTCAGCTGTACTGCACCAGAAGCGCATAGATGGTCACGATTTTGTGCAAATTCGTCCGGATAATCATGTTCACCCATCTTATTTTCATCCATGAAAACAAAATGCGGATACTCCTTTGTCAAATCTTGCAGTTCTTGCAACAATGCCGGCACTTCACTACGGCGGAGACCGTAACGGCCAAACGCACCCGTATTCCTGTATGCCGGACTTTGCGGAAACACAATGCCAATCACATAGACTCCATTATTTTCAGCCATCATCAAGATGTTTTTCAGATGATTGAAGCTAGCATAGTAAGTAGAGGGTTGAGTCGATTTCCACGTGCTGTCGTATTCTATTGCAGGCTTTTCTTCCCACGAGGCGCAATCTTGAATATTAAACCCGCGCGTATCCCTGAACCACAATGCATAATGATCAAGGCCCATTGAATTTTCAGTCATTTCGACCATTTTTTCGGGAATGCCGTTTATCCAAAAATCATGGTTTTCGTCATAGATATAGCCCGGATATTCCCGATATTCCTGGAAGAAGAAATTGTATTCGCTTCGCTCTTCGTGGAACCACAAATCAATATCCAAGGAAACCACTAGATACTTGAGATTCTTTACATGCGGGAAAATATAATGCGTAGCAAGATAATCCGATACGAAGACCATATTCGGGACATTCGCCAAATTCAAGCCAAAAAATTCATTGCTCAGCAACAACGGATTGACACCACCTAACGGGCGCGACGAGCCAAGAACAACGAGATTTGCGGTATCCCTATATTTCCACAGCAATTCCATTTTATAGCGCAAGATTATTGCGCCTTCGCCACCCTTTTCGTTGTAATAAAAGCCTGCACTATCTGGAGCCAAATCAAGTCCAACCGTTTGTGCGTTCTGCAAAGTCCACAAACTCGGATGCCAAAGTTCTTCGCCTTCGACAAGTTCAACAATTCCACTCTCAACAAGATTGATTAGGACAACCTTTTGATGAGCCCCATTCATATTGGTCAGTGTCGCCACCACAAGCGTAGCGCCGGCCCATTCAGTATGGTCAAAACTATAGCCTGCAGGTGCAGCGACCGACTGGATTAACGTCCCCGTACTATCAACAATCAGCAGCCGTTCGTGCGTGCCATAGTCCGCCCCCACAAATTCACGACCGGTCTTGCCACCAAAATCAAGGAACAAGGTTCGCTTCGAGCCATCCTTGGCAAGCGCAGCATTGCAAGCCTGCTCGCCATTGTACCAAACAACATCAATCGCGCTACCCGTCGTCAAGGCGTTCGCGTCGGCGATGCGCGCTCTGAGAAGCCGTGCACCCGTCACCGCTAGGGTATTATCATCACTGATGCCACCATGATAGGCTCCATCAAACAGCTTTTGAGGAACGCCAAATGTTCCGTTTGCAAACGGGACCTGCCACGTAGATGTCGTATTGAAAATGGCACTATCCTTATTGTTATCGGCACTACTCACATAAACAATCACCGTATCGCCATTTTCAAGCACGCGCCAGCGCGGAATAGCTGCACTTTCCACGTCAAGCCGAACAAGATTAGTCCCGTCCGCATTCAAGTCGCGCACGTAAAGAGAAGACTTACCCGGTGTTCCTTCCAGACCAGTGCAAAAGGCAACACGCATCCCGTTGGGAGAAATTTCGGGATGGTACACGTTGATTGTATCAGTGATTTCCACCACCGACAGCACCGCATTGGAATAATCAATATAAGCCAGGTTTCCCGTAAGATCATTACGGAAAGCAAGTTTCGCCCTATATGCCCCGGCAACCGAATGCATTACCGACGAACTTGCGATCGGAACAATCCGACTTCCGCTAACCTTGCCATCTTTTCCCATCCAGGTGGCAGAGGGAATCGCGCCAAATGCAATACGGAATCCCACGTAATCGGCACGAGTCGAGGAAGTTACCGTGTAGATATCGCCACGGCCATACAAAGTAATGGAAGAGGCCTCATTTCGGAAACTGCCGCCCTTCACGATCCGTTGTCCCAACGAGCCCCCATCAGGAGCCCCGACAAAATTTGCCACGGAGGTATCGCCAAAATTGCCAAGCCAGTCGTTCACCCATTCCATGGCGTTGCCGGCCATATCACAGAACTCGCCATCAGGAGCAAGGTTGCAGACGGGATGCAACTTGTAATCTGAATTTTCGGCAGTCCAGCCATTCCCGACATTCCAGGTCTGCCCAGCAACCAAAACCCATTCCGCCTCGGTCGGCAAGCGATACGCTTTAGCCTCGGGATGAAAAGCAAATCCATCCAAGTTCGTGCAATGATTTTGCGCATCGAAAACGGCACGGATGTACGTATATGCGGTATCGAAGTTTTCTGCCTTGCTTCGAGCATTCGCAAAGAGGACCGCGTCGTAATATGTGACATCCACCGCTGGCAAGTCTCCGTTTTCACAAGGGAGGGCAGCACCAAAACTCGGGGTCATCAGCGCATTGAATTCGCCGCAAGTCACTTCATGCCGACCCAGCGAAAACGAATAATCAAAGGTGACGTTCATCTTCGGACGCTCATTCGCACGGGCTTTTGCATCATCTGTTCCCAATACAGCAAAAGCGTCAACGGCATCGACATTAAGCATGCCCATCAAGGAATCCGCCTGCATATTCACAGGCGAAATCTCTACAGACGAAGGATCATTCGTCCCAGGGCAGCCCAGGAGTATGCAGCTCACTGCAAAAATCAATATGCCAACAAGTAACCGCATGATCTACCGAAGTCATAGCCCTTTCAATTTTGCATTTACTCTTTCAGTCAACCTATCGGCACCAATATAGCTCAGATGGTCCATGTTGTACGCCATCGATTCATCCTGATAGTCATGGTTACCCCACTTATTCTCGTCCATCCAAACGATATCGTAGGTCTTGAGAGAATCGAACAGCACCTGGGTAACGGAGCGGCTCGGACCGTACATGCCGTAAGAGCCCGTATTCTTATAGCCCGCATGGCGAGGAATGACCAAGGCGACTACGGTCACCTTGTGTTTCTTACACATATCAACAATAGACTTGAACAATTCCAAGTTCACACCCACAATTGCATCGTCCATTTCCATCGATGTCGTATCCACGTTGACATCGGGCGAATACCAAGATGTTGCCGGCAACAGGAAATTTTCGAAATCATAAGGGTGCATCAAGACCGAGATAGGCTTGGGAGCATCCTTTACCGCCTCCATGAACCCCTGCGGGATGCTGTCTTTCCAGAATTCGTGATTTGCATCGTAGGCATAGCCTGCAGCATTCTCCAGCACCGGATTCCAGGATTCGTCGGCAGTACGCCAGAACATGTCGGGAGAGATTTCCAGCACAAGGTATTTCAAATGCGGGACATGGTTGAACATGTAGTTTTCCAAAAGGTACCGCGCACCATGCAGGTCGCCCGACGAATAAGCCATATTCAGCATTTTTTCGTTTGTAATACGTTGTTCGTACAAGCCAAAGAGCATGCGCGAACTTCCCATCGCCACCGCCGTTACGGAATCCATGCGGGTCCAGAAATTTTCCATTTTCACGCGGAGTTCCACGGAATAATAAGGCAAGCGGTCGCTGTAGTACATTCCGGCGCTGTCAATATTCACATTGCCCGTTCCATTCGCAGACAAATCCGGATTCACCCAAAGGCAGGGATGCCACAGTTCTTCGCTTTCAGCAAGCACAAGCGTACTGGAATCTCTCAAATCTGTAAGTGAAATAGCGGAATGATTCCCAGAAACAGAGACAAGCGTTCCCACCACGAGGTTCGTCTTCGACGCCCATTCCACATGATCGAATGTATATCCATCGGGAGCCTTCACGGATTGAATAAGTTTTCCCGTGCTGTCGGCCACCAAGATATATTCGTGAGCCCTGTACTTTTCACCGACGAAGTTATCGCCTGATTTTTCGCCGAAATCAAGGAATACGGTACGCTTGGAACCATCCTTGGCCAAAGAGGCATTGCACGCCTGCTTGCCGCCATACCAAAGGGAATCCTTGTCGGACATCCGTGCACGCAGCAGCCTCGCCCCAGACACGGCAAGTTTGCGGTCATCGCTGACGCCCCCGTTGTATGTTCCGTCAAAAAGCTTTTCGGGCTTGCCAAATTTTCCGTTGGAGAACTTGACCTGCCAAGTGGACTGCGCCTTCCAAGAAGGTTCATCATCGTTTGTCGCGCAATCGGTCACGTAGACAATGACCGTGTCCCCGGCAGAGGTCACGCCCCAGCGCGGGATAGCAGCGCTTTCCACATCCAGCTTGACCACCTTGGAATCAACAGCCTTCAAGTCACGCACATAAAGCGATGACACGCCGGGGACTCCCTCCGCCTTCGTGCAGAAAGCGACCTTGCTTCCGTCGGGAGAAACATCAGGATGGTAGGAATCAATCGTATCGGCGATTTCCAAAACGGAAAGCGACCCGTTCATGTAGTCAATGAAGGCAATATTCCCCGAATTCTCATTACGGAACACAAGCTTAGAATGGAACGTTCCCGTTTTCGTGCGCACATTCATGGCCGTCGCGACAGGGACAACTCTTGAAGTCGTCGCAACCCCGTTCTCACTAAGCCAAACAGGATCCGGGATTGGGCCAAAAGCAAAACGGAACCCCACATAAGGAGCCAACGTCGAAGAGGTGACCGTGTAGATGTCGCCTCGGGAATACATATTGATGGAGACGATATCGTCCCTATACGACCCGCCCTTGAGAATCCGCTCGCCCAGGCTTCCCCCATCCGGAGCGCCGACATAGTTCACGACCGTCGTATCGCGGAAAAAGCCCAGCCAGTCGTTCACCCATTCCTTGACATTGCCTTCCATGTCGCACAAACCCGAGGAACGCGCGCCCTTGGTGCAATAGTTGTGCAAGTCGTAATCGGAATTTCCACCATGCCACGACTTTTCCGGGACAAAGTCAAGCGACGCCGCATATACCCATTCCGCCTCCGTAGGCAATCGGTATCCAGCGACTTCGGGATGGAAAACGAGATCTTCCAAGTTGATGCAGTTCCCGGTATTATTGTTGTTTCTCCGGGAATACGTATAAACCGTATCGAAGCCGTCCCTTTTGCTCTTTGCATTGGCTGTCAGCACGGCATCGTAATAGGTCATATTCCGGATAGGCAGGAACCGGTTAATTTCGTCGGCGGCACCGCCCATAAGTTCGGCAAATTCCTGGTGAGTCACCTCATGAGCATCGATGGAATAGTCGTAAGTAAATTCCACCTTCATGCGCGGGCGTTCCCGGGACGTCGCGAGGGAATCGTTCGTCCCCAAGTATACCGATCGACCGGTTGACAGAACCTTGATCATCCCAACATGAAGCGTATCGGTTTCCGCAAATTCGTAATCGTCCGGCACATTCGGGATGTTAGGTTGCGAAAGCTTTTCTATGGAATCTGAACACGCCCAAAACAAAGGGACGAGAACAAGAAAAAAGAAAAGAGGATTCATCCGCATCATAACAACTACAAATATAAAAACGTATCAATTTCCCTGTCGCACCCATAGAGCAGGATGCCAAAGTTCGTCACCATAGGCTAAATCCGTAATTTCGCCATTGGTCATGTTTACAAGAACAATCTTTTCATGGAAGCCATCAGGATTCACCACAGTCGCAATGACAAAGTCGTTCAAGCCGGCAATCCACTCGGTATGGTCAAATGCATAAGACGCAGGGGCCGAAACCATCTGAATCAAAGCTCCAGTGCTGTCGACCACCAGGATTTTTTCGTGCCCTCTATAGGCTTCACCCGAAAATTCCCGTCCCATTTTTCCAACAAGGTCCAAGAACAGCGTGCGCTTGCTCCCATCCTTGGCAAGGGAAGCGTTGCAAACCTGTTCGCCATTATACCAAATCGCATCACGATCGCCAATGCGGGCGCGAAGCAGACGGGAACCCGTCACGGCAAACGAGTTGTCTATACTAACACCGCCATGATAAAAACCGTCAAGGATTTTTTCGGGAACTCCAAATTTGCCATCTGCGAATTTCACTTGCCATGTAGAGGCCAACTTGAATTCCGTTTCATCATCATTGAGGGAAGTTTTTGTCACATAAACGATAACCGTATCGCCATTTTCAAGGACGCGCCAGCGCGGGATAGCCGCCGTTTCCACGTCCAACTTCACCAAGTTCGTTCCTTCTGCATTGAAGTCGCGCACATAGAGGCTCGAAGCACCCACCATTCCCTCGTGATTCGTGCTGAAAGCAACCCTCTTTCCATCAGGAGAAATATCCAAATGGAATACATCGATATCATCCTCGATTTCTGCCACCAACGGGGAATCACCCGAATAATCGACTAGGACCATATTCCGAGTCATGTCGTTACGGAAGGCTAGCTTCACTTGAGACGCCCCCATCAACGAACGGACTTCCGATGAATTGAGCAGAAGGAGCACATTGCTATTCGCCGCATTCTCTGTGAACGATGCATTGGGAATTTTTCCGAGGGCAAGCCTAAAACCAATAAAATCGGCCTTCATCGAAGAAAGTATCATGCCAAGATCGTCACGCGAATAGTAGGTCATATGGGCCGCATCCGTAAAGTAGCAGTCGTCCTTCACAATACGCCCACCCAGCGAACCGATATCCAAGCCGCCTACGTAATTCGACACGGTTGTATCCCGGAATTTTCCGAGCCAGTCATTCACCCATTCCATCGCATTCCCGACCATGTCACAGGGCAGATCCTCTTTAGCGGCGATAGTACAGACATCGTGCAATTGAGAACCGGAATTGCTGAAATTCCAGCTTGAATCGGGGTTCCAATCCTGCACAGCCGCATAGACCCATTCGGATTCTGTCGGCAAACGGAAGCCCTCTACTTCGGGATGGAAAGCATAGTTTTCCAATCTCAAGCAATGGTAATCGGCATCGAATATCGCATAGGCATAGGTATAAGCGGTATCAAGGTTTTTCGCCTTGCTCAGCGCATTGGCATACAAGACCGCATCATAAAAAGTCAAATCAGTGGCGGGGAGATTTTCACCTGCACATTGCAGCGCAAGGCCTGTTGTCCGCTCCATCAGTTTATTAAACTCGCCACAGGTCACTTCGTGCCGACCTATTGAAAAATCATAATCGAAACGCACCTGCATCAACGGGCGTTCAATGGCTTTCGCAATCCAATCGTTCGTCCCCAACGAAACAAGCTGATTGGATGACTTTATTTGAAGCATTTCCACAGGGAACTCATTTTGAAGCATTTCCACAGGGAACTCATCACCAGCGCTGGGAACCGGCTCAGAAGGATCCGATGAAGAATCATCAAAAAAGCCACATCCGGCAAAAAGAATTCCCAAGAAGGTGAAAACTATACTCCATTTCATATTTTCAATCTAATAAAAAAATTTTTCGCTACAATGAATTCGGCAATCGCTTCTTGACAATTTCCTGATTCACCGAGATGCCCGGATACGCAGGGAAAAATTCTTCCGCCATCCGGTACCAGGCCAGCGCCCGGCGGGGTTCGGAGTCCATATACAGGTTTCCCAAGTCAAATGCGGCAAGTCCCACGAATTCGTGTATTTTCAAAGGCTTGAACTCCAGTCCTGTCCACGGGCCGTTCTTGTACTTTTCGCGGTATTCTTCGTCTGTGTACGAATACCCGCGACGGTTCGGCTCCAGGTTTACCGTCTTGCGCGCAAAGCCGAACTCTTCCAGCCCGTTCAATTTCCCGTAGCGTAAAAAGACATGACCGGGCAAGAGAATCACGTTCAGCGGCAGATTCCTGGCCTCGGCAACCATCATGGCAAGCCAGGCAAGGCCCATGCAGCCGGACTTCCTGTTCTTCAGGACCTGCAAGGGGAGCACGGCATCCTTGGAAACGGCGGCCTCCCCCGCCCCGGCAAACTCAATGTTCCAATAGTCCCACAGGAGCGCCGTCAAGGATTTGAGCGGATCCCTGGACACAGCCACGGCGCTATCGTAAAAGGCAAGCCCCGATTTCCAATCCGCAATCGAGTCGACACACCCCGTCGGTTTTTCCTCGAACAGGCAGGCCATCTCGGCATACGTCGGCTCGGCAGTGCGACCGCTCCACAAGGCAGCGGAGAGCGCTGCGGTCAAAAGCACTACGAGGCACGGCCAGAACAGTCGCTTCAGCATAGCCCCCTGCACTCCCGATTACAGCTTGTCCCATTCCATGGGAGACTGCCAGAAGTCCCTGGCCGTCATCATGTAAATGACCAAGCGTTTGCTCTGCATGTCCTTCGTCATCTTCATCATGCGGCTGCGCACGCCGGGACCGCCGCCCCAGCTTGTCGCCACCTGCACGTCGAGGCCGACCGCATAGGCCAGCAGCGAACCCGGGCCACCGCTCTTCTGGTCAACAGATTCGAACACGCCGGTGAACGAGTCGCCCATCAGGAGGATCGGGGCATTCTTGTCGCCCTTGTAGGCCTTGTCGCCCTTGTAAATCTTCATGCCGGCGAGCGTGTCGGCAGGATACTTCGACTTCTCGGCATCCGGCAGGTGTGCCACCAGGTCGCCTTCGCGCAGCACGACCGTATCCTTCATGACAAGGCTTCCCGGGCGGGCACCGGATTCCGCATACCAGGAATACTGCGTCACCCTGGCGGCAAGCAGTTCCATGGCGGCAAGCATTCCGGGCAGCGCCCAGTGCGTGTCGTAGCGCTGGTAACTGTAATGCGGAGGTTCATCACCGGAGCGGGCGGCCTTCAGTGCCGGGTACAAATCCAGCACGTCAATGCCGGCGGCAAGCATCTCACGCATAAACTCACGGCCACTTACGCTCACGCAAAGGTCTTCCGGTGTATCGGCAATCATCTTGTCGGCATAGATTTCTTCCTTCACGGGAACCGGCACCACAAGCAGCTGGATGTTGAGGGAATCCAGGTGCTGCTTCAGCTCGATCATGCGCGGCAGCGGATTGTGCAGGCTGTCCTGCGCGCTAATCTTATCGGCAACCAAGTAATTCGCGTTGCGACGGAACCAGAGCATTCCGTTGTCGGACCAGGCGTTCTGTTCCTTGGGCAACTTATCGAGCTTGGCCTTCAAAGCCTTCTGGAACTTGGCGGTCGCATCGTTTGCCGGGCAGCTATTCTCCATCGACTCGAGCGTGGCAAGTCTTGCCGCAGAGCTCGTATCCAGCGTGCGGTCTACAGGCACGACCTCGCCTGCAGCGAGCAGGGAATCGGCCTTGCGCTGTGCATAGATGTCCTCGTCCGTCATCCTAAACGCAGACACCTCAAAAGCAACCCACATCGGCTTGCCCATCGGGTTTCCGCGCATCACAGCAAAAGGTCTATTATTCTTGTCAAGCCAGACATCGCCGGGAACATGCTGTTCGAGGTCGGTATTCAAAGTCGGGTACCAGTAAGACGAAAGCGTACGGGCCCAGTTCATGGCATCTTCGGAATTCATCTCGGCAGTCAAATAATAGTTGAGCACCTCGGCCGTTTCGCCACCCGAGACAAGTTTCAGCTTGCCATAAAAAGCCTGGCGCTTGGTCCACGAAGCGGGCAGCACCTCGGCCCACCATTCCACGGCATTGTCCTTCTTCACGCCCCACAAGCGGGTGACGCTTTGGAAAGCGCGGAACACTTCGGGCTCGCCCCACTTGACCGCTTCCACGGAATTCAAGACACTCGCAAGCGAATCGGTTCCCGTCTGGGCGTACAGAATCTTGGAGAACGGTTCCCAAGCAATCGGAGTAACCCCGGCAACGGCCTGCGGCATATACGCAAGAATCGTATCGAACATTGGGAACGGATAATCGGCAATGTTCACCCCTTCCATTGAGCCCTTGTAGTTCTCGGGAACTTCGTCCTTACCGGCCAAGCGGATGGGATTGCTCGAATACGCCGCAAAGTCAAGCGCGGCCAGGGTCGGCTTGTTCACGACGCGCACCTGGCGATCCGCATCGACGACCTTTATCTCGAAAACCGACTCCGGAGTCACATCAGCACCGATCGGTCCGAACTCAGAACGAGCAGCCTCGACAGCGGGCGGCACGGAGCCACTCGATGCGCAAGAAATGAAAGTCAACGCAGCGGCGATTCCCACTGCAGAAAATAATAGGGGGAAAGCGTATCTTGTATTCACATTTATAATATATAAAATGACTTAATGACTATTCTTTTTCTCAATAGCGGTAATCACGGAATCCAACTTTATAGAAAGCCGGATCGCCCCTTCACTGCACAAATGGTCATAGTCCGTCGCCATATCATCACCAAAATCATGGTCTCCCATCTGGTTTATATCCCAGAATACAAAGTTGGAGTAGACCCGCGTCAAGTCATCAATCCTTTGAATAACCTTCTTGGCAAGGCTTCTGCGCATGCCGTAACGGCCAAACGCACCAGTTTTCTTGTATGCCGGGCTTTGCGGGAAGATAATCCCGATGACCGTCACGTTCTTGTTGGATGCGACCCGGATAATCGAATCCAGCGCAGCCATGCTGTTGTCGACCAGTTCCGGAGCATCATCGAACAATGTAGAATCCTGCTCGACTTCCGGATTCTTTCCGCCCCAGCCATCCGAGGCACAAGCGTTTGCGATGTACCGCCCGCGCTCGGTGAGATAAATACGACGCGCAAGGGTATCATCATGCGGAGCATTCAAGGTGTACGTATAAAGGCTCCGCGGGTCTCCGTCGCGCCAATAGTTATGGTTCTCGTCGTAGACGTATCCCGGATAACGCTTGTAATCCTTGGCAAAGAAGTTATCGCCCTTGGAATCATCCCTCTTGTTCCAGAAATCAATATCCAGCGAAATGACCAGGAACTTCATTTTGTACAGATGATGACTGACATAGCGCATATAATAATCCCGAATTGCATAAATGGAATTTGGGGCATGTGCAAGATTAACAGCAAAATGGTCGTTGCTCAAAAAGAAGGGGGTCAGGGAATACAGGGGCCGCGAAGAACCCATGATAGCGACCTGCGCCAAATCACGGAATTTCCAAAGCAGTTCCATCTTGTAGCGCAACGCAATTACGCCGCTCGGATCATCGAGGGAATTCATATAGATTCCCGCACTATCGGGATCGAACTCCGTTTTTTTCGTCCTGGAATACGAAGCGCTCATCCACAGACACGGATGCCAAAGTTCCGTTCCGCTGACAAGTTCCGTGAGGCTGCTGTCGGCCATGTCCAGCACGACAATTTTCGAATGCATCCCATTCTTGTTGGCCAATGTTGCGACGGCAATCTCGCGACGCCATTCATTCGCATAGTTCAGCGCCCACTCGCTATGGTCAAACGAGAAGCCCTCGGGAGCAGCAAACGAATTTACCAAGTTGCCCGCAGTATCCATGACCAGCAAACGTTCATGCGTTCCATACTTTTCCCCGACAAAGCGTTCCCCCGTCTTCGATCCGAAATCAAGGAATAGAACACGACGGATACGCTCCCTCGACAACGAGACGTTGCACGCCTGTTCGCCGTTGTACCACACAGTATCGCGCTCGCCTCCTCTGGCCCGGAGCAATTGAGAGCCCGTAACGGCAAATTGACCATCCTCGGTAACCCCGCCGTGATACGCCCCGTCAAAGAGCTTTTCCGGTTTCCCGAAGGCGCCCTTCTCGAACTTAACCTTCCACGTGCTTTTCGTGCGCCATTCCGACTCGTTTTTGTTGTTACCGGAATCCGTGACATAGACAATCACCGTGTCGCCGTCCGGAGTCACTTGCCAACGGGGAACCGCAGCATTCTTCACATCCAACTTTACCAAACCCGAACCCTTTGCATCCAGGTTCCGGACATAGACACCGGAAGAACCGCTGACACCTTCCAAGCCCGTACAGAAAGCGACCTTCGAACCATCCGGCGAGATATCTGGATGATACGCATTCAAGGTATCTTTTATTTCGGTCAAGGACAGCACGCCGCTCGAATAATCGACAAAGACCAAGTTGCCCGTAATATCATCACGAAACACCAGCTTTATCTTGTCCATGCTAACGATATTCCGCAGAGTCGAAGAATTCGCGATAAGGAACGTCTTCGAGACGTCCACTCTTCCGGACGCATCTAGCCACTCCGGTGAAGGCACATGGCCGCGCGCAAGGCGCATTCCGACATACTCCGCTTTCGTCGAAGACGTTACCGTGTACACGTCGCCACGGCCATACATATTTATGTTGTCCACGCTATTCTTGTAGCTGCCACCCTTGATAACGCGTTCCCCAACACCATTCCTTTCAGAGGCGCCCAAAAAGTCCGACACTATGGTATCGCGGAAGTTGCCCATCCAGTCGTTCACCCATTCCGCCACGTTACCGGCCATGTCGCAAATGCCGAGTTCGTTTTTCTGCTTGCCGCAGACCTCATTGGCGCGATACTTCGAATTCGAAGCATTCCACGATTCCGACGGGACCCAGCCCTGGCTTGCCGCCAGCATCCATTCCGCCTCGTTCAGCAACCTATAGCCATCCACCTCAGTCCTATAGACAAGACCTTCCAAGTTGACGCAGCTCCCGTCATCGTCATAAATCGCATGCAGGTACGAGTAAACGGAATCCACACCCATCGCCGCACTCTTGGCATTCGCGAAAAGCACAGCATCGAAATAGGTGATTTCCGTAGCCGGCAAATCCGTCGACTTGCAAGCCACGCGATTCTTGAGTGCCGAACGTTTCTTTCCTACCAGTTTGTTAAACTCGCCGCAGGTAACCTCGTGCTTGCCGATAGAAAAATCGTAATCGAACTCCGCCCTCATTTTTATCCGCTCGTTTACCTTTACCGTGGAATCATCGGTGCCGAGCATCGCATGCGCACCCTTCGCGTAGATGCGGACCATGCTATTGTCGAGGGAATCCTTGCCAAAGCCTACGCTGGAATACTCCTCGGGCAAAAGGTTTCCGGCAGAATCGGTATAAAATTCGGAACAAGATGTCACGAACGACGCTAATACGGCCAAAGCAGCCGATACGGTCAAAAAAACGACGGACCCTGGACGGCCCAGTTTTGCATTCACACATTCGAGCGACATCGCTGAAAATATAAAAAATCCACTGAACCGAAGTGAGAGAGAGGTGTTTATCGGTTCAGTGGATCAGTCAGAGAATGTTGACTTTTAATTTTTTATGCAGCGGACATAGAGCTCGTTGGTTTTCTGGTCACCATGCATAAGGGCATCGTCCTCCGTATCGGAAACCGCAAAGTAGTAAGCTCCGGATTCCCCAAACTCTTCCGTAGTCCAGAAGCGCCCGAAGTGTTCGGACCAGCCAAGGTCCCTGACTCGCTTGGAGCCGCCCGCAATGATGCCGATTCCGTCATTTTCCCTACCCACGATAGAGCCGTCCGCAGCCATATGGAGGAGACTGTCCGCTTCCCCATACGTCGGCACGTGGAATCCGTGCGGGCAAACACCCTCAGCCATCGCTGCATCCCAAGTAAGCGCACGTCCATGCGCACCGAGATTCCTCATCCATACCTGCGAGCCGATGGTCACCGTATCCACCACGGGCGGGTCATACGGTATATACGTAGAGTCCGTTTCAGAACTAGTCGGATTTCCCGCTTTGCCTGAAGAATCAGAAGATGTCGTCGGTAAGTTCGTTGCAGCAGCGGACGAACTTTTCCCAAAAGCAGCGGACGAACTTGGCACAGCGTAAGAACTGGGGCTCAAGGCCGACGCGCTCGAGGACACGCCGCCCTTCGGCTGCTCGGAATATCCCGCCGGAGTTGGCGCTTCATCCTCACTCGAACTCGACTCCGGCTCGGCAACGACATCAGTATTGGACTTAACACCGATAGTCGCGGCGGCAGCCGAACTGGAACTTTCCAAAGGAATGATATTTTCAGTTTCGCTCGACCCCGCTGTATTTGTCGCCTCGGCCACGGGGGTAAACGCATTCGTTTCCTCCCACGAACCGCCAGAACAACCGATTATCGAGAGCAACGCCGTCGACCCGACTATTACTACAAACCTTTTCATCTTACCACCTCTCTCTTATTTCTGGTCAACGGAAAAAGCTGTAAATTTAACCTATAAACCTGATCCATGCCATCGTCCTCCGTCGCGATGGCTATGATTTTACGGCGGAACGAATCCAGTTCCGTAACGATGCGCTGGTAGGCCCGCCCCGTAAGCCCCAGGGTAACCCCCGTTATGTTGCGCTCGGTAGGAGGAATCTCGTCTACGGCCTTCATGGCGAATTCGGCCATCTGCCTGTGCATGGCCCTCACGGCGACCGGCATCGCTTCGCCCGAAGCCCTCACGCTCTTTTCGCTCTGCTCGTAGGAATTTTCGCCAGTTTTCTTGAGAAGCCCCGCCTTCACGAGGAAGGCCAGCGTGTCCTTCACATCTTCCGCGGAAATCTTCTGGTAGCAAAGATGCGCAAGGTCGCTGGGCTTGGCGCCGGGCATGTTCGCCGCCAGTTCGCGAAGCACGGAATTCCTCCACGACTCATAGAACGCGAAGGCCACGCTGTCCAGGACGCGCACCTTGTGGGCGTTGGCGATTTCCATCATCCCCTCGTACGCGCGCTTCTTGTCGGCGTCCTTCTTCGCCTGGTCAAAAGCCACAAGGGAACGGAAATAGACAAGTTCATACCCGGCAAGCCCCATCGCCACGGCCACGCGCTCCACCCCGATCTGGCTCAGATTGCTTTTCCCCTCGCAAACCAGCTTGAGGTAAATGGGCGACGAGAACCCCGCCAGACGAGAAAATTCACGCCACGAGAACGCAGAACAGCGTTTGCGCTGGTCATAAAAGTCCTGCATGTAGGCGCGGTAACTCTCGTATTCGATAATGGGCTTCATAATAACCCTAATATATATTATCCCACCCGAAAGTCAATAGTCTATGATACAAATATTTAAGGTTTTTACAGAAATCGCTATTTTTAGCCATAAAAAAGCCATTTTTCAATGCATCATGATACACATTCATTGTTCGGCAAGAACCGAAGACAGCATTGCCACGCCTTGTTCGGTAAAAGCATATGGAAAATATTGTCGACCTCCCCTGGTCTCGGTTTTTGTGGTCGCAAGTTGCGATCTCAATAAATTATGCTCCGTAGCATTCAATTGAAAACAGAAATCCTCGGGAAATCGCTCAATATTGCGTTTTACTTGCTCGTTGATGCGCTTGGTTTCCTCCCCATAGAGCGATGCCAGGTCTCGATCTAGCAGCACCTGCTTACCCCGAATGACCTGAATCATCTTTTCCACCCCCGACTCCACAAGCGGATTTACCGCCACAACATCTGTTTTTTCTTCGTTTTTGCCCATCCCCGACCGTCGCTAAATTTGCGAAAGTTGGAAGACTCATGGGTTCCAAAACGGAACATATGGCATTTTATCCCATTATTACACAAAAAATGCGTATTGACAACCTTTCTAAACAAGTCGAAAAACAATCATTATCCCTTTTTTACTACTATTCCCATAGACATAGCCCATTGCTTCACGGCTTTGGGCGACCGGAAATTTTGAGATTCGTCTCTTATTCTACGTTGGAAAAATCACCACTTTCTAAAGTCGTAAAGGATAAGGTCGAACGCTCACGTCCCATCTGGGGCGTGGGTCGTTTGTACTTATTTTACGACAGGGTTGTGGTGACCCTTCCAACGTGGTAAGTGCTTGCGACTCCACGCCTTTTTTATTGATATATCGGTGCGGCCTCCGTGCACAGGGGATGACTCGTTCATTTTTTATATGGAGTGCATCCGATTATGGCAAAGAAAGCGACCGAAAAGGCTCTTAACATCGACAATATCCTTTTCAATTGTCGAGACATTCTGCGTGCGGCACGTAATTCAGGTTCGTTCTTCGAAAAACGCGACATGATGCTTACGCTTGTATTCTTGCGCTTCATTGGTGAAAAATACGATGACGGTGTTGCGAAATTGCGCGGGGCTTTGCTTGAACAGGGGCTTGATCCTGATGATGAAAATATCAGAACAGCATTCTTTGAGGATGTTTCTTTTGCCGATGGCACTTACAATCTGCCCCCCGAAGCCCGTTGGTCGAACATCATCAACACTCCGGCACCAAAACTGAACTCTGCGCTTGATGCCGCCCTGCATAGCATTGCGACTGACTCAAAAGACCTGAAAGGCTGTTTTGTTGAAGGTACGTTCTTGACCCGTAACCTAGCGGCGAACGACATCAAGAAATTGGTAGATGAGGTGAACAAGATTAGCCATAAGACCTTTGGCGAAGAGAAAGACCTTATCGGGCGAGTCTACGAATATTTCTTGAAGGAATTTGCGGTGAACGCCACCAAGGAAGAAGGCGAGTTCTACACACCGCACGATGTGGTTCAGCTGATTGCATCGATGATTGAACCTTATGACGGCACTCTTTACGATCCGTGCTGTGGTTCGGGCGGTATGTTTATCCAGAGCGCGGAACTGGTCAAGTCCAAGCAGGGGGATATCAACCGCATCAATATCTACGGTCAAGAAAAGGATGCAGCTACTTACCGCCTTGCAAAGATGAACCTTGCTTTGCGCGGTTTGAGCCACCATCTGGGTGACACGAATGACTCTACTTTTATAAATGATTTGCATAGGGGCGTTTATTTCGATTATATCATGGCGAATCCGCCGTTTAACCTTAAAGGCTGGTATAATGATAACTTGAAAGATGATGCTCGCTGGGCGGACTATGATACACCACCGGAGAGTAACGCCAACTATGCCTGGATTTTGCACATGCTTTCGCACTTGAAGCCGTCTGATGGTGTGGCGGGGTTCTTGCTTGCAAATGGTGCTTTGAACGACGAAGATACGGTGGAGATTCGAAGAAAACTTATTCAGAATGATAAGATTGAGGCGATTGTTGTTCTGCCGCGAGAATTGTTCATTACCACTGATATCAGTGTAACGCTTTGGATTTTGAACCAAAACAAGAAAGGCGGAAAATACAAGGGTCGAAAACTCCGTAACCGCAAACACGAAATTCTTTTTATGGATTTAAGGCAATGGACTGAAAACCCGGTCAAGAATGAAAATAAGAAGAAAGTGCTCCTTGTTACGGAGCAAATTGAAAAGGCCGCGAATATTTACCATACCTGGCAAAATGAAGGCACCGATGGCGTAAACTATGCAGTGCCGGAGCTTTACCGCAGTGTAGGAATTAAGGAAATCGAAGAAAAAGGCTGGGCTCTTACGCCGAGTAAGTATATCGAATTTATAGACCACGATTTAGATATCGACTATATGAAAGAAATGAAACGGATTCAGGGAGAGATGAAGTCCTTGATTGCGAAGGAAAAACAGAGTCAGAAAATGCTTGTAAACGCGTTCAAGGGCATTAGGTTTGAAATTGAATAGTAGGGAAGAATTATGGCTCTGAAAACGTATAAACTAGGCGAATTGGTTGAACCGTCGGATGAAAGAAATGATGAAGGAAAATTAAAGGTTGAAAATGTTCGAGGCATTTCTACTGGGAAGGAATTTATTGAAACAAAAGCAAACATGGATGGAGTGAGTCTTTCTAGTTATAAGATTGTTAAACAACATGAATTCGCTTATGTTTCGGATACTTCGCGTCGTGGAGATAAAATCTCTTTAGCATATAATAAAGAAAAAGCCGAATATTTAGTTTCGTCCATATCCACAGTATTTTGTATCAAACAGCCGAAACTATTGCTTTCTGATTATCTCTTCATTTATTTCAATCGTCCCGAGTTTGATCGCTTTTCTCGATTTAATTCCTGGGGTAGTGCTCGTGAAACATTTTCGTGGAATGATCTTTGTGATATAAATATTACATTGCCTGATTTGCCTACGCAGCAAAAATATGTAGACATATATGAGTCGATGGATGCCAACCAGAAATCCTACGAACAAGGACTTGATGATTTAAAACTCACTTGCGATGCTTATATTGAAGAACTTAGACGAAATATCAAAAGTGAAAAAATAGGAAAGTATATAAAGCCGGTTGATGTTAGAAATAGGGATTTGAAAGTCACTTTGGCTCAAGGTATTACGAATGACAAAGAATTTGCTACTCCGAAACAGGTCGCAGATGAGGAACGAAATGCCAAAATAGTCAGAACTGGACAATTTGCCTACAATCGTGCAACAACGCGAAATGGGGAGAAAATATCAATTGCATATCGCAATGGTGAAGATTGTGTAGTTTCATCTGCATATCAAATTTTTGAGATTACGGAAAAGGAAAAGTTATCTCCTGAGTATTTAATGATGTGGTTTAAACGTTCGGAATTCGATCGTTATGCCAGATACATGTCAAAAGGAAGCGCTCATGAGTTCTTTGAATATTCTGATATGGAAGATGTTCAAATCCCCATTCCCGATGTCAATGTTCAAAAATCAATAACGGACATCTACAAAGTCTATACCGAACGCAAACGTATCAATGAACAATTGAAACAGCAAATAAAAGACATTTGTCCCATCCTTATAAAAGGTTCGTTGGAGGAATAGTCATGGCAAAATTGATTAACTTCAATGGGCATTTCTGCGAGTCCGACTATGAATACGCTTTTATCGCCTTCCTTGAAACGGAAGGCTGGCTGTATTTGCCAGGGAATAAACTTGCCAGAAAAGAAATCAAGGATGTTCTCCATACCGATGATGTCAAGGAATATTTGAAAACGACAAATCCTGATTTGTCCAGTGAGGATGTCGAAAAACTATTCGATACGATTCGCCTTGTAGGTGCCGAAAGCGACTTTGCTACACTTCATAAATTTTATGGTTGGCTCATTGATGGCATTCAATTTACCCCGCAAAATGGTGAGCCGAGGTCGATTCCGCTGATTGACTTTGAACATCCTGAAAATAACATTTTTCGGGTGGTTAACCAACTTACGATCGAATATGTCAATAACGGCAAAAAAGAAAATCGTCGCCCCGATGTATTGCTCTATGTAAACGGAATGCCGCTTTGCGTTATTGAACTGAAAAATCCTGCTGATGCGAATGCAACAATCTGTGATGCTTGGGAACAAATCAACATCCGCTATTGGCGCGATATTCCACATCTTTTGCATTATTGTCCTCTGGCTTGTATTTCTGATGGTGTAAAGACCCGCCTTGGAACCGTTCGCACGCCTTATGAACATTTCTATGCTTGGCGCCGCATCAATGATGGCGATAAGGTTTCGACAATGCCGTTTGCTGAAACCGAGGCGATGATAAAAGGCGTTTATAGCCCTGTCCGTTTCCTTGAAATCTTCCGCGATTACATCTATTTCCAGGATAGCGAATACGACCACGACGAAAAGGAAATCGTTTGCCGGTATCCTCAGTTCTTTGCTTCGCGTTTGCTAAAACAAAGCATCGTTAAGTCGGTCACTGAAAAAAGCGGCAAGGGTGGCACCTATTTCGGTGCTACGGGGTGTGGCAAAACCTATACGATGGCATTTTTGGCGCGTCAGCTGGCTCTCCGCTGTTCGGATATTCCAGAAATCGGCTCTCCGACAATCGTAATGATTGTTGACCGAGAAGAATTGCAAAAGCAGGGCGCAAAACTCTTTACCAAGAGTACGGAATTCCTAAACCTTGGTGCTGTTGAGGTGGTTAAGAACCGAGCCATGTTGCGTGAAGAATTGGGTGCGCGTAAAAGCGGTGGTTTTTACATCTGCACTATCCAGAAATTCTGCGACCGTGAAGATGATAAAATCGGCTTGATTAATGACCGAGCAAATATCATCTGTTTTTCGGATGAGGCACACCGCACGCAACTGGAACACTCCAAGAAAATCCAGTTCAGCAAAGATGTTGACGAAAATATGAGGGCTATGCTTTCGAAGCCTTATGCAAAGGTTTTGCGCGAAGCGTTCCCGCATGCAACTTTCGTTGGCTTTACCGGCACGCCGATTGCAGAAACATACCAGACCTTCGGTGACGAAATTGATCGCTACACGATGGACCAGGCTGTTGCTGATGGGTTGACTGTTCCCATCAAGTATCATCCGCGAATTGCAAAGGTCTTGCTGGATAAGGCGAAAGCCAAGGAAATCGAAGATTACTACAAGAAATGCGCCGAAGATGGCGCAACAGCCGAAGATATTCAGGCAAGCAAAAAGGCGATGAGCTCCATGGAAGTGATTCTTGGTGATCCCGCCCGTTTGGAACGCCTTGCCGTCGATATTCACGACCATTATGTATCTAGTTGTGCTGGCGACCCTGACAGAGTCCAGAAAGCGATGGTGGTTTGTTCTTCTCGCCCGATTGCCTATGCTTTGCTTACGCAATTCAAGGCGAAGTATCCGGAATGGTTTGTGGAAAAGAAAACGCCTGATGGCGTCGTGGCAACGGAAGAAGAACTGAAAAAATTGAAACCGATGCCGTTTATGGCAATGGTTTCTAGTGTCGGGAGCAACGACCCCAAGGAAATGTATGATTATCTTGGGGGTGTCAAGAACGATTCCCGTTCTGAAGATATGGATGCCGCTTTTAAAGAGGAAAAGTCGAATTTCCATATTGTTATTGTGGTGGATATGTGGATTACAGGGTTTGATGTTCCCTGCCTTACATATATGTACAATGACAAACCGCTGAAAAAGCACATGCTTATCCAGACTATAAGCCGAGTGAACCGCAAAAATCCAGGAAAGGACTTCGGGTTGATAGTGGACTATATCGGCATTCGCGATAACATGCGCGAAGCGATGAAAATCTATGGCGGTGATTCCTCTGTTGCCCCGACAGTTGACGATGTGGAACAGGCGACGGTTGTTTTCAGGGAAGAACTTGAAATCTTGAAGAGATTGTTTGTCGATTACGACGTCTCGCCGTTCTTGGATCCGAATTGCGATCCTGCAAAACGATATATGCTGTTGGCAAAAGCGGCGGAATATGTATTTACCTCTACGCAGGAACTCAATTCTGAAAGTAAAAATGGGGCGCACAAGCCGCAAAAGGTTTCTTTCAAGAATTATTTCTTGCAGGTTGTGAAGCGCATGCGCATGGCATTTGATGTTTGCTCTCCTTCAGGAAACTTGAGCGAAGAAGAATCGGCGCTGACTCAATGCTTTATGGCTATTGCGGGTTTTGTTCGCAAAATGAGCGGAACGAGCGATATTGACGCTGATACCATGAACCGAAATGTCGCCAAAATGGTGGAAGAAGCGCTCAAGTACAACAAGGTGGAAAGCATTCTTGATAATGGCGAAGAAGAGAATATCTTCGGTCCTGAATTTTACGAGAAACTTTCCGATGTCAAGATGCCCGCGACAAAGCTTGAGCTTTTGGTGAAAATGCTCCGCAAGCAAATCAAGGAATTTGGAAAGATTAACCAAATTGCGGCACAATCGTTCCAGGAAATGCTTGAACGGACTATCGCCGAATATCACGAACGGCGCAAAACTCTTTCTGCTGAAGAAGCGGGGGAAACGCAGGAACATGCATCTGATGAAATTATCAAGAACGCCACTGCGCAGGCTCTTGAAATTTTACGCCAGATGAATGAGAATCGCGAAAGTTTCCGCAAGATTGGGCTTACCTTTGAAGAAAAAGCTTTCTATGATATTTTGCTTGCTCTTCGTGACCAATACAATTTTGAATATGGCGAAGACAAGGAAATTGATGGCGTTGTTATAAATGAAAAATGTAAGGCTCTGGCGAAAAAGGTAAAAGAAATCATTGATACCAAGTCATCTTTTGCTGACTGGCTTAACAATCAGAATGTCCGCAACCAGCTAAAGCTTGACATCAAGATTTGTCTGGTGAAAAACGGCTACCCGCCACAGTACAGCCCCGAAGTTTTCAGCAAAGTCATGGAACAAGTTGAAAACTTTGAGGAGAATGCCTAAATAGTATAAGCCTATTGGGGCTTATACTAGTGCATCAAGCGTTTTTCGGAATGCTTTGATGAAGGCTACTTCGGATGGAATGGGACCTGCTCCAGTATACTTTATTTCTGTTGATTTGGGAGGATTATAGAAAATTTTTGTATAAGACTCTGGAAATAACAAATCAAATTCATAAACAGTTTTTGTTTGCTTCCTGCCGTTTCCATACAGTCTTTCATAACAACTAGACGTACTCCATTTAGCGAAAGATTGTTCAAATGCAAATGTATTGGTAATTCCTTCAATATGGGATAAATCAGGAATTTGCATATACAATTTATGGGGCTGATCTTGATTTCCTTGGTGCTTTATTATAGGAAGTCCTTTCTTTAAAATCGATTTGCAAAGGCAGTCTATTAACTCTATGCACAACGTGTTGTATCTTAGGTGCATATCAAGAGAACTATCTAAGGCTGTTATCTCATGAGCAGTCTTTACCAAATGGATTAGTTCTAATTTGCTTCTCATCGGGAAAAACGAAAGTACTTCTGTGAAAAACCTTTCAACATATTCTCTTCCATTGGTGTCGCTAGAGTCGAATTTTTCTTCAAAACCTTCAAGAAGCGATAATGGATTCTCTATTTGTTCTCCATTAGAAACAGGGATAATCATTTGAAAAAACTTTTTGAAGTAATAATTCCCGAATTGAATTTGGGATTCTTCAAAATTTTCGTAAAAAATAGATCCAGGTCTAACATCTGCAGCCGTATATTTTTGTTTTAGATTGAATTCGCGTCCAAAGGTCTTTGCAATGGAACCGAGTAATTCACTTTTATTAATTGCTGCTAACTGAATAAAGGTGTATTTATCTGATACGGTGTCAAAGCATATATGATGCAGTCGTTGCATGACTTTTATTGCGTATTCAGGTAGGCAACGATCAAGTTCATCGACAACAATAACAATGTTGGCAAATTTTGTATCGTTTTCTGATAAAACGTTTTTTAACTGTAGCAGATGCTCGCGAACACTGTTTAAAGCTTCTTTTAAACCTTGATTGTTATCAAAAGTGGTAGATATGCTAGAATCTGAATCTTTTTTAATCGCTTTTTTCCCAGATTCTAGGATGTCGTCAAAACCTATACCAAATTTATTTGTCAGGATGGTCGAAATGACTTCTGCAAAAAAAGATAATGCAATTTTCAGTTTTTCTTTTTTATTTTTGTCAGTAAGAGAGCCCTGTAATTGATTCAACTTGTCAACGATAACAGACAATAATGCAACGAGAGGCTCTTCGTAATATTCATTTTCCCAGCAATTGTAGTGAATTACTAAATAGTTCTGTAATTCAAGTTTCTGCTCAAGTTCCTTTAGTATCCATGATTTGCCGCAACCCCATTTGCCGTCTATGGCAAAAGAAAAGCCTTCGTGAGCGTCTGTTTTCTGAGTGATGATATTGCTTAATAATTCAATAAATGGTCCGCGTCCAAGTCTATCCTGCTGCATATTTAAAATCCTTTTTTCAAAATATAGTTTGTTTGAAAAAAAAGTATTAAGGATAGAATTCCCTTGACGTCAGCTACCCCACTTCCACTAGAAATTCTTCCCGTTTCAATCCATATTCTGCATAGGGATCTTCTTCAGGATATCCGATGGGGTTGCACAGGAGCAAGTGGCGTTTGCCTTTCGCGTCGGTGTATTCGCGTTTCATTGCGATATGCGTGTGGCCCGCTTGCCAAATGCTTCCGTCGTCCATCTTTTCGAGATAGGGAGCGCCGAGGAAATAGAAGAAGTTCGAGCAGGGATCGTTCCGGTAACGTTCAGGCATCTCGAATTCCAGGGGCAGAAAATGCGTCATCATGATTTTGGGACGTTGCGTTGTCAGCGCCCGCATCGCCCTATTGTAATGTCTCCAAAGGCGGCCGGTATCGTTCTTCATGTATTTCCAGTGCCTACCATCGAACCAGCGGGTCGCCCAAAGCATCTTGTTCAGCACCTCGGAAGCGGCGGGCGAATGTATGTACTTGAAATCGCACATTCCCATGCATCCCGCGACATCGCCAGCAATGCGGTTTTCGAGCAGCTGGACGTTCTTGATTTTATCGGCCTCGGCGAGGAAGTACGCGATTTTTTCTTCGGAGTTGGCAAACTCGCGGTCAACCCCGTACCGTCCGCCAAGTTCCATGATGATATCATGGTTCCCGAGACACACGTAAACGGCGGCATATTTTTCAGCGATGAATTTCAGGAACTCCACGTAGGTGAAGTAGTCATTCGCGATGTCGCCCGCAATGCAGCAAGCGTCAGCGGGTAGAAAATTCCGCTCGAAGAAAATTTCGAAATGCTTCCGCAAAGTCGAGACATTCCTGGAAAACGACGTGTAGAAATCTACATGCAAGTCGCTTATAAAAAAGAACTTCATAACCGTAATCTATATTCGCGCACCAACTATGTCAAGAGCTTGAGCTGCAGACATTTTTTTGTGAAAAAAAACACCTCTTGACATCGCCATCCCGTTTATATATATTACTCCCGTAATTCGACAATCCCTGTGACAGTCGACATAGACCATTCGGTCCGTAGTGCATTCGCGATGGGGCAACATCAACTTTTTTGTCCCCGGACTTAACCAATGGCTATATCTGAAGACCTTATCAAGAACTTGATTTCTCTTCCCCATGAATATGAGTGGCTTGACATTAAAGGCAACTGGTTCTCGAAAGAAGAAATCGGGGAATACATTTCTGCAATTTCCAATGGAGCGGCCCTGTGCGGGCGAGAATACGGCTATGTCGTTTGGGGCGTAGATGACGCCTCACATGAAATCATTGGAACAACTGTAAATTTTAACAAGGACATTGATCACGAGCCCTATAAGCACTATCTTGCTCGAAATCTAAAGCCGAGCGTTACTTTCGAAGCCGAAGACGTGCTGATTGATGGCAAGCGCATTGTCCTGTTGACGGTTCCTGCGGCAAAATCTGTTCCGACAAAGTTTGCATCTCAGGCTTTTATTCGGATTGGCTCTAGCAAAGAAAAACTGTCAAAATTTCCTGAATGGGAGATTCGTCTTTTGAATGTCCTTTCTAACGGTATTCCGACGATTGTCAATACGGCGGCACCCGATTATGCTCAGGACCTGACTTTTGAAAAACTGTTCATGTATTACGGAGCGAAGGGAATCGAACTCCGAAGGGAAACTTTCAAGAAATCTCTCAAATTATTGACTACCGATGGTCGCTATAATATAATGGCATTATTACTTTCGGATGTTAACGATATTCCGATTCGTGTTTCGGTGTTTAGTGGGAAAAGCAAGGCAGACACGTTGTTCTCGGTAAAGGAATATGGGAACTCCTGCATTCTGTATGCGATGGACAAAATTTTGGAATATGGTGACGCAATTAACATCATTCAGGCCGACGAGCGCGGTCGCATTTCCGAGCGAAAGGATGTGCCGCTTTTTGATTACGAGGCTTTCCACGAAGCTATCCTGAATGCGTTCATTCACAACAAGTGGCTGGGTTTGAACGCCCCAATGATAAGCGTCTTTACGGACCGAATAGAGATTGTTTCGCACGGCGGGCTCGGGTTTGAGCAGGATATGGAAGGCTTTTTCAAAGGGGTGAGCATCCCTGTCAATGAGGTTCTTGCGTCTTTATTTTTGCAGCTTCGGCTAAGCGAGCGTTCGGGGCGCGGCGTGCCGAAGATCGTCGAGGCGTATGGGCGGGATTCTATAAGTATCGAAAAGAACTTCATTGTGGTGACGATTCCTTTTAACAGGATTAACGTGACGCCTTTTGAGCTGAACGAAGGTGTTGGGATTGAAGCCATCAAGGGTACACAGAAAGGTTCACAGAAAAGTACACAGAAAAGTTCACAGAAAATTTTGTCGCTAATTTCCGAAAACGCTTGGATAACAACGCAAGAAATGGCTGATATCTTGGGTATTTCAAGGAGGGCTGTTGCAAAGCAGCTTGCGAATTTGCAAATCAAGGGAATTGTGAAACGTGTGGGCCCTGATAAGGGCGGCTACTGGGAAATTTTCTAAATTTGGGGCGCAAGGAGTTACAGAACTTCAAAAAGCGCCCCATGAAGCATCTTTTCGTCATCGCCACCGCCAGCAGCGGGAAAATTAGGGATTTCGCCCACATCCTGGGCACGGACCACTACGAATTCAAGACACTCAAGGACATCGGATTCGATGAAGAAATCATCGAAGACGGGAAATCATTTGCCGAAAACGCCATCATCAAGTCGAGCACCACGGCCCGCTGGCTCGCCAAGCGCGGCATCGAGGCGACCGTACTCGCCGACGACTCCGGGCTCGAGGTTTTCGCCCTGAACGGCGAGCCGGGCATCTACAGCGCCCGCTACAGCGGCGGCCACGGCAACGACGACGAGAACAACAACCTTCTGCTGAAAAAGCTCGAAGGGATTGCCGAGCGCAAGGCACGCTACTTTTGCGCCCTCGCCTACCAGACCATCACCACGGATGCCAGCGGGAACCTCGCCATCAGCGAACCCGTCGTATTCGAAGGCGAATGCCGCGGCGAAATCAACCACGCCCCCGTAGGCGACATGGGTTTCGGCTACGATCCGCTGTTTGTCCCCGACGGCGAAACGCGCACGTTCGCGCAGATGGAACTCGAAGAGAAAAAGCTCATCAGCCACCGCGGCAACGCCATCCGCGCACTGAAAAAGGCTCTCCACAAGTAACGCGGGCAAAAGCGCCTACAACGGAACCGCGCCATGCAAGTCCTGTTCGCCCCGCTGCAAGGTTACACCACAGGCATCTACCGCAAGGCCCATGCCGAAATCTTCGGCGGTGTCGACGCTTATTACGCGCCCTTCCTGCGGGTGGAAAACGGCCGCCCCCGTGAAAAGGACCTGCGCGACATTGAAGGCGACTTTGAAAGTGGCCGCAATTTTATTGTCGGCGCAAAGACCGTGCCGCAGATTATCGCGAACAGCGTTGACGAATTCAAGGTTCTCGCCGACGCCATCGTGCAAAAGGGGTTCACGGAAATCGACTTCAACATGGGATGTCCCTTCCCGATGCAGGTCAGCCGCCACCGCGGAGCCGGCCTGCTGAGCGACACGCAGACCGTCAAGGCAATCATGGACGAAATCGCGCGCCTCACGGCCAACGGTTCCGTAAAGTTTTCCGTCAAGATGCGGCTCGGGCAAGACTCCCCCGACGAAGCGTTCGCGCTGCTGCCCATCCTGAACGACGCCCCGCTCGCCCACATCACGCTCCACCCGAGGCTCGGCAAGCAGCAATACAAGGGCGCCATCGACTTTACCGCTTTCGTGCGGTTCTACGAGGAATGCCGCCACCCCCTCGTCTACAACGGCGACATCACGACCGTCGGCCAGATTCGCAAGATGGAATCGGGCTACCCCAAGCTGGCAGGCATCATGATCGGGCGTGGGTTGCTCGCACGCCCAAGCCTCGCCGCCGAATACAAGGCCGCAGCCGACGCAGTCAGCATCAGCGAAAGGGACTTGCTGGGCAAAATTCTCACGATGCACGGCAGGCTGTACGAACACGCACGCAGCACCTACCAGGGCGACAGCCAGATTCTCTCGCACATCAAGAGCTTCTGGGAATACCTGGAGCCAAGCATCCCCAAGAAGGCCTTCAAGAAAATCAAGAAAGCAGGAAACCTGGGCGAATACGACGCTGCCGTCCAGTCGCTCGACATGGAGTAGGCCGATGGAAAGCGTGTACATCGAAATAACGGATTCCTGCAACCTGCACTGCAGTTTTTGCCCCTGCGGAACGGCTGGTGATGCCGGCAATGCCGCGATGCCGCGGACCTTCATGCCGACCGAACTTTTCGAAAAATGCATCGCCGGAGCGCAAGAAATTGGCGCGAAGAACGTCTTTTTCCATGTCCTCGGCGAACCGACACTGCATCCCGGCTTCGCGCATTACCTCAAGAAGCTGGAACAGACGCCGCTCAGGCTCACGCTGACCACCAACGGCACCACCATCGAGCGCACGGGCCGCCACATACTGGATTGCCCCGCAGTCCGCCAGGTGAACTTCTCGACGCACGCCTTCGCCGAACTCCCCCGCGAGACGGCAGAACGCCACTTGCAGAACGTGCTCGACTTTTGCCGCATCGCAGCCGTCGAACGCCCGGACCTCTACGTCAATCTGCGCCTGTGGAACGTGGGGGCGGCCGAAGCCACGCCCTGGAACCGCTACATGCTCGACTGCATCCGCGAAACGTTCGGGGTCGAGGTCACGCCGGGGCACTTTTGCAGCCGCCACAAGAGTTTCAATATCTCCGGGCGGATTTATCTCCACGAAGACACACGTTTTGAATGGCCGGGGTCAAACAAGGTCACTTCGGCAAGCTCAGTGACCTTAGAGACCAGAGACGAGAATGGTGCGACTGATTCGGCAGGCTCATCAACCGGCGCACCAACCGGAACACTTGTTCAGGGGACGTGTCGGGCGCTGGATACGCACGTGGCCATTCTCCACGACGGACGGGTCGTCGCCTGCTGCCTGGATTACAGCGGGCAAATCACGCTCGGGAACATCCAGGAAAACAGCCTAACCGAAATTCTCAAAGTCCCCCTCGCCCGCGAACTTCGCGAAGGGTTCGCACAAAACGAGCTGCGCCACCCATTATGCAGGGCGTGCTCGTACTGCAAAAGATTTTCCCGAAAAAACAATAAAGCCTAAAGCTGTTCGTCAATCAGCATCAGGATCTTCTGGATAGCAAATTCCGGATTGGATTCCGTATCGCCGCCCGCCGCGCGCACGTGGCCACCGCCGCCGAAAACCTTGGCGATAGCGTTCACGTCCACAACGTAGTTGCTGCGCAGGCTAATCTTGTACTTGCCATTGACCGGGTAAAGGAACACGGCGACTTCCGTGCCGCCCACTTCGCGGAGCGTGTCGATGACATTGCTCAGGTCGACCGGCTGGACATCAAATTTTGCCATGTCTTCCGGAGTCACGATTGAATACACCACCTTGCCGTCAAGGCCCATCTTGCAGTTTTCCAAGACGAACCCGGTAATCAGAGTCTGTTTGTAGGTGCGCGTATAGTAGGTTTCGTTCACAATCCTCGCGAAATCAACTCCCTTGTCAATCAGGTCGCCCACGACGTTCATGGTGCATTTGCCCGTACACGAATACTTGAACGCACCTGTGTCGTGGACAATGCCCAAGTAAAGGCAGCTTGCGGTTTCAGTGCTGATTTTGTTATTGTCCATCAAGAAATACAGCGTCTCGCACGTTGAACTGGATTGCGTCTCCAAGAAACACTTTGTACACAAATTCTGCGGATTGCTGACGTGATGGTCTATGTTGCATGTAAACTTCGCACTCTTTATGCACGGAACGCCATTTGCGCCGACTCGTTCGAAAGAGGGCGTATCCAGCATGAAGGCGATATCGCAGCCGCCTGCGAAAACGTTCTCGGAATACTGAGGCAAAACGATTTCGGCCCCCTTGAGTATTCCGTAGGTCTCGGGGAACTTTTCCAGAAAGACCTTGACATCGACCTGCGGGAAATTGTCCTTGATATAATTATAGAGCGCAAGAGCAGAGCCGACGCAATCCCCATCGGGGCGGACATGTCCGAAAATAGCGGCAGTCTTCGCGTTCAGCAACATTTCGTCAATCATCATCACCATCCTTTTACATAAATCCATCAACAAAGATATAAAAACGGGCCTGTAAAAAAACGACAATCTCAAAAATCCACGAATTAACCTATCTTTCTGTAATGCAAATCACAATCCACGATTTCAGCGGAGTCTATTCGGAACAACAATTCATGCAATCCCTGCGTGAATCGTCCGAAGCCCTTTGGCTGGACGGCTCCGGAATCGCGGGAACAGACTGCTACTGCGACGACGAGGCGGTCGCTGCCATACGCGGGCAAATCGCCGACGCGGGCATTACCGACGCGCGCGCGATTCACTTCATCGATGGCGGCAATTACCACTACATGAGCAAGATCTGGACAGACATGGTCCAGGAGCCGTTCACGCTTGTGGTTTTCGACCACCATCCCGACATGCAGGCGCCACGGTTCGGAGGAATCCTGAGTTGCGGAAGCTGGGTGCTGGAAGTCCTGAACACGAACAAATTCGTCGAGAAGGTCATCCTCGTCGGAGTCGCCGACCACCTCGTTGACGAAATCCGGCAAGAGATTGCTTCGGACGCTAGCAACGACGCTCCCTCTATCCTGGACAAAGTAACCTTCATCAAGGAAAGCGAACTGGGAAAGGAGATCCCCGGCCAAGCCGGGGAAGACAAATCCCGTCTTTCGTCTAAGCTCTACCTTTCCATCGACAAGGATGCGCTCGCGCCCGCCTTCGCGGCCACGAACTGGGACCAGGGATCCCTCAGCACGGAATCCCTGAAAAGCATCATCGCGGGTCTCGCCGCCAACCACAAGATTATCGGCGTCGACATTTGCGGGGAGCGCGCCCGCGACATCGAGGACTCTCGCGCCGACGCGCTGAACAGCGGGCTCAACCGCGAGCTCGCGGAATTCCTACTCGAAATCCTCTAGTTCCATCCCGTGGATAGTGATGTCGTCCAGGTACCATTCTATGGTGGATTTCATGCCTTGAAGAATGCCATCGCCATTCTTGAATTCAATCTTATAAACGCGGTCCTTGGCCTTCTCCCATTCCCCACCGATGGATTCCAATTCGGAGTACCTTTCGGGAAGTAAAGCATCCACCCAAATTACATAGCGGGTCCATTCGTCACTCAAGCTAAATCCTCCATAGAAGCCAGCTTTCCAACCGGGATCACTAGACTTTGCGGCAATGGAGTCGCTATAGGCTGTAAAAAGTACCAGCCTTATTTTTCCCTGTCCCTTGGCCCAGAAGGAAATTGCTTCCATCTTGGAGAGATCGACATAATTGCCGTCCTCACTTAAATTGAGGTTGAAAGCCCAATACGGAGAAACATTTTTTGGGATGTCGAGGGCATGCTTCATGTAAAGGCCATCTCCTGTATGTCCATCCGTCGTCTTGAACGAAGCCATCGTCGCCGTTTCGGAGCGGGTCCCGGCTTCGTTGGTCGTCACCACCGTATCGCAAGTTGTTCGGCCCTCGCAGCTATTGTAGAAGCCCCATTTGAAATTCAAATCCAAGTCGCTAGACAACTTGCTTTTCGGGAAATCATCCCCAAAGTCTTCGATGACCGTAATTTTCGAAATTGCATCCAGGTCAGGGCGATTGGGAGCGACAAACTTTTCCTTCGGATTGAACAGCGCACGGAGCTTGTGCTCCACCCACTCATCCTTTTCAAAATAATACACATAGTAATCGCCACCAAAATTATGCATCGCCGTCGCAAAACCAAAATAGTCTGCAATTTGGGTAATGGAGGTCAACCACCTTTCCACACTGGCATCATCCTTGATATAATAAATCGTACCATATTCACCTAAATATACAGGCATGTTGCCATGAGAGCTAGACCACAGAGCCACTTGTTCAAAGTCTTTATAAATTGCCATTTTTTGGTTATTAGTCCCCTCCCAAGTTTCTTTTCCACAAGAATCAGCAGGCGGGGCACCAGATCCACAATTCGATGCAAATTTATATGGATCATAATAATGGAAACTCGCCATTAAAAGTCCATTCGGGTCATCCAACTGCAGTTCATTCAAATTGTCTTTACTGTAATAATTTCTGCCACCCACAATAATAACACGAGCCGGATCTACCCCATGAATAATCTGGATAAGGCTATCCACTAAATTATTCCATTGCGTTGCCGTGATATACTCATCCGTAGTGGGTTCATTAGGCAACTCAATAATCAATGAATCCGGAGATATATCCTTCATTTCATCTATTATCTGCCGATATATCTTTTTTTCGCAAGGTGAAGCCGTCTTATAAGTATAACTATTAGAAGTCTTATTATTATCCGTCACCCTTTGGCTCATCAGAAGTTCATGTTCATCAACCACAGCAATCATGCCGTTTGCAATGGTATTATCTACAGCCCATCTAACTTGTTTCATATACTCAGGATTTATCAAACATTCAGCTTTTTTCCCTATAAAATGAGTATCCCATCGTATTTGGAAGCGTATATGATCAAAGCCCTTGTCTGCTATCATCTTGAAATGCTTCTTTTCCAATCGGTCGTAATTGCTAGTATCTGTATACAAAGCCCAATCACTCATAAAAATATTGTCGTCGAATTCGCTAAAATTTTCTCTTCCTGAGAAGAACGCCGAAGCATTTATTCCTCGTTTCATCCGCTTTGCGAGTTTTTTCGCAAGGCCCGGCACCAGCCCGTGGCGGCCATTTTTGCCGTTCTTGCCGTTCAGGATTACACCCAGCGTGTCGCTGCCGCAAACGATTTTGAAGCCCGTGCTGTCGCCGCTTTCAAAGGCAACGCCAGAACAAGAGGCGCCATCCGCGCCATCGTTACCATCGGCACCTTTTTTCCCGTCGGCTCCGTTTTTGCCGTTGGTTCCGTCCTTTACGGCCGTCGTTGAGCCATCCTTGCCATTCAGGACATACCATTTTTCACTGTAGCAGACATATACGTCTTTTTCGTCCTCGGTTATGACGAACGAGCCGTTATTATCCTTGTCGCAGTCGGGAATGTCTTTTTCGGACGAGACCACATTAACAGATGCCTGGCGCACTTCGGTCACTTCCGTAACCTTCGTTACATTGTCCCAGCAGGCAGAAAAAAACAAGGTGACGGATATGGCAGCAGATGCTGCAAGAACACGGTTTAAATACTTCATAAAGTCGCCTCCCTTTTACTGGAAATTTTGCAGATCCATGCCATAAATAGTGATATCGTCCACGTACCATTCTACGGTGGATTTTTCTTCGGCAACGACATCGGCACCTTGCTTCAGCACAATCTTATAGACCCTGTCCTTAGCCTTGTCCCACTCGCCTCCTTTCTTTTCAAGAACGGAATATTTTTCAGGAATCAATGCATCGGGCCAAAGTACATATTGCGTCCAATCGTCATTCAAGGCATATTCAACATTGAAACCCGCATTCCAATCAGATCCCTCCGCCGTAGCGATGGAATCGCTGTAAGCGGTTAGCAAGACAACCCTGATTCTCCCCTGCCCCTTGGCATAGAACGATATCGCCTTCATGTCGGAGAAATCAAGGTATGTGGGACGGCTTCCCGTATAGGGAACAAAATTGACTTGCAGCATGAAATAGGGGTCAATCCCTTTCGGGGCATCCGCCACAAACTTCATATAGAGTCCATCACCTGTATGGCCGTTCTCCGTCGTAAACGAAGCCAACGTCGTCGATTCAAAATTGGTTCCGCTTTCATTAGAAGCTACAACTACTTTGCAATCCGGATTATCTTTACAATTGCTGTAAAAATCCCATTTCTCGACATTGCCCAGCTCAGAAGACA
>JAGCPF010000001.1 GCA_017642335.1 Fibrobacter sp.
GATTCGTTGTGACCGAGGATGCTCCACATTTCTTCGGCGATGTGCGGGGCAAACGGGTGCAGCAACTTCACGAAGGTTTCGCACGGTTCGCGGTAGCGCTTGTCCATCTTCATCATTTCGTTGTTGAAGATCATCAGCTGGCTAATCGCGGTGTTGAAGCTCATGTTCTCGATGTCGCTCGTGACCTTGATGACGGTCTGGTGCATCACCTTCTCGATAGCTTCGGGAGCGGTTTCGTCAACGAACACCGGGGCTTCATCGCTGTCGCCGACAACAGAACGCCAGGCACGGCCGAGGAAGCGGTTCATGCCTTCGATGCCCTTGGTCTGCCACGGCTTCACGGCATCCAGCGGGCCCATGAACATTTCGTACAAACGAAGGCTATCGGCACCGTAGTCGCGGACGACGTCATCCGGGTTCACGACATTCTTCAAAGACTTACTCATCTTCGCCACGATCTGCTTGAGCTCGATGTCGGTTCCCTTCTTGAAGAACTTGCCGTTCTTTTCTTCGACTTCGTCGGTCGGGACCTTGGAGCCAGCGGCATCTTCGTAAGCAAAGGCAAGAATCATACCCTGGTTGAAGAGTTTCTGGAACGGTTCGTCGGTAGAGACGAGGCCGAGGTCGAACAAGACCTTGTGCCAGAAACGGCTGTAGAGCAAGTGGAGCACGGCGTGTTCGGCACCACCCACATAGAGGTCGACCGGCATCCAGTACTTTTCAAGTTCCTTTGCCACAAATGCATCGCCGTTGCAGGCGTCGATGTAGCGGAGGTAATACCAGCAGGAGCCAGCCCACTGCGGCATGGTGTTCGTCTCGCGGATACCCTTGCGGCCGTTCTTGTCGGTCACCTGGAGCCATTCGGTGGCGTTTGCGAGCGGGGACTGTCCGCCGTCACCCGGCTTGTAGTCCTTGAGTTCCGGCAACAGCACCGGCAGTTCGGCATCGTCCACCGTAGAGATTTCGCCGTCTTCCCAGTGGATAATCTGGAAAACCCCGCAAGGCGAGAGTCGCGGGCAAGCTCGCTTGCCCATGACCGAGCCGAGGAGGTTTCTGCAACGGTTCGCCCCTTTGCATTTGGGCGTTCCCCACTGGCGTGGGTCGGGCTATATTTTAGGGGCAGCCACCTTCGCTTCGCTCGCCGCCCGCCTCCTAAAACCGAGCCCACGGTCTCGACCCCAAGGGGTCACTATCCCTAACGCATAATGAAAATCAGCTCTCACAAATAGAATCAGTATCATCGTTGAAATTTGGAACACTTTCTTTAAAACAAAGAGACAATTTTTCTTTAAACCACCCTTTTTTTGATTTCAATTTAGCTAGCCCCTTTCTTTCTATTTGTCGAATTCGTTCTCTCGTCACATTTTGAGCCACAGCCAACTCTTCTAAAGAAAAAGATTTCTCCCCTTTTAAACCAAAACGTTTTTCAAGGACGTCCCTTTCTCTATCTGTCAAGCATTCGTCTAAAGCCTGAGTAACAATATTATGCACAACATCACGTTCTATATTATTTTCTGCTTCTGTATTAAAAATCTCAAAGCAACTTTCTGAATAAACACTTTTAAAATCATGGTCTAAGACGCTTTGTCCTAACAAAACTAAATGTAGAATATTATATATAATGTCCGACCAATTTTCTTCAAGACCATATTTTTCACTTACATACAACAAAGCCTGTTTTCGTTCTAAAGTATTATATTTAAAATCTTTACACAATTTTCGACAAAGATTAACAATATTTACGGGAATTACAAAAAGAGGAACATTTATCGTTCTAGCAAAATAATCAATTATGGCAATACTTATATAACTTGCAAAAGTCTGATGTTCATCTGGCTTATACGAATTACAGGCGGAAACCAAAGCAAAACATGCATCGCTAATACAATCAGCAATATTTTTATTATAAGCAACAGATTCCCTATACGCCAGAACAATCGCAATGCGCAAATTCCCTTCCACGGCACGTTTTCTAGCATATTTGTTTCCCTCTAAAATCTGATATCGTATCCGAACCATTTCTTTTTTGTCTGCGGGTTTAATTTTTCGAACATATTCTATAAAATTATTCAATGTAGGTTCGGCAGCAACGATTGCGTCATAGATAGATGAATAATCCTTGCTATCAGTCTCTTTCTCAATCGGAATTTCAACCTTTGGGCGATTATTAATTATGATGTTATTTTCAAGTACTATATCAGTAAGCCGTTCAATATCATCAACATCAAGATAAAACAGATCTCCACAGGCAAGAATGTCATCAAGAGTGACATACCCTTGCGAACTAGATTTTTTTATCAAAAAATCTAAAGCGTGTTTTATCCCGCCATCTGCCATCAGCTTAAATAATCTAATAGTTCATTCTTATCAACAGATTTGTTATATAGAACATTTATCTGATCCGTAAAGTCAGACAAATTGGCAATAAAATCGTCTGCATTAGAAGCGTTTGCGATTAAATGATCGTACAACACTTCAATTCCCCCTAACAAATAGGATTCGAAGAGCTCAAAATCCTTTTCATCTTTTCCGAAATTACGAAAAGCTCGATTAATTCGATTTTCTTCATTTTGTTCATATTCCGAATCCAAAAGCAAAATCAATTGCATATTAAACACGAGATTATCCTTCGCATTTATCATTTGGTCTTTCAAAATATGGGCATCATACACTTTCCCATTAGGATCTTTCATTTCAACATCTTTGATCGATTTCTTCTTATACAAAAAGCCAACTATTGGAGCTTGAATGTAGACATCTATATTGCGATTGAACAATTTAGCGTTTGTCTCTCCAAAATTATTTGCAAGCAAGACCATATAATGAGCATGTTTGCCTGTTATTCGGACTTCTTTATCAAACATTATTCACCTCTCTTACTCTAAAATCGTTTCTGTTTCGTTTACTTTTCTAATTCTATGTGACTTGCCAATTTTTTCACTCATATACTCACGAGCTAAATCACCATCGGTATCTTTAATGAAGATAATAACCTGCTCTGTTAAGTGAGGAATTGTTTCGCAAACCGATTTAATGTGTTTTTTATCAAATTTAGATAGAGGAGCGTCCATCACAAGAGGATATATATCGGACGATAAATCATGATCCATAGGAGAAAGCCTATTTTCTCTAGACATTTTTATCATACTGGTAATAAACGAGAAAATAACAGAAATGCTTTGACCTTCAGACAACTCAACCTTATCATTAACATTATTCGCAATCACATCTATTTGATATTTTTGGTTAATTTTGACCGAAAAATCGCCATTATTAATAGCCGAAAAAATTTCATTCATATTATTTTCTAGACGAGTACGAACCTCTGCTTCGCTAGTTGAATACTTTTCAAATAAAGAATCGTAAAGATATTGAGCATAAGCCTTGTAAACTTCAATTTTTCGATTACTTTCACTAGCTAGAGCTCTATCTTTACGCTTTGTATTTGCTTCTTCGCGTTTGGTTCTCGCAGCACCAATTTCTTGATTCAAGGTATTTCGCTCATCATTGTGTTTGCGAATAATCCGTTCACATTCAGCTATGGTTGCGGAGATTTCTTGGACAATTTCTTCTACATCTTTGCCATTCAATTGTGGATTTATTTCATTTGCGATAACATCTTCCGCGTCAGTAATTTGGTCGTCAAGAACACTTATTTGTCTATTCTTATCATCTTTAAACGAAATAAAATCAATGCTAGAATTTAACCTGTTTCTTGCCATCATTTTAAAGTCATTCACCATACTTCCAATTGACTTTGGAGGAAGCACGTCAAACCATTTTTTTAATTCTTCCACCTCAGAAGAATTTTCAGAAAGGCACGTTCCGCATAAGCACTTATGATGATCTAGTAAATACTGTATTGTCTTATCCGTAATATTCGGAATGTCACTACCAGACAAATTTAACTTGACAAGCATATCAAATGCGGGCTTAATAAGTCCCAGAGACAAGAAAGAGGTCGCTTGATTATTAAATTCACGGCAAATATCTTTCTGGGCATCCGCCTTATTGATGGAATACTGCTTTATGTTCTTTTCCAAAGATTCTTTCCGTTCTTGCAAATCCCTACTCGATTTATAACCTTTTAACTCTTCTTGCTTCGCTCGTTTTTCCTCATCCGCTTTACCATCTTCCTTATCTATTTCTTCAATACGCTTTTCTCTTTTTTCAATTTCTTCATCACATTCGTTAATAATATTTGTAAGATCCCTAACTTCAGAATCACTTGCAGAATCATATCGCTGATTGTATTTCCCTATTACGGAATTTTTCGGTCCACCATTTAGATGTTCCAAAGCTTTCTGCATGCCTTTCAATCCGAGCAAACCTTCTACCGCCTCAGCAAATTCTTCTGATTTTTTATAGCTGGAAATTTCTTTACCCATGGTTTCAATACGTTCGCCATCAAAGAAAAAATAACGCGATAATTCTTTTCTCAGAATGAAATTAATTGTAGATTCTCTTTTTGATGCATCAACAAAGCTTTTATTTCCTGTTTTATCTTTCTTTTCGATTTCACAAAAAGAACTACCATCTACCTTCACATTATTGCCAAGATCTTTTTTAAATCGTTGAGTTCTAGTAATTTTATAATGAACATCTCCATGTTGTAAGTTTATTTCAACAGATGTATTAACAGGAAACGAAGGAGTCATTTCACTTGCTACAGTTTTATTCAAAACAATAGAATCTTTGAAGTTCGTAACACCATACAAGCACCAAAAAAAACTTTGCAAAAAAGTCGTTTTCCCACTACCATTTTCACCTATAATGATAGTCACATTTTTTCCATGAATGTCCTGGGCAAAATCTAAAAACGCATCCTTATATTGCCTAAAATTATGGAGTTTTATGGATTCGAGTAGCATTGTACAACCTCCTCAATTTCCTTTTGAATATCAAGAATCATTTGCGCATCACTTTTCTGCTGCGTTTTTAAATTAATTTTTTCAAGTGCGACGATTTTTTTCAACAACGCCTCACCTTTTGATTTGTCAATTTCAATTTCCTTACCCATAGTAATCGTCCTTATTTTTACCGTTTAATTCCTTGTCTGATATTTGGTACACATTCTGGATTTCATCTATTAAACATAGACTATCAATCCGATTCAACGCAACAGCAGAAAATTCTTTCAAGCGCAGCAATTCATTTTTCACTAGAGCCCGACCACTAGCTTTTTCTTCATCCGTCAAATACCGCGCCATATCAATATTTTGCGGCAAGGCCACAAAATCATATATTTCTGCAAATTCTTTTCCCGGCCAAGTCCTCAAAACACGACCTCTTCGTTGAATATACTCCTTTGGATTCGTTGTACTAGCTAAAATGAAAGCTGTTTTAATTGAAGGGATGTTCACGCCCTCATCCAAACATTTAATTGCAACTATAGCCTGCAAATTTTCGTTCTTAAATTTTTCAGTTATTACTTTACGAGAAGCGATATCCTCTTCCGATGTAAACCGAGATACCGACATTCCCATCTCATTTCCCAATATTTTGGTCACAGCTATAATTTGCCTTTCACCAATTTCAGACTTGTCAAAGTCATATTCCCCATCACTCGAATCTGAATCGTACGCAACTGTTGTAGCACCACAATACACCAAGATGTTTGTTTTTTTCTTATATGGTTCAATACATTTTCTGAATGCAGGCAATTTATTTTGTGCACCAGCAACAATTCTTGAGCGTTTTATAGCAAGAAGTTCACCATAAGAATCTAATTCAACACTTCCACTCTTCGAAACCCTTGTATGCTGAAGAATCTCTTTGGTCAGCTGTTTATACTCAGAAAATTCATCATCTGTCAAATGAACAACAACTGGATAATATTTATACGGAGTAAGTTTTTTTTCGTCAATAGCTTTTTTCAGACCATAGGAAATACAAACATTACCAAAGTAATCATACAAAAACCGAGTTCCCTCGTCGTCACCATGCCGATCAATCGTCGCAGACAAAGCTAGTCTAAAGTTAAACTTCGAATCAAGAATCTTCTTAAAGCCCCCCGCTCCAGCATTATGAGCCTCATCTACAACCAACAAACAATCTGCTTTTACATTTTTCAGCTGGTCTTGAATAAAATTACTTTTAAAAGTCGCATTAGTCGTGACCACGCAAAAAAAGCCTTTTTCACTCGGACGAATTTTTTGATCACGAACAGCTTTCTTCAACCGATCTTTCCAATCAATTTGGGACGATGTCGAATACGCAATAACGGGCCTAATATTGAATTTGACAACATCTTCAACCCATTGTTCTACAAGATGTTGATAAGGAACAACAATAAAAACCGCAATTTTTTTATTGGACTTATAACATCTCGTTACAGCTCCTAAACCAGTAAGCGTTTTCCCAGTACCTGTAGCCATATCAAAAATACCTACAAAGCCATTATGTTCCCAATTATCAATAGCCTCTTTCTGATAATCGAAAATGTTCTCTTCGAACCATTTAGGCATCGTTGGTACATTCTTTTCTATCAATGGAGAATAGTTTGCAGTTGTTTCACCAAGATTCATTTCACCTAATTTAGGCGGTTCGTACGAAACGTCTTCATCCATGTCAAACTTTGGAGCGCTTTTTTTGTATCGACGTATAATTTCATCCTTCAATTTCGGAAAATCAAGAATTTCAAGAGCGTCATCAGTTCCATTCCAGATTTTTTCAAAAGAATTCTTTTTCTTCAGAGCCCTATCTTTTTCAAAATCTTTCCATGAACAGAAAACATCTGTTGACTCATAATTGTTTAAAAATGCGTTTTCCGATTCATTTGAAGAACCAGAAAATGCTACAAAATTTCCATCAGAATCTTCAATTATTCCTAGCTTTTCATGATACATGCCTGCTTTCGTAAGTGCAATTTTTATATCCATACGACACTCGGCAATAAGATTTGCTAGCATATTTAGGCGATCAACTTCTTTACCATTTGCGGGTTCAAATAAATTCCTTACCAAAGCATTTTCAATGATTTCATTTCTAACTTTATATCCGTCTCTCATCGCCTGAATATCTTCAGTTGAGAGATAAGGCGTCGCCACTAATCTTATCTTGCCTCCATTCTTCAGAAAGTTGCACAATCCGACAGAGAAACAAGACAAGGCTGTTGATGAGAAGAAACCAACAGATCGATCATACGCAATCGCTTCGCTTAAAAGCGGATTGTAGAAATTACGAATTATATTTCCGTGCAAATTTCTATATTCCGACTCAATTTGTATGTTCCGTAAACTCATAAGCGAACCTGTTATATATTTTCCTTAATCCATTCCAAAGATTGTTTCAAGTCAGCAAAGTCCGCATCACTCGTAAACGCACTGCAACTAAACCGAATTGTTCCCGAAGGAAACGTTCCTAAAGTCTTATGGGCAAGCGGAGCGCACTGCAATCCGCTTCGAACAGCAATATTCTTTTCAGCAAACACACTTGCCGCTGTATCGCTCGGCAGTCCATCTATTACGCAGGAAACAATTCCTACATATCGATTATTTTTATCATCACCAACGACTCTTATGAAATCATAAGTGCGAAGAATTTTCAGCAATTCCTTCCGCTTTAATTGTTCATGCTCCCATAAATAATCTAATCCTTCGTCTAATATCCACCCCAGAGAAGCATACAATCCAGCAATTCCAACAATGTTGAACGTTCCCATTTCATAACGCTGAGGAATATCGTTTGGCATATCCTGATTAGCACTTTCAAAACCAGTGCCACCAAATAGAACAGGCTTTAAGTCAAAATCAGGTTTCATTGCAAATCCGCCTATTCCTGTCGGTCCATACAATGTCTTGTGTCCTGCAAATACGGCAAAATCAATGGTCTCTAAGCCAACATTAATATCGACAAGACCTGCAGTTTGAGCCATATCTATAACGGTAACGGCTTTGTGTTTTTTAGCCATCACGCAAAGTTTTTCAACTGGAGAAATAAGCCCTATAACATTACTTGCGTGGCTAACAACCATCAAATCAGGAGAATCTTTTGCAAATTGCGTCTGAATTTTTTCAAAATCGTGGGTTAAATTCTCTCTGATTGCAAGAAGATGCACATTAATTTTCCCCATATTCTCATAATGGTGAAGAACTCTTGTGACTGCGTTATGTTCGAACGGAGAAATATAAACATTTGCCCCTGACGTTATTTCACCATCAAGAATGCCCTGCAAAATCATATTCAAGGCAATCGTAGCCGAAGGTGTGAATACGATTTGTTTATTTTCGCAATGCAGCAACTTTTTAAGACGACTTCTAGTTTCAGAAACCATCTTGCCAGCGCCTATCGAAAGTTTGTGGCTTCCGCGACCAACATTTCCACCACATTCCCTATAGAACGTTTTCATGAAATCATAAACACATTCTGGCTTCGGAAAAGTCGTCGCAGCATTGTCGAAATAAGCCATCAGTCGTTCTCTCCACATATTTTTTGAAGAATATTCACAACAACCTGTCGCTTTTCTGCAGAGGTCAGTGCTTGGCCCATTGTATTGAGCGCATCTTCCATTTTATTGAAGAGCAACCTTGATCGAGGAGTTAGGTTGACTTTACTAAACGTCTTTGTAGATTCGCGGCCATTTTCATCGGTAAAGGAAAGCCTATAGCTATTATCCTGATTCCGTTTATCAGATTCTTTATAGTTTTCCGCAGTGCTTTTACATTCCTTTAGTTTGTTTTTAAAAGAATCGATTGTGTTAATATTCCAATCAACAATTCTCAATCCGGTCAGAATTTCTGCAAGAGCTTCTATGAACTTAGTCTCGTCTGCCATGTTCTGATAGAAAAGATTCAGCATTCTATCCGTTATACCATCATCGAACACATTGTCAGACACTTTCTTATCAAGCCTTTTCGCCCATTCTTTGCACATAGAAGACACTGAGGCTTTTTTAGCTTGCTGATTGGCGAAAACATTTCTTGTTGTATCTAAAAGTGACTGTTTTAATCTTGTTAATGTTTCTTCAATGTCGTTTTTAGCGTCGGACAACTTTATAAAAACATTTTTGCCACACGACGGCTTGCCCCCAAAAACTATTGGAATTCGTTCAAAAAGGATTTCTTCACTACTTGTATTTTGCGTAAATAAATTCAGAAAATCAACAAAAGTTTGGTTAATCTTTTTGGGATTTGCCTTTGAATAAATTTCTTTTGTATACTTAGGCAAGTCAAAATACCAGCGATTCATCGCAGACGCCAATCCATCAATTTCAAGAGACTTCATCTCGTAAGGGGTAAGCCACTGGCTAAATAATGTTTTCATATCATGGACATACTTTTCTTTAGTCGCATCCCAAGATATGTATGTCAGAGTATATGATTCAGGATTCTTATTTATTCGATTTAAGGTCTGTGCAGAAATTTCTACAGAGCCATTTTCATTATGAATAGAAATGGACTTCTTATGGCAATGCAAAAAGGCGGCAATAAATATCGGAATGATTCCCTTTCTCATGCCGATTCTTCCAACAGGTGATGTCAATTTTCGATACAGCGCGCTAAAAGAAACTTTATTTTTCTCAGCAGCATTATTGACAAACCATTGCAAAGCGTCAATAACAGGTTTTACAACGGCAACATCATCCTTTTTCTGGAAATCAAAATTTAATCTTACATCATTTTTTTCATTAATCAACAGCCCAGTATTTATCAAAACACTACGCATAATGAACACATCCGGACCCGTTCCGGTCAAACCAAGATTGTATTCAAGTTCGTTTCTTAATAGAGCAGAAATAACCTTATCTCGGGCGTTTTCCATTACAGTTGTTGGAGAATTTTTGTTGATAGCCTCATTCTTGATTATCGGAGCTTTTGAATAAATATTTTCACAGATTTCCGAAAGCTTTTCAGAAAGTTCTGATTTTCTACCAATACAAGCATCCTCTCCACAATAAATATATGACGAAGCGTTTCTTTCTGCTCTGATATAATCAGCAATAAATCCGTATAATACTTCGCTCAAATCATCTATCACGACCTGATATTCATCTTCTAAAGCACTGTCGCCATGAGATTTCTCACGTAGAGCATGAACTGCACTATATTTTTGGGCGGTACGTTCGATTTCGTTAAACTGCGTGGGAACAACAAATAAATTTTGTTTCTGTGCAGCGGAAACCTGTTCGACCAAAGTTCGAATCTTTTTTATCGAATTTTTTCCACTTAAAACGATTGCAATAACTTGACCATCAGAATCACTCTCGGCATATTTATTTTGCCAGTCAGTTTCTTCTAAGATTTCTTTTTCTGGAACAAATATGAAATCAAACCATCGAGTCATCTCACATTTGTCGTTATACCTCGAAGGATATAAATACGCACTGGTATTAAACTCGTTTAAGACATCACACAGATCAAATTTACTGCGTTGCCTTTCAATTTCATCATTTATCGTCTTTTCAATATCAACACCAGACGATTCCTTCAATTTTAAATAAGAATTACTCTGCCGCAAATAAACAACAAATTCTTTTTCTACCAGATTGTCAATAGCTAAAAGAATATCTTCTTCCGTGTATTCATTTTTGTAAATACGGAATATTTCTTCTTTAATCGGCTTGATTTTTTCAAACTGTTGCAGGATGTAAAGCAGGCACAAGGTTTTTATGATCTTACATTCAAGAACCTTTTTCTTCCCGATTTTATCCAGAGCGCGACTTGCCAACAAATAGACATCGCGAATTTCATTATTGTAGATTTCCTTCTTGAAAAGTTGTTCAAAATAATCAAACAACAAATCTGGAGTTACTAACTTAAAATTAGAATCGTCATACTCACTTAAAAATGCAGAAAGCGTCGAATGCCCTTGTGCTGATAAGAATGTAAAAAGAGTTCTTTCATTTTGGGCGATCTGCTCTGAAAGTCGCGGAAGAATAAAAATGCTGACCGGATGAAGCGGATAGCAATCAAACAGAAGCTTTTGCACTTCATCAGGTTTCATTTCATTAAACAGCGGATGCTTACTATATAGCGCAAACAGGTCGTCAAATTTTCGACTTTGACTTTTCTTAAAACGATTCCAATCAGCGGGTTTCTTCTTTATGACCGATGATATTATCTCATATACTTGCGTAAAATTATTATTTAGCAAGACATGTTCAAATCGTTCTGAGATACCACGCCATCCATCTGTTTTCTGTTTCGGAAGTTGGTCAATATAATTCGCAATCTCTTTATGCGAAATAAGCATAAGATGCATCTGCGTATCACCACTTCTTGAGCACTTTTCTGCAAAATCTTGCAACATCTTTGTGTCGCTAACGCTTGCCGTAGATATATTGGCTTCAAGATACTTGCTAAACTCGTCGTACACAACATAGAGACCCGTCCATTTTGAGGTCCTTTTTAACGCCTTAGCAACACTTTCATATAAATCAACAACATCAAAACCTACAAAAGGATTGAAAATGCTTCCAGCTGTCAATTCGGGATAAATCTGCTCAAATTGACGATATGCATTTACATCAAAATCCTGCAATTTTTCAATGAATGCTTTGGTTGTTCCATTTATTTCTTTTGCAAAAGATTTAAATGTTTGAGGATAGTCTTTTTCCCATTTTTGAATCGTTTTAATTGCCGCCGCATAATTGGTTTCCGGCATAACATCCATCAGGTTATTATCGCTCAAGGTTTTCTGCAAAGAGAATATAAAAGCCTGATGCAAACTTGTACTATTGCCAGAAATAACTACAGGCAACAACTTAACCTTTCCACTATAATAATTTTTCAGCAGAGCAGATAGACGGTTGTTTTCTTGAAGTTTTTCGTTTAAATGAACGAATAATTCGCGATTCTTTTTCATCAACAAAGAAAGAATCGTAAGTACAATATGGCTTTTGCCTTTTCCGTAAGCACCAATTAGAATCCTAGCTCGATTAGTAGCACTATTCTGAGTACTTTCAAGGATATCTTCTAACAAGGACAACGACGATCTCGTTGGGATAAAATTTCCCAATTTCTCTGTATTATGCAAATCATACTCAATATTTACAGAATACTGGAAGCCACTTGCAGTTTGAATCATTTTGCTCATAACATTAAGCCCTTTCATTTGCAATGGATTCGTAATACTTTTGAACACAATCAATGTACTGTTGTTTGGGATGCTTAATTCTTACAACATCCAATCCAGCCGTTCTAATGATTTTAGCTTCACCAATCTTTTCAAGATTTCGTAAAATTTCAAGCAATGTTATAGAATCAAGATTAAAAGCCTTTCCAATACTTTCTGAAGTCAATAGCAAGTCCTTCAGTAGAATTTCCTCTGTTCCGCAGTGTTTCTTCTGAATTAGAGCCAGCGTAATCCAAGGATTAAAAGATGAAGCACTCAGAATATTCTTCCTATATACACTATCTCTCTTATTCAGTACTTCAATAAGGTTCATCTCACCAAACGGGCAATCAATATTGCTTTCAGCAGAAACCTTTGCGGGATTCAATTTATAACGGGGAACATACGTTCCTACAATGCAATTAAAGTCATCTTCCAGAGTTCTTGTGGTTCCAGATTCTTTTTCATCTTCACCAATATTCATCGAAATGTAACTTCGAATAAAATTCAGAAAATCTTCTTGCGTAAACTCGCTCATCAAGAATTCATTGAAAAATACGTACCAACTGGTGGCAAGTTCTTTATTTGTCGCTAGTTCATAGTGAAGCAACAAAAGCGTTCCCAATTCTTCAATATAGCGGTCATTTTCGCGAATTATATTTCCCAAATCCGTAAATTTCTGAACTCGCTTCGTTGCGGCATTTTCATACGTGATACCGACGGCTTGCAACCAGTAACGAAGAGATTTAACCATGTTGCTGCCAATCCCAAGCACATCCATCGGATTGTTTTCTTTATCTATAAAAACTCGACCTTCAGTCTGCTCTACATATTTGATTCCCTTAGAAAGCCAGCCTTTACGGATAAAAAAAGTCTCATGAGCTCTAAATTTCATCTAACGAACCTCTTTCGTTTTCAAATACTTTCCCATCAAACATCCCATCGCTAAGACAGATTGATTTACACACATTTTGCAATGGATGCATTTATTCTCATCAATGTGATAACCTTCAGCAGTTATACTAATTGCACCTGCCTTACACACGCTTTCACACTTCAAGCATTTTCTGCAGCCATTAAATTTTCGAATCTGATAAGCAATTTTTCTTTGCAAATCATCATGATCTGCAACATTCATCGTCCTTATCTTTACAGCGTGTTCAAAGCCATCAACAGTAAATGGTTGGAGAGAAATGATTGGAACATTTGTGCGGACATCAAGCACAAGAATTTCATGAAGAAGTTTTCTACCTAATTCACGATTAATTTTTCCAAACGGTACAAACATATTCACAAGCTCGTCGTCAAACGGACGAACAAGTCTGTAATTTTTTGCATGGTCTTCGGCGGTGCAATTTGTGAATTTGATTTTAACATCATCAGCGGCCGCCAAGCCGTTTCCTCCTTGACGCGCTTTCCATGCCCCTGAATCCACATATTCTTCTGGATCAGGTTTTCCAATTCTTTTCGCAAAGCGAATCAGGAAGTTTCGCCATTTCTTAGAATTTTCAGGCATGTAAATTCTGCTCAAAAATTGAGCACGCTGATTATTGTTTGGACAGCACCAGCAACCCACGCGGTCGTATCCTAAACGATACGCATCGTTAAAATCAACATTTTCCGCTAAAAGATAAAGCCATATATCGATATCTTTCCAGTCAATGATTGGAGACGCAACTGTTTGCTTTTGAATTTTTACAGATTCTTTACCGCTTTCAACGCGATTGTATTTGCTTCGGCTAGCGCTTTCCGCTCGACGAATTCCGTAGAAGGTCAGTATTTGCTGATTTCTGTACAGAGAGTTCAATACACGCGTAATCGGTCCAGTTTTGAACATGGAACAGCACCAACGCATAATTCGCGCAGGAGGACCAATGTCTTCGCAAACATCCATAAAATTTTGATCTTCATTAATAGAAGTTTCAAAAATTGCAAATGGATGATTCTTCTTAAATCTTTTTGCATATTCAACCGTTTGCGGAAATTCTAATGTTGTGTTTCCGAAAACATGAACAAGGCTCGGATTACCTAATGCTTTCGTCACTATGTCTGCAGTAACAGAAGAATCCTTACCCCCCGAAAAGGACAAAACAATGTTTTCTTCAGGATAGTTGGCAGCTTCTTTCTTTATAAAAGCATGAGCTTCGCTGATCAGCGCATTAAGGCGATTCTTGTTAGCCGCAATAAATTTGTTTTTGAAGTCTTCAAAACATGCTTGAATCTTCTTGGATTTATTACTTTTTTCGTTTTCCTTAATCAATGCGGAAAGGACATCGCAATCTTCCGTCCGAAAAGTCCTTGAAGGAACTGACTTCATCTTTCCGTCGATATAATAGCGACTGTCTAAAGCCCAAACAGAACACTCCGAATACTTCAAAGGTTGATCGTGAGCTAACAGGAGTTCCAACAGCAGTCTTTCCTCCGGAAAGACCGGACGCAAATCTGTTGACAGAAATGTTGTTGTTGAATGACAAAGTGGGCATACACTTTTGCCATTAACACCATTAATCTGTTCTGAAGGCGTGATTATAGGAACACGGCAAGACTGGCACCAAAAAACTTGTGCAGAAAGGAATCCAGAACTTTCGTGCAGTTCCTCATTATCAATTCGCAACGATGACTTTTTCTTCGTCAATCAAACCTCAGCCAGCACGCTCTTGTACTGACAGTAGGCAGCGCATTTTCATGAAATAGAAAAGGGGCGCAGGTCCACCCATCTTAGTCCGAGGCTACCGCTAAGTGCCTAACAAAGAGACAGGCGAAACGACCCACGCCCCAAAATCTTCTCCCAAATTGGGAAAAGCATCGCCAAAGGCGACTAAAAGGGCAATGCACCATAAACCTGCATTGCTACAGGTACGACACATTGGAACACACCGCAAAACGGCATGTCCGCGTGAGCGTTGCCTTGTTCCTCTTTGTTTGAAGTATTAGCGGTATTTCGAACTAGAGAACAAGAGCAAAACTCTATTTGCTTGAAAAATACATAATAATTTTGACAGTGGAGTGTCACGACCCGAAATCGGGAGCCGCTCTAGCAAAAAAACGCAAAAATCACCCCAAAAACCGCATTTTCAGCATTTTCTTCCGATTGTCATAATCTGACACTTGCGGTATGTATATTTATGGGGGCGAGGCTCTATGCTAACGACTTTCCTTATTGTTCTGGGAATTTTGGCCCTTTTCGGGGCTGGCGATGCGGGAGACGCATGCGCAATCACGCTGCTATTGAAGATTCTACCGATCCTGATTATCGTGGGGATTGTGGCGTCGCTTATGTTTTGTGGAGGGTGATTTCCCCACAATCTATTTTTTTGTTCAATAATTACGAGGTCAAGATGCCGTTTTTACGCAAATTTCGCCATTTTCGGTCTTAAAGACTCGTAAAAAGCTCGTAACGGTCTCATAAAACAACGAAATTTACGAGATTTCACAGAAAAATAATCTATATTCAAAACATCGAGATAATCCGCTACGAAATAACTTTTTCATCGTTCGTAGCGGATTATATGAGGATTTTATGACGATTCTTGGTCGAAAAAAGGAAATTGAAGAATTAAAGCAGCTATATTCCAGCAACAAAGCTGAATTCGTCGCCGTCTATGGCCGTCGCCGCGTAGGCAAGACCTTTCTTATAGATGAAGCTCTAAAAGGATTGATCGCCTTCCGCCATGCTGGACTCAGTCCGGTAGACGAATCCGGCGCCTCAAACAACTCCAAGCAACAGCTACAGCACTTCTATCAATCGCTCCAGTTGCAGGGGATGAAAAAAAGCCATTGTCCCAAAAACTGGCTTGAGGCATTCTTTATGCTGGAACAATTCCTTCAACAAAAGGACAATGGGGAAAGACAGGTTATCTTTTTGGACGAACTACCTTGGATGGACACCCCTAAAAGCGGATTTATAACCGCTTTGGAAAGTTTTTGGAACACCTGGGCTTGTCACCGGCAAAATCTAATGCTTGTTGTATGCGGTAGCGCAAACTCATGGATGCTGGACAACCTCGTCAACAATCACGGGGGTCTATACGGCAGAACCACATACGAAATCAAGCTGATGCCGTTCACTCTATCCGAATGCGAAGCGTTTTACAAGAGTCAAGGCATTCAGATGTCAAGGTACGATATTGCCCAAGCCAATATGATTCTTGGCGGCATACCTTACTATATGACCTATTTGGTCAAAGGAAAAAGTCTAGCCCAGAATATTGACTCACTTTTTTTTGAGACTAACGCTAAGCTTAAAAACGAGTTTTCGCGTTTGTTCGCATCTGTCTTCACCAGACCTGATGATATGATCCGTATAGTACGGTTCTTATCATCTCGCCGGAACGGATTTTCTCGCGAAGATATCGCCCAAAACACACAACTGCTCAACAACGGCGACTTATCCAAGCAACTCAATGCACTTGTCGCTAGCGACTTTATCGAGAAATACGTTCCCTTTGGCGAAAGCAAACGAAAACCCCATTACAAACTAATCGACCCATTCTGCTTATTCTACCTACGCTTCGTAGAAGGCCAAAAAAACATAGACCCGCAATTTTGGATGAATAACGTCGACTCTGCCAAGATAAACGCCTGGCGAGGCTACGCCTTTGAAGATTTGTGCTTTAGACATATAAGTCAAATAAAGCATGCTTTGCAGATTGCAGGGGTTACAACGACACAATCCGCATGGTCGTTACAGGGCGACGACAAACAGGTCGGAGCACAAATAGACCTTATCATATCTCGCAAGGACAACGTAATAAACCTGTGCGAAATGAAATTCTACAGCGAAGAATTCACCATATCTAGCGACTATCACAAGACTCTTGTCCACAGAACCAATCTCTTGCAGCAACAGGTATCTCGCAAAACAGCCGTCCACAATACACTCGTGACAACTTACGGACTCACCTATAATGCCTATTCTAGCGATTTCATGAATACTATCACGCTCGATGATTTGTTCAACACCTAACAACGTCAGCTAAATAAAAAGAGTCCTGCATCAACCACTATTCGGGGTTTTAGGGGCGGAGCCACTAGGCGAAAGGGTAGCGGAAGACCCGACCGGGGTGGGTTATATAAAAGACGCCCACTCAATGAGTGGGCGTGATTATAAGGGCGGGGGTCGGGGCTGTAGCGAGGGGAAGGCTTTCCCCTCCCAACAACTATTTTACCACGATGTTCACGAGCTTGCCCGGCACGACGATGGACTTCACGACGGTCTTGCCGTTCATGAACTCTTTCATTCTATCGTTTCCCATGGCGAGCTTTTCGAGGGCGGCCTTGTCCATGTCCTTGGCGACAGATGCCTTCGCGCGGACCTTGCCGTTCACCTGGAACACGACTTCGACGGTGTTTTCCACAGCCTTGGAGTGGTCGGCTTCGGGCCAGGCAACGTTCGTGAGCGATTCGTTGTGACCGAGGATGCTCCACATTTCTTCGGCGATATGCGGGGCAAACGGGTGCAACAACTTCACGAAGGTTTCGCACGGTTCGCGGTAGCGCTTGTCCATCTTCATCATTTCGTTGTTGAAGATCATCAGCTGGCTAATCGCGGTGTTGAAGCTCATGTTTTCGATATCGCTTGTCACCTTGATAACGGTCTGGTGCATCACCTTTTCGATGGCTTCCGGAGCGGTTTCGTCAACGAACACCGGGGCTTCGTCAGAATCACCCACCACGGAGCGCCAGGCGCGGCCGAGGAAGCGGTTCATGCCTTCGATGCCCTTGGTCTGCCACGGCTTCACTGCATCGAGCGGGCCCATGAACATTTCGTATAAACGAAGGCTATCGGCACCGTAGTCGCGGACGACGTCATCGGGGTTCACGACGTTCTTCAGGGACTTACTCATCTTCGCCACAATCTGCTTGAGCTCGATGTCGGTTCCCTTCTTGAAGAACTTTCCGTTCTTCTCTTCCACTTCGTCGGTCGGGACCTTGGAGCCCGCGGCGTCTTCGTAAGCGAAGGCGAGAATCATGCCCTGGTTGAAGAGTTTCTGGAACGGTTCGTCGGTAGAGACGAGACCGAGGTCGAAGAGCACCTTGTGCCAGAAGCGGCTGTAGAGCAGGTGGAGCACGGCGTGTTCGGCACCGCCCACATAGAGGTCGACCGGCATCCAGTACTTTTCAAGTTCCTTTGCAACAAATGCGTCACCGTTGCAGGCATCAATGTAGCGCAGGTAATACCAGCAGGAACCAGCCCACTGCGGCATGGTGTTCGTCTCGCGGATACCCTTGCGGCCGTTCTTGTCGGTCACCTGGAGCCATTCGGTGGCGTTTGCGAGCGGAGACTGTCCGCCGTCACCCGGCTTGTAGTCCTTGAGTTCCGGCAACAGCACCGGGAGTTCGGAATCGTCGACGGTAGAGATTTCGCCATCTTCCCAGTGAATCACCGGGAACGGTTCACCCCAGTAGCGCTGACGGCTGAAGAGCCAGTCGCGGAGCTTGTAGTTCACGGTGGCCTTGCCGATCTTGTTGGCTTCGAGCCATTCGATGACCTTCGCGATGCCCTGCTTCTTGTTGAGGCCGTTCAGGCAAAGCGTGTCGTTCTGGCTGTTGATGTAGGTGCCGTCGGCAGCCCAGCAGGCTTCGCCCTTGAGCACGAGCGGCTTCACATCTTCGGGGCAGCTTGCATCCGGTTCCATGATGCAGATGACGGGCAGGTTGAACTTCTTCGCGAAATCGAAGTCGCGGGTATCGTGGGCGGGCACGGCCATGATGGCGCCGGTGCCGTAGCCAGTCAGAACGTAGTCGGCGACCCACACCGGAATCTTGGTGCCGGTGAGCGGGTTCACGGCGTAGCTACCGGTAAACACGCCGGTCTTTTCCTTCGCAAGTTCGGTGCGGTCGAGGTCGCTCTTCAAGGCGGCGGCGTGCACGTATTCTTCCACGGCAGCCTTCTGTTCGGCGGTCGTGAGTTCCGGCACCATCGCGTGTTCCGGGGCAACGACCATGTAGGTGGCACCGAACAGCGTATCGCAACGGGTCGTATAGACGCGGAGCTTCTTTTCGGTCGGCTTGCCTTCGGCATCGGCAATCGGGAAATCCACTTCGGCACCGTAGCTCTTGCCGATCCAGTTCTTCTGCATGTCCTTCACGCCCTGCGGCCAGTCGAGCTTGTCGAGGCCCTTCAGCAGGCGGTCGCCATACAGCGGAATGCGCATGAGCCACTGCTTCAGGTTACGGCGTTCGACTTCCTTGGTGCCGCACTTTTCGTGGCTGCCGTCGTTCAAAACTTCTTCGTTAGCGCACACAATCTTGCAGTGCTTGCACCACCACACCTGAGCGTCGGCGTAGTAAGCGAGACGCTTAGAGTCCTTGTACTTGCGGACTTCGGCAGCACCCTTGGCTTCTACATCAGAGGGAATCGGGAGTTCTTCGATGGGGCGGCCCTTCTGCTGGTCTTCATCGAACCAGGTGCCGTAAAGGCGCTTGAAAATCCACTGCGTCCACTTGTAATACTTCGGGTCGGTGGTGTTGACTTCCTTGTTCCAGTCGTAGCTTAAGCCAAGGCGCTTGATCTGGCGGCGGAAATTGTCGCAGTTCTTCTTGGTGGTAATGGCCGGGTGCGTACCGGTCTGGATGGCGTACTGTTCAGCGGGGAGACCGAAAGCGTCCCAACCCATCGGGTGGAGCACGTTGAAACCGCGGCTGCGCTTGTAGCGGCAGATGATGTCGGTGGCGGTGTAACCTTCGGGGTGGCCCACATGGAGGCCAGCGCCACTCGGGTACGGGAACATGTCCAGGCAGTAATACTTCGGCTTAGACTTGTCTTCGCCAGTCTTGAAAGTTTCGTGGGCATCCCAGTAGGCCTGCCACTTGGTTTCGATCTCTTGCGGATTATACTTTGCCATTGCTTTATACCTCTAACGCCCCGGCGGAGCCGCCGCGGCCTCATTAAATTTTTCGGGGTAAAAGATAGAAACTAAAAAAGCCCCGCGCTGCGGGGCAAAAAGCAAAAGGAACTCGATTTATAGCTATTTCTTTTCAGACCTAATGAAAGTATAATCAATGATTTCATCGTCACAATCATAATGTACCCGGTAACCAGAATACCATGGAGTCACCTTCTTGCGTTTGTAAATTTCCCCTGGCTCATCTGAAGTAGGCGGAATACTCCATTCCATACCTTCTGTTTCCGGAGTACAATCGGGGGCATCGAAAGACGGGTCATCTATTATATCATCCCACGTTTCCAGAGTCCAGGCTCCATCCTCGCGATATCGATAATAATTTTGATGCAAACAAAAGTATGTCCCAGTTGTTTCAGTACCTGATTCACTATTAAAGCATTTCTCCAACAACCCTCCCACACGGTCGCCAACATTGGCTTCCTTTGGCAAATTCAAGACATCGTATTCTTCATCGGTCAATCCCTCTTTACGGGAATCCGAATATTGTTGCGGGACAATGTGTGCCGGCAACCATGCGCCATGATCACAATAGAAATATTTTCCATCAGCCTCGCTTATTAAAGAACCAAGAACGTCATATCCAAACTCAACTTCATCATAATGGCCATGACAAAAGCCCAATTTTGAATCATAGCCTCCCTCATTCCACTCTCCTTTTCCAAAATAATCATTGTATTGATATTGGAAATACTTCGTTTCGCCGGATACATTAACAGAGCATACATCGCCAAAGTCCGTTGTGTCCGTAAAACATTCATACTCTATCTTATCGTTGGACCAGGAATAATTCTTTTCGTCATCAACCTTGGATTTATTAAAGCACACATAATAATCCTCGCCGTTGGTATAAACAATTTTTTCCTTTGCCCCTTTATTTTCGGCATTGCACTCCTTTTCTAGAAGGTCCAGACATTCTATACCGTCCCACGCACCATCGCCCAAGTATTTATAGCAAGAACCGTTTTTACAAACGTCACCTACCGACACTCCCGTAGTATCACAAGTAACACTTCCGTCGGCGGCATTCCAGGAGCCTTGTTCGCACTTGTAGTAATTTGTGTAATCGTGATCGTACTTTGGATTGTCAGCTACATGAACGACGGAATCTACCAGCCCTTCATTTTCTGCGTTGCATTTCTTGAAAGAATATCTTTGGATTAAGTCCCTAGCTTCTAATCGAAATCGATTAATCACAATTGCACCTTCCGGCGGCTCATCCCCTTCGGGAAGAAGAGACCATTTATTATTCTCACATTTATAATATGGACTACTACTACACCAAGTATTGGTGTAATACGTCCCATCAATTTCATACGATTCATCACAATCTAAATTTGGCTCCTGACCACAAGAGAACGGATTAGAATCATCCCTAGAAGCCGACCTCTCATCATCATACACCCACTCATTGTCTTCGCACATGTAGAATCGTATTTTCATAGTCGCCTCTAAATCTACCACTGAATCAACAAGCCCTTCGTTCTTGGCATTGCACTTCCGGAAATCGGCAAAGGTTCTCGTACTAAGGCAGGCAGCGCCTAAGCATTTTTGCAAGACCATATCATCCACAACAGGAATATCTGCTTCAGAGACGCTGATCCATTTGCCATTTTCGCATTTGTAGTAAGAGGATTCCGCTTTTTTTGGAGGCTGTGTGCTGACGACTTTTAGATATCGGCCGTCAACTTCCATGCTATCGCTACAAACCAGATTCTCGATTTTTGAAGGCGAACTTGTTGCAGGAGACGGATTCTCGACACTGGAATCATCTAATTGCACCAAAACCTTATCACCGCCATCGCAGGCGGTCAAGGCAAGAGACAATCCAAAGGCCAACACGCAGGCGGCTTTGAAAAAGCATTTATTTTCCCCGAACAACATTGACATGACAACCTCCATGTTCAGAAGCAATTAAAAAAATACAAAAGAAACTCAAAACAAGGCTAATTCTTTTCGAACCGGCCGAATATATACCCTACAAGTTCATCATCGCAATAAAATACATCTTTAGTAGACCCATCCGTCGTTATAGTGTTGCGCCGAACGGCGATTCGTTTGTAGTTTTCTCCCGGAAATTGCGATCTGGGCAAATAGCTGTATTCCGCACCTTCCGATTCAGGAGTACAATCAGGTGCGCCGTCGTGTTTATCGTTTATCAGATCTTCTTCCGTTTCCAACGTCCAGCTGCCATCTTTGCGATACCGGTAATAATTTTGCGACAAGCAGAAATCATACGTTTCGTAACGCCACTCATCCGGCGCGCCCAACTTCAGCTTCTTATTATCGAAGCAGTTCTCCAACAAGCCGCCGGCACGGTCCCCTACCGAAGCCTCTTTAGGCAAGTCCAGAACATCGTATTCCTCGTCGGTCAGGCCCTCTTTACGCGGATCCGTATATTGATGCGGAACAAAACCAGCCTCCAACCATTTGCCCTCATCGCAGTAATAATATTTTTCGTCTGTCCGAACATACCGCAGTTTAGTAACAACTTGCGGACAATAGCCAAGCACAGGGTCTACAGTGGATTCCACCCAGATATTTTCTAAATCAAAATGGCCCCGATAATAGTCCACATTCATAAACATATAATACCGTGTACTATCTCCCAACTTGACGGAGCATGTATCACCAATTTCCGTTTTCTCCGTAGTACAATAATAATCGGTTTCACTCAAATCCGTCCACTTGCCGTCAACGCACTTGTAATACAGCTCAATGACATTCGGGGCTATACCGTAAACATGTTTTTCTGTTTCTCCCTCGCTTTCGGCAGTACATTCCTTGGTCCACTGGGCCGAAGAACTATCAGCATAATTACTTCGATCACCATTATTTTCAGTGTAGGCCAAAGACTTCCAAATGCCGTCACCCATATAGATATAAGTACGATGACCAGGACATGTTTCAACACCATATCCCATTCTGTTTATTATACTACAAACCTTTTTTGTACAAATCGCCCCCACTGAGATTCCCGCAGTATCGCACTCAGGAAGAAGCTTATCCAAACAAATTATAGGGTCCCAATCTCCGTCGCCCAAATATCTATAGCAATAATCATGAATTCTGCAATCGTCACCTGGCAACACTCCAGCGGTATCACAAGCAACACTTTTGGAGGCGGTATTCCAAGAGCCCTGTTCGCATTTGTAATAACTTGTATATTCGTAATCAAACTTTGACTCAGCCACATGAATAACAGAATCTATCAGCCCTTCATTTTCAGCATTGCATTTTTTGAAAGAAAGTCTTTGGATTAAGTCCCTACCTGATAATGGAAATGGATCCATCACAATTGCACCATGCGGCGGCACATCCCCTTCGGGAAGAAGAGACCATTTATTATTCTCACATTTATAATATGGACTACTACTACACCAAGTATTTGTGTAATACGCCCCATCAACTTCATACGAATCATCACAATCTATTTTTGGTTCATAATCACAATAGATTACATTGGAATTACCCCTAGAAGCCGACATCTCATCATCGCCATCGCAGGCGGTCAAGGAAAGCGTCAGCAAAAAGGCCAGCGCGCAAGCGGCCTTGAGCAAGCATTTATTTTCCCTGAACAACATTGACATGACAATCTCCATGCACAGAAGCAAATCTACTTCTTTTCGGATCGGCCAAAGATGTGATCTACAAGGGCGTCAGCACAAGAACATTGCTCTTTAATAATGCTATCCGGCTCTGTTACGGGGTCGCACTGTATGCTGGTTCGTTTGTAGATTCTTCCCGGATTTCTCGGCTGAGGGAGTAAAGTGTATTCAACCCCCTCCGTTCCAGCCGTGCAAGGAATCGCGTTGTTCATTTTCAAGTCATCTTCTGTTTCCAAAGTCCAAGTTCCATTATCGCGATACCGATAATAATTTTGCGGCATACAGAAGTCATACGTCTCATAACGCCACTCATCCGGTCCGCCCAAATCCAGTTCCACATCGACAAAACAATACTCTAGCAAGCCTCCAACACGGTCCCCGACCTCCGCTTCCTTGGGCAATTCCAAGACATCGTATTCCTTGTCGGTCAAACCCTCTTTACGCGGGTCCGCCTCCTGACGCGGGACAAAACCCGCCGCCCGCCATTTACCGTAGTTGCAGTAATAAAATTTTCCATCTTTCTGAACATACTCCGGCTCTATACTAACCTGCGGGCAATAGCCCAATTCGGGGTCTACACTGGATTTCACCCAAATATTACCGTAATATGACCGAAGCTGATAATAATCCGTATACATAAAAATATAATGCTGCGTACTATCACCCGATACAAAAGAGCAAGTGTCTCCAACATCTGTACTCTCCGTGGTGCAGTGATAACCGACCTCATCAATTTTCTTCCACCCGCCGTTAACGCACATGTAATACAATGCTATGGTATCCGAACCTACACCATAAACGATTTTTTCCTTGTCCCACCTATTTTTAGCGGAACAATCCTCGAACTTTTTGGGAATGTCTTCAGAAACACTTGTATCTCCATCAGCTCGGTAGAGCAATAATTGCATCCATGCGCCTTCACCTTCATAAACATACACGCCAGTCCAAGGTAGTTGATTGAAAAAACCCACGTTACTTTTCTTCCTGCAGAATGCACCCACTGGAACCCCGGCCGTGTCACAAGTGGCCGACAAGCCTCCAGCACCCCAAGAACCATTTTCACACTTATAATACATCATTCTGCCGTACTTGGGATTACCAATCCACGACGAGTCGACAATGCCTTCGTTTTCTGCGTTGCATTTCTTGAACTTCAACTTGCCAACTTCTTCTGTGCGATTGGCAACATCATAATCCGTAAACTTTTTCGCATCTTCAGGAACATTCTTAGCAGGAACAACGGACCATTCATTGTGCTGGCACTTAAATGTACAGCCTCCTAAGTCAAGATATAAAAAACCAGTAAAGGAATAGTAATACCCATCAACTTGCAGTGATTCGCTGCATACATAAGGCGGAGCAGCGATCTCGAGAGTGTCGCAGTAGGCGGAATCCATCTCAGCAGATGGTCCCGTCACACTCGACGGATCATAGTCCTCGCAAAAAATGGCTTTCTCCGCAATATAACACACCCCGCTTTCAGGAACTTCATGCCAGGTTCCCTGCTCGCACTTGTAATAAGCAACGGTTTTGCCATGAGTCCCACTATAAACTGTTGAATCAATCATTCCCTCGTCGTCTGCTTCGCATTTTTGAAAATTATAAGATTCCCTTTCTGCAGTATTCTCATCGGATTTTGACCGAGAGGACGACATCGCACCATCGCCTTCGCAGGCCGTCAGGGAAAATGCAAGCCCGATTGCCACCGCAATGCAGGCCATTCCAAACCGAAGATTGTTTTTTTCACATATTTCGCCATAACGACTCCCTTCCAATTCCCATACACATATTTATAAACTAACAAAATCAGATACCGCAAATTTCAATTACTTTTTCTCGTACCGGCCAAAGATGTACTCTACAAGGTCATCAGCACAATAACATCGCTCTTTAATAATGCTATTCGGATCTGTTATGGGATCGCACTTAATGCTGATTCGTTTGTAGATTCTTCCCGGTTCTCTCGGCCGAGGGAGTAAAGTGTATTCAACACCCTCCGTTCCAGCCGTGCAAGGAATCGCGTAGTTCATTTCCAACTCAGTTTCCGTTTCCAATGTCCAGGAACCATTTTCGCGATACCGATAATAGTTTTTCGACATGCAGTAATCATACGTCTCGTAACGCCACTCATCCGGCCCGCCCAACTCAAACTTCTCATTATCGATGCAGTTCTCCAACAAACCGCCGGCACGGGCCCCTACCGAAGCCTCTTTTGGCAAATCCAGAACGTCGTATTCCTCGTCGGTCAGGCCCTCTTTACGCGGATCCGTATATTGATGCGGGACAAGACAAGCCTCCAGCCATTCACCATTACCGCAGTAATAAAATTTTTCGTCTTTCCGAGCATACTTCCATTTATATGCACCATCAGCTAGCGGACAATAGCCAAGCACAGGATCTACAGTGGATTCTAGCCAGCTATTTTCTAAATAAGAATCCTCCCAATAATGGCCCACATTCATAAACATATAATGCCGCGTACTATCTCCCACCGTGACGGTACACGTATCGCCAACATCCGTTTTCTCCGTAGTACAATAATAATCGGTTTCACTCATATCCGTCCACTTGCCGTCAACGCACTTGTAATACAGCTCAGCAACATTCGGGGCTATACCGTAAATATGTTTTTCTGTTTCACCCTCGTTTTCGGCAGTACATTCCTTGGTCCACTGCGCCCAAGAACTATCAGCAAAATTTTTTCGATCACCATTATCGGTAGTGTGGGTCAAAATCTTCCAAGCACCGTTGCCCATATAAATATACGTATTATCGCCGGAACATATTGTATAATATCCCATTGAGGATTTTGTACGATAACAATGCGATTTTGTACAAATCGCCCCCACTGAAACTCCCGCAGTATCGCACTGAGGAAGAAGACCATCCAAACAAATTATAGGGTCCCAAGCTCCGTTGCCCAAGTATTTATAGCAATAATCATGCATTCTGCAATCGCCACCTAGCGCCACTCCAGCGGTATCACAAGCGGCACTTTCGTCGGCTACATTCCAAGAGCCCTGTTCGCACTTGTAATATGTTACATATGTTTCATCAATCTTTGACTGTGCTTCATGAACGACGGAATCGACCAGTCCTTCATTTTCAGCATTGCATTTCTTGAAATAAAGTTTTTGGATTAAGTCCTTACTTTTTAACGGAAATGGATCATACACAATTGCACCTACATCCCCTTTAGAAACAGGAATCCATTTATTATTCTCACACTTATAATATCTATCACCACAACTTCCATAATGAAGACTGTTATTGTAAAACTTCCCATCAATCTCATACGATTCATCACAAAGTATATTTGGTTCATAATCACAAGAGACCGCATCCCTAGAAGCCGACACCTCATCATCGCCATCGCAGGCGGTCAAGATGAGTACCAGCAAAAAGGCCAGCGCACAAGCGGCCTTGAACAAGCATTTATTTTCCCTGAACAACATTGACATGACAACCTCCATGTTCAGAAGCAATTAAAAAATACAAACGGAACTCAACTTTTGGGACTGGCTGAAAATGTACCCTATAGTTTCGTCGTCGCATTCATAATAGAGGCTGGAATCAGAATCCCATGAGGTCACCTTCTTGCGTTTGAGGATTTGTCCCGGTTCACCTGAAATAGGCGGAATACTCCATTCCATACCTTCTGTTTCCGGAGTACAATCGGGGGCATTGAAAGAGGGGTCATCTTGTCTGTCATCCCATGTTTCCAGCGTCCAGGTTCCATTTTCACGATATCGATAATAATTTTTAGATATGCAGTAATGATACGTCTCGCAACGCCTCTCTTCTGGCGTACCCAATGGCATTTCCCTATGATGAAGGCAAACCTCCAGCAAGCCGCTGATACGGTCCCCTACTGAAGCCTCTTTCGGCAAGTCCAGCACATCGTATTCCTCGTCGGTCAGGCCCTCTTTGCGCGGATCTGTATATTGATGCGGGACAAGACTAACCTCCGTCCATGTGCTAAAATAAGCATCGCAGCAATAATATTTTCCGTCTTTCAAAGCATACATCTGGTCGTTATAAAATTTCGGACAATAACCAAGCACAGGGTCTATAATGACCCACATATCCGTATAGGTATAATTTCGCAGTTTCGCATTCATATACATATAATACCGCGTACTATCTCCCAAATTGGCGAAGCACGTATCGCCAATTTTCGGTTTCTCAATAGGACAATAATAATCGGTTTCACTCATATCCGTCCACTTGCCGTCAACGCACTTGTAATACAACTCAATAACATCCGGGGCTATACCATAAACATGTTTTTCTGTTTCTCCTTCGTTTTCGGCAGTACATTCCTTGGTCCATTGCGCCAAAGAGCTATCAGCATAATTTCTTCGATTACCATAATCATCAGTGACGGTCAAAGTTTTCCAAACGCCCTTACCCATGTAGAGATACGTATGAAGGCCATCACATCTGCTAGACATACATTTATGATCCACACAATAACAAGAATCTTTTGTACAAATCGCCCCCACTGAAACTCCCGCAGTATCGCACTCAGGAAGAAGATTGTCCAAACAAATTACACGATCCCAAACACCATCGCCCAAGTATTTATAGCAACGATCATCAATTATACAATCGTCACCTGACGACACTCCCGCAGCATCGCAAATAGCAGTTTCATCGACTTCTTTCCAATAGCCTTGCTCGCACCTGTAATATATCTTATCTGGGGAACCGAATCTCTGATAAGCGGAATTTATCAACCCTTCATTTTCAGCATTGCATTTCTTGAAATAAACCCAGACTTCCCCGTGATTAAAAGCCTTATTAGAACTATTTAGCACTATCGCACTATCCGGCGGGACATTCCCTTTGGGAAGAAGAGACCATTTATTATTTTCACATTTCGAATATCGCGGCATCGAAGAACAAGGTCTCGTGATTTCATAATACACTCCATCCACTCCATACGATTCATTACACGACATACCTATTTTAAAATAACGAAAATCAGCATCACAAGAGGCTTCATCATCATACACCCACTCATTGTTTTTGCACGTGTAGAAATCTATAGTCAACGTGATGGAATCCACATATAATTCATATTCCTCTACCGTTGAATCAACAAGCCCCTCGTTCTTGGCATTGCACTTCCGGAAATCGGCGAGGTCTCTCTTAATATGACCATCAACGCCCAAGTATTTTGTGAAAACTTTAGTTTCCTCACTAGAATAAGCTTCCGCTTCATCGACGCTGATCCATTTGCCATTTTCGCATTTATAGTAAGAGTAAGAATATCCATCACCATCTGTATTGATGACTTCCAGATATCCGCCGTCAACTTCCATGCCGTCGTTACAAGCCAAGCCCCCAATTTCTGTAGGCGAATTTACATCAGTAGCATCGCAGGCGGTCAAGATGAGTACCAGCAAAAAGGCCAGCGCACAAGCGGCCTTGAACATACATTTATTTTCCCCGAACAACATTGACATGACAGCCTCCATGCACAGGGGTACTTAAACAAAATACAATATAAACAAAACCATATAAACTAGTTAAATGTTTTTCTGTTGTAAACAACAGCAACATTGCCCCATAAAACGAATCCGCTGGGGCGCTGCTAATTGTTTTCACATTCAAGGCCGCTGTACTCGCCCTGCCATCTTCGGTGTATTTATAGAGAACGCTATGAGATGGGTGTATCACCATAAGGGTCCTCATCGTTCGGGTCGCAACAAGGGTGCACAGTCGAATCGGCGGGTATATCCTCTTTTGCGACAATCCGCCATTCATCATCCATGCATTTATAATATATGGTCTGCGCACAAGAACCTGTCATGTGATTAGTCAGGCCCACATATATCCCGTCCGTTTGCAAGCTCTTGTTGCAAGTAAAGAACGGAACATCCGCAGAATCCAAATTAAAGGAGTCACCGCAGTAAGGCGTGTCTTCGGAAAATACCCTAACATCGTCAGGAACGCCATACACTCTAATACAAACTAATAAAAATAATTCTTTTTTGAACGTAAATAAATTAAAAAATACAATACAAAAAAAGACCGCTTTTGCGGTCTTTGGGATTGTGGAGCACTAGAATCTTCCGACTGTCACACCAGCGTAGAATCCGGGCCACCAGCGCGCTTTGTGCTTTTCGCTGCCGAAATCGTCGTGATATTTGCCCAAAGGTTTCACGTAAATGTCATCCCCATAACCGGCAGAAACCACATTGATCGTTCCTCCGACAGAGAGACCGACAAACGGGACAAACTGGCTCGTGTATCCTAGGCGTACACGATGGTGGAAACCCGATTCATCATCATCCTTGAACAGCCTGCCGTTGCGAGCATTCAAGAACATGTATTCCAGCTCGAAGTGGCTACCATATTTGCCAAACTGCGTACCGGCACCGAGACCGGTTTCGTACACGTCGCTGAAGTGCTTAAATCCCGTACCTTTCTCAATAAGGCGAGCGCCCTCGAACGTGGTAAAGAAATACGCCGTCCCGAAGCGGAGCGCGATATCGAGCGCACCCATTTCGTTCATGGATGCCGTCGCACTCCACACACCGTTTCCGACCAAACTCAAGAGGCCAACCGGAGTCGATTCGCAATATCCGCAGATGTTGAGGATGCCAACTTGCGGACCTTCGGCGCGGCCTGCAATATTCATGACGGATACCTGCGCACCTTTAAGTTTATCGGCGATGTTCATCGCAGCGGAAACCTGGACATCCGTCTCGTCGGCAACGTTCATAGCCGCAGTAATCTGAACGTCATTCTTTCTTGCAACATTCATCGCGGCAGAAATCTGGATATCCGATTCGCGTGCAACATTCATCGCGGCAGTGACCTGGACATCGGTTCGTTTCGCATAGTTGAAAGCCGACGAAACCTGTGCACCGTCCACGGTATCGGCAGCGAAGTTTGCGGCACCGGAGACCTGCACACCCTTGGATTTCTTGAGCGTAGCGTTGAGTGACGATGCAATTTGCGCTCCGTCAAAGGATTCCGCAAAATTCAGAGTGCTACTGATCTGCAGGCCCTTGGACGCATGACGCACGGCATTGACGACACCGAGCTGCAAGCCCTCCATGCTCCCGGCATAGTTGACCATCGAAGATGCCTGAACGCCTTCAATCCTTTCCTTGGCCGCATTCAAGCCAGCAGTCAGCTGAATACCGTGAATTTCCTTTTTCGCACCGTTCGCGAGCAAGCTAACCTGCGAGCCCAACATGTAGTCATGCGCAACGGACGCAAACAATCCGAACTGCATTCCCTTGCGGGGTTCCTTGTCGACATCCACCAAGTTGAACGTCATGCGGTATTTGCCGTTATGGTCGAGGGAATCAAGCGAACAGGCGATGGAATCACCAGAAGCGCAGTCCCTTTTCCCGCCGATTTCGCCACGGAGCGTCGTCTTTTCGGTGGAAAGCATCGCGAACTGCTTCTGCGAAAGGCGAGCACGGTAGTTGTCCTGGAGAACGACGCTCGCTTCCTTGTACTCGGCAGGGCGTTCCAGGCGGACATTGTACCTGCCGGCAGGGAACCCGAGGCTCATGGAACGGCCGCCCTTCTTGTAGAGTTCGGCAACCAGCACGCCCTTGTCGTCACGGATAAAGAGTCGGCCATCCACATCCTCGTCCAATTCGAGTCCGGCACTCGTGCTACGCAGATCCGTCATCACCACGTCACCCGTTCCCGCGAGGTTCATGTCGCGGCTCGGATGCTGCGCACCGCCCATCGTCGTTTCGGTCTTCTGCAAAGTCTCGTTGAAAGCAAACTGGTAGGCCTCGGACAAGGTGACCTTTCCATCGCCACTCAGGTCGCCAGCACCGCGCATGCCGCTCACAAGGGAATGCGTAAAGAAGGAACCCTTCAGCTTGTCGCTTTCCTGGCTGGACTCGTCCTGCGTGCTGCTAGTGATAAATGCATAGCCCTTCATGTCGCTGCTCTGGTCCACCATGAACGCGGGCACCGCCACACCGCCCTTGAGACGGGTAATCGCACCAGAACCGCAAGCATCGATGACCGCGATTTTCACGTCGGCATTCAGAGCGTCGATGCGCTTGCGCAGTTCCTTCCACGCATAAATCTCATTGCCCAGGCGGAGGCCCTTCTCGTCGGCATGACCGCTGTAGTAGAAAAGCACCTCGTTGCGTCCGCCCGAATTCTTGTTCTGCGAGACCTTGCTGTCAAGGCCGTCAAGCTGCTTCTGGAGTCCGGCCACGCCCGGTTCCTTCACGACAATCACGTTCTGCGCCTGCACGCCGCCCATTTCGCGAAGCACATTCGCAAACGACTTTGCATCCGATTCGGCATAGCGGAGCATGGGGCGGCCCTCGCCGCCGTAGTTTGCACTCACAGCAATCACATAACGGCTAATACGGTTATCGCCCTGCGCCGCAGACGCATTCGAAGCCGCAGCCAAAAAGAACAGAGCCGCCAAGGAAAGTGCCATAATCGTCATCGACGCATCCAGCTTTTCAATCAATTTTTTCATCTTATTATCTCCCGGCCTTGCGCAGTTCAACAATCACATTGCTCACTTCTTTATTCTTGAGCAAAGCGTTCAGGTTCTTTTCGTCGAAGTCAAAACTATTATGCGAAGTCAACAGGAAGAATGTCTCGTGTTTGGGGGCATTGTCAAGCCTGTACGCATACGGGAGAGTCGTCATCTTACCGGGTTCGAGTTTCATCGCACTCATGCCATCGGACATGTGCATCGTGAACGTTCCGTTCCCGTCGAGGCTCAAAAGCATGCCATAGCATTTTTCCGGAACCGAATAGCGGAGCTGAATTTCGTCGCCTTCGCGGACCTCGGAGCCGTTCGTCAGCTGTACAGCACTGTCGCCGGTCTTCTTCCAGACTTCCATGCGGGCATCCAGACCCTTGATACGAGTGTCACCGGCATCGGCCATGGCGACTTCCATCGAAGCGTCGTCGCTTTGCATCGTCACCACGTCGCGGCCCATGAACACCGCCGAGAAAATGCCGAGTGCGACCACCAAGGCGGCGGCCACCTTGAGCCAGAAAGCAGTTCCCACGGCAGAACTAGAGGACTTCCCGGCCATTTCAAGCCTAGCCTCCAGCGCATTGAACGGGCATTCCTCGAGAATGCGGCCGTTTTCTTCGCGCAGTTTCTTCACACGGGCGGCGAAAATCTCGTCGCTCACCTCGCGCTCCCTGAGTTCGCGCATTTCTACGTCGGGAAGTTCCCCGAGCAGGTAGCGCTCCATCTTGAAATCGGAAATCTTCTTGATGGTCGTCATCTTTTAACCTCCAGATCTTTAATCCCAGCCTGCAAGGTGCGCAAACGCTTGCGCACGCCGCTCACCGACAGTCCCACCATCTCGGCGGTTTCCTCGAGCGTCATGCCATCTACATAATGCAACACTGCGATAGTCCGCGTCGATTCCTGTTCCTTCGAAAAGATTTTAGCCAAAAGGCCCCGGGCCTCGTAGCCGTCCATTTCGTCGTCTGCACAGGCGATGTTCAGGAGCGTATCGCTTGAATCGACATCCAGGCCGCGGCGTTTCTTGTCGCGGATACGGTTTAGGCAAAGCCTCGTCGCCGTATTCCACAGAAGGCTGCTCGGCTGCGAAAGGTCCAGCGAATCCTTGCGGTCGTAAATGCGCAGGAACACGTCCTGCATCATGTCCTTCGCCTCGGCATCGTCCCCGAGCAGGGACAAACAGCGCCTATATACCATAGGAGCATATGCCTCGTACAGTTCCGAAAACGCCTTTTGGCCAGCCTGATTATCGACTTTCATACCAGTGTAACACTCGATTCGGTTAAAAGTGTTACCACAAATCTAGAATTTTTTTCATTTCCCCCGTTTTTTTATATTTCACGCTGTGAAATTCCAATTGCCTAAAATCTGCGGCAAGCAAAAAGTACCTTCCGCAGCCTTTTTACGCCGAGCCAGCAGTATCGCCTTAGGAATTTCGGCCTTCATTACATTCACAATTATGGGCTACCTCGTAGTGGCAATACCGTTCGGGCTCGTATTTGTCCTTTTGGGATTCGTGAAAATCGACGCGGAACCACGAAAAAACACCATCTACACCTTCATCTGGTTCTTTATCGCCTGTTTCCTTTCTACCCAGGTCTCGCAGAGCTTCGCCGATACGCACATTGGGCTCGTCATCATCGCGCACTGGAGGAATTTTGTCGCAGAACTCCTGATGCTCGCGACTTTCCCGCTGCTCCTGCTTGCCATCACGCTGAAACCGAGACTTTCTTTTGCCGTAGGCGTCATTCCCTTCCTGCTCCTTTCCCTTGCGAACTACTACGTCTTCAGTTTCCGCGGGAACGAGCTGAACCCCATGGACTTTCTGGCCATAGGGGTTGCCAAGGATGTTGCCAGCAACTACAATTTCGGCTGGTCGTTCAACCCTACATGCGGGCTATTCTCGTACCTGATTATCTTGCAGATGGGCTTCTGCCTCAAGCCGGTACAGCTCAACAAGAAGAAACTCGCACGCATCGTTTCTGCCATCTTGTGCGTTGCGGCAGCAGGCATTTCCATCGCAAGGCTCCCCTCCGTCTACGTGATGTGCTGGGAAAAGATGGGCTCGACCCACAACGGGTTCCTAGTCAACTTCTTCGCGCAGATTATCACCACCCTCAAGCAGGCGCCGGAAGGATACTCCTACGAAATTACGGAAAAAATCGCCGAACGCTACATCGCACAAGATTCCAGTTCCGTCGCGACTGACTCCGCATCCGCCGATTCTAAACGCGCCGAGTCCGCACCCGCCGATTCCACTGCAGAGCGCCCTTCCATCATTGTCATCATGGACGAAGCTTATGCCGACATCGGCACCCTAAATCCTGAATTTGGCGACACGCTCCTTTACAAAAAGCTCCACAAGAACACCGTCAAGGGGCTCGCGCTTTCGTCCGTCTATGGCGGTGGCACGGCCAACTCCGAATACGAATTCCTGACGGGCAATTCCATGGCGTTCTTCAACCACGGCATTTCCGTCTACCAGATGTACATCAAGGCGCCCGCCTACTCTATGGCGACCCACCTCAAAGGGCTCGGCTACGAAACCTTCGCCACGCACCCATTCCATAGGCAGGGCTGGTCCAGGGAAACCATCTGGCCGCTTCTCGGTTTCGAAACCACGACCTTCCTCGAAGACTACCCGCAAAAGAAAAAAATCCGAGACTACGTGAGCGACCAGGAAATGTTCGAATACATCATCGACAAGTTCGAGCACAGGAAAAAGCCCCTGTTCCTTTACGGCGTCACCATGCAGAACCACAGCGGGTACAATCCCGACGACGAAAGCCAGAAACTCCAAGTCCCGCTGAAACGTTACCCAGGATATCCCGACGCGGAACTCTACACGGGCCTTATCCGCGAATCCGACAAGGCCCTGAAATACCTGCTGCGTTATTTTGAACAAATCAAAGAAAAAGTCGTCATCGTATTCTACGGGGATCACTTCCCAGGGCTGAATAAAGAATTCTACAAAGAAGTCTATGGCAAGGAATTTACGTCCCTGAAGGAACGCCAGAAGTTGTACAAAGTTCCCTTCTTCGTGTGGACAAACTACGAATCAAAATCCATAGACGTCCCCCTGACAAGCCTCAACTACCTGAGCAACTACGTGTACAAGGTCGCGGGCATTGAGTTCCCGGCTTACAACCGCTTCCTGAGCGACATGCAAGAGCAAATCCCCGCCATGAATTCCTGGGGATTCTATTCCACAACGCATCACAAGTTCCTGAACTACAACTATGCCGACGGCAAAGAAAAGAAGATGCTGCAGGAATACAGGATGTTGCAATACAACTCCATCTTCGACAACAAGCGGAATATTATTTTCAAGTGATTAATGGGCATCGCACCTAACAAAAAATCCCGCAGCATTTCTGCCACGGGATGATTTTAAAAGCTACAAAGTAACTCGATTACACCTTGTCGAGGGCCTGCGTGAGGTCGGCGATGATGTCTTCGACGTTCTCGATACCCACGCTGAAGCGGATCAGGTCCGGAGCGACACCGGCTTCGATGAGCTGTTCGTCGCTGAGCTGACGGTGCGTGTGGCTTGCCGGGTGCAGCACGCAGCTGCGAGCGTCGGCCACGTGGGTCACGATGCAAATCATCTTGAGACTGTCCATGAACTGGATGGACTTTTCACGACCACCCTTGATGCCGAACGTGAGGACGCCGCACGGGAGGCCGCCCTTGAACTGCTTCTGGGCGAGTTCGTAGTACTTGTCGCCTTCGAGGCCAGCGTAGTTAACCCAAGCCACCTTCGGGTGGTTCTTGAGGAACTTGGCGCAGGCGAGAGCGTTTTCGCAGTGGCGCGGCATGCGGAGGTGCAAGGTTTCGAGGCCCACGTTCAGGAGGAACGCGTTCTGCGGAGACTGGATGGAACCGAAGTCGCGCATGAGCTGGGCGGTAGCCTTCGTGATGAAGGCTCCCTTGCCGAAAGCCTTCGTGTAGGCGAGACCGTGGTAGCTCGGATCCGGTTCGGTGAGGCCCTTGAAACGGTCGTGGTTCGCTTCCCAGTCGAAGTTGCCGCTATCCACGATGCAACCACCGACTGCCATGGCGTGGCCGTCCATGTACTTGGTCGTGGAGTGCGTCACGATGTCAACGCCGAATTCAATCGGGCGGCAGAGAATCGGGGTCGGGAACGTGTTATCCACAATCATCGGAACGCCGTGCTTGTGGGCGATGTCAGCAAAGCGCTTGAGGTCCAGAACCTTGCCAGCCGGGTTGGCGACCGTTTCGCCGAAGAAACATTTGGTGTTCGGGCGGAAGGCCTTCTCGATTTCTTCGTCGCTCGCGTCCTGGTCAACGAACGTGCATTCGATGCCGAGCTTCTTCATCGTGACGGAGAAGAGGTTGCTCGTGCCGCCGTAAATAGCGCTCGTGCTAATGAAGTGGTCACCCGCTTCGCAGATGTTGAAGACGGCGTAGAAGTTGGCTGCCTGACCGGAGCTCGTGAGCATCGCAGCGACACCACCTTCGAGAGCAGCAATCTTGTTGGCGACAGCGTCGTTAGTCGGGTTCTGCAGACGCGTGTAGAAGTAGCCGCTGGCCTTCAAGTCGAACAGGTCCGCCATGTCGTTGGTGGTTTCGTACTTGAATGTGGTGCTCTGGTAGATGGGAAGAACGCGCGGTTCGCCGTTCTTCGGCTGCCAACCGCCCTGGATGCAAAGAGTTTCGATCTTGGACATATTTGCCTCTTGTTTAATTTCAAAACCAAATATAGATAGTCGGCGGTTCGGAGCCGCCAAACCTATTTGTTATGTAGGTAAATATAGAAAATGGCTATATCTTGTCAATGCGCTTATGCAGATATTTGCATAAACATTACGCTCGGGCTAGTAAAACTAATCCTTGACGCAGCGGACCGGCAGGGTCTGGGTGCCGTCGGAGCTTGTCTCCTCACTGATGCTTGAGGCGGGAGCGTCATAACGCATGGGTTTCGAAGCATCGCAGCTGTCCGTTTCGCATTCGGGGCGCGAAATTGCCCAAAAGCCGAGCTCGTCGACTTCGTTCGTGACCTTCCACTCCCCTGATGCCTCAGTCAGCGAACGGAACTCCATATCGCTGGGCAGGTGCCAGCCCTCGGGGCACACCGTCTGGGCGGCATTCCAGGAATACATCCGGCCATATTCGGTGCAGTATTCGTTCAAACCGTTGTAGCAACCGCTCTCGCCCGCTTCGAACCGCAAGTTCTCTTCCATCCACATCCGATTTGCGATTTTGACCGTCTTGTACATCTGGCCGTCACGCGGGTCCTTCATGACATCGCCCTTGATACAGCGTACAAAGTGGTAGCTGTCGGGACTCAGCATCGCCTCGCAATAATCGCTGCCGCCAAAACGGTAATGTTTCAGCGACTTCACCTCGACATTGCCTTCGTCATCCGGCCAAAGGGAAATTTTTTTCGAATCCAAAGTCCAGTAAGAAGAAAACGCCAAGTATTCCCCATGGTCCTCGGAGCATTCGCCCTCGTAATAACGGCGGGTCAACGTGGAGAAATTCAGCCCGTACGCATCGGTCGGATAAAAGAATATCTCGACATTCGGCGAAGCCGACGGATCGCCCCTGCGATTCCCGTATATGGCATAGAAAGGTTTCAGTTTCGATGTCGCAAAAAAGTCGTCGAAGGAGGCCGATTCGGGGAATTGTGCCTTGAGTCCCGCAAACTCGGCTGCCTTGGGTAAGCGCCAACCTTCGGGGCAGATTCCGCCATCGATTTCCGATTCCGGGTATTCGTAACCGGCATCTGCAGGCAGTTCCCTCATCTTCTTTTTATGGGGGTCCGTAAACGAGCGGCTTCCCGGAGTCTTGTACTGCAAATCCTGAGCCATCCAGACCTGGTCCCCGACCTTGACGGTATTGTAGGTTTTCCCGTCGCGAGTGTCCGTCATCTTGCCCAGTTTCACTTTCCGCGGCATCTTGACGAATCCCCAGAACTTGACCATGGCGAGGCACACGTCGTTCCATTTCTTTCCCGGATAAATGTCCTGTATCTCGATGATTATCTTGTGCACATTTTCGAGGGGTGGGTCAAGCACGATGACATCGGAATGGGATTTTTCGTGCCCGTTCCATTTCGGCTTGGCGAGCTTGACCGTTTTTACCGGATTGCTCTTCGAGTTCAGGTAAATCTTGATAGTCTTCGCGAGGCTGTTGTTCACGTACGAAGCCGAGTCGCGCATGTTCCCGTTAAGCAGCGTAATCACGCTGACCTGCTGCGCACCTACCGTAAATTCAAGAGTGACATTCCTGTCGTCGAACGGGGCTCCCCACACCTGATAAAAGGGAGGCACGTTTTTCTTCATGACCAGATTTTCGGGCCTGTAGTTCTCTTTGTCCTTATCCAGCAGAGTCGCCGAAGCCTTGACTCCGTTAATCGGAATAGACTCGATTGCATGGGAAAGTGGAACGCCCGCAATAAAAACACCAAACATCAAAAAGGTCAAAAACTTCTTCACACGACCCAATATATTTTTTTTTATGGTATCTAGGGCCCAGAACCCAAAGAAATCATTGACAATAACAAAAAAATATCAAAGTATGATAAAAAAATTTTATCTTTGCCCTCGATGACTCCTTCACGCAACAATATAACCCTCTGGCACCTGCTCGCCGTCGTGACAGTCGCCTTCTGGGGCACGAGTTTCGTGAGCACGAAGGTGCTGCTGAACCACGGCTTTTCTGCGGTGCAGATCTTCACGATGCGTTTCGTCGTCACGTACCTGCTGTTGCTCGCAGCATCTCACAAGCAGTTCCGCAGCAAGAACTGGAAGCACGAACTTATCCTGTTCATCTGCGGCATCACGGGTTGCACTCTCTACTTCTGGACCGAGAACACGGCACTTTCGCTTGCACCGTCAAGCAACGTCTCGCTCATCGTCTGCATCACGCCGCTGCTCATCATGATCTTTGGCGGGCTGTTCTACAAGAGCGAACGGCTCGGCAGGCGGCAGATTCTCGGTTGCTTCATCACGTTCATCGGCATGGTACTCGTGGTGCTGAACGGGAAGTTCATCTTGAAGCTCTCCCCGCTCGGCGACTTCTTGGCAATCAGCGCGGCATTTGTATGGACCATCTATTCGCTTGTCGTCCGAAAGCTCAACGGCGAGTATTCCACACTGTTCATCACGCGCAAGATTTTCTTCTATGGCGCACTCACGTCTATTCCGGCACTGTTCATCGAGGCGGGGGGCAGCGTTTCGAAGGTGGCCAGCATTCCGTGGCAAAACTTCGCGGAACCTGTCGTGGCGTTCAACTTCCTCTGCCTCACGGTTTTCTCGTCGTTGTTCGGCTACCTCGTATGGAACAAGGTGATGAAGCAGCTCGGCACGGTGCTTGCCAGCAACTACCTCTATGCCATTCCTCTCGTCACCATCATTACCGCGGTCATCGCCCTCGGGGAACGCATCACGGCGGTCGCCATCGCGGGTGCGGCAGCGACTGTTGCAGGCATGATCATTGCCGAATGGAAAAAGTGAGCACCAGATAAACCGCCAGCAAAGTTAAAAAAAAATTACAATAAATGACCCCGAATTTTCGGAGTCATATTTTTTATTACAAATCTCGACAAATTGCACACAAAGTAACACATTGAATATATAACCGAAAACATAGTCATACAAAGCAGACGAAAATTTTCATTATTATCAAAAGAAATTTTTCACGCATAACATTTTTTACACAAACTATTTAACGTTATACAAATTTTTTAGTGTAGTTTTGTCTTCGCCTTTTCAGTATAAAATAAACGCATAAGGTAACAACAAGAGAGCATCCATTAACACAAACCCATTGTAAGTGACTTTATGATAAAAGCAGCCCTGCAATTTTTGGCGACACAGCTAAACCAGTATTTGCGCAGGAAAAGCCATATCCAAGAAGATATGGTTGTGGTTTCGAGAATAATGGATAACGACGGGCACGAATCAGAACATTCAACAAACAAATTAGTCCTGTTCATCGCAAATATTGAAAAAGACACTATTGCACATACAAGTGCAAAGCCCGAATTCGACGGATTCCGCAACATCATGCGAGCCAACCCCATTTTCCTGAACCTGCATATAGTTCTAGCGGCAAATTTCAAGGCGAACCATTACGAAGAATCTCTGAAATATCTTTCCAAAGCCGTCGGATTCTTTCAAGATCATAGCGTTTTCGACAGGGCAAATTCCCCCGAGCTCGCTTCCGGCCTAGAAAAGCTCATTCTTGATATTGAAAACCTCAATTTTCAGGAAATGAGCAACCTTTGGAGCTTTTTGGGCTGCAAATATGTGCCATCGGTCATGTACAAGGTACGCACTGTTGCACTCGGTAGCGAGTATTCCTATTTCCGTCCATATGTCATCCACGTTCCAGAAGACGCCTCCATAGGGAAACTCTAATGATTTACGGAATATGGGCAGATATCTTTATTGAACACGAGTACTTCGGCAAAAGGTGCGGTAATTTCAACATATTGCCGGACCCGCCGACAGCAGCGACCATGAAACGCGAAGGACTCCAGATGTGCGAAACCATAGGAGGTTTCCGGTTAGTGGCTCAGGAATCTGCCTTCTCAAACGAATTAAGCCTCCTTTTCTGGGCATACCCAGTGTATAGCGAGATGTGGAACGTAACGGAGTTCGGCGACATTCCGGCAAATGCCATCCCGCTAGCGAAAGTAACGGGCGACGTGCTCAATTGGGAACAATCCCCGAAAGACGCCGTACCCGAAACGATGCAGCACCCCAAGCCCATGTTTGGCATAGAACTCAAGAACATGCCGAGCAAACAAGGCATAAACGCCACGCTGTCGCTCAAGACGCGGAAAATGAAGTGGTGCTACTACATCTCGGGAATTCCCGAGGATGACGCTGTCGAAATCGTGAAAATCAAGGCCGGCAACGAAGAAAGCCCCTTCGACTTCTCCAAGCGCCATTTAGGGGATTCCATCTTCATCTCGAAGCAGGAAATCCCTTTGCGTTACAATACGCCCCCGCTTTTCCAATTGCGCGAGAAAAAGACTTCGAAACCCATCATCAAGTGTCTACCCAACATGAACGCCCGATCGGTCTCCACGATTGAGTTCAATGACAAGCGAGAAATTGTCGCAGAATCTTTTGTTAACACATAACCCCATAGGAGATAAAACAAAATGCCTACATCATACAAAACTCCGGGCGTCTATCTCGTCGAGAAAAACGCTTTCCCCAGTTCTGTAGTGGAAGTTGCCACGGCAATCCCCATGTTTATCGGCTATACCGAAAAAGCCGAATACAAGGGACAGTCCGTGTTCAACAAGCCATTCCGGATTTCGTCCTTCGCGGAATACAGGGCCGTCTTTGGCGAAGGCGCCCTGATGCGCTACAAGCTCGAAGAAGGTGGAAAAGTGGTCCCGCCGAAGGTCCGCTTCCGCCTCTTTGACGCCATCCGCCTGTTCTACCAGAACGGCGGCGCCACCTGCTACATCATGGCGGTGGGACCCTACGGCGAAGAGATTTCGGAAAAGGCCCTTACCGAGGCAATCATCCCGTTCGAAAAGGAACAGGAGCCGACCCTGGTCGTGATTCCCGAAGCCGTCTCGCTGGAAACAGCAGATGCCTGCGCCAATGTGCAGAACGCGATGCTCGCCCACTGCGCAAAAATGCAGAACCGTTTCGCCATCCTGGACGTGTTCGACGGCTTCAAGGAACCGCGCGAATGCATCTCCACCTTCCGCGAGAAGGTGACAAACTTCCTGAACTACGGTGCCGTCTATTATCCGTGGCTCAACACGAGCGTGGTGCAGTCGAACGAAGTCACCTTCGCGAACGTCGAAAACCTAGACGTACTCACGACGATGCTCAATGCGGCCGTCCCGGCTGAGCCCGCCGAAAAGGCCGAACAGATCAAGGCCGAAATTGCCCAGATGGCGGCGGCCGACGTAAAGAACGACGCCCAGGTGCAGAAGATTCACCGCACGCTCTCGGTGATTTGCCCGAACTACGCGACCATCATGGACCTGATCCGCGAGCAGCTGAACCTGATGCCCCCCACGGGAGCCATGGCCGGCATCTATACCCTGGTGGACAATTCCATCGGCGTTTGGAAGGCTCCGGCCAACGTGGGCGTGAACGGAGTCATCTCCCCGACAGTCAACCTCACGAACGACGAGCAGGAAGACCTGAACGTGCCTATCAACGGCAAGGCTGTGAACGCAATCCGTACCTTCGTGGGCGACGGCAACAAGGTCTGGGGCGCCCGTACCCTCGACGGCAACAGCCTCGACTGGCGTTACGTGAACGTACGCCGCACCATGATTATGCTCGAACAATCCATCAAGCTCGCATCGAAGGCGTTCGTCTTTGAACCGAATACAGCGAATACGTGGGTGACCATGAAGGGCATGATCGGCAACTTCTTGACCAGCGTCTGGAAGCGCGGCGGCCTCGCCGGCACGAGCCCCGAAGACGCTTTCGAAGTGCACATCGGCCTTGGCGAGACAATGACTCCCGAAGACATTCTCGAAGGCATCCTGCGCATCACGGTCAAGGTCGCCTTGATCCGTCCGGCAGAATTCATCGAAATCACTTTCCAGCAACAACAGCAGAAATCCTAATAGGAGGTAATCAAAATGGCAGAAGATGGTTCTACACAACACGCCAGCGTATGGCCGATGCCCAAATTCCACTTTCAGGTAAAGTGGGGCGATCAGGAAATGTCTTTCCAGGAGGTTACCGGCCTGGATGCTCAATCCGAAGAAATCAAGTACCGTGTCGGCAACAGCAAGGTCTATTCTGTTGTTAAGATGCCCGGCCTGATCAAGTACAGCAATGTCACGATGAAGAAGGGCATTTTCAAGGGCGACAACAAGTTCTGGGAATGGTTCAACCAGATTAAGCAGAATACGATCAAGAGGATCGATATCACGATTAGCCTGTTGGACGAAGCAGACGCCCCGGCAATGACCTGGACGCTCAAGAACGCCTGGCCGACCAAGATTTCGGGATACGAACTCAAGGCCGAAGGCAACGAAGTCGCAGTCGAAAGCATTGAAATTGTCCATGAAGGAATGACGATTTCGAATAGCTAAGAGGCCGCATGGGTGATACTGTCGATTGGTCGTTTCCCGTTGTATTCCACTTTTCTGTTAAGTTGGACAATTCAGAGGTCGCATTCAGCGAGGTCTCTGGTTTGGACACAACCATAGAAACGAAGGATGTCCGCAGCGGGGGCGACAACTCGACAGTTTACCACTTACCCGAGAAAATGACTTATACCGATTTAGTCCTAAAGAGAGCCTTAGTTACAGAGGGAGACTCTCTTTACAGATGGTGCATGAGGAGTTTGAATTCCATGAGCGCCGGATACAAGGTGGATCCAAAATCGATCGAAGTATCATTGCTAAATGCGGAAAGCAAGCCCTTGGCAACTTGGACAATTGAAGGCGCGTACCCATTCAAATGGTCTTTCAACGCATTCGATTCAATGAAGGCCGAAATTATGATAGAAACCGTTTCGCTGAAATACCGGAGTTTAAAGAGGACCCTATAACTATGTCGCTAGAAATCAAGAATCTTATCATCAACGTAAAAGTCGAGCAAGAAAACAAAAACAATGAATCTTCGAAATCCCTCAAAGAAGACGTCTTGAGAGAGTGCCGTCAAATGATTGAAGATTCCGTCAGATGGGATAAGGAACGGTAAGATGGATTCTAACAGGCTGACACTGGCTCCCCATTACGAAAACAAGAATACAAAAAAAATTGAGCCCATTCCCGGACGCAATGCATTCAACGCCATGCTGAACCCGGAAACAACCACCGTAATGGAAGGAATCGAAAATTATTTCCGCTATACCGGCGGAATGCTTCAAAAGTGTCAAAGACTCACCAACCCCACAATCGAGCTCCCGTCCCTTATCCTCGACGCAACAGGGGCCATTCCCAAGGAGCTGTGGCCCAAGGACTGCAACAGTATCAAGGACATGATCGAGTGCCTGAGAAACGCGACCATTTTACCGTACGGCGAAGCACACCAATCCCCCATAGTGAAACTGCAATGGTGCGGAATGATTTTTACGACCCGCGTAACGAAGCTAACCACGAAATACACTTTTTTCGACATCAACGGGATTCCGTTACGTGCCGAGGTTACCTTGGAACTCGCCCAATATTTTTCGAGATGGCCGTACGAAGAAAAGAAATCTCCCGACCTGACGCACCTCGTAGTAGTAAAGGCCGGGGATTCGCTACCGCTGATGTGCGAGCGCGTTTATAACGATTCCTCATATTACCTTCAAGTGGCACGAATCAACGGCTTGACGGATTTTAGAAGGCTCAAGCCCGGAATGACATTGGAATTTCCACCTATCAGGGAGTAACAAGTGGCAGAATCACCTTTAGAACAAAACAGCATAGTCATAGAATGTGCGCTTTTCTGTGGGGGCGAGGCCCTGCCCTCGACGGTAGTCATTTTGTCGGCCGACATAGACTACAGCATCAACTGTATACCAAGGGCTACAATTGTCTTTGCCGATGGAGACATAACTACAGGCAAATTTGAATTGTGCGAAGACGACAAGCTAAAGCCCGGCAAGGAAGTGACGCTCAAGGCAGGGTATGGAACACAGCTTGAACCTGTCTTTACCGGAGTAATCGTCAGTCTGGGAGTATCCATTCTGCCGGATGGCAGAAGCTGCACCAAGATTGTGTGCCGCCACAAAGTAATAGCGCTCACGGAATCGCGCCGGAACGCGAACTATTTAAAGAAATCCGACGATGACATCGTCAAGGCGATCGCCTCCAAATACGGCGTCACCATAGACTCTTCCATGGGAGGCGGCCCCCATAAGGAGCTGCTGCAATACTACTGCACCGACTGGGACTTTATCATGACGCGCGCCGAGGCAAATGGTTGCTGGTTGCTTGCCGACAACAACGGGATTTCAATAAAGCCCATCGCCTCCAAGGGGAGCCCGAACGTTTCACTCACCTGGGGAACAGACATCATTGAATTCAACGCAACCGTCGACGCAGCGCACCAGGTAAAAAAAGTGGAATCACGCGCTTGGGACATTACCAAGCAAGACGTGATTTCAGGAAATTCGAACGCACAATCCGTTCAGACCCAGGGAAACCTGAACGCGAACGACTTGGCGAAGGTCCTTTCCATTCCGGACGCTGAATTGCAAATAAATTCGCAGGTTGACAAAAATGCCCTTAATACCTGGGCCAAGGCGGAACAGCTTAAAAACGACCTTTCCCGCATCTATGGCAACGTCACCTGCATCGGGAGCACAAAGGCCAACCTTGGCGATCAGGTCAAACTGGACTACGTGAGCGCACGCTTCAACGGGAACGCCCTCGTGTCGGGAATCCATCACCACATGGAACCGGACATGTGGACAACGAAGATTTCTTTCGGGCTAAAAAAAGAGTGGTACTACGAAAAATTCAACACCACGGCCCCTGCTGCCTCCGGTTTCAACTGCGGAATCACGGGACTCCTCACGGGCATTGTCCTGCAGGTTCACGAAGACCCGGAAAACCTTAACCGGGTCAAGGTGAAAATTCCCCTGATGCAAAACGAACAGGAAGGAGTATGGGCCCGACTCGGCACGCCATACGCATCCAATGGCGTTGGCGGACTGTTTTATCCGGAAAAAGACGACGAAGTCGTTCTCGGCTTTTTCAACGGAGACCCCTCCAGCCCGGTCATTCTCGGAAGCCTTTACAGTTCAAAGAATCAGGTCCCCAAAAAACTGGATCAAGAGAACAATACGAAGCAGCTCCTGACACGTGAAAAGCTCAGCGTTCTCTTTGATGAAAAGGATAAAATCATCACGGTGATGACTCCGGGGGAACGGAAGATAACGCTTGACGACAAGGGGAAAAAGATTACCCTGGAAGATTCAAAGGGAAACAAGGTCGAATTATCCGACAGCGGAATCAAGCTGGATTCTCCGAAGGACATTGTCGTCAGCACCAAGGGGAAATTCAATGTCGACGCCAAGGGCGGTATCATACTCAAGTCCGCAACAGATCTGAAAGGCGAAGGATTGAATGTAGAATTCAAGGCGAAAGTCGGGCTCAAGGCACAAGGCACAGCTACGGCAGAACTTTCGGCTTCGGGACAGACCGTCGTCAAGGGCGCCATGGTCATGATCAACTAGGGAGGAAACATGCCACCAGCAGCAAGAATTACCGACATGCACACATGCCCCATGCAGACTCCCGGAGTACCGCCCGTACCGCACGTTGGCGGGCCTGTAGTCGGTCCCGGCGTCCCGACCGTCTTGATTGGCGGAATGCCTGCAGCCGTCATGGGAGACAACTGCGTATGCGCGGGCCCTCCCGACGTGATTGTCAAGGGTTCCGCAACGGTCATGATCAACAAGAAACCGGCCGCCCGCATGGGTGATTCTACAGCCCATGGCGGCTCCATTGTCCTGGGATGCCCCACCGTGCAAATAGGAGGATAAATGGATTCACCGACTTTTTTGGGACGCGGGTGGAAATTCCCCTTGGATTTCGAAAACGGGAGCGTCGTCATGTCCGAAGCGGAGGAAGACATCGAGGAAAGCCTGCGCATTCTGCTGGGAACGCACCCCGGCGAACGCCTGATGCGCCCCGATTTCGGCTGCAACATCAGCAAATACTGTTTCAACGACTACAGCGAGGCGACGCTTACACAAATCACGGAAGAAATCAAGGAGGCCGTGCAGCTATTCGAACCGCGAATACAGATCGAGAACATTGATATCAAAGCAGAGGCGATGGACGAGGTGATGGAAATCTGCATTTACTACAAGATTATCGCCACGAACAGCCGCCGGAACCTGGTGTATCCATTCTATATAAACGAAGCTACGGACGCAAGCATATAAGGGAATATTTGTGAAGGACCACGTTTTTGTCAGTGACGGTTTGAGCCAACAAGCACGCTCGTTCAAGGAACTAGCGAAAGGTTTTGTCGCAGTCAACGACATGACCCTGCAACAGTTGCTCAAAAAGATCTGCGAATACGAACAGCAACACGGCTGCCCGCTGGTCATCGAGAAAAAAGATATTCCAAGCCTCGCGAGGGCCATCGAATCCGAAGATAGCGACGGCTGCACGGAACCCGCAGCAGCCATTTATGTAATCTTTGCCAAACTGCTGGAACGCATCCAGAAGCGCCTAAACGAACTGCCGGAACGACGCATCGACTTCTATTTCCGCAAGATTCTCGGAGAAAGGGGAAACGAGGCTCACGGGGATCATGCCCACGTGATTCTTCCCATAGAATTGAAGGATTTCAACTACAGGCTCCCCAAAGGAACACGGTTTACTGCGGGCAAGAACGAAGATGGCGAACTCATTGAATTCGAATCCGTTACGGACGCAAATCTTAACGACACACAAGTAGAGAAAATATATACCTTAGCCGTCCCCGACGACTGCGTTCCCCTAATTACAGAGATTCCCATCTATACGCCGGAGCAGGCGCTGGAAAATAAGGATCTCGCACCTTATCCGTTATTCGGCCTCACGCGATCGGGTGACCGCATAACAACTTCGCAATATGCACAAGTCGGATTTGCGGTTTCTTCCCGGCTGCTCTACCTGAACGATGGCATCCGTCGCGTCAAGGTGAAACTGATCTTTGAAGAAGAAACCGTCAAGGGTACTCTTTTGGAAAAGGGACAAAGCCCAGATTTGTTCCTCAAGACATTTGCGACCACGTTCCATCTCTCCTTTACAACGGCAGACGGCTGGTACGAAGCCGAAGGCTATCAACTGGAATCATGCGTACTCGATCCGAATTACGAGCCCAACTGTATCGGGTTTACAGTACAGCTCCCAGAAATCGCACCGCCCATTGCAAACTGCGACCCGTCTATCCACGGCAAGAATTATGCAATGGACAACCCAGCCATGCGCATCATCGTATCCTCCACCATCTCCTACAATCCTTGGAACATATTGAGGAAGTTGAGGCTCCGCGAGGTAAAGCTGCAAACCAAAGTGACGGGGTGCCGAAACATCGTGCTCAGCAACGATATCGGGCCACTTTCCATGACAGCTCCGATACAACCGTTCGGCCCCCTGCCTGCCATAGGGAACTCGCTCATCGTGGGCTGCGAAGAAATCCGGGGAAAACGGCTTTCGGCCTTCGAAATCCATGGAAACTGGCGTGGACTGCCCAATACGCGGAATTTCTGTGATTGGTACAAGCATTATCCCAATGCTCCGCTTACGCGAGATTTCAAGGTGTCGGTTTCAGCATTGCTTGGTGGCCTTTGGCATCCATCCAGCACGCAAGCGCCTGTATTCCACGACCTGTTCAGCTCTAATCCAGACAGCATTTCGGATAAATTCTCCATTTCCTGCGACAGCGTTCTTGGAGGAATTTCGTTCCGGCAGAATTACGATGCCGAAAACTTTGAATTTTCGCCAAGTTCACGCGACGGATTTTTCAAAGTGAAACTTGTAGCGCCGGAAAATGCCTTCTTGCATCAGGAATATTCGAGAGTCCTTTGCGGTAGCCTGATGCAACAGGCAGTCAAAAAAAATCTTGGTACGGGTTTGGAACTGCCGAATCAGCCGTACACGCCGGAACTGGAAAATCTTTCCGTCAGTTATACGGCATCTGCCGAAATCAAGTTGAGGCAAACCGACCATAGCGATGGCGAAATCCGATTCCTGCGTCCATGGGGAATCAGCAAAAAGAACCACCTGCGACTTCAGGGAGGAGCACTCTTCTTGGGACTCTCGCCGAGCGTAGCAGGAAAGAACGTCAATCTGTATTTCCAGATGAACCGAGATTCGGACAATATCTACGATGAAGAGAACATTGGATTTATCTGGTCGTACCTGACCACAAACGGTTGGACAAAAATTCCCGCAGACAGCATTCTGTACAATACGACGGCAAACTTTACGACATCAGGAATCGTTTCCCTTGTACTGCCCAAGGAATTTGAATCCGACTCTCCGTTGATGCAGCAGAATCTTTACTGGCTCAGGCTAGAACCTCAGAGAAACTGGCGCCACTGCAGCCGACTTTTTTCGATTTATGCGCAAGCCGTGGAAGTCGTCCGTTGTGCGGGTTTCGGACAGAAGAAGAACTTTAACCATTGCAAGCCGGGAAGCATCAACGAACTGGAACAGAGCATCGGTGGACTTTCGAAGGTGTTCCAGCTCGAAGAGACCTTCGGCGGGGAACCCGAAGAAGATGCGGATGAAATGCACACGCGCGTCGCCGAATACCTATACCACCGCAATCGCGTATTGACTGCAAGGGATTGCGAGCGCCTGATCCTAGAATATTTTCCCGAAGTGCACCTGGTCAAATGTTTTGCCGGGCTCAATCCCGAAAAACCAGACGTTCCAAGCCCCGGGCAGATGCTCGTTGTTCCCGTAGCTCCCCTTTACAACGATGGCCGACTCATGTGGGATTCGCGCCTAAGCGGAATGACCTTGGAAAACATAAGAGCCTTCCTAAAACAACGAACCTCGGCTTTTTCAAAAATCGTGGTCATCAACCCGCAATTCGAAAAGATCCAGGTGCGTTGCAACATAGACTTTGTCAACGATACCGACGAGGGAGAGCAACTCCTGAAATTGAACGAACAAATCAACGACTACCTTTCTCCTTGGAACAGCGACAATGCATCCCAATTTTTCGGCAGGACGCTCGACAAGGATCGACTCTTGATGTATATCCAGAGCTTGCCCTATATCGAGACCGTACACGATTTTTCCGTACTCCGCATCAGTTCCAGGGACCATACCAACTACAGCATGGAAGAATCTGGAGAAAATAACGCAGACCGGATTCGCGGCACATATCCCTGGAGCATTCTCACTCCCATGAAAAAACATTTTATCAACGTCGTTACAAAGGCAGAGGATTTCCGCGACATCACAGTCGGTTACGGCGATCTCGAAGTCGGCTCCACCTTTATTATCCAGAGGAAAAACAATGTCTAAGCTAAACCGATCTCTCTTGAAAAACCGATTCAAGGCCGGCCAGATGCCCTGCGAGGAAGACTTTATCGACCTCATCGACTCCATGGTAAACGTGGAAGAGGAGGGCATCGAAAAAACTCGCGAGACCGGACTCAAGATTTCGCAAATCACGGATTCCGGAAAGCTGATGAGTTTTTACGAAAACTCCACCGAAGGCCAGCCGCTATGGCATGCCGAAGTGCGCATGGACACCAACGGAAACCAAAGCGCATTCCATTTGAGCACACCCGGCATCGACCCGGCATCGAGCGTACTTTCGCTGGTGGGGTCGCTGCCCGATAGCGACAAGGAATCATTTGGAGTCGGCATCGGGACACGAGAACCTGAATGCGAGCTGGATGTTCACGGCATTGTCGCTTCGTCGGGTCGCCTCGGCAAGGAAAACGAAAAGTTCAAAGTCCCCACCGACGGGAAGTGGCACGACATCACCGAGGAAATGACCGGTTGCCAGGCATTCGAAATCATGGCAGGAGCCGGAGGGCAAGAAGACGAAGGACGTTTCGCGCTGACTCACGCCATCGCCCTGAACGTATTCCACGGACATACGAAAATAAGAAAGACGCAGTCGTATTACGGCGGGCGCGGATCCAGAATCGACATCCGCTGGGCCTCGGGAAGCGACAAGTACAAATTCAAGTTGCAACTGCGCGTTCACTGCGCCTACAAAGACGGATCATTCGTGCGTTACCGCCTGACAAAGCTCTGGTACGACAACTTCATGGAAACGACCCTTGATTAAGCAGCTTAAAAAGATTACGGAGCCGCAAGAGCTAGACTACGAGGCGCTTCGCCTCGAAGGGATCCGTCTTGTCCAAAAACTGTGCGGAAATATCTGGACAGACTTCAACCCGCACGATCCAGGCATCACCATCCTGGAGCAGATCGTCTACGCCCTGACCGACTTGGGCTACAAAGCCGGATTCGACATCGAGACCTTCCTGACACAAGCAGACGGCAGCATCAACTATGCACACGAGGCGCTGTACACCCGCGAGCAGGTCATGCAGCAGTTCCCCGTGACCGTCAAGGACTACGAAAGGTTCTTCGAAACGAAACTCGGCATGGAGCGCGTCGACTTCCACGTGGATGCCCCAGGAATTTACTCCGTACGCCTCTGGCCGGCAGCCACCTGCACGGAATCGCACGAGTCATTGCTAAAGCGCTTTGCTACGCTCTGGAGTGACTGGCGTTGTCTCGGCGAAAAAATCGCGGACGTTATCATCGAAACCGAGAACGCAGACCCCATTCGCCACCAATACGATATTTTATTCAAAATAGAGGAAATGACCACGCCCGACCTCCCGAAAGGAAATCACTGCAACTTCTTGGATTTCTTCCCGCTCATCGAGCAGTTCCCCTCGATTTACCGCTACGGAAAAAGCGCAGACGAACTCAAGAAGTACCTGGAACCGATTGAGCATATCTTCATGATCTTTTTGCAGGCAATGCAGGATTTTGCAGACATGTTCTCGATACATGCGCTCAAGACCGACTTCGAGCATTACAACCAAATCCTGAACCAAATGCTCGCCATGTACGGAGTCACATTCCCCGACGCCCTATTCCTGCTGATGCACGAAACCGACGAAGCGGACGAACGAGTCCCCTACCACAACCTACTACGTGCCAAAGTGCGCTATCTACGCCACTTGCCCGAACTTCACCTGCACCGCTGCGGCAAATGGTGGAAGCGCCGAATCGAAATAATGCTCGGCATCGCCACATCCCATGAGGAGCAGTTCGCACAGATGCACGCACTGGACGGAGTCTTCATCGAGAACGGCTTCGGCAAGATTTACATCGTATGGTCGATCGAGACCCCGCTCACCAACTCTCCCAAAAAACGCGACGGCATCGAACACTTTATACGCGACGAGCTCCCCGCCCACCTGGTACCCGTTTTTTACTGGGTGACGTCAGATTTGTCGCAGGAATTCTACAGGAGCGCCGAAAGCACGCAGACTGCCCAGGAATGGCTCGAAGAACATAAAAACTACGTTTCGGGGGCACTATGGCTATGACCCAACTTAATCGCATCGGTGACATGACTCTGAACTTGACCTGCGACAACGCCGAGCAGGCCAGCCAAATAGAAAGCAGGCTTTACGATTTGGCGCGAAACGACCTGATGAATGCATTGGATCGTTCCCTTGAATCGGTTATCCCCGAAAACGAAGACATAATCTTGGACGACATTTCCATAGACCTCGGGACAGTCCCCGAGCATGATGCCTTCGGGCATATTGTCCAACGGCTGGTACAGCAACTCACGACCACCATTCGCGAACGCCTTCTCAAAAAACAATGCACCCCTGTCGCAAAGATATTGCAGGATACTTGCGGGCAGCGCCTGACACTAGAGAAATCGACGATGCTCGAAAAGACAATCAACAACTGCGTCGAGGAATGGTGCAAGGAACATGTGGAAGAAAAATTCGACCCGCTGCATGTTGCCGAGGTAATCCTGAAGCGTGTACAGGCTGAAAATCCCGGACTCGATATCCGCCAGATCGCGTGCAGCGTTTTCGAGAGCCTGAAAAAGCTCGGGGAGAAAAAGCCGAACACGCCTGCGGCGCAGCCTTCGAAGGCGGGAGATTGCGGCGTCGTGCTGCTCACTCCGTACATACCCATGCTCTTCGAAAAGGCCGGATGCACGGAGGGCCGCAAGTTCATAGACGACGAGAGCCAGAAACTGGCCCTTGCGCTCCTGAACTACACGGTATTTGGTAGTTATGAACCGCCCAAGACAGAAAAGTCGATAGCGCAACTGCTCTGCGGATTCGATGCCGGGGAAAAACTCGCGGAACTGCCCGCGGTTTCGGACGAACTGAAAGCTCTGGCAGACAACATGCTCCAAGGAGTCGTTGCGAACTGGGGCGCACTCGGCCACACGAGCGCCGACGGGCTCCGCACCGCGTTCCTGATTCGCCAGGGAATCCTGGACAATGACGAAAAAGGCCTCACGCTCTCGGTAAAAAGCGCGACATACGATATGCTGCTTGACAAACTTCCATGGGGATATTCGACCGTGAAACTCTCCTGGATGAAATCCCCCCTGTACGTTACATGGCGATAGAGGCGAACATGGAAGAGACACTCAAGAACGAAATCGACTGGTGCCGGCAAGTTATCGACCTGCGCTTCGAGCAGTATTTTTGCTCCGAGGACGACGAGCGCAAAACGCTGGACGTGTCGCTGTGCACCCCGCCCGAACTGGACGCGGGCTCGCCCTACGGAGAAATCGTCACGCGCATGCAACTCGGATTCGACGAAAGGCTGGTGCTTACGCTCGCGCTTCTCCCCCACTTGTGTCCACAGGCGCTCGACTCGTTTTTCTTGAACAACAAGCTGCTTGGCAGACCGTACACGGAATTCGGCGGATGGCACGGCAAGAGCCACTCAGGTTTTTTGCCCACCTGCGAAACGGCGCTCTTCTTACTTGCCGGCAACGACCTTTCGCGACGCCTGCAAGTAATGCGGCTATTCGATAACGACCAGAGGCTAGTCTCGGAACGCGTATTGCAACTCGAATACGGCGAACCCGGCGAACCCAGAAACTCGGCGGCACTCCGCATATCCTCGGAATACCTGGAATACTTCACCACCGGCGTGCAGAACAAGCCCGACTACAGCATGCATTTCCCGGCGAAGCGCATCACGTCGCGCCTAGAATGGGAAGACCTAGTCCTTGCCGACACCACGAGACGCGAAATCGACCAGCTCATCGCATGGATTGGCCACTCCGAGGAAATTCTAGACGGATTCGGGCTCCGCAAGAATCTCAAGAACGGCTACCGAGTGCTCTTCTACGGCCCGCCCGGCACCGGCAAGACACTGACTGCGACCCTCATCGGCAAAAAGATGGGGATGGACGTGTACCGTGTGGACCTTTCGCAAGTCATCTCCAAGTACATCGGCGAAACCGAGAAGAACCTGTCGAACATCTTCGACCAGGCCGAATGCCACAACTGGATTCTGTTCTTCGACGAGGCGGACTCCCTATTTGGTGCAAGGACGCAGGCGAACAATTCCAACGACCGTGCGGCCAACCAAGAAATTTCTTACCTGTTACAGCGCGTGGAAGACTTCCCGGGCATCGTCATCTTGGCGAGTAACCTGAAATCGAACATCGACGAGGCATTTTCACGAAGGTTCCAGAGCACCGTATACTTCCCCATGCCCGAGCCGGAAGAGCGCCTAACTCTCTGGAAAAACATCTTCGAAAAGACAGATGTAGACAACCGAGAAGAAAATTTTGAATACTTCGCCGAAAATTATGAACTAGCCGGAGGCGCACTCACCAACGTGGCACGCTATGCAGCCATTTCGGCACTTATAGACAACAGAAAAAAGATAAACAAACTAGATTTACGTGAAGGGGTTTCGAAGGAACTGCAAAAAGAAGGAAAGGGATTATGATAGGATTTGTTCGAAAAATCGTATTGTACCTTGTTGGCGCATTCACCATCGCTGCACACGCAGACATATGCGAGTTCTGTACGTACGAAGTGACCGCCGAGAATATCGAAAAGTTCATCACAGAAGATAAACTCAAGGACACCACGGCCGTTTTTGAAATACTCGACAAGTATATCAACTGGCAAGCCGGCACCCGCGAGGACCTGATTGCGCTGATGTCGCAGGAAGTTCGCGATTACCCGGAATTTGCGAGAACCATCAACAACTTTATCGCCATCAACCCAGCCGTCACCGAAAAGAAAAGGGCCACGCTTTGGGCCGACTCGATGATAGACAAGGTGTGGATTGATGAAAAGGCAATGGCAACGCTCAAGGAAAAACTGGTACTTGAGTTCCAGGGCGAACGGTTCTCGCCAATCGTACTTGACTTCTTGAACAATCTTCAGGGAATCCGGTTCAACGATTCGCTCCTTGCGCACCGCTATGCACTGAGCATGTTGGCCGCATTCCTGCGGGTCTGCGTTGACACAACGAACACCTACGCAATATACGACACGGTCCTCTGGAACGACAAGCAACTCGAGGAACTCGAGACATTCTCCGCTCCCTTGCAACCGCAAGCCACGACAACAAATGCGAAAAAGAGCGTGTCTCAAGAATCGGCCGCAATACGCCTGCGCCACTATTTGGACAAGTATCGCGGACGCCACTGCAGCGATGAGAGCTGGAATCGCGTATTCTCCCGGCTTGACTCGCTCTATTTGGAACTTTTTGCCAAGGCTGTCAACAAGACGACGCGTGTAGCGGTAGATTTCGACGAGACAAAACCGATTCTTTGGAAAGGCAAAGGGTGCGGCTGCAGTCACCAGGACCAGCTCAATGGCGAAGTGATCGGGATATACCCCTACTGGTTCGCAAGCGACACGACCAAGTGGATAAACTTCAGCGCAGTGACGCGCATCGCCTTTTATGCAATGTACGCTGACGGTGACGGTCAACTACACATGCCGTCGGGTATTCCCGCGCTCGCCTACCTGGGCAAGCCGGGCAATTCCGACTTCGTGGCCGTGGCGCACGAACACTTTGTCAAGATGGACTGGATCATCGGAAAATCCGACTGGGCGGGATTCAAGACCCCCGAACAGCTCGAGACATTCTTCGCGAATCTTTCGGACGAAATCGAGCAACTGGTGAGCGTCAAGAACAACTCCATTTTCCAGCGAGTCGTGAACCGTTTGAGTTTTTCCGGCGACGACTACGGAAACCGTGGCGATGGCGCAACGCTGTTCTTCAGGAATTATCCCACCGACTCGGCATCGACGGCAATCTTCAACAAGTTCTTCAAGAACCTGCACCTGAGACTGCGCGAGCACAACCCCAACGTATTCCTGAACATGATGGTAAACCGAGTTGACCTCGCCGAAGACATCTACGCCGTCGCAAACGACACAGGCATCGTCGACTTGCCGGGGGGAATTTATAGCTACGCAAACTTCCGCAAGATAATCACCGAACCCGTGACCCAAAACGGGGCAAGGCCCGAAACCGATGAAATCATCGACAGCCTGACAAACCTGATGCTGGTGGTAACCGAGGAACCCGTCGGTCGCAGCAAGCGCCTGATTCACGACAACCTGAGCATGTACCTCAAGGGGGACGAGCGCCACATCGTGCTGAAGGCGATTATACCCGTAATCTGGTTTGATGACCGGCAGTGGGAACAGCTTGGCGACGACGCCGCGTTCTTCAACGACAGCTACTACGGCCTGGCGGTGGCCCCGTTCGCGACAAACGAGGGCGCAGCCGAAATATGCGGGCCCTCCGGCGGAATCGGGATGTGCCTGACCAAGTTCTACAAGAAAGACGACAAAGACATCACCTTCAGTTCGCAGGCGCGCTCGGCAGTCCCGTTCTTCTGCATGTACCGCTGGGCGTTCAGGCTGATGAACACGGTGGTCTACTCGCTTGTGGTGCTGTTGCTGCTCGGTTACTTTGCATCTTGCACCATCAGCGCATTCTTCAACAAGCACCTCGCCTTTTTTGTCGGGATTGTGGTGGTGCCGCCCGCATTCACCACGACCATGCTCGTACTGTTCGACCCCGTGGCCACATCGCTCGCGGGTGCGTTCCGGTTCTTGCCCATCATTGTCCTGGTGCTCTCCGTGATAGCCGTATCGCTGCTGAGAGTGTACCGCAACGCCGATCTACCCAAAAGGAACATCAAATAACCCTTCGCTTTGCCATCCCCGCGACCTGTGCTGAGCTTGCCGAAGCAAGGCGGGGACCCAAAAAAAGGAAAAATTTAACAGGAGAAAAAAATGAACGCAACATACACACAGAAATCCGACGCCATCCAACGCGTCGCCAACAACAACGCCGCAAACATCATGGACACCTCGCTGCAAAGCGCAAGCCTGCAGCGCAAAGCCGACCTCGCCGATGGAGCGCTTCAACGCGCCTCCCTCGAAGAAGAGGAAGAACCCGTGCAGGGCAAGTCCATCCAGCGAGAAGCCATCCCCGAAGAGGAAGAACTCGCCTAAGGTCACTGCCTGTGCTGAGCCTGTCGAAGCAAGCCTGCCGAAGTGACCTTATCGAAGTGACCCTGCCAAAGTGAAAAAGAAAAATGCCTGAACAAACTTACGCAAAAACAGAAGCCCCAGTGCAGAACATGCCTATCTCCGACGTAGCCTCGGTTGACGACAGGCGTCCTGTCCCTGTTGCCCAGATGGTTTTGCGCGGAGCAGGGGGCGTCCCCAGGCGTCACCCTTCAAAAGGGGCATTCATATACTATCCGGACCTGAGCGCCTACAACGACCAGATTCCGTATAACGGAGAGAAAATCGGGTTCACGCCCTATTTTGACACCCCCGTTACTTGCGAAAGAATCGACGAAGGATCCATGGTGGCATTCAAATTTAACGAAAGAGGGAACGAAAATTACCTTGAATGCTTTGAACTGCTCGCCGATCCGGAAAATTTCGATTTGTCCCCCGGCAAGAAATACGTAGCCTTTGTGCCCGACAACGCGCATAACGCACTGTACGACGCCGAAAGGCGAAATATCATATCCATAGAGACATTTCTTCATCACAGCAAAAAAGACAAACATGGCCATGATTCGAAGAAATCGTTCCTGTCGGGCGACATAAAATATACCAAGAACGGCTGGATGGCGAATATCTATAGAAGGTTTGCCTCGAAGAAAAAACTGATTCGGGCCTTGGGCGTAGATGCGTTAAAAAAGGAGTCCCTTGCCGCGAAGGCATTCCTGTACGCTTCTATCTGCGGCGGCAAACAGCCGATTGGCATGCCCAACTATATGAAGCAGCTTTTTAACAAGCACGCCCACAACAACCTGATTTCCATAGCCAATTCCAAAGGCGGACTTGAAGCCCTCTACCTAGCCAAAGACATGATTGCCGGCGGGCAAGATTCGTCTGAAATTAACAAACTTTTAGACAGCTTTTTACTGACCGATTCGCGATTCGGTTAACAAAAGGAGACACCTATGCATAGCACATACGCACAAACGCAAAAGACCGCGCAAAAGAAGGAAGCCTCTACGGCGGCGGCCGTCCTTGACGCATCTTCGCAAAACGAAGGGCTGCAGAGAAAAGCGGATATGGCAAATGGTGCGGCACAGCGTGAAGAAGCTCCGCGACCGAACAATACGGGAATGCCTGATAATTTGAAGTCTGGTATCGAGAGTCTTTCGGGATTCTCGATGGACGATGTACGCGTGCATTACAACAGTTCTAAACCTGCAACCGTGCAGGCTCTCGCTTACACGCAAGGGACCGACATCCATGTTGCTCCTGGACAAGAAAAACACCTCCCGCACGAAGCTTGGCATGTTGCCCAGCAAATGGCTGGAAGGGTATCGCCAACTACGAATATCAACGGCATGCCGGTCAATGATAATGCTGCATTAGAGCATGAAGCCGATGTGATGGGGGAAAAGGCGGTGCAGTGTAAGGATATGAAAGAAGCTACATCGAATAATATTCTTTCTAATATGAATAGCATACAAAGATTTCCTGCATCGCCTCCTGATAATTATACAGCATCTCCAGCATGGGTAGATAAATGCACTATTACTCGTAGTCGTCCTATTTACCAAGGAAAAGATAATTCTTCACTCGGTAAGCATGATGAAAAAGTAAAAGCTTTACAGGCAATATCTGCGGAAGCTGGAAATTTGGGGAATTTAACGAGGGTTGGGGGAACTTGTGCATTAGCAGGTAATGAATCTTTTTCTGCTGTAATTCCTGCAGAATATAAGACATCGAAAGGTTCTTCCGTTGATTTAACTTTAACCTACAATTTTAGAAATGGGAAAGCACCAGGAGGAGATGTTGGTGGACCTGGATATATTACACAAGTGTCAAGAAAAAGAACTAAAGAAGGAGTTGATTATACAAAAACTGCTAAAATGGTCAACACACCACCTAAAGGAGCCCCATTAACGCCCCTTAAAGAAGGCACGTATTATAACGTACATGAACGTACTCCTCTCGGATTAGACATTCCAACAGTTTTAAACGAAACATCATCCTCAGGAAAAGAATTTACGGGACTTGCACCAGATTCTTATACGAAATTGGCTGGAGAAGGGGCTCGCTTCATGTGCGTTAGAAATAATATGCACATCCTCCAACAAAATTCCGTATTCTGGGATGACGACCTCAAGTGTGGCGTAGCATTTGAGGATTTGTATAGATCTTGGGCTTGGTCTTTTGGATCAAAATATAATATTAGTGATAAAGATATTCACGATAAATTAGAAAAAATGAAACAAGATTACGGGGAATATAAATTAAAAACGGGTCGTGTTATTCACAAAAATGGAAGCGCAAAAGAATTTTTCGCTCCGGCCGTTGATGCTAGTGATTCTAGGCCTAGAATAAATTTGGATTTAGGTAAAAGTCCTGCCAGCCCACCCCTTCCTCATACCGACGAAACTGAAGACAAAACCGGAGACCAAAATGTCCAGCCTCCAGCAAAGGTACGTCATTCAATGCAACCATCAGATTCACCATAACAAATAAAACAAAAATTACGCAAAAGCTTTAATTCTAGCGATTTACCTTTTTTTTACTACTTTATCCATACCACACACAAAATAAAGTATAAGGACAAAACATGACCGACAATAACAGCTGCCAAAATAAGAAAAAGTGGCTTGACACCTGCGGGCGCTTGATTTACCTGCTGCTTGCCATTTGCGGCACGGCCACAGCAATATTCGTCAATCATTCCTCATTGAATTCAAGCAAAGTACATAACATTCATCCCCAAAAAAATAAAAAATAAAGAGAGTAGCATATTATTTTAAACAACATTATAGAATACATCACATTCAATCAAAAAAAATCAGAACCTTATGCAATTTCACACACAAAAAAATGCCCCCGCACAAAAGAAGGACTTCAACACTGCTGCATCTGTTATGGACAATTCTTCACAGCGTGAATCACTGCAGCGAAGAGCCGATTTGGCGAACGGAACTGCGCAACAAGTTGTGCAAAGAGAATTAAATTCAAATCAAGATGTTGAAAATGAAGATCGGACTCAATATGAAATTGAAAGAGATAAATTTAAATTAAAAGATCAGGATGGAAGAAATCAGCGCACTATTCAATATTCAGATGGAACAACTCGTAATGTTGTATTGTATTTTGGTAATGATATCTGTGCTGCAGATGAATCTGCTTGTTTGAGTATGTTTGAACATTGGCTTACACAGCTAGTGAAAATGTCAATCGTGATTCCCAATGACCTGGAAATATATGTCTCTAATAATTTTACTAATCAATGCTCGTATAATTTTGACTCAGGAAAAATTTGTTTAAAACCAAGTAGCATAAATAGTCTGTTTGATTCGGGTAAGCGTAGCACAATTCCTAATATTGCTGATTCTGTTCCGTATGCTTATTCTGGCGATGATAAAACGAAGTTTGGATCTGCTGTAATTATGCATGAGCTGGGACACGTATTACACGAAAAATCTTCAGTTAATTTTTTCAAACAAAAACAGACCCCTCTTATTGATGGTCATACCGATCGTATTAATTCTGCAAAGAAGGTAAGCCTTTATGTTTGTAAAGGAGAACAAAGTGAGGCTGAATTTGTTGCAGAGGTTTTTACTGGATTATCCAATGGATTGTGTTTTGACGAAGATGTTGTTAGTTTGTATTGGCAATTTAACGGTCCTCGTTGCGGGGAACTAATTGAAAGGGAAAATCATAAATATGGATTTAGAAATTCAAAGGAAATGGAAATTCCTGATTAAACGAAAATACCGAAATCGCACATTGGTTGATAATTCTAATTTACATTCATTTTTTATCTTGATTACTTCAAAATAGCATAAAGGAATAATATGTCCACCACATACGCCTCCAAGCAATCCCCCGCACAAAAGAAGGATGCCTCCTCCGCATCCTCTGTTCTCGACGCATCTTCGCAAAGCGAATCCCTACAGCGCAAGGCCGACATGGCGAATAATGCCGCACAGCGAGAAGAAGCACCCCGCCCCAACAACACAGGGATGCCAGACAATTTAAAGGCCGGAATCGAGAGTCTTTCGGGATTCTCGATGGACGATGTGCGTGTGCATTACAACAGTTCTAAACCTGCAACCGTTCAGGCTTTGGCATACACGCAGGGAACCGACATTCATGTGGCCCCCGGCCAAGAAAAGCACCTCCCGCACGAAGCATGGCACGTTGCCCAGCAAATGGCTGGTCGAGTTTCTCCAACTACGAACATTAATGGAATGCCGGTGAATGACAATGCTGCGCTAGAACATGAAGCCGATGTGATGGGCGAAAAAGCAGTGACACAGAAGCAAACAAAAAATATACAGAACAACACAGATTCAACAAGCAAAATAGCACAAAGAAAAAAACACCCATCTAGAAATTCAGCAAATTCTGTAATTCAATGCGTCACCTCGACCACAGGTGTTTCACAACCCCAAAATTATGCCAACCTCAATGCTAGGCGCACAAGGGACGCAATGGCATTTTTTAATACCATTAATTATAGTAGATTTGCAGGAAGAATGAGAAACAACCTTGCATCCAACCAGCACTTTCACTTAGACTTTCAACAAAATTTTCAACGAAACGGTCTCACCTATCTAAATTATCAGGTTCAACTCACACAACAGCACGGAATCACAACAATAGCATCAGTTACAGTATGTGACGCAATTGTAGGTAACATTGATGTCATATTTCAGCAAGCTCTTATAACTAGCTTTAATGCAAAAGCCACCGTCGAAATTAATCCATAGCCATCAAAGCTAACTTATCACAATATTTTTCACCTCACGTTATCAACAAATTACCATTTTTTTTGCAAAATGGTAATCTATCATTTTTATTCCACACTATAATTCATAACCACTTTATCTTATTCAAAAAAAATAATTCGTTCAAATTTTATTGAAATTGAGATAGACAGAACAACATAAATTCAACTAAAGAAGGAGTCTATGTCTAATTTAAAAAGTATATCAACAATCTGCGGAGCCGAAAGCATACGCAAACCAACCGTAATTCCATTACCATGAATGACGTTACCATCGGTTTTCCGCTGGTCTTCGAGAGCAACGACAAAATATTCTAGTTTTCGCAACGTTTTGGTTTTTTACCCCACCCACTCCGCGATATTCTCCGGTGTAATGGTTTCCACCTCGGCATCGGGGTAGCGATTGGCAAACGCCTTGGTGACACAGCTTTTCTTTTCCACCCTTTTCTAAACAAAAAACCGCATCAGTCCTTTCCTGGGCTGATGCGATTTGTTTAATCGTCTCTTTTATCCGATTGTTGTCGAGCGGGTTCTCCTGGGTCTGCCTCTCCGCAGTATGACGGCCTCGATGGATTTCGTCCCAGCAACTGGATACAAGGGTATCACTAGGAACCCTTCATCGCCGGCTCGTGCCAGAATTCCCTTCGAGATTGTCTGCTTGTTCAAACCTTTATAAGTGTACTTTAACGTGTAGCTGACATCTTGATTGGTCGCATTCAGCCACGACACTTTGAGCATCAGGATCTCGGAAGACTTCGTGCAACGGCAATTCTTCACGCGGCCGATATTCACACCATCGGCCTTGCGGAAGATATCAAGACGTACGTTCGCGCCCTGGATCATCGCCTTGACATGAGAAATCTTGCATGTATCATCTGCAACCTTCAGATACGTCATTGGCCTCACGGATTCATCCGCACCCACAGGGAAATGGCTACTCAGGTCAATTTCCCGAGTAAACTCGTATTCCTGATTACCCTGGTAATTCACAGCGGAATCGCCTAGCGCTTCGCCCAAGATAACCGTGTTCTTATCGACAGTTTTACCCATCTTGACGTTCGCCACCCACTTCTGCTTATGGGCGATTTCGCCAAATACGCTGGTGTTGTCGGGGACGGCTACTGCATTTCCGCTCCTAAAGACCGGCAAATTGGCCCCCTGCATATCAAGCGACGGATGGGTCTCGTAGTAATCGCGTTCCGACAAAACGTAAGGACGCAAGTTTCCCTTCATCACCACCCAGCGCCCTGGGCCACTTTCGCACTTTATAACGCGCGCATGCGGGAAAACCACGGTCTTTCCGCCAGAGGTGGCAAGGAAAGCATCCAGTCGTTTAGGCCTGCTAAATCTCGGCAACTTTTGCCAGGCAAACCCATATTTAGCCCTGCGCACGTACAGCGCATTCTTGAAGGCTCCCGAATCATAATTTTCCAAGGTGATGCGGTAAACCTTGAATTGCCCGATTTGCCATCCCGACATGATGAACGGGCTGTTCTCCGGAATCGTTTCCTGAATAATCGACCCCACTTTCAGTTTTCTCAGTTTTTTGAGAGACCTCCTCTTCAGATATATGGGGTAACGTTTGGAGATTTTACGGCTCAGAGATGTGGGGAGAATCTTGTTCAGCTCGTTGATTGTTTTCTGCAGATCGCTGAAGACTTCCTTAAGGTAATCTTGCTTGGCGATAGGATCGAATGTCGCCAAGCTGTCCCGACCCGTTCCCTTCAAGACCTTCCCCTGCGCACGCGCGTCGTAGTTGTAGTCCATGTAGGCGTAGGTGATTTCGGGATTGCACATCCACGAATGGATCAGCATTTCCCTTTGGTAACAGCTGTTGTAACTCACCGTCTTAAGCTGTTCTTCGGTCGGAGTGTAGTTATCTTTTTTATCACCCTCGCCCCTTTCGCCAGAGAAGTTGTTCCAACTGTACTGGCTTGCGATAAAGGGATGCACTTTCTCTTCCGAGTTCGACAGTGTTGCGGCACGGACATTGTTGATATCGAATATCAACCGGGCAAACGGGGTCACCTTGGGAATGTACGTTTTCCAGTTGTCCATCGAATCTTTTTCGAAGGCATCCAGTTTCAACGTGTACAGGCTGGGATTCGAACGCATCCCGGCAGGCAAATTGACATTGCCGCCCAAGTAGGTTTCGAACTCGCTACCGTTCTGGTGGTGGTTAATGTAACCGGCCTGGTTGTTGCACGCATGGAGCGAACAGATTACGTCCGGGAACGGCTCGCGGACCGCACCGACAAGGTACTTGTCGAGCAAGCCGGCGTAATACTCGAGCATCACGCAATCCCATATGTTGATATTGCGCCTTTGGGCGTACGTGGCAGAAGCGTTGTAGCCGCAACTGCTCCTATAGCTATCTTTTTCGCTGTGCTTAGCCGACTTGACATCGTCCAGCATAAGCACTTTGCCATTATCTTCAAAGGCATAGCCCCTTTCCAGGAGTTTGTCATAAATTTTCCGGTAGCTTTCGGTTTCCTTCCCCTGACGGTCCTTCAAGGAACCTAGAATGCTCGCCCAGACTTGGTCCCTTGTGGATTCCAGCAGGTTTCCTGAATCGACGTCATTATCGATGTGGATGCCACGCTGAGCAATCCTCATTTCGTTGGCCGTATTCCGCATGCCCTCGAAATCGCAATATATGAAGTCGACGCTGGTATGGTATTTTTTCTTGAGCGCATCGAACACCTTGTAGAGCAGGTTACGCAGCGCCTCGCAACCGGAAATCGCCCCTTCCGGCTTATCTTCACTTCTTACGTTCGGGTTCGTATAAAGTTTGCGCAACTGTTCGCAATAGTCGCTCTTTACCGACTCATCCGCATTCTTAATCTTCGGATTATCATAGTGGATGGGAGCATCATAGAAGATGTAGCCATCCCCACACAGGCCCTCCTGCGTACTGTCGTCAAAATACGCCATCGAATGGATGAAGTTCTTCTTCTTTTTTGCAAGGACAGCATCACTGCGATCAACCTTGTCAGCAATTTCGATAGCACCGCCCATCAACTTTTTCAATCCGCTTCCCTCAACGGAAACGCTGCGGCGGCCTCTCGGCTGCCACATAAGGGCGCGAGCCATCTTTTCGGCGGCCTGCTCGGGGCTGACCGTTTCGAGACTCTCGACATCCGGATAAATCTCGGCCATCGAGAAGCTATCGAACAGGTTGGGGAATTGACGATGTCTATTAAAATATCTCAGATTGTTGGGCGCATACATCCCAAGTACGCTGTCGTAACCCGTTCCATAATAATCTTCCGGCTTGACAAGAGTATTCTGAGACCACAAGAATACGTCTCTGTTCGAGGGTCTCTTGTACACAGGAACAAGCATCTTGAATTTTCCGCGAAGTGTATAGTGACGATTGACATAGCTCATCGCACTACGGTATGCTTTAGCCCAGCTATTTGAGTCGAATACGGCATCCACATTTTCTCTACGAAAAATTTCCTCAAAGGCAATGTTAAGTTCCAATGTTTGAAATTGATTAGGCTGAAAATAGTAGGCCTCTACTTGTTTGCAGTCGTACAAGCCGCACTTGACCTCGTTATAGCTTTTCTCAATTGAATCGAGCGAACCATCGTTCCAAATAAACAGTCCTCCAACGGGCGAATCACCGCACATCACTTTCCCGAACTTGATTCTAGAGCGAGCCAGCGGGTCGCCATCATAAATCGCTTCTGCAATGGGATACTCAGTGAAATAGTAGACTCCATCGGTATTGTAAACCTCTTGAACAACTTTAAGTTCTTTAGCAGCCGTTTCGGGATCCAACTGAGACGGGACCGCCAAATACAGCGATTCCTTGGAAGTATCCAGTTTGAAGAAATTCTTCGGAATCTCAGTCACTATTGGATATTCGTTCTTTACAACAGCGGGGAACGGGGTGCTAATATAATTGAGCCCGGCGACCGTACAATTGACGCCTTCTCCCGCCCCTACCGAAGCATCGTTTGGGAAGGTAAACTTGGCGCTTTGGAAAAGCGGATTATCTTTGCTTGTATAGAACAAACCGGCAGCAGGCCATTGGCCCATTCTTTCATTCAGGCCGCTGCCCACTTTATTGTTTCTGATTTCAATCTTTTTTACTTTCGGTAATATTTCAAAGAAGTATACATAGTACGGAACTTTAGGAAAAGCGGCACCCTTTTTATAGAATTGCCCGGCACTGTTAAAGTTGTAATCGGCTATGTAATGGCTTGGCTTTACAGATGTTTCTTTAGTTTCAAGATCATACAAAAGTTGCATTTGCTGCATATAGTGCTCCTTCTTTTTTTGGGGGTAAAAACAAAATAAACTTTTTAAACTGTTATACGCAGAAATTTGTATGAAATTTTTTGTTACAAAAAAAGCAACCTGCACGGTCGCCACGATTTATCCAAATTTGCATAACAAAGAACACCAAAGATCGACATTTTTCTGTCAACCTTAACAGGGCGCTCATATTTTCTTCTCGTATAAATGATATATATAAAATAAAGTAGACAGATATAAAGTAAAATAATTATTACAAAGCAAAAACCGCCACACGTGCAGTGCAGCGGCTCATTTTCGCCAGGCTAGCTTTATTGCAGCCTTAATCCTTCTTCGACTTGCAGGGGCATTCACCGCCCTCGCTCTCGCAAGGACAATGGTAGCAGTCACCCGTTTCGGCGTAGTCCTTACCGCTCCAGCAGTAAGTGCAGAGCTGGTCTTCGGGCAAGCCAATGGCGTGTATCACGTCGTCGATGCGCTGGAACGCAAGCGTCGTGAGGTTCAGCTTCTGGCGGATGTATTCCACCATGCCCTTGTAGGCTTCGCCATCGGGGTTGGTGTACTTCTCGATATCGGCGTTTTCGCCTTCCTGGTCACGAATGTAGCGACGGGTAATCAAGTCGTATTCGTTCTTGGAACGGGAGAAGTTGATGAACTTGCACGGATAAACGAGCGGCGGGCAAGCGATACGCATGTGCGTCTCCTTACAGCCGAGCGAATAAAGCTTCAGGGCCTGCTTGCCGAGCTGCGTGCCGCGCACGATGGAGTCGTCGCAGAACACCAGACGGCGATCCTTGATGAGTCCCGGAATCGGGATGAGCTTCATGGAGGCGACGCGTTCGCGCTGCTTCTGGTCTTGCGGCATGAAGGAGCGGGCCCACGTGGGCGTGTACTTGACGAAGGGGCGTGCAAACTTGATGCCGGCCTCGTGCGCATAACCTAACGCATGCGACGTACCGGAGTCCGGAATTCCGCAGGCGGCGTCGGCTTCGGTGGGAGTACGCTTGGCGAGTGCGGAACCGCAGCGGTAGCGGGTCATTTCGACATTGCGACCTTCGTAGCTCGATGCCGGGTAGCCATAGTAAACCCAGAGGAACGAGCAGATGGCCATCTTTTTGCCGGGCTCGACGAGCGTCGTTTCGCCATCCGGAGTGATTTCGACAATTTCGCCGGGACCGAGGTCACGCACATGTTCGTAGCCGAGGTTGTGCAGGGCGCAGCTTTCTTGGACGGCAATCATCGAGCCTTCCTTCTTGCCGAGGATAATCGGCGTGCGGCCCCACTTGTCGCGGCTTGCAAAGAACTTGCCATCGCTGTTCATGAGCAGCACGGAGCAGCTTCCCTTCACCTTCTCGTGCACGTACTTGAGGCCATCGACAATCGAGTCGCGGGTCGCGATGAGCGCGGAAACGACTTCGGTCGGACCGACCATACCGCTCGTGGTCGAATACTGCAGCTGCATGCAGTTGTTGCGGAAGAGTTCGTCCTTGAGTTCTTCGATGTTCGTCAAGAGGCCGACAGTAACAATCGCGAACGTGCCGAGCTTGGACGTCATCACGAGCGGCTGCGGGTCGGTGTCGGAGATGACGCCGATGCCAATCTTGCCCGAGAAGGATGCGATGTCGTGTTCGAACTTGCTGCGGAACGGGGTATTCTGGATGTTGTGGATCGAACGGTGGAACATTCCGTTCGCTTTGAGAACCGCCATACCGCCACGGTGGGTTCCAAGATGTGAGTGGTAGTCAGTACCGAAGAAAAGATCGCTTACGCAATCGTCCTTGGAAACAACGCCGCAAAAGCCGCCCATAAAAACTCCTTGACAAAACAGGATGCTGTGCTTTGCGCAAAATTAGAAATTTACGGGATTTCGGTAAAGCGGTCCACCACGGTCCCGTCGGCAAGAGTCACGCTGCTCTCGAAATCTGCACGGGAGCGCACCCAGACCGTCCCCTTCGGGTGGTCGGGAGAATCGTATTCGCTACGGTAAATGACCAAGGGTTCGACCGTCTCGCAGTCCAATGCATCCGCCAAGACGACGGTATAGACCATCGTCTCTTTTTTGTAATGGCGGTACATATGCCCGACAATCGCCTTGGACATCAAGCCCTCGAATTTACTTGACGTTCACGGTGCGGACGCTCTTGCCGACGCGGAGCAGGTAGTTGCCCGAACGCGGGACGGCAATCGCGAAATCCTGTGCGACAGAGCAGCCCTGGGACAGCACGCGGCCGTTGATATCGAGCAAGAAGTACTCGGTACCGGCCTGGACACCGGAAACCATAATCTGGCGGTCGGCGGCAATCACGCTAAACTGCGAAGCCAGGGAGGAGACGTGGATGGCGTCCTTGTCGCCCTTGCTGCTGGAGCTGTTCTTGCCCGACTTGCCGGAAGAACTGGACGACTTGCCCTTGTCCCCTTCGCCACCAGAACTGCTGGAAGTCGCCGTACCCGACTTTCCTTGCGGTTCGACCGTGATAGTCACATCGTTGCCGGGCATCTTGAACGAGAGGTTCGTTTTCGCTCCGGAGTCCTTCCTGTCGATGCTTCCGACACCCGTCGCCGAGAGCGCAAAGCCGGAATACCCGGCCACGAGAGTAATCGTAACCTTGATATCGTCGCCAGCTTTTGCCTTGGTTTTAGAAATTTCGCACTTCAGTTCGCCGCAGCCTTCCACCTTGACCTCGTACTCGCCAACCTTATAGGTTGCCTTTACGGTCACGTCGCTTCCGGGCATCTTGAACTTGTACGTGGTACCATTATCTTCCAGGCTGACCTTGTCGCCATTTTTCTTCTTGACCTCGACGGATTCCAGAATGTAACCCGACTCAGGGTAAACACCCAGCGTGATTTCGTTCCCTTCGAGAGTGCAGTTCTTTTGCTGCTTAGAGAAGGAGCCGGCCATCTGGATCGTGCCGTTTTCATCCGGGACAATATCTACGCAGTAGTAACCGTTGTCTTCGCTAGACGACGAACCCAGGCTGTCGGGACGGCTGCTCGAAGATTCATTCTTTTTGGAGCTGCTGGAACCGTTGCCCTGCAGCGAGTCGGTCCCGCCCGAAGAGGAGGAACTTGTAGCCACCGCCTTGAACGCCGCGGTAATCATGGTATTGTATCCCGGGACCTTGTACGTATAGGTTCCGTTCTTCTCCGTAGTATTCACGGTAACCGACGAATCGCCGTCCTTGATTACCTTCACAAAGTCGATCTGGTAGTTTTCGGCAGGCGTAACCGTAAAGGAAACTTCGGCACCGTAGTCCAGGAGACTCCCCCCGTTATACGAGATGACACCGTGGGTCGCGCCGGTAGCGAGACGGACATTGTATTGCTGCTTTTGGGAAGTGACTGTCACCTTAATATCGTTCGACGGCATCTTGATCACGTAGACAGTCGAATCCACGTTGGACACCTGGGAAAGAACATCACTTTGACCAAAGCCCCTGATGGATTCACCAGAAGCATAGTGGCTCTCGGTGCTGAGAATCTTGATGGTCACCGTGTCACCGACATTTGCAGAATCCGGAGCGGAGCAGTTCAGGTTTTCGCAACCTTCAAAAGCAATCTTGTAACGGGTCGGCTTGACCGACAGGTTTTCTTTAACGGTAAAAGTCACGTCATGGCCAGGCATGGAGAACGTGTACACATAATCGCCGCCATTACGCGACGAAGTAATAGCGGAGGTATCGATTCCCACCAGGGACAGCGTAAATTCCCCGTTCAAGGTGGACGGCTTGGTAATGGTGACCGACACCTGGCTGCCAAATTCGTGTACGGAGGCCGCAGGGCAAGTCAGTTGGGAACAGCCGTTGACAGCGACTTTGAAGGAACCCTTCTTGAACGCCCCCGAGAGGGTCACGTCAGACATAGGCATTATAAAGCTGAAGTAGTTGGTAGAATCTTCTTGTAATGAAACTTTTTTTGTAGTATCACCCGTTTGGAAAGCTCTTGCCTGGTCCAAAACATACCCTGTAACCGGCGCATAATGCACCCCGACCTGTTCGCCGGCATACACCGTTGTACCTGAAGCAAACCCGTTTCCAAAGAATTGAATTGTCCCGTTCGGGACGTTAGCAGCTTCCACTTTGAAAGTGCTTTTTACCGCAAAAGCCGCACTACACACGGCCATCAATATAAGAGCAAATTTCTTTACCATATTTGTCCCCTTTTCCTTAACATACCCTTAATATAGCTAATTGCGCCCCCGTAAAACACCCAGCCAGCCATAGTCCTTTGGATGCTCAACGAATTTTTCGGGATTTTGCGCATGTAATGCGAAAAACTCATCCAGAGTCATCCAGACGAAATCATCCACCTCGCCCGGCTGCGGCACCAGACGGGAAGCCTCCTCGTCGGTGGCAAACGTCCGATACGTATCATAATACTCGTTGTCAAGATATGTCCCGCCATTCAGCACGCATTCGTGAGTCGCCACGAAAAGATACTCGAGATCTTCAGGAGACTTGACCAGGCCAAGTTCCTCCCGGAGTTCGCGGACGGCGGCGTTCAGGCTGATATCCCCTGCCGAGATGTGGCCCGCGCAGCTGGTGTCCAGCAGGTTCGGGTTGTTCTCCTTGAGGTGGCTGCGCAGCTGGAACAGGACCTTACCTTCGCTGTTGAAAACCCAAATATGTACGGTACGGTGCCACAGGCCCTCCGCATGTACGCGGGTGCGGCCGCAGGAATAGCCCGCAGGGGTGCCGTCCGGATTCAAGATGTCAATCTGTTCTTCTTGCATGTGTCAATAGTAGTTTTTCCGCTTCGGGGGCAACAGCCTTTTTCTAAAATTAGGCCATGCATTTTGACGATTACAGTATCGAGAAGCTTCTCCGGCAGGCCGAATCGGAGAACGTGTTCCACAAGGCGGTCGCGGGGTTCATCTTGCCCGACGGGTCGGTACGCACCGTGGCGCTCAACACCCCCGAAAACACCGTGTTCGACATCGCTAGCCTTACCAAGGTATGCCCCACGTCGACGCTTGCGCTATCGTACATTCTCGAAGGCAAGCTCGGCATCGATACAAAGGTCGTCGACTTCATACCGGAATTGCAGACAAACTACCGCGAAGACATCCGCATTTTCCACCTGCTCACGCACAGCCTCGATTACCGCGTACCGATGAAGACGCTTAGGACGCTGAGCCCCGAGGGAATCCTGAATGCGCTGTACACGTACCAGTTCGCAAAGGCGCCCGGCGAAGATTTCAACTACGGGAACCCGGCAAGCGTGCTCCTGGGAATCATACTGCAGCGGCTGGCGGGCGCGGACCTGCAGCAGCAGGGCCGGGAGCGGTTCTTTGAACCGCTCGGCATGAAGCGCAGCGGCTGGGACCCGCTCACGCGCGACTGGAACCCCGTCGCGAAAGGGGAAATCGCTCCCACCGAAATCTGCAGCTTCAGGGCCCGCGAGATCCAGGGCGAAATCCACGACGAGAGCGCCTGGGTGCTGCGCCAGCTTTTCCCGGTCGGCAGCGCCGGCATGTTCAGCAGCGTGCCCGACCTGCTCAAGTTCGTGCAGATGGTGCTGAACGACGGGACGGCCACGGATTCCGACGGCAGGGCCATGCAGGTCGCGCCGAAGGGAATCCTCGAGATGGTCAGCGAGAACGCCTTTGCCCGCGAAGATGCCGCAAGGTTCATGCCCGCGGGCGCCACCGCCGCGGAGGGCGCCTGCACAGCCTTGGGCTGGGAACTTGCCCAGGGCAAGTTCATGGGGTCGCGCGTGTCGCCCCGTGCCTTCGGCAAGACGGGCTTCACCGGCGCAAGCATCGTCTGCGACCCCATCGCAGGCGCCGCCGTTGTCCTGCTCAGCGACTTTACCTACCCGCACCGCGAACCCAACGCCGACCGCATCCACGCCTTCCGCGCATGCCTCGCCGACGCATTTTTTGGGAATCTAGGGTAGCCCCCGCAGGAAAATCATTTTTCATAGCAGAATTCTTTTTTTAGCGTAGATTTTGAAGCAAAACAAAATCCATCATGACATTTATCCAACGTCCATGGCTTAGATAGGCCATAGCCCCTGTAATACGCGTTCATTGTGGAATTCGAGTAACTATTCCATCGCGCCGCATCTTCTTCAGACATTATGTTGTAATGATTTCCCACCTGAATTAAAAAATCGGGCTCAACATTTTTTTTACCATTGTTTGTATGAACATATATATCAAGTCTTGATGAATCAATATCTCTTTTTTCTCTTTCGTCTATAAGGCATTCATATATTCTCCATATAGGGTAATCTTCAGACAACACACATTCTTTATCATACGTCAAACTGCTAAAAAAATCATCGGCCTCAGAAATTCTACATAACACACCAAACATTCGCATTCCCTTTTCACAGTTTAGACACTCAAGCCCATCAAAATTAGCCTCCTCTATGCAGACTTGTTCACCATTCAAATAAAATTGAACACTGTCGATATCGGATGTGGACATAAAGTTTATCCTGAGATACGGAAAACATTCGCTTTCGCCCCCTTCATTTAATTTAAAGCAACCAAAAAGGACCAAAAGCACCGCAATAAAAAAAGTGAGCAAAACTTTATGCATGCGCTACACTCCCAAAAAATTTACCGAATAGTCCAAAACTCGTAATCCCCCCCTCTTTGCCACGACTCCGTTCACTTGAGCTGGAATGAACGGGACCCATGTGACCGTTGTGTACTGATGAACTACAATACTCTTGGCAAATATCGACCCATAAAAATTCTTGCCCGCCTGTCCTACAACGACCTCTGCATTCGGTGCTATAATCGTTCCAGCAAAGTCAGTCTGTATAAAGACTGTATTGGTTCCATAATAATAGACCATAATATGTTGTGCCGCCGATATCATATCGCTAGTCATGACTGTTCCATTCCACTGGAAATCATTGCCTACATGGAACACTACACTACCTGCAGCAGGGGGATATAACATCGCATCCCGTTGGAAAGTCAAAGAACTCGCAACAAAATTCCCCGTAGTGTTAATATTCAGCACAGAACCCGAATTGAAGTTGAAAGCCACGCTATTCGCTCCCGCTCCAAAAACGTTAGAAAGAACAGATTCTCCCGAATTTACAATCCGCTGTCGATACGTCGAAAAGTCAACCGTTGCTGATACGTTTTCAAGCGCGGGTCTGTAGAACAGGTCCGAAAAGTCCTTCAAGTGCGACACGTTCTCAACAATCGCCCCTGTAACGGTCGTTGTCGGACTCTGTTCGATTACAGAACCCGCTGTTTCAAGATTCCCATGTACCTGTGCATTATCACGCAAAAAAACAGCCTTGGTTGAATAGATATTGCCCGCCTTGGCGCCGACTCCTAAACTAACGCCATAGGGCCAGTCAAAGTCTTCGCCGTACGATGCAACCGGACAATAGGTATTATCAAGGGAAACACAACTAACCATATCATTCAACATAAGACGTTCCTTAGCAAGAAGCGCAAGCGAGTAATCCCAGCATTTGGGTAACTCTCCGTCAGGATGTCTAGAAGCATCGAATCTTTCGCAATTGTGAACAGGATTATCTTTTAAATAAGCTTCCTCTTGAAGATCACAATAGCCATCGCCATCAGAATCATTGTCGATGGCGGCATGCAAGCTATCCCCGTCAAAATCCGACTGTATTATATAGGATAGCTGTGCTTCGCTTATCGTATGGATAACAGGTTGGTTATTTGAATCGGTCGTCGTGAATACATATGGCATATAAACGCCACTATACGTTTCGCACATTTTGTAATCATAAATTTCCTGGTAATCATTGATTCCATCCATATCTGTATCCCGATTATTGGGGTCCGTTCCGAAACGTTCTCGTTCGTCAAAATCTACGACACCGTCATTATCATTATCTTCAAAGATGCTCGTATTTGAATTTCGTCCATGCGCCACGAGAGGCGGGATATAATAAGAAAAGAACATGTCACCGCTTAGATTTTTCCCTTTTTCTTTTTCACAGAGGTTCCTTACAAAATCGATTAGTTGCCCTATCCCGTTGGCAATAAACTGCGCAATGATATCCATCCCTAAAAATGAAAGATTGCAATAATACCGCCATTCGCTTTTACCCATGTTGTCCGTATTCAGCAAATGGATAAGCACATTGCCATCACTATTAATTCTATATCCGTCCAAAACCATTGCATGACCACCATCTGCACCGCCATTAAGTTGCGAGACTCCCATCACATTTCCCGATTCTATTGTACTAATGATGGCATGGAGATTAGGCGTGCCCAAAGACCAACCTTCAACGGACGTATTTGCTAAAAAATGCATAGTGGGAAAAGTTGCAGTCCAGTCACCGGCAACAGGCAAAATGCCTCTTGAGCGGAAAGTATCAACAAGTAATATATATGCAGCTTGATCAAAAAGATCAAGGTCAAGAGCGTAGTTCACCGCCTGCATGCTTTCAATCGGATTGCTTGACGACGTGTCATGGAAACCGCCGCGGACATTGTAAAGGATTTCGTCGGAAGAAAGATTTCCGCCATAATAGTGATTTATCATCTGAGCCATCGTCAGCCAACAACGATTGTGTACTGCATAGTTTATGATGTTATTTTTGTCTAACTTTGGGAAAATTTTATTCCAACTTGCCGAATCAAAGCCAACCGTCCAATTTTCAGCCAGCATTCTTGTATCCTTCATCGCACAAAAAACATTGGGACCAAAACATGGATCTAAAAAATAAACATCTAAATCCTTCGGAACAGCAGTGTAAACATAATCTTTATTGTACGATTTACTCAATTCACTCATATTTTTCGGCACGGCATTCAATCTCCCGTGCAATGAATCCGTATGGACAAAAACCTGAATGACACCGAACGGATTGACTTGATCTTTCAAGTATGACTCCGCTTTGTCCCAAGTCATATTCCCAGAAACAACATCACATGCAGCAGCAACTGATGGCAGGTTGAATTCAACAACCCTTGTAAACGATGTTTTCGCCCAATTTTTCCATTTTTTAGGAAAGAAATGCATTACAGGAAGACCGTTCTCGCCGCCCATCCCAGAAGTTGCATCATTTCCCGTTATAATGTAATACACTGTTCCTTCCTCATTCTCGCTCATTGGAACCTCAACGAGCGGTTCCACAAGCCAAACATAACTACCAGGAGGAAGAGCGGGTATTTTCAACGACGTGCGAGTCGTGAACATGGAAACAGTCGTATCAACAAATATCACAGAGTCTCCCAGCAAAGAACCCCTTAAAATAATCAGATGATACCGGTTCACATCTTCGACAGGGCTCCACTCGAGACTCAACGAATCAATGTCGTTTTCATCATACCGCATAAGCGGCGGAGTCCAAATCACGGGAACGGGATTTTCGCCCGGTTCCTCCCATGCATGGTAAAATTTCCAGTTTCCTATGCGGCGGGCATCCATGTATAACCCCGTAGAATCCCTCTGGAGCGCCAGGCGCTGTCCCGCAGCCAAGCCCTGGTTGAATCCCATGTCAAAATCAGCCTTGACAAAAGCATCCGTTGATTCCCAAAGATTCTTCGCCACCGCGGCCGAAGCCCCAGTCGGCTTCCAGCCATAGGCAAAATACGCAAGAAGTTCACCATTGCACTCTACACGCAACTCACCTCGACGTTCAACGGTATCCTGAGTCAGCATGTAGCCGTGCCAGATTCTCTGCCCCAACGAATCCACCAAGACATTGCCAAAATTCACAGAAACAGAATAACCATCCCCATTTTTTATCGTTACCGCAGAAAGAGCATTATTCGATTGTCCAAGGAATTGCAGCGAGACGGAATCACTCCAGACTTCGACAAACTGGACCTCTGGACAACCCGCTTGAGTCCCACTACCGGATGTCACCGAAGCCCCTCCTGATTAAACATCAACGTTATTCGCTATAGAAAAAGACGCCGTTCCTCCCAAAACATCCCCTGGATTCAGCACTGCATTAGGAAAAGAAATAACTAGGGTCGCATTGGAAGAGCCTTCAAAAATCCAACTGGCAGTTCCTCCCGAAAGGTAATACAAATCCGGATTGGCAATGCTGGACGTTTTTTGAACAACATGATAACGAAGTTCCACACCATGTAAAGTGCTGCTGGAATTATTTTCCACCCTGAAACGCAAAACAGTCTGATTAGTCTGGAAAAACTGCTCGTCTAGGGTATAAACCGAAACAGCGTTTGCCAAACTTACCGTCGTAAGCAATGCCATTACTAGGAAAATTTGTTGTAAAAATTTCATGTTGCACCTCTATCCATCCGCAACACCTACATAAAAAATACCCCCCAGCAAACGATGTTGCGGTAATTTTTGTGTAAAATCGTGTTGACGGAGTTATTCGGCACCCAACAGCCGTCTAAACACCCCATAAGCGTTGAAACCTGCTCTCGTTTTTATTTGTCGTAGCAGAATTCTTTTCTCGCCATAGGCTTTGATGCAACACAATAACCATCAAAGCATTCTATTCTTTTCCATGATTCTGAGGGACCATAGTAATCAAAATAGGCTCTCATAGAAACCTTTGTATAACTATACCAATGTACCGTGTCTTGTTCCGAAATTACATTATAATGGAATCCTGTCCGAATTGAATTATTAGATTCAATACTTGTCATCCCCTTTTTTGAATAAACCTGTATATTAAGCTGAGACGAATCTATATCATTTTTTTCTTTTTCATCTATAAAACATTCATATGTTTTCCATATAGGAAAATCATCCGACAGAATACAATTTTCATCAACAGCCAATGTACTAAAAAAAGAATCAGCAGCAGACGTTCTACATATTACATCATACAGAAGCATTCCCTTTTCACAATTTAAACACTTATACCGATCCAAAACAGCCTGTTCAATACAAACTTGTTCACCATTCAAATAAAACTGTACACTGTCGATATCGGATGTGGACATAAAGTTTATCCTGAGATACGGAAAACATTCGCTTTCGCCCCCTTCATTTAATTTAAAGCAACCGAAAAGGACCAAAAGCACCGCAATAAAAAAAGTGAGCAAAACTTTATGCATGCGCTACCTCCTTGCAAAATAAGCCCAGAACTTAATCTGGGCTCGTGCAAATGCCTGCTGAAAACTAGCGGAAGAAAAGACTAGCGGCCGGCGTTCTTGCGCATCATTTCTTTGCGCTGCTCTTCGGCAAAGAGCTTCGCCATCTCGATGCGGTTGTTTTCCTGTTCCTTCTTCTTGGTCTCTTCCTTGCAGTTCACGCACTTGGTCGCCGTCGGGACCGCGATGAGGCGGGCCTTCGGGATGAGTTCCTGGCAAACCTTGCACACGCCGAAGGTGCCCTTGCGGATGCGCGTGAGCGCCTCCTCGAGGTACACGAGGTACTTGCCTTCGCGGGCGGCGAGGGAGAAGTTGGTTTCGAGGGAGTTGTAATCCGTGGCGGAATCGGCGCTGTCAGAATCGGCACCGTCGCCGGCCTGGGCCTTCTGACCCTGGAACACGTTGGCCTTTTCGGACTCGCTCTGGGCAGTCACCAACTGGCGGCGCTTTTCCAGCAGCATCTCCTCAAAAAACTTGAGATCGGCATCGCTCATTCTTGCGGGTTTTTTCTCGGCCATATTATGTACTCCTTCTAGTAGATTGGGACGCGTTGCACCTGGGGTGCTCGTTGTCGTTGTAATCTATCCTTTTTGTTTACAAAAAGCAACACCCAATGTTAAAAAATATCCACATTCAGTTTGAGGCCCTGCTTCTTCAAGTCCTCGATTAGGGCGTCAATATCGGCCGCCGTACGGTCCAACTCCTGCGACAACTTGCCTTTTTCGGCTAAAAACAGCCCAATCGTGTTGTCGTCGGCCTCGACTTTCTTCGCAAGTTCGTCCGCAAGGCCCTGCATGGCCTTCGTCTTCTCGAGGAGTTCCTTGACCCGCGAAAGCATCTGTTTCGCCCTCTCGGCGGACTCCCCGCCCCTAGAAGCAATCCCATCCAGTTCGGAATTTACCCTGGCAAGGAGGTCGCTGCAGTCACCCATAAGGCTGTCAAAACTGGACCTCCACCCTTTGACGCGGGCAGAAACGGTGGATGCGAGACGGTTGGCCTTCCTGCCCACGCGCATGAGTTGCTCGTCCATCGGCTGGATAACGGTACTGTCGGTCGCCTCGAGTTCCTCGCGAATCTCGCGGATGCCGGAGAGAATCTCGCGCAGGCTCTTGGTGACGCCCGAAGCGCCCTCCTCGTACATGCCCTTCACGGTATCGCCGTCGGCCACGTATTCCCGACCGTCACCCGAGAGCACGTTGAGCTCGCGCTCGCCCATGAGCCCTGCTGTGATGAGCCTGAACTGCGAGTTCTTGGGAATCTTCGTGCTGGCAAGCACCTCCGCCGTGACGTAGACAGCGTCTTCGGCCAGTTCCACTTTAAGCACCTGGCCGCAACCTATACCGCGGACAGAGACCCTGTTACCCGGCTTGAGCGTACCAATCTTTTCGAAGCTCACGACAAAGACCATGCGCTGGTGATACGGGCTGGACGGGTGATAAAGGAACCACGCGGCGCAAATCGCAACCAGCAACGTCACGGCAATGCAAAAGGGGATAATGTTCCGCCTTATCTTGTAAACAACATTATTCATCATCATTCATACGGAGACCAGTGCTGCGGGTCGACCTGCAACAGGTCGTCGGAGTATTCGCCCTTCGCCTTGGCCTTGATCTTCTGCATCAATGTCTCGTTGAAGTCCTGGGCCACGTTCTGCCCGTTCATCTTCATCAGCGCGTTCATCGCGATGACTTCGGAAATCACGGTCAGGTTCTTGCCCGGAGCCACAGGGATAATGACCTTCGGGATGGAGACTCCCATGATGGATTCCTGCAGTTCGTTCAGGCCCGTGCGGTCGTAGCTCACGTCCTGCCTCCAGGGCTGGAGTTCCACGATGACCTCGATCTTTTTCACCTTGCGGATGGCATGGATGCCGAACATCGAGCGGATGTCGAGGATGCCCACGCCGCGGATTTCCATGTGGTGCCGGATAAGCGGGTCGGGGCGCCCCACGATGCAGTTGCCCACATGGCTGATATGCACGACGTCGTCGGCGACCATGCGGTGTCCGCTCTCGACAAGGTCCAGCACGCACTCGGACTTGCCCACGTTGCTGTCGCCCACGTAGAGCATGCCGATACCGTAAACGTCAACCAGGCTCCCGTGAATAATCGCATGCGGTGCGAAGTATTCTTCCAGGATGCGCTGGGAAAGCTTGTTGAACTCGTAGGTGTGGAGCGTCGTAAAGAACAGCGGAATGTGCAGCTTGAGGCACATCTCGCGGAGTTCCTTGTGCGGCGTCTGGTCGTGAGTCACCACCCACATCGGGGCGTGGAACACGGAGAGCCGTTCGAAAACCTTCTGGCGGGCTTCCGGACCGATGGATTCCAAGTAGTTCCATTCGGTATGGCCGACCACCTGTATCTGCTGCGAACTGTACACGGCGGTATAACCCGCCATGGCAAGACCCGGACGATGAATGCCGCTCTCGGCGATGTACGAGGCGAGATCCTCCTCGGGAGAGCACAGCACCATCTGCAAGTCCTTGCCGTAATGGCAAAAAAAGTCCCGCACCGAGAGTTTTTCCCGGTGCAGGATCTTGAGATCTTTCAGTTTTGCGTCAGCCACAGACTAAGCCAAATCGGAAAGCGGCTGTGCGCGGTGGTCGTTCTGCTTGTCGTTTGCCTTCTTCAGCTGAATCTTGGCGCGTTCGAGAGCGACATCCACTGCCTTGCCCATGTTCTCTTCGTCGGCGGAAGCCACAACGACGGAACCAGTGATGTTGATGGAGATTTCGCAATGGCGCAGATGTTCAACTTCATGGTCAAGAATGACGGAGGCACTGGTAATGTTCGGGTAAAAGCGGGCAAGTTTATCCATTTCTTCCTGGATACGGTCCTGAAGACCGGCAGACGCATTAAAATGACGAGCAGAAATATTGATATCCATAGTAAAACCTCCGTATGTTATCGTAAGTTATGGCGCGGAAACTCTATTTTCGTTCCGCATTAAGAGTATATACATCTTTTTTGGCGAAAAAAACAACCCATTGCCACTTTTTTGTTACAAAAATGCCATCCAAAATAGAATAATGCCCAAATTAGACCATTTTCCGCAGTCGGGCGGGCAAAATTTTGAGCTCTTCCTCGCGGTATTTGGCCACGGTACGGCGGGCGACCTTGATCCCCTGCTCCAGGAGTTTGTCGGCAATGGCCTGGTCCGAAAGGGGCTTTTTCTTGTCTTCGGCGGCCACGAGCGCCTTGATGGTGTCCAGAATCTGGGCCGAGCCCACCACGGCAGCATCGGAGGATTCCCCCTGCTTAACGCCGGAGGTAAAGAAGTCCTTCAGCTCGCGCACACCGAATGGAGTTTCCACATACTTGCCGTTCGTCACACGGTTCACCGTGCTCACGTCGCGGCCCACGTCATCGGCAATCTCCTGCAAAATCATGGGCTTGAGCGCAGCCGGGCCCTTCTCGAAGAAATCCTTCTGGCGCTTGACGATGGCGCGCATGACCAGCTCCATAGTGGAGTGGCGGTTGTCCACGGCCGTCATGAACTCCTTCGCGCGGCGTAGCTTGTCCGCAATGAAGTCGCGGTCGGCCTTGGGCAGGCTCTTGTTCTGGAGCATGTCGAGGTACATCTTGTTTATGCGCAGGGCCTTCTGGTTCCTGGACTTGAACACCTCGACCTCGAAATGGCCACGCTTCTCGTACACGCGCATGTCCGGGGAAATCGACATGGAGGGTGCGTTCGACATCTGGAGGCCAGGGTGCGGGGTCAGCCGGGCAAGGTTGCCCACGGCCTGCTGGATAGCGTCGGTCGACACGCCCAGGTCCTTGGCAATCTTTGCATAGCGCAGCGCGTTCAAGTCGTCAAAATGCGTCTCGAGGATGCGGATGGCGAGTTCAGGAAAATCCGGGATGGCATAAGCCTGAATGAGGAAGCATTCCCGCAAATCGCGGGCGCCGATGCCGCGAGGCTGGAACGACTGCAAGACGTGGAACGCCTCGCGGACAGGGAGCGATGCCTCGTCCAGTTCCTTTTCGCGGGACAACACCGATTCAATCTCGATGACGAAGGCATCGCTCGCCATTGCTCTCGCAATGGCCGCGCCCGCCTTAAGCCCCTGGACAAAGCCGTTCTCGTCCAAAGAATTGATAAGGTATTCAACCAGGCTACGGAAATGCGCATCGTCGCAGCCGGCCTCGCGCAACTGCTCCTGCAGCTCGTGCGTCCCGTTCCATTCGCGCAGCTGGTTCTTGAGCTTGTCCTGCAGGCTCAGGTCGATATCCTTGATGGGACGGTCCCATTCGTCGTCCGGGTCCGCAGGTCCCGCATTCAAGTCCTTGAAGGGTGCGTCAGTGTCGGAGTAACCATCGTTCAGGTAGGAGCCCCAATCCAGTTCGGCGTTCGTCGCGCCGTCAAGCATGCCGCGGTCCACCGCTGCGCTGTCGTCCAGGTCGCCGCGCTCGTAATCGCGGGGGTCCAAATTCGACCCCAGATTGGCCTCGTCGTCGGCCGACGGCGCATCCCTGCCATCGGCATCGGCGGCATAGTCCTCGTACGAGATGTCGTCGCCGCCGTCGTCCAATTCCAGAAGCGGGTTCGCCTCGACTTCTTCCTTGATGGCGGTCTCGAGTTCCAGCGAGTTCTTCTGCAAAATAGTCACGGACTGCAGCAACTGCGGCGAGAGCGTCTGCTCCAGCCGCTGGGCCTGTCCAAGCTGCATCGTAACGTCCATCTAAAATCTCCTAGTCCAGGCGGAAGCTGTCGCCCAGGTAAATGCGCCTTGCTTCGGCGTCGTTCGCGAGGTGCTCCGACGAACCTTCCGTCAGCACCTGGCTCTTGTACATGATGTAGGCGCGGTCCGTAATCGAGAGCGTCTCGCGCACGTTGTGGTCGGTAATCAAAATGCCCATGCCCTTGTCCTTGAGCCCCGAAATGATGGACTGGATGTCGGCCACGGCGATAGGGTCGATGCCCGCGAAAGGCTCGTCAAGCAAAAGGAACGAGGGGTCGCTCGCCAGGGCGCGCGCAATCTCGAGGCGGCGGCGTTCGCCACCCGAGCAGCTCATCGACTTCGTCTTGCGGATATGCGTAATCTTGAATTCCTCGAGGAGTTCTTCCAGGCGGCGCTTGCGTTCGCGGCGCTTCATGTCCTGCGTCTCGAGGATGGCCATGATGTTGTTCTCCACGGAGAGCTTGCGGAAAATGGAAGCTTCCTGCGGCAGGTAGCCAAGCCCCAGGCGGGCGCGCTTGTACATGGGCTTGTCCGTCATTTCCACGTCGTCCAAGAAGATGTGCCCCGCGTCGGGACGGACCATGCCCACAATCATGTAGAACGTCGTCGTCTTGCCGGCACCGTTCGGCCCGAGCAGGCCGACAATCTCGCCCTGCGACACGCTGATGGACACGTCGCTCACCACCTGGCGTCCGCCGTAAATCTTGCGCAGCTTGTCGGTGCGTATGGTACTCACTAGGTTCTTCATGATTTACCCTCCGTGCTTGCGGGTTGCTTCTTGGGAGCGGGTGCAGGCGAACTTTTTGGTTCCGTCGCATTCTTCGGTTCGTGAGCCGCCTTGGATGCAGGATCCTTCCTGGTCGCAGAATTTTCCATGGGTGCAGTGCGCTTCGGGGCGGGCGCGGGAGCACCCTTCCCCTTCGGGGCCGGTGCGACAACCTTTTCGGCAGCGGCCGGCGTAACAACCTTTTCGGCAGCATCCGGAACAACGGCCTTCCCTGTAGAATCGTTTTTCGCGGCAGCCTTTGCAATCCTGTCCTTCGCCAACTTGCTTATGGAATCAAGTTCGGCGGCCTTCTTCTGGCGGGCAAGCTTCTCCATGTCAACATAACGGCCGCTCGCCATGGTGCCGCCGCCCAAAAGCCTGAGCGACTTCACGGCATTCTTCTGTGCGTCGAAAAGCAGGTGGATGGTATCGCCCGTGGCCTCGTTCTTGCCCGCCACAGTGCGGTCCTTCTTCACGAAAAAGTACGTACTCTGTGCCCTGCCCGCCACGACGGCCCTGTCCATCTTACCCTTCTTGAAATAAAGGTCCAGACGGTCACCATCCATCAAGTTGCGGTATTCCTTGAGGTCGTTCTCGTAGAAAAAGCCGCGTGCGTTCAAGTTCACATACAAACGCTCGATCTTGCCGTCATCGAACTCGGCAAAGAGCGTATCGCCAAAGGCCTCGGTCACATGCCCCGGAGTGCCCTGCTTGTCTTCTTCCTTCTGCACGCCATGCGCATTGCGGATGACGAGTGCCGACTTGAGCTGCTTGCCAGTCGAGTCGAGGACTATGAAAATGGAATCGCCCGTGAGGTGGTAATTCAGCATGTCGCAAGTCGGGTGCCCTGTCAGCGAGAGCCAGTTATTCTTGCGGTCGAAATAGCCCGTGTCGCAAGTGACAATCATGTCTTTCTGCGTGAGCTTCACGTTCTTGTACGCTTCGGCAAACGATTCCTTCTTGTTGAAGATGATGCGGCGCGCCTCGATTTTCACCGTGTCGATGGTGCTGTCCTTGCGGGTCTCGAACTGGAAAAGCCGGGGCCTGTCGGGCATGGTGAGAATTTCCTGCTCGCGGTCGTAAATCAAGTACTCTCCCTTGAAGGCGTAGGTGCGCGCGGAATCCCCGGCGTTCACATCGCCACGGGCCGTGGCCATGCTGTTCTTTTTCTGGTAGATGCCCTCGTGCGCATGGATGAAGCCGGAGGGGTGCGTAAAGAGGAAGCCCCCGTTGCACGTCACCATCTCGGCGTCCTTGTTCCACGTGGCATGCTGCGTACGGAACTCGATGCTATCGTGGACAAAGAGGACACGACCTTGCAGGTGCAGGATGCCGCGAGTGCGCGCGACGTTCAAGCTATCCGCGTGCTTCATGATGAGCGGCGATGACGAGAACGCGCTTGAAACAAGTAGCAAGAGGAGAACGGCGAGGCGCATCATTTGCCGCCCCCGGAAGAATCTTTTTTCGCGGGAGCGGGTGCTGGAGCAGGTGCGGGTGCGGATGTCGCGGAATCCTTGCCTTGACGCGGACGCATGTGGTTCTGCAGGGACCTGCGGGACTGCTTGAGCAATTCCGCGTCGGCCTCGGGGTTCATCTCGCGCGGGCCAGTGGACGTGTCGGGAGGCGGCTCGGCTGCCGAAGATGTCGGGGACGCAGAGGTTCCTGAGGCAGGGGTTGCCGGGGCGGGAGCGCCAGACGACGCCGAGGCGCCCTGTTTCGCAGGAGCAGGCGCGGGCTGACCCGCCTGGGGAGCCGGCGCCGGATTTTGCGGTGCGTTCTGGGCATTTGCTGCGTTGGCCTTCTGGACGGAATCGGCCTTCAGAGAATCCAACGCATGTTCCTTCGCCTCTTTCTGGTCTTCTTCTTTCAAGCGGTTCGCGGCATCCTGGAAAATGGCGGTCACGTTCGCGAGAATCTTCCAGTTGTCCATCTTGGCATCGCTCTGGAAACCCTTCCCCTGCAACACGTCACCGTCTTCGGAAACCACACGCACGTAGCTCTCGGTACGCACAAGGTTGTCCGCCTTGTTCCAAATAAGCGAGTCGGCGCGGACCGAGGCGCCCTTCGGTGTCAAGGCGTACACATGCCCGTAGGCATTCACATAGGTAAACTTCATGTCGAAGCGGCCGGAGTCCGCACGCAGGAACGCCGCACGCTCGCCCACGGAATCGTAAATGTCCACGAAAATCGGGCGGACGAAAACGATTTCCTTGTCGGCCCAGCGCTCCAGGTAAGCGGTCTTCAACTTCCACGAAAGGACGTTGCCATTGTAGCTGTCGAGCAAGGTGGTGTCGGTGAAGAGCATCTGCGGGCGGTCCACCTGGATCCACGGCTTTTCTTCTTCGATTTCTTCGCAGGCGGAAAAAAATACGGCACAACAAAGCAGGAACACGGCTGCAAGGACCGATGCCCCGGCGCCGTTCCATTTTCTCAGGTTATGCAAAAATCGTGCCACAAGTACAATTTACAAATTATAATGCACACAAAAAAGCCCAAAGGGCCTTTGCAGGCACACGAAATCAAGGACGGAGCTTGTTGCTGTTCACGATGTAGCGCCAAGCCTCGGCAGCATCGCGCATCGCCTTTTCCGTATCGGCAAAATCGGCAGGGGGCGCCTGCAGCCTACGTCCGGTAACAAACCCCTCGGCCAGGTGCAGGGTGTCCCAGTCCGGGACAAGCCGCGTAGCGAACACCGAGGAAGCCTCCGGGTCATCCATGTTGCCGTAGAAGGTCAGGGAGTCCCGTTGCATAGCAATGTCCGCAAGGCGGAACGCGAACACCGGAGCATACTGGGACGTCGCCCGGAACAGGTATGCCGGAGCAACCGCAGCAGAATCCCCCTGGGCAAGCGAATCAGCCGAAGCAGTCGTATCCGCCGGAGCTTCGGCAACGGCAGCTTCGCCAGCAATGCGTTCCAAAAGGGTATGGCCGACAAAGTTATTTGAAATTTCAAGACCAAGGTAATCTAGAATTGTTGGGGCGACATCCACCTGCGAAACCACTTCTGTCCTAAGCCCCGGCTCGATTCCGGGGCCAACGACCATCAGCGGGACCCAGGTGTAGCCTTCCTGCACCGTACCGATGTATTCCGGCGTCGTGTGCTGCGCGTTGTTGCCAAAAGCATGGTCGCCCACCACAAAAATCAGCGTCTGGTTGGCACGCGGGCCCTTCTCGATTTCGTCGAGGACGATACCGACAGCGCTATCCATGTAGGCGACCGACCTCACGTAAGCCTCGTCCGGATCGTCCGGCGTGGGGCCGTATTCGGAGGGAATCGTGAAAGGCACGTGCATGGAGGTGCTCATCCAGTTCAAGAAAATCGGCTTGTCGGCAGGGCGCGAAGCGTAAACCTCGCGGAAGCGGTCGGCCAGCGGAACGTCGTGCTGGTTCTCGCTCTTGAATTCCCAGTAATCGAACCACGCCTCGAACCAAGGATCCAGCTTGTCGAAGCTCGGTTCCGTCGCCGTGAGCACTTCGGTGTAGTAGCCCGCATCCGAGAGAATCTGCGGCAAAGTGCGCAAGTTCGTCTTGGGGTAATCCGAGAGGAACGACTTTGTCGGGTGGCTCCACACGCCGGCGAGCACTCCCAAAAAGCCCTCGACCGACGGATAGCCCACGCTGCGGGCGTTCGGGTAATAGAGCGCCTTCTTGGAAAGGCGACAAAGGTTATGGAACTTTTCGCAAGACGTACCGATGCGCATATCGCCCGTCCAGCCGCGGAAAGTCTCGATAGTGAGGAAGATGATATCGGGTCTCTCGTCCATCGGCTTCGCCTTGAACTCGGCAATAGACACAGCCTCGCGCGGATACTCCTTCCAGAAGGGATATTCCTTCGACGGGTCGCCACCCAGCAGCCGGATTCCCGCTTCGTAGCCTTCGCCCTTCACAGGGTCGGCAAAGTTCTCGCGGATTTCCCCGGCAATGCGCCAGAAGACAGGACAGGCGCGGTTCCAGCACATGTTGTTCGGAACAAGCCAGACGCGGGCGGAGAGCCCGACCACGGCGACAAGCAGCGCCACCGCGAGCATGGCAAGCGCGGCCCTTTCGCGCACGGCGCCGAACCACTTCCAATAAAGCTTGCGGTAGAGCATGACCTCGGCCACGATCATCGCCACGGCCCAACCGATACTCAGCGAGAAATGCCCGATACCGCCAATGAAAATTCGCCCGACGAGGCCCATGTCGGAAGCCGCGTTGGAATACGTACCGAAGAAGGAGAGAGAAAGATGCTGGCCCATCCAGCGCACGAGTTCGTCGTCGCCGCCGCTAGAGACAATGTACACGCCCGCGATGACGACCGAAAGCACGCCCCACACCTTGCGCAGGGTATGCCCCTTCAGCAAAAGCGAGACAGCGCCGAACACGAAGGCAACGGCCATGACCATGCCCGCCTCGACAACCAGCGAGTGCGGAAGGAACCGGCTCCAGTCCTCGACGATGGGACCGCCCGTGGGTGCATCCATCCAATAGAGGAAACAGAGCTGCGCAGCGCGCGCGACCCACAGGATAACGCCGAACAGGAGCCAGTACAATCTCTCCATAAAACTCATCCCTCAAAAAAAGAACCGGCCTATAAACAATATAGGCCGGCAATCCGAATATTAGCCTTCACGGCCAAGCATGAACGCCTTCTTGTTCCCTTCGTGGAACTTTTCGGCGAAGAGCTTGTTCAGGGCAACTTCCCACTGTTCGACGGTAAAGTCGAAGTGCTTGGAAAGCTTGCCGAGCATCGCGACGTTCAGAGCCTTCACGTTCTCGAGCTTCCCGACATCGATGTCTGCCGGAGTCAGGAGCACGCCACCCTGCTTGAGGAAGGCCTCGTTCACCACGACCTGCGTCTCGTCGAATACCACCAGGTAGTCGGCTTCGCCCGTCGGGATCATCGGGGACTGGACTTCTTCGCCCTTCGCAAAGCGGACGTCACTGGCGATGGAACCGCCGCGCTGGCTCATGCCGTGCACTTCGGCCTTCTTCACGTCGTAACCCTGTTCGAACACGAGTTCCGCCATCACGTCGCTCGCCTTGATAACGCCTGTGCCACCGAGGCCGGCAAATTTCACGTTAACTACGCTCATAAAAACTTCTCCTTAAAAGTTGCCGTTCTTTTTAGCAGCGGCTTCGGACTCGGCGAGAGCCTTTTCCGCCTTTTCCTTGTTGGCCTTGTCCCAGGCGAGGATGCTCTTGAGAGCGAGGATGCAGGGGCTCTTCGCCACGATGAGCGTGAGCTCGTCCTTCTCGAGGGCTTCCTTCACGAGTTCCTTGAACTTCTCGGGTTCCTTGACCTGGTTCACTTCGTATACGTTATCGAAACCGGCAGTCTTCGCGATGGCACCGTAGTCAAGCTTGTAAGCCGGGCTGTGGTCCAGGTGGCGGCCCGTACCCGGGTGTTCCTGCTGGCCCGTCATGGCGGTGATGCTGTTGTCGAGAATGACGACCACATGGCCGGTGTCGGGGCGGTTGTAGCCCGCTTCCACGAGGCCGGTGATGCCGCTATGAACAAACGTGGAGTCGCCAATCACGGAGACGACCTTCTTGGCCTGTTCGCGCGGGAGCACGTTACGGAGGCCGATACCCATACCGATAGCGGCACCCATGTCAATCATGTAGTCCATCGCGCTGATGGGCGGGAGAGCGGCGAGCGTGTAGCAGCCGATGTCGCCAGAGACGATGCAGTCGAGTTCCTTGAGCATGGCGAAAGAGCTGCGGTGCGGGCAGCCCGGGCAAAGCATAGGCGGCTTGCCCTTGACCGGAACCGGGTCCGGGTTGCGATCGCCAGCGATAATGCGGCGCACGCGGTTCACGTCGAGTTCGCCGAAGCGGAAAATCGGGTCGAACTTGCTTTCGCACTGGATACCGGCGGCCTTGATGTTCTCGGCGAGCCACGGGTCGTTCTCTTCGATGACCATGAGGCGCTTGCCTTCGAACTTCTTGGCGAAATCCTTGATGAGCTGCATCGGCAGCGGGTAGGTCATGCCGAGTTTGAGGATGCTTGCTTCCGGGGCGGCTTCACGAACATGGTGGTAGCTGATGCCGCTCACGATGATACCGAAGTCCTCGCTGCGCATTTCCACCCGATTGGGGCCTTCCGCGACGTTCCAGGCTTCCATCTCGTCCATCTTGGCACGGAGACGGCGGCCGGCCGGCTTACTGAAACCGGGCACCATCACGTGGCCGGCGATATTGCGTTCGAAGTTCGGCACCATGGCCGGGAGTTCTTCCTTCGGGACCACGATGGACTTGGAATGGTCCACGCGGGTCGTCATGCGCAGGATGACGGGAATCTTGAACTTTTCGCTCGTCTGCACCGCAATGCGGAAGAAGTCGTAGGCTTCCTGGGAGTTGGAGGGCTCGAACATCGGGCAGACGGATGCCTTCGCATGGTTGCGGGTGTCCTGTTCGTTCTGGGAACTGCCCTGGCCTGGGTCGTCGGCCACGATCCACACCATGGCACCGTCCACGCCCGTGTAGGTCGCGGTGTAGAGCACGTCGCTAGCCACGTTGAGGCCGACCATCTTCATGGTGACCACGCTGCGGGCATGGCCAAAAGCTGCACCCAGGGCCACTTCGGCGGCGACCTTCTCGTTCGGGGCCCACTGGGCATACCCGCCGAGTTCAGAATAATCCTCGAGGATTTCGGTAGAGGGGGTACCCGGGTAACCCGCGGCAAACTGCACGTTGCAGTGGCGCATGGAAAGCGAGATGGCCTCGTTTCCCGAAATCAGCATCTTTTTCGCATTCGGATCAAAAGCTGGCATAGCGTTCCTTTTCTTGTGTCAAATTGTCCTTAAGGCATGGCCTTAAACGCACGCAAATATAGAAAAATCCCAAATGTATTATATATTTACACAACAGCACAACCAATCAAACGGGAGCACCCATTATGAATTCCAGAATTATAGACACCGCAAAGGCCTTGGCCATGAGCATTCCCTTCGCCATCGCGCTATGCATGGTGGCCTGCAGCGGCGACAGCAGTAACGCCAGCAGCGCAGGAGACGACGAAACCGAAATAGATAGCGGCAAGGACAACGCCAAGTCCAGTTCTTCCGAAGCCGAGTCCAGCTCCTCCAGCGAGGAAGATTTTAGCAATACCCGTCATGTCTTCGAGAACGCGGGCTCCATAAATTTCAAGGAAGGCTGCGACCACCTTGACATAGACGATGAAATATGGGCCTACTACACAGTTCTCAGCAGCGAAACTTTTGGAGAAAGGCGTCTGGAACACTATGTGCTGGTCAACGACACCACCTATGTCGATTCGCTATACATCCGGGGCACAGGCTCTATGAGACAACTGGTGTGTTCAAGACCCGGTGATCACAGAGGAAGCTATATTGGTACAAAGTGGAAGGGAACTGACGATGAACTGGAATGTTTCGATGACGAGGGCATCAAAACCATCACCATTTGGGAATTTTCCACGACCGACGACGTATTTTTCTGGGGTCTGGATGATGAAGAAACCAAGCAAGCCCTAAAGGAAAAACGGGAAAGGCTCTTTAACGAGCTCAAGGACGAATGCAAGTCGGAAACATCAAAGAAACTCGAATCAACGAAAAAGGACGAAGAAGAAGAGGTAGAAGAAGAGAACAAGGAAGAAGGGGAAGAAGAGAACGAGGAAGAGGAAGAGCCTTAACGAACTCATGCGTTAAATACCCCCTCACGTTTCCATAATGTAACATATTTTATACTTGCGAATATGTTATATTATAGGCATGGAAAATCTATTCCATTCATTCGTGGCAGTCGCATGCGCCTTGGTCCTGCTGGTTTCCCTCCCGCAATTCCGCAAAATGTGGGACAAGCAGGACATGAGGGACCGCGCGTTCGTACGACTCATCCTCTGGGTCATCCTGTTCTGCTTCAACGACGCCCTTTGGCGGCTGCTTGCCGCAAAGTTTCCAGAACAGACCACCCTCCTTTTCGGCTGCTCCACCGTCTATCACGGTGCCGCGGCAGTCACGGCCTACCTCTGGCTGAGCTACACGCTTTATTACCTGGGCAAGCGCGTCAAGTACGCCTCGGTCCTGCGTATCGTGGCGATGGTCCTTGTCGCCATCCAGTTCGGGCTTTTGCTCCTAAACATCCCGTACGATTTCCTCTTCTCCGTCAACAACGCCGTGCTCTACCACGAGACCCGCGCGATGCAGGTCCTGTTCTTCAGCCAGTACGCGACCTACATCATCATCGCGCTCCTTTGCCTGTTCAAGATGAAAGGCGGCACCCCGAAGGACCGCCGCAAATTCCTGGCCATGTTCCTCTGCGTGCTCGCCCCTATCTGCTGCGGCTTTCTCCAGATGATATCCCCGCTGAGTCCCTACTATGTCGTCGGCTACATGCTCGGCTGCTGTGTCATCTTCACGCACGTTGTCCTGCACATGACCAAGGTATCCACCTACCAGCAGGACAACGCCATCATGGCGGCGCTCTCGGCCGATTTCGACATGATTTGCTACATCGACATACAACGTAACGAAGCGCGTTTCCAGACGATGAGCCCCAAATTCCAGAAAATCCTGGACGAAACGGTCGACAAGAAGCAAACCAACCTGCAAAAACTCGACCAGTTCCTGAAAACCATCGTCTTGCCGGAAGACCTCCCACAAATCATCAAGGACGGCTCCTGCGAACAGGCGGTGAGCACGCTGACCCAAGACTTTTCTTACACCAAGCGTGTCCGCGTCCAGATAGACGACACGACAGAATTCTACGAAATGAAGGTAGTGCACGACAACGACAACAGGCTGGCCGGCTGCGTCCTGGGCATGCACAACATAAGCCACGTGGAGCGGATCAAGGAAGAATCGGAAAAGCTCAAGAACGACCTCATGAAGACCACCATCATCGCGAACAGGGACCCCCTTACGGGCGTGGGCAACCGTGCCGCGTTCAACCAGAAGACCGAAGACCTCCTCAACGAAATCAACAAGGGACAGCTGGTCAAGTTCGCCATCATCGAATGCGACCTGAACAACCTGAAGCTGGTCAACGACCTCCTCGGGCACGAGGAGGGAGACTTCTTCATCAAGAAAAACTGCCGCGTATTCTGCGAGACCTTCAAGCACAGCCCCGTCTACAGAATAGGCGGAGACGAGTTCGTCATCATCGCGCAGGGGAGCGACTACGACGACCGGGACGCCCTCATGGACAAGCTGCGCTCGTTGCAGGAGCCCAACGACCCCGTGCAGGCCGACAGAGTGTCGTTCGCGGCCGGCATCGCCGAGTACAACCCGCAAACCGACGAATCGGTGGCGGACGTGCTGAAACGGGCCGACTCGTTCATGTACATCAACAAGAAGCACATCAAAAAGCGCCAGCCCGTGCAGGAAACTTGGGAGTAGCTAAGGACGAAATGGTCAGACACTGTCTGACTAATTTTATAATTGCTTTTACACCAAAAAGTTCATATGTTTGTCTACAGACAGGGTAGAAGAGCTCCCACCTGAGAAAAAAAAGGAAGCTCATCAGATGAGACCGTTTTTTATTGAGATATAAAAACGGTCTTTTTTTTGTTTATGAGAAAAATGGGAAAAAATGTATTGACAATGTCAATACCAAAAGGTATATTATGAACATAAAAATAAGCGAGCACGCGGCGCAAAGGATGGCGGAACGGAATATTTCCGAAGACGCGGTCCGGAAAGCGTTCGATGCCGAGGACTGGGAATCCTACGATGTGTCCGAAGTTGACGAATCCGCCATAATCCTGACAAAGACAATCAACGGGAAAAAATGGTCTTTCGTTTTTAACTGGGAAACAGCAACACTTATCACCTGCTTTCCGAGGAGGTAATACATGTACAAGGGACTTACCAAAAAAGAGATTAAAATCGCCAAACACTACGAGAATATAACGGAAGCCGAAGCTGATGCGGAACACAAATGGGCCGAGGCAAATGGTCTGTCTTTTTCCGGCCCGGGAGCATTGTCTAAGGCAATTGCTACAGCGAAAGAACGCCGCAAGCAAATGGTGTCCATGAGGCTTGATCTCGAGAACATTGAAGGCATGAAGGAACGCGCGAAGGTTGAAGGAATCCCTTACCAGACACTCATCAATTCCGTTCTGCACAGGTTTCTCAATGGCGATCTTGTTTCGAAGGATTCTCTAAAGACGGCCGTGTAGCGGCCTTGCCTCTAAAGTTTTCGTATATATATTCTCAAGTTTCGGCTTAACGTTTTCCGTTGATTTCCAAAACGTGCTCTGGCAAACCAACGATCATAAAATTTGTCAAAAATCCAGATTTTTTGACAGAAAATGCTATAAAACAGCAATCAGTACCGCGCGGTCATTTTTCTAGCCGTGTCACGAATCATTCGCTGAAGCGACTTAGGTTTTTCAACGTACGCGATGTCGCCAAAGAACATAACCCACTGTTTTAGGTAATCATTCACCTCCCCCTTTATCGTCACACGTAAATTCTCTTTACGTTCCTCGATGCGCATGGATAAATTGTAAGGACGTTCCCTAAGCGTATTCCATATATGTTTTTCAAACAGGATGACAATTTCCTCGGTCTTGGGAGATTGTTCTCCCAGCAGGAAAGCCCCCGAGGTAACCCGGGCCCGCAAAGATTCCAACACCTTCGGATCTTCCGTAAACTGTTCGCGTGTGAGCTTTGCCGATTCAATGCGGCAGAGCTTTAAAGCATAGGTCGCTCCTGGATTACTCTGCGACACGCATCCGACATATATATCTCCATGATGCACAACAATCATCAGAGGGACACGGGTTTTCTCGGAGACATTCCCCCAGTTGTCTAGGTAGCGTAACTGCACCTTACGCCGTTCACCAATTGCCCGCAAGATCGTGTACAATACTTTTGCCGAATTTTCCTCAAAGCTAGGAGGAGTTCCCATAAAGAGTATTCGTGAATTCAGTGCGGAATAAAGTTGCGAAAGCGTATCCTGGGATTTTTTCGGGAGACTTTCGCCAATCTTTTCCGTAAGGTCAGAAATCAGCGCCGACGATGCCGGATACATATTCGCAATGCGCTTCAAGAACACCAAATGCAACAGTGTATCGCTGAATTCAGGGAACACGAGTTTGTCAGCTTTAGGAACAGCGGCCTGGTAATACACCTTGCCGAATTCTGTGACACGCTCGATGTAATTGCCTGGAACATTGACAAGGGCAACCATGTCGCGCTGCACATTACGCAAATCCGTCTCGGGGATCTCCAAGTTGTGCATGATTTCGACTATGGAATAGCAGCGCGTGTAATGCGCCAACAAGAATACAAAGATATGTACCATCCGTTCGCCACGAGCCATTTCCGCCATAAAGCCTCCGTTTTACCATTGTCTTCCTTTCCAATAATATATAAAAAGCACACGACAATAATTGTCGTCTCCTGATTTTATATTGCATTGCAAAAAGAGGCCCTTGCAATGCAATTACATTTTGAAAACACACCAGATAAATATATTGCCAACTCTCTTAAAAGGCTAGAAAGCGAGCGCTCTATAAAGAAAGAACAAGATTCGCGCCAACCGTTTATTGATTTAAAGCTCATGGAATATTGGGTGCGCTTTATGCGCATGTACCCTGATGGTTGCTGTAAAGGATTTTGCGATTATTACATGACAGAACCGTATCTAATAGAATTCGCCGACAGAATTTACGACATTCGCAATCAAATTGATTTTCCACAATACACCATTGCAGAAATAGACGAAAAAAGATACCATACAAACGAGCTGCTTGAAGAATTTCATAAAAACAGAGATTTACGTTTTGCCAAGCAATTTTTCGACATCATCGTCTATTTAGATAAAGCCAACAATTGCGTAAGACAAGTTCTTGTGCAAGTTATTGACAATTGTGCCTCCGATTGGATAAGAAAGGGATGCGCATCCGACGACACCTCATTGAAAAGAATATTTGAACTAAAAAAAATATTCCATCTCTCTGACGAAGCGATTGAAGTGGTTCTTTATCTATGGCTCCGCAACCACAATCGCCTATTATTGAAACTAGAACCGTCCCGTACAAAGGATGAGATTTTCTTTGATTACAACGAACGCGGTTCTTTCAAACGAATCGCACTTCTTACTGGGCTTGAACCGAGCGTAATCCAGGAGCTCTGTTCCAAAGAAAGTCCGCTTATCAAATTTCATCTGGTTCAAATGGAAGAGACCTTTCGAAACGCAGATCTCAGAATCAAGCGCAAGGAACTGTATCTCGCCGACGATGTCAGCAATTTTCTCTATGGTTTTTCAAGCATATCCCACATAATCAACTATAACGTAGCCGAACCCCCGATTGTTCCATTTGAACAGATTGCCGCGCAGAACCAACACGCATTGTTTACACTGCAATTGTTACAGAACCATAAAAAAGGCACTCCGCTCAACATCATGTTTTATGGTAAAGAGGGGACAGGCAAAACGGAACTAGCAAAAGCCCTAGCGAAAAAGATGAACGTTCCGATGCTTTCGATAGGCCTTGGTGAAGAAGCAATGGGCGAAGAAGCCCTGCTTCACCACCGTTTGCGATCCATGCTATTGGCAGAATGGGATTGCGAAAGGGACGGCGGATTCATCTTGATGGACGAAGCAGATCTTGTGCTGAACAAGGGAGAAAAAGGTTTGCTCAATATCATGTTCGAAAACTTGAAAGTGCCGGTAATCTGGATAACAAACAATATCGCTTCCATAGAAAACAGCACTCGTCGCCGTTTCGATTATGCCATCGAATTTTCAATATTCGGAAAGCAGGAGCGCGTAGCCATATGGCAATCCGTGCTAAAAGCACAGCACGCAGAAACCATGATGGATGCGGAATCGATTGAAAAGATTGCAGCCGAAATTCCCGTGATGGCCGGTAGCGCCACCCTGGCCGTCAAAGCAGCAAAGCAGTTTTCCACAGACGTAAGCAGCGGCAACACTATTGGGATTGCGCAGCAGCAGCAAATCATTCGCGAAGTCGCCAGTTCCCATGCAAAACTTCTAGGAATCGAAATCTCAAACAACAAGCAGCAGCAAACCGGATTTTTCCGCGAAGATTACATTCATCTTTCAGGTAGCTGCAACGATCCTCTTCATTACGTGATTCCCACATTACAGAATTTCGGCTCGAGGTTGAGACAAAGTAAAGATACGGAGTCCCGCGAAAACCTGAACATCCTTCTATACGGCCCTCCGGGAACAGGAAAAACGGCTTTCGCGAATCACATTGCTCACAATATCCTGCACCAGGACATAATCGTAAAACGCGCAAGCGATATCTTGGGCGGGCTTGTCGGTGAAACGGAGCGGAACATTCGCAACATTTTCAAGGAAGCTGAGCAAAACAACGCCATACTGTTCATCGACGAGGCGGACAGCTTTTTAGAAAGTCGGGCTGAGGCACAGCACCACTGGGAAGTTTCACAGGTCAACGAATTCATTTGCCAGATGGATGCATTCAACGGACTATTTATCGCCGCAACAAATTTTGAGCGAACTCTAGACAAGGCGATAAGACGAAGGTTCCAATTGAAAATCGCATTTGATTATTTGGCTCACGCACAAGTAAAAAACATTTGGAATGATTTTTTCGGATGTGAATGCCCCGAGACCATCCTCAAACAAGGCGAAATCTCCATCAGCGACTTTGCGACCGTCCACCAAAGACTCCGTTACATGCCCGAGAAAATCAAAACGACCGAGCTCATAACGAAATATATGCTTGACGAAATCAACAACAGAGACGACCACCACGGACGCAAACTGGGACTGTGATTGGGGAGATTGGTACAATTTTTGGCAAATAGACGTATTTTAGTCCATTATAATGGACTAATTTTTAAATTTTAGTCCATTTTAATAAGCAAAAATATATATTTTAGTCCATTAAGAGGTGGCTTATGGACGAAAAGAAATTATTGCAGGTTCTGGCGGAACAAAAAGAGGAAATCACCGCGAAACACAATTCCTGGGTGTCGCGTTACGAGGAATCCTTGTTTGAACTGAACAGTTCGCTTGCGCAGGTGGTCATCGGGGTTCGTCGTAGCGGAAAATCGACACTTTGCCACAAGGTTCTGCAAGATCACGGCATTAACTATGCCTATGCAAACCTTGACGACGACCGGTTGATGTCGCTTACTACTGAAGATTTGAATACGCTTCTGCTTTGCCTTTATCAACTCTATGGCACAGACATCCAATACATACTCCTCGACGAAATCCAAAACGTGGATGGATGGCATTTGTTCGTGAACCGTCTTTTGCGCCAGGGACTGCACGTGTTTGTGACAGGCTCCAATGCAAAATTGCTGAGTAGCGAACTTGCCACGCACCTGACCGGACGTTATAATGAAATCCGTCTCTATCCGCTTTCGTTTACTGAATACTGCGCTTTTCATCAGGTGAATCTGCATGATATTACAACCAAGGCCGAAGCCGCTCGGAAATCGGCATTTCTTGAATACCTGCAATATGGCGGATTCCCGGAACTGCAAAGTGTCAGCAACAAACGCGCCTATATACAAAGTTTGCTTGATTCTATAATACTAAAGGATATTGCCGGACGCTTCAAAATCCGACATGCCGAAGTTCTTCGAACCATTGCAAATCATTTGATCAACAATTCTTGCCAAGAAACCAATTACAAATCTTTGGCCGAGAATTTTGGACTAAGCAGCACCACGACTGCGATAAAATATGTGGATTATTTGAAACAAGCTTTTTTGATTGGACTGTTGAACAAGCATTCGTTCAAAAGTAAAATTCGCCTTCGCAACAACAAGGCATATGTGATTGATACGGGGTTCATCACCAATCGTGAAAACGCGCTCTCGCAAGAGAATCTGGGTTGGCGACTTGAGAATGTGGTTTACATCGAGTTGTTGCGACGAGCCGCAAAGGAGTTTGACGATGTTTACTACTACAAGCGCTCATCGCAATCTAAAGAAGTGGATTTTGTCGTTTGCAGACAAGGCAACGCTAAGGAACTTGTGCAAGTCGCATACGAGATAGAATCGACCAAGACATTCAACCGAGAAACTTCGGCTTTGATTAACGCATCCGAAAGTTTGCGATGTGATAACCTGACCTTGGTGTGTTTTGAAGAAAGTCGCGACGAACTTGTAAAAGGCAGGACCATCCGCATAAGAAACGCTCTGGAGTGGAGTCTTGAGCCTGGGAAAGTGTAGAATAACCTCTTTTTTCGTGTTCCACCCTGTAAAAATTTGATTATTTTTGCCGAACCTTGAATGGGTAATCGCATTAACTCCGCGCTTTTTTTTGTGGGGCATGCAAAGAGGCCGGTTTAGAAGACAATTATTGTCGCCTAGCAATCGTATATTCATACTACGGCAAAACTCACGGAAATGCGAGGACCTTATGAGAAAACTGATGAACTTGATAAACCCGCTAGTGAAATCGATTCGGAACTACTGTATTGACTGCTGGCTCAAACAATAGGGCGCGAAGCATGACTTACTACTGCAAGAAGTGCGGCCAATCCTATTCGGATTTTGCGTACATGACGCGGCACGCCAATTGTCCTAAAGGCGGCCATTGTGAACCCTATGAAGGTCGTGAAACAGGTCCCTGGCATTGTAAGAAATGCGGGTGAACCTATACGGATTTTAAATATATGCTTCAGCATACTTACTGCGAAAAAGGCGGCAAGTGTGAGCCGTTTTAAGGAGCAGTTCTGAGGAAAAATGTATGAATAAATATTACCATCAATGCCCCAAAGAGAGAAAAATATTATTTTAATGTTGAGCAAATTGAACTAAAAAAGGATAGCCCATGTCAGAGAAAAATGATCTAGAGAAACAATTTGAAAACATGATTGTCCTTATTGACAAATTCGGAAAATCTGGCGTTGCCAAAGATGCCTCATCACTAGCTTCATCTACGGCAGATTTCGCTGGCAATGTAGCTTCTTCTGTGGCTAACATCGCATGCAGTGCCACAGGGGCTATTAAAGACGTCACTCTTGAAGTAATAGATCTTCCCAAAACTATTTTAGAAACCAGACAAAAACAAAAGGAATGGGAACACGAAGAAAGAATGCATGAAAAAGAATTGCAGTATAAGGAAAAATTTATCAAAGAACAAGGAGAAATACTAAAATTTGCCATAGAAGCCTCCTTAAAGGTCTATGATAAAAAAGTAGATTTTTTCACAAAACGACTCGAAGATCTAGAAAAAACACATTGTATGGAACAAAAATTACTAAATGAAAGAATCGCCCACCTTGAAACAGAACGAAAAAATTGTATAGACAACATTGAGGCATTCACACGGTTATCGACCGATATAATGTATTTAGAAGACAAGAGCTCTGAACTAGAAATACATTACTTAAACGCCAAGGGAAATCTTGATGATTCAATAAAGGCCTTGAATTTAGAACTGCCAAACCATTTTGGGGCCAACTTTATTGGGAGAGAATAAAATGAGTTCTCAAGTCCTTATCACAATTTTAGCAGCCGCGCTGCTAATTTTTTTATTTTTCTTCATTCTATTGCTCATAAGGAAAAAAGAACAAAAAAAAGAACAAGAAAAAGCAAAAAAAGAAAAAGAACAGGCCGTTTTAAACAATAAAATATCAAACACTGCTCAAATTATTTTTGACGAAATAAAAGACATTGATTTAATACCTAAAGCTCTAAATTTTATTGCTAGTTATGAAAAAGAATTAAAAACCTTGAAGAAGAATCGAAAAAGATGGGAAAAAGAGTACAATATCGAACAAAGTAAAAATTTTGTATCCAAACTATGGGGTGGAAAAAAGCGAAAAGAAGCAATAAACAATAAGAGAATCGAAATTTTATCTAAGATAGCTGAATACGAAACCGAGAACTCCACTGAATACAAGAAATGTTTAGGTATATTGGAAAAAATTGACATTTCTTTTTACAACGAAAACAAATCTTCGGTCCAAAAAAAATACGGAAAACTTATAAGCAATAGGCAAAAAGAAATAGAAAAAGAAAACACAGAAAAGCAGCGAATTAACGAAGAAAGAATAAGAAAACTTGTTTATTCTAAACGAATTCCGCAAATGATAGGAAGGTTAGAAGAATACGTCATCTTTTTGCAAAAACATACACGAGAACACACCAACATAAATTTAGAATCCTTGAGATATATTGAAAACAGCCTAGATGAGATTCGTGCTATTAAGGACTATCTAGATCAAAAAGACATGAATAAACTAGAAACATGCTCTCAAAAAATCATGTTTATACTTAAAAATTACAGGCTAGATGAAATGTTCCAAATAGATATACGTAGAGTTGAAGAATTGTTTTCAAAAATTATAGATAAAGTAGACTCAATATCAAGTTAAGGGAATTCCTTGTCTAACAAAACTTGCAAACTACGTCAGGAAGAATCTCTTATGCAAAATCTTTCCAAACAAATTTTCATTCCCATTTTTGACAATATGAAATTGGCTGAAAACGATTTTTGTCAAAAATGTAATGCCGCATACAAGACTCCATTATTGCCCTGGATTGTTGGCGGAGAATACGAAAAATCAAAATATCGATTGATGATTGTAGGAAAGCCGCATCGTGGTGATGCAGTACCGGTTTCCAAGCATGCAGGTACAATGGATTATTGCATTGATTGGTTGATAAATTGTTCATGGGCGTATTGGTCCTATTCACGAGAAATCGCTCAGCAATTGTATGGCTCTACGGGAATGAACCAAATAGTCATGACAAATGTGGTAAAGTGTACAAATACTGAAGGCAAAGATACCACAACGAATGAGATGCTTGACAATTGTATTCAAAGGAATGGGGTTATCTGGAGAGAAATCCGAGAAACGAGACCTCTCAATATTTTATTCTACACTCATAAACTTTGCGCTAGCTATCTACAAGCAATTCCATTCCAAAAGGAACTGATAAAAGAAGAAAGAAAAAGCGTAATGTGCGGAGCCAAGACAATGCCCTGGTGGGAAAGAGTTGTTTTGACAGATTGGGGAAAAGTCAAAATCCTAGTCACAAATCACCCAGAAAGAATGGACAAGGGCGATTACGTAAAACTTATAACTGACTGGGTGAGAAAGTAACAGCGACCCTAAACTAAGGGTCGCTTCAGAATTCTTGGTTACTTGATTACCGAAATGATAGCTTGAGCATCCTTCGTATTATTAGATGTCTTGGCTATCACGCAATTTTGGGGAGCCATTGCTATGGCATCTTTCAAATTCCACCTAAATTTGTCGCTATAGGCGAGAATCAAATAATTGCATAATGCGTATTCATTTATAGCACCTCTACATTTCCAATAAAAGTCGCCCATTGAATAGAAAGCAACGCTTTTGCCACGATAACTTAAAACCGACTCAAAATCCATCGAATTTTTACCTAGGGGAATCTTCTCCTTTATTATTGAGGCTCCATGTCTTATCAAATTATCGTAGGTAAGATTGATTGTTGTCGTTTTCCCCGTATTAGATTTACCTGCTAACAGAATGATTTTCATACCGTAAATTCCTCCGCTAAGTGGCTTTATTTCTTTTTTCATTTATAATCCTCAAAATTAATTTATTTATCCTATACATTCATTCGAATAGAATGTTGTCTATAGAGACCTGAATTCACAGGTCCGACCCTATGTTTCACCGATTGTGAAACTTTGAATGGTTAAACGATATGGGAAAAATGAAACCCAATTATAGTCGAGCCTCAATGTTGAAGTCCCGCAAAATTTCCTACTTGACAGGATTATTCTTCTCACCGATGCTTTATAGCGCTTAGTCGACCGCAACCTGTAAGTAAGGACATTAATAAATATACGAAAAAAAGTACTCTTATCAATTCCAGAAACACCCTAATCACTGAATAATACGAAAGATTTCGCTCGTTGCAGGAGCCCAACGACCCCGTGCAGGCCGACAGAGTGTCGTTCGCGGCCGGCATCGCCGAATACAACCCGCAAACCGACGAATCGGTGGCGGACGTGCTGAAACGGGCCGACTCGTTCATGTACATCAACAAGAAGCACATCAAAAAGCGCGAACCCGTCCAGGAAGCGTGGGAATAATTCCAATCTTTACACTTTTCAAGATTCTTAATAAGAATCTTCACCGGAAGCGCCTACCGACATATTTGGAGCATCGACAATTTCACTCTTAAGGGCAATCTTCGAGAGGCAAGACCTGAATTCGTCCTCATTGGACTTTTCGAAGCTCCTCGCCGTAAAGAATTCCTGCTTCGTTCCATTCACCGTATAGTTCGTGGTGTAGAACTGACCCACGGAATGCAAGTTGCTTTCGTTGCAGAGAGATTCCGTCATGGTCTGGTAAGCATAGTCTAAAAAGCAAGTATCGCTCTTGTTCGAAACCGTAATCTTGAAGGACCTGTTATATTTATCTCGATCGGTAATGACTACATCGTCCAAGAACCTCACGTCGGAATATTTCATCTCGAAAACTTCATCCTTGATAGCAAAGCTGAACGTTCCCTTGTCATGGGACAAAATCCGGATATCATTTCGATCGAAAAATTCCTCGGCACTTCTCTTACTCAATACTGTAATATCATAAGGATACACTTCCAGACGATTTCGTTCATCCAATAACTTGTTCATTACGCCAGCCGTATATTTGGAATAGAGCATCTCCGTTTGACTGAAGTCATGCTCGACAACTTTCACTTGTACGGAATTACCCGAAAAAGTGTAAATCACCCGCGACGAGCCATCTTCCCATTCCAAGCATTGAAAAAGATCCGTCGGATCGTAATTGCACGGAGTAACTTCCCATTCGCCATCAAGGGAGCCCGCCTTTCCGCCAAGCAGCACCAAGTCCGAAGAGAAATAAACAAAATCCCCTTCCGAGTTATAATTGTACAAAACCAGGGCATCATCAATAAACTCATAAGCGTAGATTAGATCTCTCACATCGGGATCGGCACTCACCCAGGTCATGGCGGAATCCGTTCTATCGACGGAGCAAAAACCCACATAGTTCTCTTCGTGAATGGTGACACGATGAAGCGAGTCGTTAACGGAAAATCCATGATTATACGACGTAGACATCGCCTCCGAATCATTGGAATCACCCGAAGATCCATTAAAAAAATTGCCCGAAAAGACCTTGGAGGAATCGTTAGAGGAATCACTAGGAGATGAGCTTTTATCATCGCCACAAGCCCACATCAAGAACGGAATCAATCCCAAAATGCAAATCTTTTTCATAACGTCAAATATAATACTATTTATCCGCCTCATCGCGATAGTAAAAGAGGGGGAGATTCCCGGTCAAACCGGGAATGACAAGCCGGGACGAGGATGACAAAATGGGGTGGAACGGGCAAAATGAGGCGAAAATTGCCCTTTTTGGCGTTTTTTAGGCAATTTTTAAGGAAAAGAACGAAAAAAGCCCCGAATCGAACGACTCGGGGCCTTTTCAGCGGGAAGAGCGAGATTCGAACTCGCGATAGGATTAAGTCCTATACGTCCTTAGCAGGGACGCGCCTTCGGCCAGCTCGGCCATCTTCCCATCTTGGGGACACTAATTTACTTAATTTTCACGTTTTTTTCAAGGGTCGAGGCCCAAAAAATTCTAGATTTTGGTAGATTCCTCTTACACCCACATCCAAAATGCGAATTTTTAAAAAGCCTTTGAAAATTGCCGCAGCGTTCGCCCTGGTCGGCCTCATTTGCTGCATCCCCGCATACATCGTCGTGTTCAAGATCCTCCCCGAACAGGATCCCGACAACCAGTTCAACCGCAACACCATCCTCCAGGTGCTCAGCGGAGAGACCCGCGTCTATTTTAATGACGGCAACGAGCTGCTCGGCGCCTTCTTCGACGCGAACCACCGCGTGTACGTGCCCTACGGCGACATCCCGGTGAACATCGTCAACGCGCTGGTGGCCGCCGAAGACGCCGGCTACTGGAACCACAGCGGGTTCAGCTTCCACGGTTTCGCGCGCGCCATGGCCCGCAACATCCGCGAGGGGCACCTCCGCCAGGGCGGCTCCACGCTCACCCAGCAGGCGGTCAAGAACATTTTCGGCCGCGAGGAACGCAGCGTCAAGGAAAAGCTCAAGGAGCTGATGAACGCGCTCCGCATGGAAAAGCACTTCAGCAAGGAAGAAATCCTGGAATTCTACCTGAACCAGTTCCACGTTTCGGGCACGGGCAAGGGTGTCGCCATCGCGGCGCAGTACTTCTTCAACAAGGAACTCAAGGACCTGACGCTTGCCGAATGCGCCTTTATCGCAGGCTCGGTCAAGGGCCCGTTCAACTACGACCCGTTCATCCAGCGCTCCACCGAACGCCGCGAGAAGGCCATCGCCCGCGGTCAGGAACGTCTCAAGTACGTGCTCGAACGCATGCTCGACGAGGGCTACATTGAGAAGGAAGACATGGAAAAGGCGCTCGCCAAGCCGCTCGAGTTCAACCACGGCAACTTCCGCTTCACCATGAGCACCACGCTGGAACGCCTCGAAGAAAAGCTTGACAGCGACTACTTCCACGACCTGTTCCAGAAGGAAGGCATCGAGGACTGGCGCAAGGCGCAGCTCGTCATCGTGACGACTCTCAACGCGAAGAGCCAGGACGCCGCGAAGCGCGCCCTCCAGACCAACATAAGCAACCTGCAGATGCAGCTCGGCGGTTTCGTGCTGCCCAAGGCTGAATTCGGGAACCGCGCCCAGAGCGCGCGCAAGGGCGACTACCTCTACGGCACGGTCGACAGCGTGTTCTTCGACGAAGCAGGCAAGCTCAAGTCCCTCACGCTCAGCTTCGGCCAGCTCAAGGGCATTGTCACCGAAAAGGCCGTGAAGGAATTTGCAAAGCAGGTCGGCGGCGACGTGAACAAGATTCTCGCTTCCCAGCTCAAGCAGGGGGCCATCCTCCTAGTGAGCATCCTTTCGGACGAACTGCAGGACGGCTACGCCACCTGCAAGATAGAGACGGAACCGGTATTGCAGGGTGCGCTGTTCGCCTTGCAGAACGGCAAGGTCATCGCAAGCCAGGGCGGTTTCCACAACACGGGTTTCGACCGCAGCTTCAAGGCGCTGCGCCAGCTCGGTTCCAGCTGGAAGCCTCTACTTTTCGCACTCGCGCTCAAGTACCACTGGAACTACCTCGACGAACTGGAGAACGAGTACAACGCCTTCCAGTACGTGAACCAGTTCTACTTCCCGCGCCCCGACCACAAGAACAAGGGTGACGTGGTGAGCATCGCCTGGGCGGCCACGCGCTCCGAGAATATCGCGAGCATCTGGCTCCTGGAACACCTGCTCGACAAGCTGAGCGACGAGGAATTCCACGACGTCGCCGCGAAGAACGAAATGGCCCGCAAGCCCGACGAGGAATCCAAGGCATTCTTCGAACGCCTGCGCGACAAGTTTGGCCTCACCATGAAGGAAGACGTCAAGCGCGAGATTGAATTCACCCGCGCCCGCGACGCCCTCGTGGAACGCTACAAGAACGAAGGCCTCTATGCACAGGCGCGCGCCATGCAGGCGCTGCGTTACGGAAGCTTTACCGACGTGGGCATCAAGCAGGCCAAGCGCGACCCCTCTGCTGTTCGTTACTTGCGCCACAACTTCAAGAACTACTCCGAAGTCCTGCGCAACCGCGAAAACGAAATTCTCATGAACGGGCTCACCGAAACGTTCGCCTCCCTCGAATCGGTCGAACTGTTCCCTAACTTCTCGCTGGCCGACTTCAAGCGCCTGAGCACGATGGTCGAGCCCACCGACCCCGAGAGCGACTATCTCGATCCCGAGCACCTGCGTTACTGGCCCGACTACCGCCGCGCACTCGCCATGTCGGAATTTGCGAGGTTCGCAGGCGAAATCGGCATCAAGCAGAAGTTGCAGAAGGTGTTCAGCATGCCGCTCGGCGTGAACGACATTACTTTGAGCGAAATTACAACTGCCTACCAGACGATTCTTACGGGCAAGGTGTTCAAGTGCAAGGACGGCGACTGGACCGAGCCCTGCCTCATCAAGGAAATCAAGAACCGCGACGGACGCACCATCTTCAAGAACGATACCGAAAGCAAGGTGGTCCTGGACGATGCAGTCACCACGCAGATGGGCGCGATGTTACGCTCCGTGTTCAAGAACGGAACCGCCCGCAGCCAGTACGCGAACATCACCGTCTCGAACCCCGAAGGCGCACAGAAGCTGCGCTACCCGGCGCTGGGCAAGACAGGTACCACGAACGACTACCGCAACGTGGCCTTCATGGGCGCGCTCCCGACATACGTCAAGGACAAGAACGGCATAGCGCTCGATTCCGTGGTGGCCATCGGCAGCTACGTGGGCTTCGACGACAACAAGCCGCTAAAGTCCGGACGCACACGTATCGCAGGTGCTAGCGGCGGCCTCCCGCAATGGGCGGCATTCGCGAAGGAAGAAATCGGAATCCTCGGCATCCCGGAACAAATCGACTTCCTCGACATTTCCATGATGGCCAGCGGCGAAGTCCCGCTGATACTGACAAACGAACGCGGAGAACTCACGGTCGACCCGATGACGGGCCGGGCGATGGCGGGCGCAAGCAGTGCGGAAGGCAGGCCGCTCCCGTGGCTCGACGTGCCGGGATTCACCCCGCCGCAGGTTCAGGAACGCGCCGCAGCCGCAAGCGCCGAAATGGGAATTCTCACCAGTATGCCGATGCCCACCGTGACCGACTCCAGCGAGCCCGCCATCGAAGGGGCCATCGGCCCCGATGCTGGCTCCATGAGCCAGCCGCCCGCCCCGCAGCCTGCGCAGGATATGACGCCCGCTACCGCTGGACAGCCTGTAGCCCCGAAGGCCGCAGCAATGCCCAAAGACGACGACTGGGATTTGCCTGAAGGATTAGGCGGAAACGCGTTTGTGCCTATAGAAGCGGATTAGAGACTAGAATCTAGGATCTAGAGGCTAGGGGAAAATATCACGGCTTCGCCGTCTGTTATTAGCGCACGAAGTGCGTGATTCTTATTCACTAGCCTCTAGTCTCCCCCAAAAGGGGCCATGCCCACATAAGTGCTAAAGCACTAAGTGGTCAAAGGTATTCTCTAACCTCTCCCCTATTACCTATATTTACTTTTTGATGAAGCATTTCCTTTTACTTTTATCGGCTTTTGCTCTTGCGGCGTGCGTGGGTAATGCGCCCTCCCCCGAGACAAACCCCTCCGGCGAACCTTCCGCCAATGCAGAACGCGACAGCAGCGGACAGCCGGCAGTCGCGCCGGAAAGCGAACCCGGCACCAGCACACAGCCTACCGTGCAGTCGGCGGACAGTGCCACGGACACCGCCGAAACCACGACAAGCGCCCCTTCCAAAGTATCCGAAGCCGTCCCGATGACCGACATCGGCAACGGCCAGCCGGCTCCCGTCGACCCCTACACGGCATTCCCGACACTCGTCGACGGCGTTTTCGCCCACGCCAACGCACTTTACAAGGCGGGCCTCGCCGACTCGGCCGTAGCCTACTTGCAGCGTTTCCGCGTCATCAAGCCGCTCTGGGCGCAGTGGGAAGCCAAGACCGACTCCATGATTCTCGCCTTCGACAAGACCCGCGCCGAAAAGGCGAAGCAGTACGAGCCGCTTGTCCTCGAAATCCAGAACATGAACCGCGCCCGCGCCGCATACAGCATGGTGGCACAGACCGCCGACAGCCTGATTTCGCTCGAGCCCGGCGACGCGCTGACCAAGTGGGCCACGGAACAGAAACAAGTCGCCTACAAGAACACGCTCGCCAAGGCGAAAAAGGAATACGCCGAAATCAAGTCGCTCGCCGACGACAAGGCGCAATTCGCCGAAGCCCAGAAAAAGGTGACCGAGTTCCAGATGCGTTATCGCGACTTTGAAGTAGAACTCCACATCCAGGCGCTCGTCGACCATATCCGCGAAGCGGCACAGGCAACCGATGCCGCCGCCGTCAAGTACTGGGAATCGCACGACCCCGCCGCTGCCCTCGCCAAGGCCGACGAATTCATCAAGGCCGGCAAATACAAAGATGCCAAGGATCTGCTGAACAAGCTCAAGGCAAGCAAGCTGCGCAAAGAAGCCAACGCAAAATACCGTGAACTTGCCGATGCCTACTGCAACACCCAGCGCAAGGAAACCTCAAACCTTTTCGCGAAGGCCCAGAAGCAGAAGGACCCCGAAAAGAAGCGCGAACTCCTCAAACAGGCCATCGCCCCGCTGGACAAGTGCATGAGCGAATATCCGGATAACAGCCAAAAGAAGACTGTCGTAGAGAACAGGCAATTCCTCGAGAAGGAACTCCAGAAGTGATTGACGCCGATGTTTGGCAATACGCGCAGTACCCAGCGTTTTTTATCCTCGGGTTAGTTGTAAGCCTCATCAATAGCATCGCAGGCGGCGGTTCCACGCTGAGTCTGCCCATCATGATATTCCTCGGCATGCCCGCAACTGTCGCGAACGGCACGAACCGCATCGGGCTTATCATCGGGAATTTCAGCAGCGCAATCAATTTGATGAAGCACGGCTACCTGAACAAGAAGATATTCCTGCAACTGCTCCTGCCCACCATCGCCGGGACCGCCATCGGTGCGTTTTTCCTCGTGCGTCTCGGCGACCGCACATTCCAGGCCATACTCGCCTGCGTCATCTGCCTCGTCGTGGTGATGAGCAACCTGCGCAAAGACATTCTCGGCAAACCGCCTGCAACGCCTCCCGAAAAACTCACCTGGAAAGGCGCCCTCGGCTTCGCACTGATTTCCATTTACGGGTGCATTGTGCAAGTGGGCGTGGGTTTTGTACAAATTTTCGGGCTCACGCGTTACACCGGGCTCGATCCCATCCGCGTGAACGCGCTCAAGAATGCGCTCACCAACGTGTTCCTGCTTATCAGCACCACTGTACTCGGCATCGCAGGCAAAATTGATTGGCCCATCGCCATTGTGATGGCAGCGGGTGCCTGGCTGGGCGGCTACTGCGGAAGCTTTTTGCAGCGCAAAAAAGGCAACAAGTTCATACAGCACTTCATCAGTGCGACAAGCATCGCGATGGCCATATACCTGGTCGTCGACCTCATTGTTAGCTAGGCTTTTTAGCTAGTTTTTTTACTAGGCTTTTCGGCTAGATTTTGCACGGCGTTTTGTAGCGCCTTTGGCACGGCGCTCGCGGCGCACACGGGTCTTTTTCTCCACCAACGTTTCGGCAAGCCCCGCCATTAACTTTTCAGTCAAGGTTTCGTCGCCTGAGGCCAGCAGTTCCTTCTTTTGGCGGGGAAGCATCTTGATGCGCGCCTCGAGGCGCAATGCCTCTTCGTGGCTGTCCAGCTGAAATTGTCGCAAGATACACTCGGGAGGAAAAGCCTTCGTGAACTTGGCGCCCTTCCCAGATTTATGTTGTTCAAAACGCGCTTCTACATCGACCGCATAACCCGTGTAAATGCGGTTCCCTGCACAACGCAGCATGTAAACGAAATGAGGCATGAGGTATGGTCGGCCACCTCACTCCTTCTTCGACACGATGCTCATGTAAATGGTGCCGAGGATGGCCGCGCAGAAGCTGCCCAGCAAAATACCGAGCTTCGCGGAATCCTGACGCGCACCCACATCGAAAGCGAGGCTAGAAACGAACAGCGCCATGGTAAATCCGATACCGGCAAGCATTCCGCCACCCCACAGGACCTTCCAGCTGTAGCTGGGCTTCACCGACACGCCCACCTTTACAGCGAGCAAGCTGAACAGGAAGATGCCGATAGGCTTGCCGAACACAAGGGCCAGGGCGACAGCGCCCATCACCGGGACTTCCAGGCCGCCCAACTTGATTTCGACACCCGCGTTGCTCAGGGCGAACAGCGGCATAATAAAGAAGTTGACCCACGGGACAAGAGGCTTGAACAGGCGTTCCTGCATAGAAATGCTTTCGCTCGCGCCGCGCTTGAGCATGGTAAAGACTTCGTACTTTTCGTTGCGGTCCTTGGTCTCGCCCGAAAGGACGCCACCCACGTTGCTTGCGAAATGTGCCATCTTGCTGTTGGCGACAACGGCCTTAGCCGGGACGGAGAGGCCGAGAAGCACGCCCGCGATAGTCGGGTGCACACCGCTCTTGACAAAGAACGCCCAAACCGCGACACCGATGACGCCATGCAGCAGCAAGTTGCGCACACCGATGCGGAAGAGCACGTTGATGAGGACCAGCAAAGCAAATCCTGCACCCAGGGCCGCGAAATTGATGCCGTCGCCACTCGGGTAGCCAATCGCAATCACGAGGATGGCACCGATATCGTCGGCAATCGCCAAAGTCAAAATCATCACGCGAAGCGCATGCGGCACCTTCTTGCCGAGAATGGCCATGCAGCCCACCACGAACGCAATATCCGTCGCCGTCGGGATACCCCAGCCGTGTGCAGCGCTGTTCGCGCCATGCGGGCAGAGCATCAGGTAGATGAGCGCCGGGAACAGCATACCGCCCGCAGCGGCAATGATTGGCAAGCTAGCCGCCTTCGGGTTGTGCAACTCGCCGTAAGTCATCTCGCCCTTGACTTCGAGGCCAATATTGAAGAAGAATATCGTCATCAAGGCGTCGTTGATAAGCCAATGCAAATCACCGTTGCCAAGCCAGTCGCCAATCTTCAGCGAAAATGGCATGTGCCAAAAATGATGGTAGGTTTCTGGACTCAAGTTCGCCCAGAGCAAGGCGGCAACCGTCATAATGATAAGCACGATGCCACCCGTCGTCTCCACCTTCATCAGGCGTTCAATCGGGGTTATGATTTTACGGACCGGGGTTTCCGGAAAAAGATCTTCGATTCGATCGCTGCTAGTAACTTTTGCTGACATACGCTATCCAATATACATTACTTTTTTGGGGATACCTCAAAAAAAAACGAATGAAACCGATAAATAACATTATTTGAAGGACTATCGGTCAATGAATTCCGCCAAAGTCCGGCAAAGGACGTCCGCACCCACAGGCTTGGCCAGGTGCGCGTTCATGCCGACAGCGCTCGAGGCCTTGCGGTCTTCGTCAAAGGCGTTCGCCGTCATCGCGATAATGGGAATATTGGCCAATTTCTTGTTCGGCAGGGCACGGATACGCCGGGTCGCCTCGTAGCCGTCCATCACGGGCATCTGGATGTCCATGAGGATAAGGTCGAAATCGCCCGGTTTGGACGAGGCAACCTTTTCAACAGCGGTGAAACCGTTCTCCGCCGTCTCCACAACCACGCCATTGTCGGCGAGCATGTCCATCGCTATTTCGCGGTTCATCTCGTTGTCATCGACAAGGAGCACCTTCCGGCCTTCGAGCACGATGGCGTCATCGTGCACCTCTTCTTCTTCCACCGACTTCGGGAAGTCGCTTTCCGTGCACTTTTCGAGTGGGAGGCTGAACGCAACGACCGTCCCCTTCCCCCGTTCGCTGTTGATGTTGATGGCGCCACCCATTTTTTCGACTAGTTCGCGGCATACGGAAAGGCCAAGCCCCGTACCCTCGATACCGCTGACCGTGGAACTATGCTCGCGGCTGAAGCGCTCGAACGCATGCGTCACAAAGGCCGAGTCCATGCCGATGCCGTTATCGCGGATAGACCACTTGTACAGAACATTGCCGTTGGGCAAATTGCCCACCTGGTCCAGCCTGTACAATATCTTTCCGCCGGCAGGAGTGTACTTGATGGAATTCGAGAGGATGTTGAAGACAATCTTGTTCACGCGGGCAACGTCCATGCGCACAAAGTAATCGTGAACGTTTATCTCCGTCACGAAGTTCAGGAGTTTCTTTTCTATCAACGGATGGACAGCGTCTTTCAGTTGCGAGATTCCAGACCTTACGTCACAAGGTACAGGCTCTATCTCTATTTTTCCCGACTCGATTCGCGAAAGTTCCAGAATCTCGTTAATGATATTGAGGAGGATGGTTCCTGAATTTTTCAGCTTGGCTACAGCCTCGCGGACTTTGGCAGCATCGTCGCTGTATTTCTCTATCTTGTCTGCAAAACCGAGCACGGCATTCATCGGCGTGCGGATATCGTGGCTCATGTTGAACAGGAACGCCGACTTCGCCATGCTCGCCGACTGCGCCGCATCGCGAGCGGCCTGGAGCGCCTTGTTCTGCATTTCCAGTTCGGCCTTGCGTTGCTGTTCTTCCGTAATTTCACTCGTAACGTCCCTGATACCGATAAGCACGCAGTTCTTGCTTGCCGCCGTCTCGTGCAGAACGAACTTCATACCAAGCCAGTTTGGGCTTGTCGGGGTCCCGTATCGCGTAGTAATAGTACAGGGCTTCCCGCTCCGAATGACCGCGACCAACCGGTCCAGCTTCACCTGCCGCAAGAAATCATCCCTGTCCGCGGCGAGCACGACCCTTCCCGCATAAAGTTTCATCAGTGCGTCAAAGCTACCGGGATTGCGCCATTCCTCCCGCGTAGCCCCCACAAGACGGCCGCTGCGGAATATCTCGCCCGCATTGGAATCAAAATCGTAGCGGACAATCGTGTCGTAGTCTTCGGTTATCGCATTGATAACCTGCTGGAGGTCCTGCGTCTTGCGCACGGCCAAGGACTCGTTGTCGATGCACCTGAGTGCCGCAATATAGCCAACCAACTTGCCGACGGAAGTCTTGTCGGCAATGAACTTTATTTGGTAGTAATGAACTTTGTCGAACACCTTCGCCTTGAAGTTCACGAAGTACATCGAGCGGTTCCTGAGATTTTCCAAGATGACTTCGCGCTTGGTCTTGACGGCAAACGCCTCCCGTTCCTGTTCCAGGACGATGGTATTCTTGACCAGGTCGAACCGCTCGTAGATGCTCATTTCCTTGAGCCATCCCGGGACGCATTCGCCAAGCAACTTGCTTATGCGATAACGGATAGAGGGTTCCCTGAGAACGTTCCCGACCACAACGTAATTAATGCATTCAAATTCAGAAGCGAGCGCTTCCATGACTCTGTCTTTCTTCACATTCTTAGTAAGAACATCTCTCGAACTGGTATTTTCCATCAGGATACCTCTAGTCTCACTCTTGCAGAGTCACTTCATCATAAAAAACTTATGTTGTATAACATAAGTTTTTATTTGCACGATGGCAATCAAAATTTGAAAAAAATATCCTACCAGTCCTTCGCAGGTCTTGCTTGTCCGCGGAGGGGTTTCCAGGGCTTGCGTTCGCCGTTCTGCTCGTCGAAATCCTTCAGGAGCTGTGCAGCTTCTTCGGGAGTCATCTCGCCCATCTGCACCGGCTGTTCCTGAGGTTCCTCGCCCTGGCTGTCGCTCGAGCCTTCTTCAGGTTCCTGCGGCTCAGGCTGCTGCCCGCCATTGCTGTCGGAGCTTTCGCCCTGACTGCTGCTCGATTCGCCGTTCTGGCCGCCCTGCTGGTTCTGGTCATCACTTCCGCTTGAAGAACTTTCTCCCTGGTTTTGGTCCTGCTGATCCTGGTTTTGGTCTTGGTTCTGCTGGTCCTTATCCTGGTCCTGATTCTGATCCTGGTTCTGATCTTTATTCTGGTCCTGGTTGTTGTCCTGGTTCTTGTCGTTCTTCTTGTTCTCGTTCTTCTGCTCGTCCTTGGCCTCTTTGATTCGGTCGAGGAGCATTTGCAGCTTCTGGTCGTTCGGATAGTATTGCAGGCCCTCGTTGCAGGTGATTTCGGCAGAGGGCAGGCGGTTCTCGATGTACTGGAAGGCGGCATCGCCGTAGTAGGCGCTCGCCGACTTCGGCGCCGCAAAGGCCGCAACGGATAACAGCAAAATTATAGACGAAAGACGAATGACGATAGACAAAAGAGATTGCTTCGGCTTCGCCTCGCAATGACAAGACTGAGTCTCACAATGACGAGAAGGCATATAGCTCATAGCCATTAGATTACCTCCAGGTCGTTGTCGGTGTTGCTTGCGTCAATCTTGGCCTTGGGCTTGCGGCCGGCCTTGATTTCGATGACGTCGTCGATGCGCTGCACGTGGCCGCTCAGCTGGCCAGCGGTTTCGTCTTCGGCAATCAGGTTCTCGAGCATCTCCTTGCCCTCGGCGTACTTGCCGTCCTTGCAGAGCTGGAGCGCACGCGCCAGGACTTCCTTCGCCTTCTCGGAAAGCGGCGGCTGTTTCTGGTCGTTGTTGTCCTGATTCTGGTCCTGGTTCTGCTTTTGCTTGTCGAGCTCTTCCTTCAGCTTGCGCTGCACGATCTCGACGTTCTTCTTCGCGTTCTCGAAACCGTTGTCGAGGTCAATGGCCTTTTTGAGGTAGGCGACCGACTCACGCCACGCGGCGATGCGTTCGCTGCCCTCGGCGGCCTTCTCACCCATGCGGAAATGCGTGTTCGCCAGGTTGTAGGCGGCCTTCGCGGCCATCTTCTTGTCGGGCATGCGCACGGCACTCTCGAGTTCCTTCTTGGCCTCTTCGTAATTGCCGAGCCTGTACTGGCACGTACCGATATTGTAGAACAAAAGCGGGTTCGCGGGTTCGGCCTCACGGGCCTTCATGTACTTTTCAAGCGCACCGGCGTAGTCGCCATTCTTGAACAGCTTGTTGCCGTCATTGATTGGCCGCGCACAAATCGTCACCGCAAATAAGCACGTCAATAGAACAAATAATCGCATTTTTAGCCTCTAACGGCTAGAATATACAAAACTGCGAAGCAAAAAACCGCCCATTCCGCTCAAAAAACGCACTACATACTGGGCTAAAAACTTTGGCATTATTCAAGTTTGCGGACTAAACGCATGCCATTCATTCCGCGATATACATAGCCATGACAGTCACCACCAACACATATCTGTTTTCCGCGGACTTCTTGAGAAGCTTGTATCTTCTTTTGGAACCAACATGTAGAACTCATCGTATAATCTGTAGAGAAACCACCACACTCTATAGGGAAAAAAACTTTTCCATCTTTTTCTTCAATAACTCTTTCATTAGCATTTCCATACACATCATACAAGCCAAATGGATTAGCATCACGTTTTGCAACAGCGCGAACACCGCCATCATATGAGTCACTTAAATCCCACTCATAGCGACGCGCAAGCAATGTATCATCGCCCCAAAAGAAATCTGATTGACGTCCTCCACTTTGTAAAAAAGTCCACTCCGAATTATACGGAATTCTATATCCGGTTTTAGAAGTATCCATAACCAATTTCCGATTATGATCGGGCCACGCTCCCATGACAATTCCTAAAACCACAGAATCATAGGGTGCATGATAGAAAATCGTATCTAAATGGTCGCGGTTGGATCTCCATACTGCAAATCTCATCATATCCCCGCTAGAAATTTCTGCCGGATAATCTAGAAGGGCCGTTGAATCCTCGGTCGAATAGAAAGACAAATCTATCTTCTCACTACACGCTTCCTTGCAAAAATATTTCTTTTTGTCGGTATAGTTCTCACCACATTCCTGCTTGCATACCTCTCTTTTTAATTCAAAAGCTTCCCTAATGGTAAATTCCGTCTTGTCAACAATAAGATCCTGCTTGAGAGACGTTGTTTTCCATTTTTCCTTTAACCTGGGTGCCCCAACATAATCCCGCTGGGGAATCCAAACCTTAGACAGCGAACCACTCATTTCCACAATCGTCTGGTTCACCAAAATCCAGCTAGTATCGGCATCAGATAGGTCATCCTGATTTTTCGCAAAAAGCACTAAGATACTTCTTGCATAAGGAGAGCCCTCAACAAGAACGCAATTTTTTGAATCAACAGAGGCCGCACCATTAACAATCCAGGTTCCCTTTGCTGTATTTATTTCGGGGCAAAGCTTTATCCCTTCGTTAAGATTCACCTCGTACCAGCGCTTGTGCCCTTTTGACTTGACATAGCCCTTTTTAATAAAGTCGCTCGCATTAGTTTTCTTTCCAGTGTCTTGCGCCACAAAACATCTTTTACTTGGGCATTTCTTCGAATTTAACTCCGACAAAGAGCCCATTTTAGTCAGCAGATGCCCTTCTGCATCATAAACATTCAACCCCTGTTGTGCAAAACAGGATATACAGGCAATTAATATAATGTTTACTAAAATTCTCTTCACCATCACCTTCAAATTCATGATGCGTATCAATCACAAATTAATTCATTTATAACAAAAAAGCAAGAAAGTCCGCCGGGCAGGCGGACTTATTTCCTCATTTTAAAGTGGTTTTCCTTGTTACGGCATCGATGCAGAGCTCATGGCCTCGGGCATTGATGCTGAAGTCACAGGGAAAGGCATCGATGCGGAAGACATGGATTCACCGCCTTGTGCGTCGAACGGTTCGTCTTCATCGTCTTGCACATTGAAGTACCCGTCTTCGCCGTCCATGTCCGGACAAATCGTATAGCACTTACCATTCAAGCTATTTTCGCAAGCAGTGTAGCATGATTGCATTGACGTGGAACTCATTGTCCCATCCACCGAGGCAGAACTCATAGCCTCGGGCATCGAGGCCGAAGTCACGGGGAAAGGCATCGATGCAGAAGACATGGATTCGCCGCCTTGCGGGTCAAACGGGTCGTCATCATCGCCTTGTACATTGAAGTACTCTTCTTCGCCTTCCATGTCGAGGCAAATCCTCTTGCACTCCATATTGTCAAACGGATTAGCGACCGTGTCTTTCGAAGAAATATTCTCCAACGGATTCGTGCATACAATGGAGCACTGCGGGCCCTCTGCCACCACCAAGGAATCGCACCGCGCCTTATAGTAGTAATCTGCCTCATGCGTCAGCACTTCCGGGGTAATGGCCAGACCGAACAGAGGCACAGCGCAGGCGACCTGGAGGTGCCTAAAGTCATTACAACCGGTTCCATCTTTATAATCCCTGAATACGCCATACAACGATTCACAACGCTGCCGGAATGCCGTAAGGTCCGCTTCGCAATCTATTTTGTCTTCTTCAAACCAATAGGTATTTTCAACCTTTTCTATCAAGACCTCGTCCTTTGTCAACAAAAGACTGGTTTCCATGTAGTCCGCGCTACTTCCGGTAAAGAGCATCTGGGTGCCAGATTCTTCTTCGTAATAGGTAACGTTGCATCCCTGCCGGCTATAATAAACTTCGCCCGAAGTCTCGAAATCATGGGCTGTTTGCGGCACAGGAATTTGAACGGACGGGTCATCAATTTCCACTATACCTGAATCTAACCTTACCACATTCTCGGTTTCCACGGTTCCGCCGCCACCAGATTCCATAGTCTTGAGGATGCTATCCATGATGGCTTTTTGTCCTGCAGAAGGTTCCTGGGGCAAAACGGACAGTCTAGTGTCAAGGTCGCCAGCCGGTTCCGTCGTCACGCCGGCACCCTCTTCCGAAGAACATGCCGCGAACAAGGCCAGCGAGAAAACGATTCCTATATATTTCTTCTTATCCATGATTTTCCTCCTGCCGCCTTGTCAGCGGAAACAATTGTAAATTCAACCTGTAAACTTGTTCACCGTGCTTGTCTTCACTCGCGATGGCGACGACCTTCTGTCTGAACTTTTCCGCCTCGCACGCAATACGGCGGTACGTATCGCGAGAAATCCCCATAGTGGCACCCGCGAAGCTGCGATCTTCGACGGGGACGTTATCTATCGCGTCCATCGCCAACTTGGCCATCTGCCTGTGCATGGGGCGCATAGCCGGGGGCACCATTCCCGCGACGCCCATCACAACCTTCTCGGTCTGCTCGTAATGGTATTCGTCGTGTTTCTTGAGCAACCCCATCTGGATCAGAAAATCGAGAGTCTTCCGGATTTCGGTCGCGCTGATTTCCGGGTAGCAGAGCTTGGACAGTTCCATCGGTTTCGCGCCGGGATTCATGGGAGCGAGTTCTCGCAGCACCGGGTTGTACCATTCGCTAAAGTAAGCGTAGGCATCCGCCGACAGCGTACGCACCTTGTTTTCCTTCGCGAGTTCACGCATTCTCTTCAACGCGGCATTCTTTTTTGCCTCGTCACCGGAATCGGCGAACACGACCATCTGGGCAAAGTATTCCTTGGCGCTCCCTTCGAGTTCCATTGCCATAGCGACACGTTCCACGCCCACCTTGGAAAGGCGGGTTTTCCCATCGCACACCAACTTCATGTAGTTCGACGAAGAGAACCCCGCCAAATGCGAGAATTCCCTCCACGAGAAGGCGGAACAGCGCTTGCGTTCTTCGTAGAACTCCTGCATGTACCGCCTGTAATCAAGATATTCGTATATTGCTTTCATAGGTTTGACCTCGACAACAATATATCTCTTTCAAAACACAAAATCAATGATTTTGAGCTAAAATCAAAAGATTTTACAGAAATCCTAAAAATTCAAGCGTATATAACACAAGTCGTGGTATATGCAGATATCGTCGAAAAACAAAAAAAGATCCAGTCAAGAAATTGACTGGACCGAGGCATTTTGATTAATGAACTTTCTTGCGGGGCAATGGCACGGCAAGCCCATTCTCGAACCGCACGATTGTCGGCGTGCGGAATTCGTCGGCATACTCCTCACGCCATTTGCCGCTACGGATCAGGTTGCCGTTCAAGTCGAACGCACGGAACTGCATTCCCTGTATAGGAACCTGCGGCACGGGAGATTTCAAGGACAGCGGAGTTTCTCCTTCAAACAACTCGGGGCATTGACGCACCGAGTCGACAAGGCCGCAAAAATAAACATCATGTCCCGAGCGCTGATAAAAACAAAAGCCCGCAACAGGAACATATATATCAGCGACATCTTCATTATGGGGCAAACCGTACATTACAGAATACAAACCTGACGTTCTCCTTTTCCCCATCACAGCAACAATATGCCGAATCAGCGAATCCGCCTCCGAGGCGCTACCGCCAAATACACCGGCATTTTGAAGACGCAAAAATTCATCAATAACGACATCCTCTACAAGGAAGGGCGACCCCATACTATCACATTCTGCTTTTGACGAACAAAATTTGAAGAACGTGAGGACATCTTCCGTAACGAACACCATAATCGTTGAATCTGACCGCGAAATATAGGCCCAATATACCGAATCTACCGAGCTTAGATTTTTTACTGGAGGGTCAAGCAAGGGCATCTTCGACATATCCAAGCGATGTTCGTCAAACAGGTTGATCTGTGTCGCCGGGTACATGATATCAAGTTGCCCGTTACCTATTACTTCACATTCCTGTGCATGGAGTTGAAGTGTTGCGCACAGGCAAGCGAAGAACAACGGAATTACTTTTTTCATATTCCCTCCATGCTTACAACTAAATCTGTTTGAATTGGACTGAAATCAACGTGATAAATCTTGGCATACTGGTGTACTGTAATATTATTTGCAAAAATCTTCCCATAGAACAACTTTCTTGACTGAGCTATAATCACATCCGAATAAGGAGCAACAATACTTCCCGCAACCATATTTTCAACATACATTCTTTTTCCTCTAGCATGCTGAACAAGTTTAAAGCCCTGTGCAATAAATGGATACTGTTCAGGCTCGTTAAGAGTCTTTGCTCGCCAAGTAAAATCCCCGCTTACATGTATCACAGTTTCTCGACCAGGTAAATTAAACATGACATTCGATCGGGGATCCAACTGAATAGAACCCGTGTAAACCGTACCAGGAGGAATATAAAGAAGTCCACCCCCCTCAACCTTCACTGTCGAATAGATGCCAGAAGATAAAACACGGACCTCTCCATCGTGAACAACGAAGTCATATACAAATGGTATCACTAAGTCATCTACTGCATAATTACGAGGATAAAAATTGAGGTCCCAAACATCATATGTATACCTCGAAATACCTTTATCAATAGTCGCACCATTCTGCAAGAAAATATCGTCTACATTAGATCCTTCAATAAGATACACTCCTCCGCGCACATGCGTATTACTACGAAGTATAACGTTTCCTCGGGATAAAATGTCACCCACATCCGCTCGCGCCCCAACGTTCACCGCATATTCTCCATTCAAGCCAAGTGCCGCAGATGCAATGATGCAACGACCCGTCTGCATTCGGCCATTATAACAGACCACACCATCATTGTAACGCAACTCAGACAATGCATACAAAGTTACATGTTCAGCGTTAGACATTGCAACGACTTGGTCTGCATCTTTAGCATAAACATCTGTTTCATAGTTATCTCTTAGGCCATTAGCATTAATATCTTCTTGTCCATCCAATCGTCCATCATTGTCAGAATCAGGATCCCTCTCCGCACGCAAGGCTTCACCATTTTCATCAACATCACCATCAATATTAGCAAAAACTTCCACAGAAACGCCCAAATCCAGATCATCAGGCGTTAATTTTGGATATGGTTCTCGTATTGTATAAGACATTATTTCCGTTTTATCAAAAATTCCATCGCCATCGGTATCGGGATTATTAGGATCTGTATGGAATCGATGAATTTCATCAAAATCAAGAAGAGTGTCTCCATCAGCATCAAAAATTTCATCAAAATCCATAATCCCATTGTTATTGTTATCCTCATAAAGTTCCGATTTACGTGCCATTTTTCCATACAACTTAGGATCACTCATAATCCAATATCCAAAATCCGCCTCATTTGAATGATACTTATCTATTCGTCGCCATTCTACAGTTCCATCATTATCTATGTTTAAGAAACGATAAACATACTCTTTCCTTTTATTGCTATATACCACAGCATCAATTACCATAACATGAAAAGTTTCATCCACAACAACCAAATTACCGGCAGCTAAAGCACCTAACAGAACTGCATCCGATGGCATTCCATCTGAATAAGTAAATTCACCTGCGTAAGGATCTAAATTCATCACCCACGGTATAACAGTTCCAAAACTTCCACCTCCTGCTTTATCATGCGGAAATGCATTTAAAATGGGATTCTCTAAAGAACTCATATTAATTTTAAAATGGAACTTTATTTCATCCTGCGTTAGGTTACCTCCATACTTATGATTCACCATTGCTGCAGCAACGGCCCAGCATCGCCAACTCTCTTCTGGATCATTATAATAATGATTTATATCACGGAATCGACGATTGCCTAATCCATCCACATATCCTGTAGAATTGTGCGGTCGATCCCAATCCGCTTCAATAATATGTTCTCCCCACTTAAGATCAAGCATGTACGAGTCCTTTCGAGCAGCAAGCGGACTAACCTGTAAGTCGTAAACCGGCGTTTCTGTACCATCCAACACACCCACTTCAAAGTAACAATAATAATCCAAAGGAATATAAGCATTCCAAGAAGTAACCGCACCGGAGTAATCTTCCCCTTCAGTACCAACTGGATTTACCAACCAAAGATATTTTCCTTCCCCCAATTGTTGTGCCATCCGGTTTCTATCCGTATAACCATGATATACTAACGTAGTATCATTCGCATTTAACACTGTAACTTCGTAAAATCGAGCCCCAGCAACAGTATTCCAAGCAAGCATCGTTTCTTCCATATTCCGCTTGTATATGAAACAACTATCCCAAAGAGAAAGAGGTTCAGCATAAGGCCACTGCGAAAAAGGAGAATCAATCATTTTTTCTCGGAACTTATTCCAGCTGATAATGGAATCACTCCCATCCATAATGACAGCTCGGAAAAAATCGCCCATGCGATAAACAGACACAGGTCCTACAACATCATCGCTCGTTGAGGTATTAAAGAAATAGTCTGGATTAATTATCTTATTCTCAACTTCAAGTAAATCTGCATAATTGCCCCGGTCACCCCAAGCAATGTAATCTAGGGGCACCGAATCTTGATACAAGATAAATTCACCAACATTTCCAAAAGATAATCCCGATATCGTCGTCACAACACTATCATTAGAGCAATTCGAAATTTGGCCACTACAAACACGTAATGTAGACCTAGCCCCAAGCGTTATCCCACCTAAGGAATAAAGATTGCCAGAGGCATCTTTGATTTTAACCCCATTCAAAGAAACCGCAGAGCCACCGTAGTTCTGGAGTTGAACCCAAGGAGATGCAGAATCTGCCGTTTCGGGCCGCAAACCGACAAATCGGAGTTTCAACGCTCCTTCTGACGATAGGTTACCCGCAATTAGGTTATCACCCGAATACACGCCATAGCTTGCCGCTTCTGCAAATTCAGCACCGGGACACCCAGGCACGCTTTCTTTATGGATAGATCCCCAACCCGAACGATGGACTCCAACACTAATTCCAGTTGCGTCAGGAGTATTTCCTGTACCGAGAACGGGGACGTTGACTTTTAGCACGACAGTCGTGTCATCAAATTCTTCTAATTGCGCGGACAGATTACCCATGTAATAAGGCTCTATCACAAAATTGTCTGCCGGCTGTTTTTTCAAATAATACTTGACCTGAATCCCATTGTATTGCCGGCCCGAATTGTTGACGACACGCAGTCGCAATCCCAACATTTGATCGTTAGTAGGTTGTTCGTCCTTCACTTCAACGCGAATAGATTCACTGGCCCATGCCATACAAGACAAAATGAACAAGACAAAAAGGCCTTTTTTCATTCAAATCTCCTTGAATACAGGTTGTCTGTCTATTTTCAACTGCAATTTATCAACAGACTAATTTGAATATAACACAGGCATGTTAAAAAAACAACAACTTTATGTTGTCAAAATAATTACATTGTTCGTTATAATTAAAAAATGGCGTTTTTTGCAAATTTTTAGCAAGTTCTACATTTACTCAACATCAATAATCTTCATCGATTTCGAATGACGTTGCGCTGTTGCAACATTTGAGCAAACTCTCCATATATTGCCTTCATAGGTTTGACCTTGGCAATAATATAACGCTTTCAAAACACACGTTTTTGAGCTAAAATCAAAAGATTTTACAGAAAAACTAAAAATTCAGACGTAAATAACATAGGTTGTGGTATATGCAAATATCGTCAAAAAACAAAAAAAAGATCCAGTCAAGAAATTGACTGGACCGAGGCATTTTGATTAATGAACTTTCTTGCGGGGCAGTGGCACGGCAAGTCCATTCTCGAACCGCACGATTGTCGGCGTGCGGAATTCGTCGGCATACTCCTCGCGCCATTTGCCGCTACGGATCAAGTTGCCGTTCAGGTCGAACGCACGGAACTGCATTCCCTGTATAGGAACCTGCGGCACGGGAGATTTCAAGGACAGCGGATATTGTTCCCGAAACGAAGGGCCACACTGACGCACCGAGTCGACAAGGCTGCATAAATACGGACGAGGAGCTATCCAATCGTAAGTACAGTATTTTCCACTTGTAAGAAATATTTCTGCCGTATCTTCATTCTTTCTAAACATGTTATAGCTTACCGAGGCCAACCCAGACGGTCGAATACCTGACATTTTTTCAAGAATATGATGAATCACGGAATCCGCCTCCGAAGCGGTACCGCGAAACACTCCCGCTTCTTGAAGCCGCATAAATTCATCAGCAACAACATCCTCCACGAGAAAACGCTTTTCCAAGCTATCACATTCTATTTGTGAACCACAGAATTTGAAGAATGTAAGACAGTCCTCAGCCACAAAAATCATGACCGTTGAATCTAACCGTGTTTGATAAGCCCAGTAAACCGAACTCAAGTTGCTAAAATTTTCTACCGTCGGTTCAAGTAACGGCATTTTGGCCATATCCAAATGATTATCATCAAGTAAATTTATTCTTGTCGCCGGATATGTGATATCTAAATGTCCATAACTGACCACTTCACATTCCTGTGCATGAAGCTGCATCGCCATGCAAAAGCAAACAAAAAATGCTAAAGCGAATCTTTTCATATTCCACCCACGCTTATCCGACCAACCGTTTTATAAATATAACCTCAAACAGGTCTAAAAAGCTAGTGCTCAAATTCGCGGATTTCGTACCCGGCATTTTTTACTTGCGGGGCAGTGGCACGGCAAGCCCATTCTCGAACCGCACGATTGTCGGCGTGCGGAATTCGTCGGCATACTCCTCACGCCATTTGCCGCTACGGATCAGGTTGCCGTTCAGGTCGAACGCACGGAATCGCATTCCCTGTATAGGAACCTGCGGCACGGGAGATTTCAAGGACAGCGGAGCTTCTCCTTCAAACAACTCGGGGCATTGACGCACCGAGTCAACAAGGCCGCAGAAACTGTGGATACTTTCATTTTTTTCATAATCGCAAAGTGAAGTAACCAACATTACAAATTTTCCCTTATCCGTATCTCCATTAAACTTGTAAGGGTTGTAAACACCAGCAGCAAGCGAAATATTATCTACAGGAGGCATGTCACTTTTTATCATCTGTATGGCATGGCGAATCATCGAATCTGCTTCTGTTGCGGATCCAGGGAGAACACCTGCCGACTGCAACCTGCGGAATTCTTCAACAATCAGGCTATCTATATAATATGCATGATACAAACTATTACACTCTTCTTTCGTCGAACACAATCTAAAGAAAGTTACTCGATCTTCGGCAAGAAAAATCATAATCGTCGAATCCGAAGGCGCTATGTAGGCTCTATAAACGGAATCTGAGCTGAAATTTTTCACCGGCGGGTCAAGTTGCGACAACTTCGATAAATCCAAACGATATTCGTCAAAAAGATTGAATTCCGTTGCCGGATATTGAATCCCAAGTTCCATGTAATGGTGCACTTCGCATTCTTCTGCATGCAATTGAACTGTCATGCAAAAGCAAACAAAAAATGCTAAAGCGAATCTTTTCATATTCCACCCACGCTTTTCCGACCAACCGTTTTATAAATATAACCACAAACAGGGGTAAAAAGCAATAGCCTTGTTAAGTTGAATATTGGGTACAAGCTGTTTGCCAGAACCAGGGCAAACAGGGCGATTATTTTCTTTTTCATAGTTAGCTACTCCCGATCTAGGGATTTAAAATATTGCACGTAATACTTGGCTACCGGTTTTTCCGAAATCTGCCAGTTACTATCAGTCGAATACAAATACCATCCATCTTCTTTCATTCTGTTTATATAATGGCCATTAAAACGTTCGTGACGTTCATCGTAATCATTGGGAGGTTCTTCATAAAACGTTGATAAAGTATCCACCCCGTTGCGTACAATAGCAAAACTAAACTTATTCGGATATAAGACAATTGTCATCAGGTCATCCCCGAAGTACTGGGCATCTTCCACGCCATCGGGCCAACCGGCCTCTTCCTTCGTAATCTGCGTGATGATGTTCGCAGTAGTGTCTAGCAGAGCAAATTTGTCATAATACTTAAAAAGAAATTTACCATTTTCCCATTGTCGAAGGATCTCATTCCCATGAAACACATCTACATATTTATTCCAAGCAGCTTTTTTTTCTATTGGTTCTTGACCCACTTTCCAAACGTAATAGACGGACTCATTGTTTAAATTTGACAAAGGAAACAACACCGTAGAATCACCCAATGGATATATCCTTGAAAGGGGGTCAATTTCTCCTCTACAATCAACAAGCCCTTCCCAATAGTTAATTTCAACCCCCTTTGTACCAACCAACCGAATTCCCTTCTTGACACATTCTCGCCAATCAGCTCCACTGCTTCTTTCATAACGTTCATAGTAATCCACTGCCAAAAGAGCTGTGGAATCGCTAACCATGGCAAAACCAATACCCTTATTTGACCCCGATTCAACCAGCTTCGGCTCTTCCCCAAGATATTCGCAACCCCACATGCAAATGCAAGCAAGCGCCAGCGCAGTAGCAATCCAAAGTCTTTTTTTCAGGAACGGCATAAGAATCCCTTTTCAACAGTCCACAAACCGATGTGATTTTCGTCACACCTAAATATATCCAAAACTTTGTACAAAGTCAAGACAAATTGAAAGATAATTTTAACAAACGATTAGGTCGCGGATAGTCACACCACCGAGCGCTCCAAGTTCAAATCCGGCCAAGGCGTTTACGTAATCCGTGGACTTGTCACCCGATTCCCCGAGAAAAGTCCAGGCATTGAGAGTCGGCAATACGGCTTCGTCCGGAAGAACCCCCTTCATCGGGTCACCAATGATAAAAATCTCTGGATCCGTAAACGTCATGCTGTGCTCGCCAGCCAAAATGCGCATCATGGGCATGTCGGGAGTTTCTCTTTTTACCAAATCTTTTACGCCGCCGGGCTTGTTAGGATCGATGTAGTCCACCAGCGGATCGTTGGGATGGTAGTCATAATCCTCGCCAAGCACCATCAATACAACGCTGTCCACGGCCACCTGAACCGCATCAACAAGATACGCACCGACAAGGGTCACGAGGCCCAATTGCACGGTTGTCGGATCCTGCACCATCGCAATGCCTAAAGGCAATAGGGCGTCTTTTGCATCACTGGTCACCTTTTTCCCGGACTTGACACGCTCCTTGAGTGCAAGCAGCATGTTCAGCGATTCCGTGCCCTCGTGCGGGCTGTCGAGCGTGATGAGTTTGTCCACATCCTTGTTATAAAAATCGGATTGCACGTATTCGCGAGACGACACACCTCCCATGGAATGGGAAATGATGATATTGCGGGAGGGGATGGTGCGATAGCGAGCAGCGATATCCGTTCGCAAAGAATCCAATGGTCCCGAGCCACCAGCCCTCACTTCCTGGGCTTCCTCAATAAGCGAACGTCGAACGGAACACTTGTTGTCACCTTTCCATGTCCTGTCACCTATTTCATGGGCATTGTGGGCAGGGGTCTCTGCCGGGTTCGCAAAAGAACGTTGAAGATATATGTAAGGAGAACCGAACAAGTTCGTAGAATCCATGAAGACTTTTCCATTACGGTATTGGAAATCCTCAAAAACGGCTGAATCCAGCCAATAGGTGAGTTTCTTCGAAGCCTTTACATTGTACTCCGAATCGTCACTGGAATCAGGGTCAAACGTATCACCATACGCACCAAGCATTCCGACAGCACTTCCCAAGCGAGAATGGATTGTTTTGTCTAATTTGGTGATGTTGTTATAAGCTATCGCGTAAGCATTATGTATTGTGCCACTGCATTCGCTTCCAAACCCCTGGCTTTCTGGAGCTGCGCCATGGACCAAGACCACATTGTAGCGATTCAATGTCTCCATCGGTTTCGCAGCAGACAATACCCCACAACAGCAGGCCACAACAATGGCCAGCACGGCAACCTTTCCCATAAAATTTTCCTTTAGTTACTTTGTTACTATCAAATCCTCAGAAGAATAACCAATTGGCGTCCCCATAGAATCAACAAACGCATTGGATCTAAGCCACGTCTCTGGATACTCATCAAAAACAATTCTATCACTTCCAAATAACATCAATCGATCTCCAAAATCATACGCATGGTCGTTTTTGTCAAATGATCTTGCTTTCACTTTTATAGCATTTCCATGAAATTCAGGAGGATCAAACAACATCCATTCATCCTTTATCAACGAATCAACAACATTCTTATCTCTTTCAAGATTAACTTCACACAATCTATTCTCTCGGTGACGGATACACACAACATCCCCATCAATGTACGTAATGTCGTCGCAACCTTCCAGCCACGCATAATCGCCCGTAAATTCCAATTTCGTCACATTGCCTGTCGCCGTATCTAGTACAGCATAAGGGCAACCATCTTGCTGCACCATTTTCAGCAATACATTTCCCTCAGTCCAAAGACGGCCATATTTTTCACGATTACATTCGCACGGAGCTTCGCAATTCCATTTCCGAACAACCCTAGGCTTTTCGCCAATTCGCCAAAAACCAAATTCATCATCGGCATTGGAAAACATAGCCGACGAGTCATGATAATAACCATAAACAATACTTATACGACCCTCAACAGTGTCACCCCATAAAGGGCTCTGCTTTTTTCTATAGTTCACCAGGAATAAGCCCGGATTCATCGTTCCCTTATCGCAGTATTCCCAAGAATTACAATCATCATCCCAAAGTTCCCATCCTCGCAAATTCTCCATAACCGCCAAAGAATCATCTATAATGGCAACGAGATATCCATTCGTGCGATTTTTATCCACGACAAACCGTTCCTCATCGTCCAAAAGCCCGCAGCCCCACATGCAAATACACGCTACTACCAGCGCTACAGCAATCCAAAGTCTTTTTTTCAGGAACGGCATAAGAAAGCAATTTTACAAAAGAAATGCTGTTTGCAAGTCAATGGCCTATTTTTTCGGATAACCAACCAGATAGTGCTCAAATTCGCGGATTTCGTAGCCGGCGTTTTCCAGGGCATAGCGGGAGTCGGAATCGTTGTTCAGGAGATAGACCGACGAGCCGTCTACGCGGTTCTTGTCAAAGTAAAAGTGGTAGCGCCCGAAACGGGAAGCATCGAGGAAGGCGGCAGGGTAGTTCGTGTAGCCCACAGTCTGCAAGAAATCGCTGAGTTCCGGCTTCGCAAAGAAGAGGACGCGCGGCCAGCTCACGCCACGTTCCACGTTCACGACGGAAGCGTCTTTCAGCTCGGTTTCCACGAATGTCATGGCGTCTTCGATTCCGCGGCAGAAATTCCAGGCAATGCTGTTCCGGTAATCGGTAAAGTAGTGGTTCTCAAACGAGACGAACATGCACGCATACACGGCGAAGGGTATCACAAGGGCCTTCGGGTTCAAATAATTAAACACAACGTAAAGCCCACGCGCAATCATCACGAGCATCGGGATAAAGAGCAGGTTCACGCGGTTGATATTCACGTTGATGAGTATCCCGATGGCAAAACCGGCGGCGAGCCATACGAGCACGAAAAAGTCAAGCGTCGAAATGCGGGCCCTGAGCCCCTTCCAAGCGCCCTCGATGCTCCACAAGAGCCCCACAAAGAAGAACGGGATGGATATGGGGTAGAAGATCCCGAATTTCTCCGTAAAGTTCCACGGCAGGCCATCGCTTTGCAGCGTGAGAATGCTGAAGAGGTTGCCGATGTTCTCCGGGATTTTCTCGAACGAGATTTCGCTATCGCGGAAATACAGCAGCTTGGGGATGCTCAGGAACGGGAGCGAAATGGCGTCCATACGGCCCTGGTTCACCAGCATGAACAGCAGCAGCGGTACGGCAAGCACCAAAAGGACGACAAGGGCAATCCAAGTGTAGCGGCAGTTGCGCAACTTGCGAATCCAGAACAGGTAAGCCACCTGCAAAAGAATCATGAACGGGACAACGGCCCAGATTGTCGCGTAGGCGTAAAGCGAGAGCCCGTAGAACAGGGCCGAGAGCACCAGGAATTTCGGGCGGTCGACACCCTTTGCAAAAAAGTAAATCCCGAACAGCACAAAAGCGGGAGCAAGATTCGATTCCAGCCCCCAGCGCGACAGCATAATGTGCCACGGAGCGATGGCGAGCACGAACAGCACGGCAAGCGCCTGGCGGGCGCCCACGTACATTTTCACAAGTTTATATATAGCCACCAACGAGAAGATGCCGGCCAACAGCATGGGCAAGCGGATGACCCAAACCTTGAGGCCGAAAAGTGCCACAAAGGGCACCATCAGGTAAGACTCGAGCGCGTTCATTCCGGAACCCCAGGCGGTGAGGTACACAGGCATGCGGAACCCGAAGGAATCCCGCGCCGTTGTCAAGAGCGTGTAAGCGTTATAACCGGCAAAGGCTTCGTCCTGGTTGATGTCGGCGGGAACACCCGTGAACATGAAACAGCGCGCGAACACGCCCACGGCAAGGAAAAGCCAGAAAAGGTAGACTTCCGCCGGGACTTTCCGAGCGACGCTCGCGACACTTGCAACAAACGCTTTCACGGGCAGGCCCTACTTTTTCAGCTTGACGATAGGCGACAGCCAGTCCGCATGGTCGTAAGAATCAGGGCCGTGCGGATCCGTCTCGAGCCGGAGAATCTTGACTCCCTCAAGCGACACCGCGGCAGACACGGGAGACTTAGCGTTACCCCTTACAGGGCTGCTCTGCCAAAGAATCCTTTCGTCGCCGTAAATACGGAAGACGATTTCGCCATTGTCAAAAACTTCGTCGTCAACTCCGGCGGAAATATAAAGCGAATCGGCGTCATTCGGCAAAATGTAGACAATGCTCGAAGGCGCATGCGTGCCAATCCCGTACTTGTACTGCCTGCCGCCAACCTTGAGCGGAGCGTTTTCTACGGACTTGTTCATCATGGGCACCTTGTAATTCTGGCGGAAGCTATCGAACTTGAGTCCACTCAAAATAATCTCGCCGTCAACCTGCTTGATCTTGACAGGGGCAAGCGAATTGATATGATAAGCGCCATCCACCAACAGGCACACGCCGAGGAAACAGTACGGCACAAAGCGCGGAATCTTGACCAAGGCGGCAAGCGAACAAACCTTCGCGAACACCTTCGGCAAGAAGAGGTAGAACATGCCCCCCACCATCGTCAGCACGGCAAACGCCGAGAGCCATGTCCAGGCATTGCCCCCATGGAACCCGTCGCATAGGATGCTCACGTTGCAAGAGGCGACCGCCGTCAAAAGCATCACCCACACGAGGGACTTGCGCCAATCCAGCACGAACCAGATGACAGCTACGGGAATGGCGTACAGGATGTAGCGTTCGTGCATGCCCGGCAGCAAGACGAAGAACGCAGCGGCATTCCACGTGGCCAGTTCAAATACGCGACGCAGCGACTTGCAGCGAACAGAGGCAATCAACGTAAAGATGGAGAAAAGCACAAACAGCGCCTTGCCCACGTAAGAGGGGCAAAGCCAGAAGAACAAGCCATCCTTGGACAGTCCAAAGAACGGGTTAGCGTCGGGCGAGACGTTGCCCACCGTGAGCATCCAGAGGTTCGCCGCATTGTACGTGGCAAACGGGTACTGCGAAGTCGTATCGATATAGGCGCGACGCAGCATGCCCCCGAGATTATCGCCCAGGAAGAACGGCAAGAAGACGAGCACCACCGCCACGACGGCAAACGGGAGGCCCTTCCAGGAACGGCGCCAGTTCTTGATGAAAAGGCCACCGAACACCGGCAAGAAGAGAATCATCTGGAACTTCGCGAGCAACGACAACACGTACAGCGGGGCCGCAAGCATAGTCGTGCGGCGGAAATAGATGCAGTACAGCGAAGAAAGCGCGAGCGCGACAGGGACGAGATCCACCTGGCCCCACATCGGGCCGCCGAGCAAAATGGCGGGGTTCAACGCGACAAAGGCAATCACGAGGTTCTGCTGCCAGCTCGGGAGATTGTAGCGGTCTACAATGCGGCAGGAGAAATCCACAAGGAACAGGTGCGCGAAATACACCGGCCACAAGCAGAGGAACTTGAGGAGGAAAGTCTTCGCGACAACAATTCCAAAAATGGCGTGAATCTGCGCGACAACCCAGAGCCAGAAAACATAAAGCGGAGGATAATTGCCACGGAAATTGCCGAGGCCGCCATCAATCAGCGACTGGACCCAGCCAACCCAAAAACTCTGGTCACCATCGTAAGGAGCCGAAAGAGTGCAGAACAAATTCGCTATAACGCAAATAAATCCCCAAAGGACAAACGTTCTCAAATTCGTAGTTTTTCTCATAAACTTAAATATAAAAAACTCCGACGGAACGTTTTTACGAATCAGCGGAAGAATTCGGCAACGAGCCGCACCATGGCCTCATGGTCGCTAGCCGCAGTCATCTCGCGGATACTGTGCATGCTCAGCATCGGTTCGCCGATATCCACCGTCGGAATCCCGAGACTTGCAGAAATCGCGGGGCCCACGGTAGAGCCGCAGGGCATGTCGTTGCGCATCACGAACGTCTGGCAAGGCACGTTAGCTTGTTCGCACAGCAAGCGGAGACGGGCCGACGACACGGCATCGCTCGCATAGCGCTTTTGCGCATTCGTCTTGAGGACAATGCCGCCGCCCAGCACCGGAGAATGGTTGGCTTCGTGCTTTTCGGGGTGGTTCGGGTGTACGGCATGAGCCGCGTCGACAGAAAGTGCGAAGGATTCTCCGAGAATTGCAGAAAAACTAGAACTACTGCCAGACAGAGCAGGCAAATCCGATGCTGCGCATCCTGCGCTCCACACGGTTTCCAGCACACTGCGTAAGAAGTTCCCGCAGGCACCTTCGCGCGTCTCGCTGCCGATTTCTTCGTTGTTGCAGAAACACGCCACGCAAAAATCATTGGCAGGGGCGGGCGCGCTGACCAAAGCTTTCGCCACAGCATGGCAGCTACCCAGATTGTCGAGCCTGCCCGAATAAATCCACTCGTCGTTGAAGCCACCCAAAGATGCCGGCTGCGCGTCGAAGAGCTGAATGTCAAAATCCAGGAGTCGACCGGCAACGCCCAGTTCGCCTTGCAGAGCATCGGCGAACGCGGACGCCTTGCCGTCCGCCGTGGCAGCCTGCCACAGGGCGTTGAAGTCCGCCTGCGGGTCCACCTTCGTCCCGTCCTGGTTCACGCCGCGGTTCAGGTGAACAGCCAGGTTCGGGATGCGGAACAGCTTGCTGCCGCGCACGAGCTTCGTCTGCACATTTCCGTCCTTCTCGTAGGCGAGCACTCCCGCATAACCCAGGTCGCGGTCGAGCCAGGTCGAATAGATGGGAGAGCCGTACACCTCGGCATGGAGCGTACATGCCCCCGCCGCAGTGCGGTCAGGGTTCGGGGAAATCTTGAGCGCCGGGAAATCCGTATGGGCCAAAGCCAACCTGAACCTAGAGCTTTCGTTTACCTGTAGCGGCATCCTGAGGGCGACAAGAGCTCCACCGCGGACAAACACGTAAGCCTTCCCGGGGGCAAAAGCGGCCCGGTCCGTCATCTGGCGTTCTTCAAAACCCGCAGCGGCAAACAGGCGGCGCAGGCAATCTACGGTATGCCAGGGGGAAACCGATTCGTTCAGAAAATCAAAATAGTCCATAAAAGCTCCGGGCCCGAATTCTTTATCCGAAATACAAGTTTCCGAATTTCTCGAGCAATCCATATAAAAATTTATATATTCCTGAATATGCAGTTCAAACCGTTCAAACAGATCAACTGGATGGAAATCTCCGGACTACTGGTCGGAGTGCTCTTCACCGTTGCTGTTATGATTTTCGGTATTGTCCTGTACGCAAAGATTTTTTCGACCGGCATGGTCGGCATCGAGGAGTACAAGCTCCACAGCACCTTCGACAAGGCGCTCGGCCTGAGACCCGGCACCCGCGTCCAAATTAGCGGCGTCGACATCGGCCAGATTTCCGACATGACCATCATCGCAAACGGCGTGAGCATGGAATTCACCATCCGCAAGGAATTCCAGAACTGGATTACCGATAGCGCCGAAGTCTTCGCCATCCGCGACCAGAACGTCATCTCCGCGCGCGTCATCAACATCGACGTCCGTCGCGGCAAAGGCCGCGTGCTGCAAGACGGCGACTACCTCCCGCCCGGCAAGGCGCAGGATATCGAGACCGTACTTGAAACGGCAAACGAACTCTTGAGTCGAGTAAACAAGCTCATCGACGCGGCAGATACGCTCCTCGGCATGGCCATGGATACCGGGACCACCGTGGGCGCCCTCTTCGGAAGCCGCCTGCTGTACGACAACCTGAACCGCCAGCTCACCCGTCTCGACGACATTACCTACACCGGCATGAACGCCCTGAACAAAGCATCCAGCCTGATGGACACACTGCAGAGCGACGTACCTATGCTACTCAACAAGGTGGACACTATCGCAACAAACGTCTCGGGAATGATGGACGACGTTTCTGGCATGGTGGACAGCCTCAAGGAAGTCCCGGGCCACGTGAACATGCTCCTGAGCAAGTTGGATACGACCATCGGGCGTGTGGACGGCATGGTCGACAACATCGGCAACGTAAGCACCAACCTAACGGACTTCATCTCCTCGTCCGAAGAAACCCTTGAAAACGCCGATGACCTCATGACTGGCATATCGAACATTTGGCTCATCCGCAGGTCTATCCCGAACAAGGACACCGTGCCCTTCATGGTGGAGACGCTATGGTAAAGTGCAAACACGTCATAGCACTGGCGCTCGCCCTCGGTACGGCCGCAATGGCGTCGGAATCCGGCGAACTTTCGTACCGTGCACAGAAATCCCTGAACAACGGGAAGTTCGCACGCAGCTACAGCCAGCTTGAACGTGCGTTGCTTGCCAGCCGCAAAGAAGCCGACCTTTTGTCCGAAGCGCGAATACTGCTTTCGATGGCACACATCCGCACGCTAAGCCTCGATCTCGCACTTGCGGACTCGCTGGTTTCCATCGTGCGCACGGGCGTGCTAGACAACCAAACGGCAGTCCTGTACAACCAAGTTAAAATCGCATTGAACAATGCGCAAGGCAAATACGCCGACGCGGTAAAGATTTGCAACGAGCAAGACGCAGACATTTTGAAAAAATCCGCCGACGGAGTGCAGGCCACCTTCTACTCCGAATGCGCCATCGCGCAAGGTGCCAACCACAAGACACAAGAAGCGCAAGAAGCTCTGAAGATGGTCGGCAAGCGCGCCGACAAGAGCAGCGGTATCTACGCCTGGACCGAAGCCCGCATCGCCGACCTGAATGCTCAAGCCAATGCAGATTCACTCTACCAGGTGGCAGAGACGCGCACTATCCAAGGCAACCGTCCGCACATGACAGCCACCATCCTGTACTACCGCGGACTGCTCGCCGAAAAGAAGAACGCGGAACTCGCGAAGGACTACTTCCTCCGCAGCAAGAACGCCTTCGAACTGATGGGACTGCCCAACAACGCGAAACGCAGTACAAAATAGTTTGTATTAAATATTGTAATGAGGGACTGAGGCGACTCAGTCTTTTTTCGTTGTATCGGCGGCTGTTGTATCGGCCGGGGCAGCCGTCGAATCAGCGGCAGGTTCCACGGGCGGCTCGTACTTCATCGAGACGAACAGGCCGTACGCATATTGCGGATGGAGCTTTCCATCGGCAACCTTCCCGATGATATCCTTGATAGTATCCTTTACGCGCTTCCTCTCGTCTGCGTTCTCCAGGGCGCGATATCCAAGCAGGTTGAACATCTTGCTAGAGAAGCTTTCGAGGAAAGGCTTGTAGCGCGGTTGCATGACATCCTCGACAATCGTCATGACAGCCACCTCCGTCTGCATGGTATCCAGTTCGAACGAACGGTAGATGGTACGGATATGCACGGGAATCGTCGTGTCCGGGCTGTCGAAATATGGACGCATCACGTCGGCAGCGGCCTTCTTGTCGGGATAAGGTCCCTTCGCAAGCCGCAAGGCGAAATAGAGGGCAAGCCTCCAGTCTTCCGGGTAAACCCTGTGACCACGGCGGAAAACCTTGAAGTCCGAGGTGTCCGGAGAATCCACGACGCTGATACCGCCCACCACATGGTACGGCGTGTAGAACAAACTGTCGAGATCCGTGCAGAGGTCGGCGAGATGGCCGAGGTAAGCGAATTCGGTTCCGGTCAAGTAGCTCTCGCCCAAGTTCGTGAGAGCCTTGATCCAGAACAGCCCCGCCACCGAGGAATTGTTCCCCGCGGCGATATAGCGAACATAGTTCGCCTTGGGCAAGAACGACTCGTCAAAATGCGTATTAGGCAGCGGACGCGCGAAATGGAACGCAGCAACGATAACCAGGATCGAAAGTATCAGCGTGACCAAATAGCGCATCGATTGCCCACCCCTTAGCGCAAGCTGTCAGCCAAGCGCTCCAAAGCGTCAACGCAGTCGTTGGCGAAGTTTGCAGGTGTATTGTTGCGCTGCCAAGCAAAGTTCAGGCCACTGCTGGAATTCAGCACGTGGAACTTGCGCTTGCCGCCGCCATTGGCGATGGCATTGAGCACGGTCTTTGCATCACCGCCCTGTCCGCCGGGCACGCCGGGAATGGACACGCCAGGAATCAGGAACGGGATTTCGTGCTTTTTGGCAACACAGTACGCCGTAATCTGTTCAAGTTCTTCGGGATGGGTCGCACCCACGACAGCGCCGAGGTAGCCCTTGCCATCGTCCCATTCCACAATCTTGTCGGCAACGGAATAGAAGGCACTGGCGACATCGCGCGGGTCGTCCCCGCGCAGGACATTCATGTCCTGAAAGTCGTGCGCGCCCTTGTTGCTCGTACGCAACAGGACGTAGGCGCCGTTCTCGCTATTTTCGCGAATGAACGGGGAAACCGAATCCGTTCCCATCCACGGAGAAACCGTCACGGCATCGGCGCCGTACACGTCGTACGCGGCATTCGCGTAGGCCGCGCTCGACTTTCCGATGTCGCCCCTCTTCGCGTCGAGAATCACCGGGATACCCGCACTCCTGTAGTCAGCAATCAGCTGCTGGAGCACAAGCATAGCCTGGACGCTCACGCATTCGTAGTAGGCGCTGTTCGGTTTCACCACAGCCGGGAACACGTTGCGCTTGGCGCAGCATTCCAGGATGTCGGAATAGAAACGCTTGATCTTGTCTTCCGGAGTGCCCTCAAGCGGAATCAGCTTGAGCACAGGGTCCATGCCCATGCACACCGGGTTGCCACATGCGGCGATACGTTGTTCAAGACGGTCGTAGAAGCAAGTCATTACTTGAGTTCCTCTTGAATCTTCGCGGCTTCGTAAGAGAGGATACCGTGAGCGACAGCGACGTTCAAGGATTCGAGTTCGCTGCTCATCGGAATCTTCACCGTCTCGTCGGCAAGTTCGATCAGGTACTGGTTCGTGCCGGCACCTTCGTTACCCACCAGGAACGCCATCTTGCGCAGCTTGCGGGCGGGAATTTCCCCGAGGCTCTGCCTTGCATGCAAGTCAGAAGCGATGATGGTGTAGCCCTTGCTGCGGAGGAAGTTGATATGTTCGACCAGGTCCACGTCGTATTCGAACGGAACGCGCAGGAACGTACCCGACGAACCGCGCACCACCTTCGGGTTGAACGGGTTCACCGTACCACGGCCGAGCACCATGCCGTTGGAACCGAAACCGAGGCTCGTGCGGAAGAGCGTTCCCAGGTTACCCGGGTCTTGCACGGCATCCACAAGCGTGAGCACGCTGCGGCTCTGTTCGTAGTTGGGCTTGTTGCTTGCGCAACGGCAGTGGGCGATAATCCCCTGCGTCGTCACGGTAGAAGACAGACGCTTCATCTGTTCTTCGGTGAGCACATGCAGGTTGACTTCGGCCTCGTTAATCTTTTCAATCAGGTTCTCGTCGCTGAAACCTTCGACCACGTAGACCGCGATAACGATTTCGCGGTGATGGCTCACGAGTTCGTCCACGACATGCACGCCTTCACCAAGGAAGTGGCCTTCGCGTTCGCGACCCTTCTCGGTCGTGAGGGCGATGAGTTTCTTGAACCAAGGCGGATTGGAAACCGGATCCTCGATGGCCTCCACCTGTGCGGAACGGGCTTCCAATGCCTGCTCGTCCAGGTTCTCGTCAAAGACGGCTTCCTTCTGTTCGGGGCGCTGGCGGTAAACCGGAGCGGCGCCACGATCGGCACCACGGCCACCGCGTCCACCACGGCCAAACGAGGAACGTTCACCGCCACGGCGGTCGTCAAAACGGCGCGGGCGACGGTCGCGGTTCCACGGACGGTCTTCGCGACCTTCACGGCCTTCGCGGTCGCGGGACGGACGGTCCTCGCGGTCACGGAAACGGCGGTCTTCGCGCTGTTCGGATTCCCCGCGGGCACGGAAAGGCTTGCGACCACCACGGGCATCGTCATCACGACGTCCACGGCGTTCACGGTCTTGCACTTCGCTCACACCGAACTTACGGTTGAGAGCAGTCTTCAAAGTGCGCTTCGGCTGGTTGATTTCTTCGCTCATAGTTTTTCCATTATCCGTTTGGCGACAGACTCGCCATCGATTTCCAACATCTTGTACAGTTCTTTGATTTCACCCTGTTCCACAAACTTGTCCGGAAGCCCAAAGCGGAGCAGCTTCTTGTCGGTAAGCCCGAAGTCGGCGAGAAGTTCCGCAACAGCAGAACCATAACCGCCCACCAGCGTGTTGTCCTCAAGCGTCACGATGACCTTGTGCGACTCCAGAAGATTCCTGTAGCACTCCGTATCCAGCGGCTTGATGATGCGGGCATCCACCAACGTGGGATTGTAGCCCTTTTCGCGCAGCACTTCGGCGGTGCGCTTCAGCTCGTTCGTCATAAAGCCGGCTCCGAGCAACAGGATATCGGAACCCTGTTCCAGCACCTTGGGCAATGCGTAGTCAAACTCGCACGTCGCAGGCTTGAGTTCCTTTTCGAGAGAAACCCCGCGCGGGTAGCGGATGGCCACCGGGCCCTGCATGCCGATAGAGGCGACAACCATGTCGCGCAGTTCATTCTCGTTCGACGGCGCCATGATGGTCAGGCCAGGAACGGAACGCATGAAGGTCAGGTCGAAGGCGCCATGGTGCGTGGGACCATCGGCGCCCACAAGGCCAGCACGGTCGAGCACGAATACCACGTGCAAATTCTGTAAAGCCACATCGTGCATCATCTGGTCGTAGGCACGCTGCATGAACGACGAGTAGATGGCCACGACAGGAACGATGCCTTCGCAGGCAAGTCCCGCAGCAAACGTCACGGCATGCTCCTCGGCAATGCCCACGTCCACGACGCGGTCCGGCAGTTCCTTCGCGACAATGTCCATACCGCAGCCCGTCGGCATAGCGGCCGTAATGCCCATGATGCGTTCGTCCTTCTTCGCCAGTTCAAGCAGGGTATTGCCGAACACGCTGGTCAAAGACGGATTCATGTTGCCCGGATGGAGCGGAAGCCCGCTCTCGGGGTCGAACGGCCCCGTTCCGTGCCACTTGGTCGGGTTCTTCACGGCGGCATCGAGACCGCGGCCCTTCTCGGTCAAGATATGCACGAGGCACGGCCCCGGCTGCACCTTGACGCGCTTGAGGAGCATGATAAGCTCGTTGATATCGTGGCCGTCGATCGGGCCAAAGTAGCGGATGCCCAGGTCCTCAAAGAAACGGCCGGGCTTCACGACCATCTTCGCCGCCTTCTCCGCCTGCAAGAACAAGTCGCGGAAACGCAAGCCGAGCACTCCGGGGAGCCTGGTCATCAGGCGGTCCAAGTCACTACGCATCTTGTTGTAGACCGGATCCGAAATGATGCGGTTCAGGTACTTGCTGAACTCGCCGACGTTCGGGGCAATGCTCATCTTGTTGTCGTTCAAGATGATGGTCATGTTGTGCTTGGAAATGCCCACGTTGTTGATGGCCTCGTAGGCCATGCCGCCCGTCATGGAGCCGTCACCGATGATGGCGACCACGTTGTTCTTGCGGCCCAGCTGATTGCGCGCAGCGGCAAAGCCGAGTGCGGCAGAAATCGACGTGGAAGCGTGGCCAGCACCAAAGCAGTCGTACTCGCTCTCGTTGCGCTTCAGGAACCCGGAAATGCCGCCCTTCTGACGCAGCGTGCCGAACTTCTCGTAGCGGCCGGTAATCAGCTTGTGCACGTAAGCCTGGTGGCCCACGTCCCAAATAAGTTTGTCGTCAGGAGTATCAAAAACGTAATGCAGCGCAAGAGTCAGCTCGACAACGCCCAAACTGGACGCCAGGTGTCCGCCATGCTTGGCAACCTGGCCAATAATCGTCTCGCGGACCTGCTTGGCCAACTGTGTCAGTTCTTCGACGGAACACTGCCTGATATCCGCAGGCGACTTTATGTCTTTCAAATCTTTCATTTTACGCGGGTAATGATAAATGCAGCGATGGCGCGGAAGATGGAGGTGTCCCGGTCAATTCCGTCAAGGAACTTGATGGACTCCTCGTAAAGTTCTCTAGCCCTTTCACGGGACTTCTCGAGGCCGATCAGGGCCGGGTAGGTTGCCTTGCCCCTTTCCACGTCGGAACCGGCATCCTTGCCAAGTTCCTCCGTCGTAGAGACGATATCCAGGATGTCGTCCACGATCTGGAATGCAAGCCCGACGGAACGTCCGTACTGGCGGATGGTTTCCACATCCTTGTCCGAGGCGCCCGCCAAAAGCGCACCGACCTCGAGCGAAGCTTCGATGAGGGCTGCCGTCTTGTGGTAATGGATGTAGTCCACGGTCTCGAAATCGACCGGCTTGCCTTCGCACTCGATGTCGGTCATCTCGCCGCCAATCATGCCGTACGTGCCCAGAAGGTGGGCCAGCACCTCGATGGCCTTCGCATTGCCAGTCTTGCCCATGAGTTCAAAAGCGAGGATGCAGAGGGCATCGCCCGCGAGCACGGCGGTCGCTTCGCCGAACTGCTTGTGCGATGTCGGCTTGCCGCGACGGAAATCGTCATTGTCGACACAAGGCAGGTCGTCGTGAATCAAGGAGAACGTGTGGAGCATCTCGAGGGCGCTCATGGCGTACCATACGGATTCGCCCTTACCCCCGAACAGGTCGAACGCGGCATGCACAAGTGCCGGACGCAAGCGCTTACCGCCAGCAAACATGGAATACCGCATGGCCTCGTGCAAACGACAGGGGCGGTCCTTTTCACTGGGAAGAAATTCTTCAAACTTCGCTTCGACTTCCTTGGAAATCGTAGTAAGATACTGGACGGCAATAGCCGCTTCTTTTTCTAAGCTCTGCATAACGATACAAAGATACTTAATTATCGGTGTTACGAAAAGGGCGCCAAAGGTGAAAGATTCACCCTAAAACGCCCGTTAATAAGAAAATAAGCGGAAACGGCGCGATTTCCTAGAACAGCACGCCGTACAGCTTGATATCGTCTATGTAGAAGTTGGAACCGCCCTGGGCAAAGAAGTTGAGCTGCTTCACCCAGCCCCTGACATACGTCCAGGGTTTCAGGCCGTCGGCATTGTCAAGAGCGTTCATGATGAGGTCAGAAGGCTCAATCACGTAGCGCTGCCACTTGGTCGAATCCAGGTCAAGCCATCCAGAGGCGGCCTTGAGGTTCATACCCAGTTCCTCGGAGACCTTGTCCCAGTTCTCGACAGCCACGCGGATTTGTCCGTCACCCTTCGCATAGAACACGATGGAATCGAGCAGAGACAAGTTCCAAGTCTTGTCGCGCAGAGTGGAGCCCGTCAGCACCCAAGCATAGCTAGAATTCCCTAGCCAATACTGCCCGTGGAATACGTTGGACTTGCGCGTAGAATCGTACTCGACGCCTTTCTCGAAGTCATCCTTCGTCGGATTCGGGCTTATAAACGAACCCAGCGAATCCGTGGCGGTATACCAGTAGTCAAAAGAATCCTCAAAGCTCTCGAACGTCATGGACGGCGCATGGAAATCGGCGGTATTCTCGTCGACCACGGTATTCACCTCGACTGGGAGCTTTTCCATCTTCTTGTTGACAAAGTAAAGTTCCACCGAGTCGCCCACCGGGAGCGAGGGGAACACGTAGCTGCCGTTATAGTCCGTCTTCACGAGCACGTCCAAACCGCGCACGCCGACGTAAGCATACGGCATGTCACTGCTGAGCGTCACGCGCCCCACAAGGGACCCCGTCGCGGACAACTCCACAGTGTCAAGTTTCGAAATTTCCTTGGCCGAAAGCACCTTGGAATAGGCGATGCCGTTGTCCACCACAGTCAGGCGGTAATCTCCCGACTTCAAGCTGTCCAGCACGAACCTTCCATTGGAATCCGCACGGGTCTCGGACACGACAATCGAGCTCGTCTTGAGTGCAGAATCCTCTACCATCTGGTCCACCTTGCGAACCGCCACGGTAGCGAAGGGCACCGCCTTGCCTTTCGACACGGCGACAATGCCTTCGGTCCTCAAGTTCAGCGTCTGCATACCATAAGGTTCAACCTCGACCTTGTGGCTATCGAACACCGAGTCGTAGCTTTCCTCGGCGAAATACAGCTTCAGCGTATCGCCCGACGGCACGGACGGCACAGAGAAATTACCCTCGGCATCCGTCTTCACGAGCACGTCCATACCATAGACACCGACCCATGCATACTCGCTCCCCTTCGGGATATCGACAGCGCCCGACACGGAGCCCGTGGCAGTCAGTTCAATAGTATCTAGCTTGGAAAGTTCCTTGGCAGAGAATGTCCTGGAGAATGCGGAACCGCCGCTCACCACGGTCATGCGGAACTTTTGATCGTCGGCGGCAGAATCCAGAACGAATCGACCGTTGGAATCGGCAAAGAAGTCCGGCTGGATAACGGAATTTTCCTGTGCGGCAAGAGAAGCCTTCTGGTCAACACGGCGGAGAGCCACGCCCGCGAAAGCCGCCGGCGCACCGTCTACGTAGGCCACGACGCCATTGGTTGTTTCACTTCCGGGACCGCCAGCGGTCTCGAACAATCCACAACTCAAGAGCAAAAAGACCCAGGGTAGAAAGATAAATGCTTTTCTCATTTTTCTCTCTCCTGTAACTTCTTCACAAATCCCAGCGGGAACAACTGGATGTTCAGCTGGAATACCGTGTTGTCACCGGTACCTTCCTGCGACAACCTCAGAAGCTCCGAACGGAACTCCTTGATCTTTTCACGGATAAGGGCGATGTCGTCCATGTTGAAGGTCATGGTCACCGTGCTAATGTCTCTCAGCGGCGGCGCATGGCGTTCAAGGGATTCCCCTGCCAGCCGGATGGTTTCCTTTTGGAAGGCACGGACCGCCTCGGAACGCCAGTTACCCCCCGTACTCACGAAGGTGTCGTTGACTTTCCAGAAGCCGTCTCTATCCGTAGAAATCATATTCAGGTCGTACAGGAGCTGGACAGCTTCCTTAGCCTGCTCCACCGTAATCGCCGGTGTACAGCTCTCCGCCAGACCCTCATAATCATCTTTGAATTTACATATTCCTATGATGGAACGTATCGCGTTATAGTACCAATGTCTGTAAAATTCGAGTTCTTTCTTGGCGAGACGCTTCAGGGGAATGCCCTTGAGCATCTGCATCTTCTCGTAATGGTTCAGGGCTTCGGAATCGGTCTTGGCCCTGCCAAAATGCACAAGTTCGGTCCAGTAGGCCGTTTCCTTCTCGTCGAGGCCGAAAAACTCGGCCATGGGCTTGATCAGGTTCACCGAAAGATGGATCTTGCTCTGGGAAACGCGCAGGAGGTTACCCGGATCGGCGTCTAGCTTCATCGCCATATAACGCCACGACACGACGGACTTGCGCTTCTTGAAATCCTCAAAAGCGTCACGTATCCACTCGCGGTAATCCGTGTATTCAAAAATCGGTTTCACAATCGGTCCTTTATTTCATTTATAGCCAGTGAGTTAACCCACCCAAGACCCTTAAAATAAAAGATACTTTTGTAAACTAAAAAAAACGAGTGACCCCCCCTAGAGTTCGTTGTGGAAATTTACAACGACTTTTCCGGAGCCACACTCGGCCGTCCAATGGCATTCGGGAGCGCCCTTGGCCGCGCTGTTCAGGCATTTTCCTTCAAATTGGAACCATCCGGCCTTCTCCCGGTTTGGCACGCATGTTGCTGAGTACTCCAGATCAGCAACCTTCGAGGCATGCACCTCGGGCGCAGCCATCACGGCCGACGTGACACGAATCACGCATTCTTCCTTACCCGGGATTTCCTCTTCCGAATCGTCACCCTCGGCAGCCGACCAGTGCAGCTGGACGGGCCTGAACCCGACACCGAGGTCCGGGGAATCGGACCGGTTCCCCGAGCACGCGAAAAACGACGCCACGAGGGCGCCGCAGACCAGAATTTTAGCGAGAACGCTTATATGTAGCGCTGGTAACGCGATTGCGGCCACCTTCCTTCGAGGCATAAAGCGCCTTGTCCGCACGCTCGAAGAGACGCTTCGGATCTTCGTCGGGAATCATCTCGGCAATACCGAAGGAGCAGGTCACCTGCTGCTGCTTGATGAGCACGGTGTTCTCGATGGCGATGCGGAGCTTTTCGGCAAGGAACTGGGCGTTCTGGATAGGCGTGTCGCCGCAGAGCACCACGAACTCCTCGCCACCCCAACGCACGAGAGCGTCGGTATTGCGGATCTTGCCCTGGATTAGTTTGGTCAAGTTCACCAGCACCTCGTCGCCGACCTGGTGGCCGTAGGTGTCGTTGATGTGCTTGAAATGGTCGATGTCCAGCATCACGAACGAAACCGGACGGCCGTTCTTGCTCAGGTTCTCCTGCTCGCGCATGAGCACGCTGCTGAAGCCGGCACGGTTGAGGCAGCCCGTCAGCGGGTCCTCCTTGCTGGAACGTTCGTATTCGGACTTCTCGATCTCGAGGGCGCGGAGGTTCTTCTCGAGTTCCTCGCGCTTCTTCTTTTCCTTCGCACGTTCGCGGCTGTAGTCGAAGAAGCGGATAATCAGGATGATGAGGAAGGAGACGAACCAGAGGGCGACCAGGATGGACACGAGGTCGAGTTTTGCAATCTTCTTGCCCTTGAAGCAGAGACCCTTGATTTCGAGGGTACCGTAGCCCAGCGGGGCGTTGGTGCCCGTCTGGATTTCAATAAGCGGGACGTTGCTCAGGTCGACGCGGGCCTTGTGCACGTTAATCTCGTTCTGTGCGACCCACCAGCTCGCCACACGGAATTCCTGCGGGACGAACACTGCCGGATAGGTCTCCTCGAGCGGGAAGAACTCTATTTCGTTGAACTTCAGGGAAGTCTCGTCCTCGGCACGGTAGAATGCGCTGTCGTAACCGCGCATGTACAGGCGGACGGTTCCCTCGCCGCGGGGCTTCACCCACACGAAGATACTGTCGTAGCGGGAAAGGTCCTTGCCACGGGTCTTTCCGTCACCCAGGAAAATCTTGACGCCGGCGTACGGGTAGGCATACCCTTCGCGGAGTTCGTAGTCCACGATGATGGACGAGTCTGTGCGCTCCATGGCGATAGCCGACGAGCCGCCGTCGACGGAGTCCGTCTGGGCGATAATGTAGGGGTAATCGGCGAGATTGAGGAATACGATGTCGTCGAGGCCGTTACGATAAGCGAACAGGGCTATCACGGTCACGAGCAACAGCACAAAGATCAGGATGTTCATCCTAAAGAGGGCGTATATCTTTTCCATTATCTTTGACATGCGGGTATCCCCAAAATTATACCTAACGTAAAAGATATATAAATCTTAGGTCAACGGCTCAACCATTTTCCCAATCTAGCGACAATTGGGCGCATTTTATTGGCCATATCCTGGTGGGAATGGACGGAAGGGTGGCCCAAAAGGGCCGTATTTTCGGTCTGAATGGCCAAAAACTCCAAATCGGAGCGTCCGGAAGCCACCTGGGCGTCGTAAATCGCCTTCACCGTGGGGGTCAGGTCGTCATTCGGCCAAATTTTGGTAGAAACGAGCAAAAACTTCACGCCGGGATGGGCGGAACGCAGCCTATCGAGCAGGTCGGCATAGGCCTTCTTGAACTTGGCCTTGTCCCCGTAAGGCGGCTCTCCCTGGAAATCGTTGATGCCGGCAAAAATGACCACAACCTGCGGATGAAAGGTCGCCAGGTCGTAAACTGCGGCATCGGGTTCCGCAGGGGCGGCCCCCGGGACCGTGTAGCGGTACAGGTCCATGAGAGTCCATTCCGGGACGATGTTCGCATAGTTGCGGACAATCCCGCGGCCGCTAGCGGCGTTCACCTGGAAATCGGCCTTGAGCCCGTCAGCAAGCAAGAAGGCGTAGCTCTTGGAAGCATCGGTCTTTTCGAACTCCAAGTCGGGACTGTCGCCCGGGCCACCCTCGCAGCCGAACCCCACCGTGAAGGAGTCGCCGATGAACTCGATGCGTCGATTCGAGGCGGCGGGCTTGTCGAAAAATTTCCCGGCCTTGTCGGTAGATATCTTATACAAGATAACATAACCGGGATTCGTCTCGCTAACCTTGATGAGGCGGTAGCGGTGGCGCTGTCCGTCGAGACCCTTCACAACCTTGACCGAGCGTTCCTCGCCCGTCACGAAGTATTCCTTGGGGGAGCCGTCCACATCCAGGCGCCAGCGACTGTGCCCCTCGAGGTCGAACGAAAGGGTCGTGGCGCTTGCATTGAACTGGACCGTGGCGGCAGGGGCGCTCGTGCGCGCGCGGTCCGCAGAAATTTCCCAACGGCCGTTGAAAAGACAGTTATCCATAGAAGAAGCTCCGAAGGCTTGCAGGGCAGCAAAAGCCACCGCGAAAATAAGTTTATGACGCATACCCCGAATATAGATTATCTGCCTGACCATTTTTTCACATCTTCCACAACCTAATCAATATTGTATATTCTTTCCCATGCGCAACCATCCGCTTTTCCCCGCCTCACTGGGCCTGCAACTGCTGGTCTACGGGACTCTCCTGGGTCTCGCCGCGGCAAGCGTGGCTTCGCCACCGCCCCAAAAGGAGCCCACCTCCCGCGAAAGCGCGAAGGCAGGGAGAACGGCGAGTGCAGCGAAGGCAGAGGCGCCGGCACCCGGCTCCGAGGGCGACACGCTCACCGTTGAGGACAAACGAATGGCGTACCTTGTCTACAAACTTTTGGACAAAGACGGGAAAATAAAAGGCGCCGACATCAAGCGCGGGGCGAAGCTGTTCTACCAGAACTGCAGGCCCTGCCACGGCGAAGACGGCCACCGCATCAACTTCACTCCGGGAAAAGGCGGGACATTCATCGGCCAGCGGGCACGCGACGACATGCCCACGTTCTGGCACCAGATGAACTTCGGCGACGACGAGCGCAACATGCAGGCCTACTACGACGAGATTCCCCTCGACGAGATGATCGACATTGCAGGATTCGCCCAGACCTTGCCCTAAGGTCCAAACCCGAAATAAAAAAAAGGCCCGACCTCGGGTCTAAGTCCTTGATAATCGGATAGTTAGAAAGCTAGAACGAAGGCGTGATGCCCGGCTTCTTGCGGGTGAGGGCGGCTTCCTTGGCCAGTCCCCTGTGCGTCACGGTCCCGATGGCAAAATAACGGCCATCCTTCTGGACTATGGCGGTGTAGATGTCCAGCGCCTTCACGGAGAACCACTGCTGGTACAGGTTGTGGATGCCCTCGCGCAGGTCCGTATCTTTAAGGGTGGGGTCCTGGGAAGAGCGGCCGTACTTTGCCGTGAACTGATCGGACATGTAGGCGACCGCCTCAAAGGACTTTGAAAGCCTTGCGCGCTCGACCCGGCCCGTACGCACTTCGAAGGCGTAGAACTTGTCGTTCTTGTTGAAGATGAAGTCCACCTGCACGGGTAGCTCGGCAAGCATGTAAACGGGAATGACCACACGCTCGCCCTCGCCGCTACGTCCGTAGGGCTCGTAACCCAGCTTCATGACCTCTTCAATAACAGTCTCACGGGTAGACCCGAAAGGGATACCCGCAAAAGAGGTAACATGCTGGGCCAGCGCTTCCATAGAAAGCGCCAGCACAATCAGTGTGGCTATAAATCCGTTTCTAAACACGCAATTCTCCTAAAACCAATGTAAAACATAATAAACTTTAGCCGAAAAAGCACCCATTTTGTAAAAAAAGGGCTCCTTTATCTATATTTTTATCATGTTCAGCACGTTTGGTAAGATTTTTGCAATATCTACGTGGGGTGAATCACATGGTCCCGCTGTCGGGGCCGTGCTCGACGGTTGCCCCGCAGGCCTGCCCATCTGCGAAGCCGATATCCAGAAAGCGCTCGATCGCAGGCGGCCCGGCCAGAGCAAAATGACCACCCCGCGCAACGAAAAAGACCAGGTAAAAATCCTTTCGGGCGTCTTCGAAGGCAAGACGACGGGGACCCCTATCTGCTTTGCCGTCTTCAACGAGGACCAGCGCAGCGGTGACTATTCCGAAATCGCCAAATGGTACCGTCCGGGACATGCGGACCTGTGCTACGACATCAAGTACGGATTCAGGGACTACCGCGGCGGTGGCCGCAGTTCCGCCCGCGAGACCATCGGCCGCGTGGCCGGCGGAGAAGTCGCCCGCATCCTTTTGAACAAGGTTGCCGGCACGGAAATCCTCGCCTGGGTTTCTTCCATCGGCGAGGTGGACTGTCCCGAGGTCGACTTGAACAAAGTTTCTCTGGAACAGATCGAGGCAAGCCCCGTGCGCTGCCCCGACAAGGCCGCAAGCGACGCCATGGAGCAAGTCGTCCTCGGGGCACGCCAGAACGCAGACAGCGTCGGCGGCACGGTGACGCTCCTGGTGAGAAACCCGCCGAAGGGCCTCGGCGAACCCGTGTTCGACCGCCTCGACGCGCTGCTCGCGCAGGCGATGCTCAGCATCCCGGCCTGCAAGGGTTTCGAAATCGGGAGCGGGTTCAAGGCCGCCCGCATGCACGGCAGCGAACACAACGACGAAATCTACCACGACGAGACCGGATTCCACACGCGCACGAACAATGCCGGCGGATGCCTTGGCGGCATCTCGAACGGCGAACCCATCGTGTGCAGGCTCGCGTTCAAGCCCACCGCGACGATATCCCAGGAACAGAACACCGCAAGCCGCGAAGGCGAAAACGGGACGCTCGCCGCGAGAGGCAGGCACGACCCCTGCGTCGCCGTGCGCGCCCCCGTGATTGTCGAAAGCATGGCCGCCCTGGTCCTCGCGGACCTGTTCCTGCAGCAGAAACGCAACGAGATTGCATTCTAGAAAACGAAATTTCCTGATGTACCCCCTTGCGGCGCTGTACCGCATCGGTTATATCGTGCATCACAAGCTATGCCTTGCCCCCGGCAAGCCGACCTCGCATGCGCAGGTCGTGATTGTCGGCTCGTACCGCATCGGCGGCGCGGGCAAGACGCCTTTTTGCGCCTGGCTCGCAAGCGAGCTCTGCGGCATGGGCAAGAAGGTCGCCGTACTCTGCCATGCGGCGGCACGCGACGAAGCGGCCCTGCTCAAGAACAAACTCCCCCGCTGCACCGTGATCGCCACGCGCAACCGCTACAAGACGGCCCGCGAAATCGATGCGCAATACGACATCATCCTCTGCGACGACGGCTTCGAGGATTCCCGCCTGCAATTCGCGAAGGCGATATGCCTCGAATGGGGAGACGAACCGCAAGGCATCGCCGACCTGTTCCCCGCGGGCAGGGCCCGCAGCCTCCCCAGCGACCACCGCAACGTGGCGCTCCGGCTGAATTGCGCGGGCGACACCCCCGACATCCGCTTTTGCTTCCAGCAAATCCGCAATGCACGGGGCGATGCCCCCGAAGCCCCCGCGACACTCCTCGCAGGCATCGGCGACCCGGAACGGTTCTTCCGGGACGCCGAGCGCGCGGGCCTTCACGCGAGCAAGACAATCGCCCTGCGGGACCACGGCACCGGCATCCGCGACAAGGCGGCCAGGCTTATCGCCAAGGGCATCCCCGTCGTCACCACCGAAAAGGACGCCTGCCGCCTCGACGCGGAAACCGTCCAAAGCGAAAACTTGTTCGTGGCGGTCCAATCCGTCGACGTAGTCCCGGACGCCCGCCAGAAAATCATGGCCCTTTTGCGCTAGCCCTCACTCGCTTGTACAACAACCGCATAAAATCGCCCCGCGAGCGTCCCGAACTACTTTTTCGGACAATATTATTTTTATATTACGCAAATGTAACCTTATTAGGAATATCTAGATGACCCTTACCGAACGCATTTCCAAGCTCCTTCAGTCCCTGTCCGTTGGCATCCCCGAACGCGAATTCTGTTTCCAGCTCGCCTTCCTCGGCGTTATCATCAGCGAACCCTTCTACATCTTCGGCCGCTGCGGCTCGGGCAAGTCCCTCCTGACAAAGCGCCTCATCGCCACCTTCCGCGACCCGAAGGTCCTCAAGTTCGGCAAGCGCGAAGTTGACTTCCCGGACAAACTTGTCGGATACGACATGATCATCTTCCAGGGTTTCAACCCCTCGAGCGAACTTACGAAGCACAACCTCCAGGTCGCCATCCAGGACCGCGAGGACATCCCGCTGTTTATCCTGGGCGACGTCCGCCCCGAAACCGCCATGCGCCAGACCGGCATGGCCGACCGTATTACACTGTCTATCACGCTCCCCGAAAGCCTCTCGGCCCCGGCGCTCTGCAACCTGCTGCAGAACCAGTTCGAAATCGAGAACTTCTCCGTAGACAAGGAACTCACCATCTCCACCGAAGAAAGGCGCCAGTGGCTGAGCGAAATCAAGCAGGTCTCGCTTTCTGAAGACGTCCTCAACATCATCGGCGGCCTTTCCGAAGCGGCGGACAACAACGACATCTACATTTCCATCCGTCAGTGGATGTCGCTCACCGACCTCATCAAGGCGACGGCGTTCTTCAACGGAAGAAGCGAAGCGAACATCACCGACACGTTCCTCCTGGGCACCGCGGTGTGGGGCAAGACCTCCACGAGCAGGGTCCTCACGCAGAGCTACACCGAAATCCTCAACAAGCAGCTGCTCAAGGAAGTGCCCGGCGCGTTCGAGCAGGATTACGACACCGATGACCTCGCCTACCGTATAGACCTTATCTCCAGAACAAGCAACAACTGCTACGACACGCACACGTTGAACAACCAACAGTGCCTCTACTACAGGATTACCATCAGCGGCGAGCCGGTGCACCTGTACGTCCCGCTGTACCGCATCGAGACCGAAGAAGACTTCCATCCGTTCAACGAGCTGAACATGATCGAGAAGCGCGTCATGTGCAACTACCACGGGACATCGACATGCTCCATCAGCATCGATTCCGCCGTGAAGGGCGTGAACGCCCACAGGGCCGGGCCGGTCAGGGCGGGAGCGTCGGTACGCTTCGAGGAATTCGCGAAGCTACCCACCTATATCGTCAAGGAGAACGACCCCGAAATCATCGCACGCAAGCGCGAACAGCTTGCCAACATCGCACAGGAAATCAGGGAAGTCTCCGAAAAGGAAAACCAGAAGCTGCGCGCCTGCAAGGCCATCTACCAAGCGCTCAAGGCCTCGGCAGAAAACGTGTTCTGCGACCCGAAAACGCTCAAGAACGCGCAACAGGTCGTCAAGGACAAGTTCGACAACACTGCCGCCCAGCTGAAGAAGATAAAGGAAATCCACACGTCCCTCATCCAGCTGAACCGCAAGCTCAACGAAACCATCCAGAAGATGAGACAGGGCGGCAACGCCTAGGCTTTTCGCGACGCCGAAACGTCATTTTGGCAATCGGGGCCCCGCAAAGGGCCCTTTTTTTTGCCATTTTGCATTGTGAAAAATCACTAATTTTTAGAATATGTATGGAAAATTGCTTAATTTTTTATAAAAAATGCGTTTTTGCATTGTAAAAGTATTGACTTTCGAATTTTTTTGTTTATATTTAAAACATATCCAACAGAATCATGCCATTGATATGTGGGAAGGAGGGTCCATGAAGGACATATTTGAATACACGGGATACCGGCAATACATTGCCGACTACTATGCCGAAAAAAAGGAAAAGACCGCGTTCACCTGGCGTGAATTCACAAAGAAAGCGGGATTCACTTCGTCGGTCTATCTCAAGTACATAAGCGAGGGGCAGTTCAGCCTGAGCGAGGACGCCGTGGAGCGCGTGGCCGACGCCATGCACCTCACGGGACAGCGCCGCAAGTACTTCCGCGAAATGACGCAGTTCGACCACGCCAAAACCGACGAGGCCAAGAAGGACGCATTCAACAGGATGCTCGCCATCGCAAACCAGAACAAGGCAAAAATCATCGAGGGCGACGCCTTCCGCTATTTCGACAGCTGGAAGAACCCGGTACTCCGTGAACTTGCTCCCGTAATGCCGGGAGCGAAGCCGCTTGCGCTCGCCCACGCATGCCGCCCCAAAATCAGCGCTGCCGAAGTGAGCGAATCGCTCAACTTCCTTGTCAAGGCAGACCTGCTGCAGAAAGACGAAAACGACAACTACGTACAGACCGACCGCGTCGTGACGACAGGTCCCATGGGCGCCGCAGCCGTCGCCATCCGCGGAATGCACCGGCAGATGGGCGAGTTCGCATTGGAGGCCATCGAGGGCGTACAGCAAGACAAACGCCACTTTTCGGGCATCACTCTCGGCATCACGCGCAATGCCTACCACGAGATTGTCGAGGAAATCGCATCATTCCGCAAAAGAATCATTGAAATCGCCACCAGGGAAAAGGATACCGACGAGGTGTACCGCCTGAACGTCCAGTTCTTCCCGATGACGAACAAATCAGAAATTAAAAAAGGATAGGAGGGAACCATGTTTACACTCAACAAGAAATCAATAATCGGGTGTGCAGCCCTGCTAATGGCATTGGCAGCATGCAGCGACAACGAAGACAAACCGCTCTCCGTAATGGGAGGGGCTTCCGAAGAGACAGACTACATCGCCAACCAGGACACGTCAACAACGGACAACCAGGATACGTCTTCAACAAACAACCAAGATACGACACAAAACTCCGCCAAAAACAACAAAACTTTCTATTTCAGACAAGCTTCTCCAGATTTGTCCTTTTTCGAAAACAGCAGAGTCAGCATGTCGTCAAATCAGTTGTTCGACATGGCAATCATGTACGAGCTCGACACCAACAAATTGATTCCCACAGGGAACGCTATTCTATCGCTCAATGTAAATCAAAACGGTAGATATTCCAATTACCAAATTCAATTTGACAGCATTTCATTTAAAAACCCGTATGTCATAATAGAACTAGGATACAAAAACGCCTACAAGGGAATCAAGACAAGACGGGCTATTGTTGATTTACGTGATACCGGTAATATTTACATCAATACGCTAACAAACATAATAAGTTACCGAATAGAATACGCATCCCTAGAAGGTTCGACTTTTGCAGAAATAAAATCGAATGCGGAACGTGAACTTCTCCATGCGCTCGGAATATATGAAACCTTCTCTAATTTTGAGAAAGAAAGTTCATTCAACGATTCAAACCTTGTGTTTATCGAAAATGCACTCTCGCAATTATTGAGAAAAGATGAAGAGGACGCTCTTTTCACTAGTTTCAACGACGAAGGCAAATTTGAATATGCGGGAAACTTCATACTTGACACCTTGCTAAAATACACAACCAACATCGACAAAATTCATTTTGAATTAATTGACCGAGCGGGAAACCCCTGGTTAGAAGACTATTATAAGGCACAAAAACTAAACCAATTCTATATAAACTTAATGGCAGCCATGCACAATGCAGGCCCATGCACAAACGAGCGTGAAGGAGAATGGCATCCTTTAACCAAGAAAAATCTACACCTCCTCTGCGGTTCGGGAGCATGGAAAGTAAAAATCAAGCCGATACCCCATTCAATCGATTCCATTGTTGACCCCCGCGACGGAAACGTTTACAAAACCGTGACTATCGACATGAACGGCAGCAGTCAAACATGGATGGCGGAAAACCTGGTTTATGCGGCGGAGGCTTCCACTTGTTCACAGGCAATAATTACACCCTACATGGACGACCCATTTTATTGTAAATTCTATGGACGGGAATATTCCCTGCCAACAGCCTTAGGCATAGATTCGTCTTTCTATAGGCCGCCAAACTTCAATGATTGCGTTCAATACAATAAGACATACTGTCGGAGTTCCTGTACCGATTCCCTCTTCCATGTTCAAGATTCCCTCCTTAATGTTCAGGATTCCATTGATTTTGATTTCTATGAATCACTCGACAAATGCTCTTTTGAGTGTTCTATCGTCACGGATACAGCAGCATTCCTTTCGGCATGCGAAAGCGAGCATAGAAAAATAGACTGGGACAAGGTAAAGAACGTTACAGACCCGAAAAAAATGCAGGGGATATGCCCCGATGGATGGAGAATCCCGTCTACCGAAGACTGGAATAAATGGATAGATCTCTTCAAAAAGAACTATGACCTTACAGAACCAGCAAACGATAATGATGTTAATCTATTCTTCTTCTCGACATACGGCGACCCATCTGGTTTTGGAATACGCCATGAAGGATTCCCAAACCCAGATTATAAAGATTATGAAGATGGACCCTATATGAAAAAAACTTTCCGTGACGCCTATTTTTCCAAGGATCCGTATTTGTCTTTTACCGCTTGGCCAACTCAAACAAGAGACGAAATGTCATCCGTCTGGTCTATCTCGGAAGACAAAATGATTCCAGCGTATTCATTTGATATCTCTTGGCCCGGAATATTCCTTGCCGTCGAAGGTATCCCCGAAGAATCAAATCATTTCTACATACGTTGTATCAAGAACAACTAATTAAAAAACGACTAATTGAATCGAGGCGGGCAATAGCCCGCCTTTTTTAGATGGAATTAATGCCGATATAAAACCCGCTCGGACGAAGACCGTTTAGCATTATTTCGGCCCTGAATATCAAAATATTTTTGAGAACTTGTGAAATTAACGTCAAACGATTCGTTAACCAATATGCCATAATTGACATCATCCAATTCCCTTCTCATCAGCGGCCTGTTACAATTCACTTCCGTATACCATGTGCCAACAAGATCTCCGTTGAACGACCATTTCCAAAGCCATTCTTGAGAGCAGTCCACATAACTATTTTCCGTCTTGCATCTATAACACTTTCCATTATACGCAAAGCATGTTGATGTCGGATTACTGGGTACTCGATCCAGCGGGAATCCAGGGCATTGTCCCACTCTATTCCTATCAACCTTTTCACCCGTAGTACAATCTACTTCTCTCCACCACCAAGAATCTTGGGCGTTGTTGTTTATCCAGCCATGTTGTGTTCCTCGGTCTGGATTCAGCGAGTAGCAGGCGCCGGGTTCCATGTTCTGGAGTCCTGAACTGAATATCTGATCGGGAGTATATACCTGGTCGGGTCCGGCGACAAATGGTTCATCAACAGGCATAACAGAACTACTTTCAACAACAATCTCTTCAGACGACGAACTAGATTCTTCTCTGCTAGAACTTAATGAAGACGAAGAAGGCGGTTCTGAACTAGACGACTCCTCGCTACTACTGCTTTTTTCGGAAGAAGACGAAAATTCCGAACTAGAACTGCTCTCTGAACTGGACGACACCTCTGCAGAGGAACTGGAAGATTTTGGAGGAGCGCAATAATAAATGATATCATATGTTTTGCTAATATGAGAAGACTCCTCATCGTAATATACCTCATATATCAGGGAATCCGACTGATAAAGCTCAGCATTTTCACCTCTAAGGAACTGGCAATAGTCTTCATATGACGAAATTCCTCGAGATTGGTAATATTCATCAGAAAAATCAAAAGAACCCTGCCGAGCCAAAAAAACATACGGGCTATATAAATTAAATGTGTTTTCTCCATGCCACACGAAATCACCAAATTCTTCCTTTGCCATTGAATAGATGTCAAGTCTCGTCTTCACTCTTCTTTTGCATTCATTGAAAAAACTGACAAATTCCGGCTCATTAAGTAAGTCCATCCTAGAATAATTTGACGGAAACTCATCATCACCCGAAGAATTACCCACCCAGTAGTAATCACTCATCAAGTCCGATACGGAAGAGGCATAATAGGCATTATCCAACTCCGCGTACAAATTAGCCGCCCATTCGTGGTAAGGGTAAGTACTCCAAACTGATTCTGTTGTTGGGCAACCTTCAATAGTGGATAGTTTCGTATCATAGCATAGATAAGTGAGTGGAAGCTCAGGAACATTTAAATTTCTCCATTCTTTGGCTTCCGAATTATAACATTCAATATGCAAATAGACATTTGGGTATATTTCGGGAATATTCGTACGAATTTCCATATCCCCATTGTCAGAACACCAGAAATAAAGCTTTTTGGAACCTACGAAGCCCGGTTTTCGCATATAATGCGCTCCTGTACCACAATCAATCGAGCAAAATGCATTCGAAAATTGACCTTTTCCATTACAAAGACCTTCATAGTCATAAACTAAATCATACCGCCCATTCATAGAAGAGGACGATGCTTTTTTACTGGAACTCGAGCTCATGTTTTCTGAACAAATTCCATCGTCATCAAAACAAGGGCCATCCTCGTCGGTGCACGGGCAAAGAGATTCGGAGCTGGAGCTTTCCTCACTTGCGGAAGAACATGCATCCGGGTCGTCTTCGTCGCAGTCACCATCTTCACTGGATGAAGATTCTTCATTGGAGTCACTGGATTCTGGCAGCGAAGAACTGCTGAATGCGGAGGAGGAACTTTCATCGCCTTGAGAGTCACTTGATTCCTCATCTTGACATTCTGGAAGTTTTTCACCACATTGTTTATTGTCTATGTAAAAAATCTTTCCTCCCCAACTATCATCTGTATGACCATCTATACTTGGACCCTTACAATAAGCATTACTAACCCTACAGTCTTCTTTGCAATCTTCTTCAATTTCCTTAAGAAGATTAGCCGCATTTTTACCAGTACAAAGATTGCATTTAATCAAAAATTTTATATATCCATGCTTTGAGCCCTTCATACCTAAGCATTCGTCTTGTGTTCTTCCAATATTTAGAACTTCAAATGTTGATCCCTCTCCACCATCAGAAATACAATCAGGATAATAGTCCTGTTCTACTTGTTTTTCGACGCGTTTAGTAACCTCCTTCCAATTATTAATTAGGCCATTTTCATCTTGATATGCATCTAAATCATAGCAAGCGTGGTCAGCAAAAATTAAAGAAGAAAAAGAAAGTAAGATTATCAAAAATTTTTCCATCATTTATTTACCTTCCTTTCTTCTCGAATACGTTTTTTTAATTCTTCATTGATTTTTTTCTGACACGACTCAGTAAATTTATTTTTTCCAAAACATCCTTTTTCACGTTCAATTAGCTCTTGTTTTTTATTTTCAATAGCACTATCCAAAAGATTGTTACGCATAAGGCTATCTAAAATAAAACTCACATCATTCTTATACGCTACAGAATCTATCATTGCTGCACAAGGCCGAACATCTCTGCAAATTTGATCTACAATATCCATAAATAAATGCGTATCCTTGGTGTAATTCCAACGCTTCACAAATTCTTTTTTTGCAGCCCTGAACGCTCTTACCCCCACCATAATTGAATCTTTCGGGTCAAAGTCTTTCAAAGTGACTATTTGAGAACTGTCCAATGGAATTTTGGGATTTTCTACCTTTTTGGGGATTGCATTAATAGTTGTTTGCTGCTCCTGAGTTTCTTCTTTTTTATCCGAGCATCCAACGCTCAGCAGCGCAAATACCATAGCGAATATCAAATAATTCATTTTCATACAAATTTTCCTTCACTTATAAAATAACATTTTTTATTTTGTTTTTTTTTGTAAATTTCTTTTAAACAAACTAATGCTCCATCATACGCTCATGCCAACAAGAATCAAAAACAGCCTTAAAGCGGACTGAATCTTTGAGTATATCTACATTTTGCGATTTAACACATTCTGCATGCTTGTTAAATTTTTCTTGAATTTCGCTGTGCCGCTGTTCTTGGGTTTCTTCCTTCTTTTCCGAGCATCCTGCACAAAGTAACGCAATAAATATCGCAGCTATCAAGCATTTGATTTTCATGCTCAATCCCCCTTACATTATAGAACGGGCACTTGCCCGCCTTTTTTTAGATGGAGTCAATGCCGATGTCGAGGTCGGTGAGGTCGTTGCGCACCACGAGCAGGATCGCATTCTGCGAGACGATGACGTAGCGTTCCCCGTTGACTTCGATTTCGTAGCCGTTCTGGTGGAGGTACAGGGCCTCGTCGCCTTCGCGGACCTGGAGCGGCACATAGTTCACCTTTTCCGCAGGCTCGCCACGGAACACGGAATCCGGGTCCTGGTTCGCGGGAATCGGGAAGCCGGGGCCCACGCGCATGACGACGCCCGTATGCACGGCGTCGCGTTCTTTGACGCTCGGGGGCAAGTATAGGCCGCCACCCGTGCGGTTGGAGGCTTCCAATGGCTTAATGAGGACTCGGTCGCCGATCACGACGATATTCTTCAAGGCGTCTATCATGCCCCTAATATAAGAAATCTTCTTACGGACCACGCCTTTTTTGCCTATATTGATTGCGTGAAATTCGTCGTCATCTGGACTCTCGTCTTCGGTACCATCGTCCTCGTCCTGCTGAGGTCGCCCAAGGCGCGTAGCTGGTGGCGCATATTCCGGTACAGCCGGAAGGTGAAAATCCTGAGCATCGCCGTCCCGCTCATCATCCTCGCACTATCGGTGACGACCATCCTTATCCCGCCCGCCCCGAAAAAGACCGTCGACGAGAACACCGTGTTCCTGGAATATTCACTCGGCAAGGTCACCGACCTCCTGAACAAGGGAGACTTTGTCCTGGGTAACGACGGCCTGGAAAAGGGTGTCACGCCTGAACTGGTCTACATCCTCCCTGCCGTCCTGCGGATATACCACAAGGAGGTCGTGCGCGCGACAACACCGCACCTCGAGCAAGTCAAGGACACGCTCGGCATAACGTTCGTCGGCTACAGGCAATTCAAGAACCGCGGTATCCGCATCCTCAAGAAACTCAGAAAGACGCTGGGCAAGCGCTACCTGGTGACGCTCACGAGCAAGGGCGATCGCCACCTGCTGCAAGTCGTCTACCTGGGCTCCCCCTGGACCGCGGAGCAACTGACGAGCCTACCCGTCATGGAAGCGGCTATCGCACACGAGGTCGACCCGGCACTGCTCATGTCGCTCGTGAAGCACGTGTCCGACTTCCAGATGAACTACGAGAAGGATTCAAAGCACAAGGGCCTGCTCGCCCTACGCGAAGGGAGCGGGCTCGAGCAGGTGTTCATCGGCGCAAGAATGCTGCACGAGGCCTTGGACGGCGGAAACGCGATCGAGGACGTCCTCGTCCAGTTTTATCCGCTAAATCCGCCACGCTCTGCACCTAAGGAATGGCACAAGGATCCCTTACGGAGATCCTGGGTGGAACAGGTGCTCGGCGACATCCAGTTCTACCGCAACAACGGACTCGACCTGAACTCGAAGGACTCGAAGGCCGGTCCGAAAAATCGCCTGCCGGCAATCCTGCAGCCGCTCGTCCCCGTCGTCGGGGCGCAAGCCGCATCCAAGATTGCGGAGCTACCGCCCGACTCGCAGGCGGCCATCCTCGAGGAAGAGGCCCTGGGAGCCCCCGACAGCGTCACTATCGCCGGGAGCGAACAGGAGGAAGAGCCACCGAGCGCTACAGCCAACCCGTCCGAGCCAAACGCACCGGGCGACATCGAGGCGCCCGCACCCGAGCAGCCGGCAGCGGCCCCCGCCCCCGAAAAAGCGGACACGTCCGAGGAACCCGAGCTCATCGACCTGAACAAGCTCTAGAGGCGCCGCAAGGCCCAAACCTTCAACGTCTGTTCACACCTTCAACATTTATCCACAATCTATCCACAACATAGCCTACGGATAGGCACAAAACTATCCCTTTGACCGCCAAAGGTTTACGAAAAATTATTTGTCCGTCGGGGAGAATTATGTTAGATTATCCACAAGTCGCCGGGAAAAAAACCTCGGCAAGGAGAAAACATGACTCAAAAGAACTCGCGCAATTGGCGCGAAAACCTAGAGCCGGAATTCAGCTGGAACCAGTCCGTAGAAATCCGTCATGAACGGAAGGACCTGGATCACGAAGAATCCTGGTGGTACGACGAAAAGTAACGTCGAACCGAAAGAAAACGAAGCCCTGGCTTTTTCGCCGGGGCTGATTTCTTTTCGGAATTTAAATCGGCGCGAACCTCGGACTCCGAACCTCGCGCCAAGCTATTACTTGATTTTCAAATTCTGGACCTGGCCGCCGATGCGGACCAAGTAAGTGCCGGCACGGCCCATGGCCAGGCTGAAGTTTGCAGCGTCGACACGTCCGGTCAACATGACGCGGCCCTGCATGTCGAGCACGGCGTAAGCAGCCCCCATGCGGGCACCCGACACCTGGATATTGCGGCCGACAGTGGCAAGCGAGAACTGCGGCACCTGGGCTGCGGCAACAATCGCATCCTTGCCCTTGCTGCTGCTGGACTTCACCTTGGCGGAACTGCTGGAAGACTTGGTCTTCGCGCTGCTGGAGCTCGACTTGGCCTTTGCAGAGGAACTGCTGGACGTCGCCTTGGCGCTGCTCGAACTGGATTTCACAGAACTGCTAGACTTTGCCTCCTTCGAACTGCTGGACTCTTCAACGACCTTTTCGTAAGTTGCCCAGACAGTCATCGTATCGGTAACATTGTCGTACTCCTTGTCCCAGCCGCTAAATACGTAACCGTCACGGGTCGGCTCATTTTCGGGCGGCGTGGCGGCCTTGCCGTAGCCGACAAAACCCTCGGACAGCTCGTTACCGTCGTAATCGAAGAAGCGGACCTTGTAATCGTAAGCGGCATGGATATCCACAGGACCCTTGAGCACGAGCGGCAAATCCCTGCTCCCGCCAACGGCACGGATCCAGTAGGCGGCATCCTGCAACGTGTTCGGCTTAGGAGCGTCGGAGATGGCCGTATTCGAATCCAGCCAGTCCGTCTTGTATGCATACCCCTTGTAATCCAGATAGCGGACGCGGAACGTGATACTGTCGGCAACAATGTGATAGTGCGCGCTATCGGTCGCGTAAACAGATTCCGTCGTCGCTTCTATCCTTTTCCCGTCAACGGATTCCCAATGGTAGCTGTACCGAGTCGAATCGGTCTCGCGGGGAAGCGCGAACAAAGACCGGTCGGTCGGCACCGAGACCTTCGCATTAGAAGGCTTTGCCTCCGCCTTTATCTCATCGCCATCGGCATTGATAAACGATATCAGGTTATTCCAGGTAATGCGAACAGTCTTGGTATACAGCGTATCAAACGAGGCATCGCTTGAATAGACCTGCATACGGAAGTAGGTGTATGGATCGAGTTTTATATTCTTCCCCGAAAAGACGCCGAGCTTACTAATTCCCAGGCTAAAGGTCATGCTATCTTTCACATAGGCGTCAATGACTTTACCACTGAACACCCTCGAAGACACAAGCGTTGCTGCGTCAAACGATGCTTTCGGGCTGGCCTGTAGTCTGCAATAGATATTGCCTGTCGTGGGTCCGCCTTTAATGGGCAACATGAAACCGAGGCTATCCCTCGTATACACCAGTTCCACTTCACTTAGCGAAGTATCCCTGAAAATGACTCTCTTAGTCCCTTCCATCTTATAAGTCAGCCGCAAAGACGCCTGGAAAGGCACCCTGCTGAATTTCGCATAGAGGCTCGTATCTCGGCTTAACCTGAATTTTAAGGGATTTGTCGTAGATACACATTCATCATTTTTTTGTTTAGCCCAACAGTCAAAGACGTAACCATCATGCGGATTGGCCGTAAAAGTCAAATCCGATCCACTAGAGATATGCGTTTGCGTAAAAGCCATCATTGCGCCGGTGGTGTTGTTCACAACATTGACAGACCCCATGGTCTCGCCTTCTTTTTGCGGGAAGTCAACCTTGTAGTACAATGCACCGAAATCCGCAATAATAACAGTATCTCCGCGAAAATCAACAATAGGACTAATCGTGTTGATGTAAGACCCGTCTTGCCTTATCCAATAATGGAACGTAGAAGAGTCGTTGGGATAAGGCCTGATTATCATTTGCTTCACTTCCGGATGCAAATAAAGAACGGTATCCTTCATGTTCTGCAATATGTGTGTTTCACCATTCTGTCTGTATTCAATACCCACCGTACCTGTGCCACTGCCAGCGGTCTTAACGCGAACCGTCCGCATCAACGTCAGTACCAAGGGTTTGGATATATACCGTTCCGATGTGCGCCATTTGGTTTCGCCCTTAAGCTTGTATTCCACCCACGCATACATATCTACTGCAGAGTCAAGGGCGACGATTCCGTCATAAACTTCATAGAATTGGCGTGTTTTGAATTTAGCGCTATCAATACGCACCTCATACACAAAGGAAAACTTGCCATCGGACGGCCTTTTAATTGTTTTCGCACCAATTTGCTGCTGCCAGTTACTCGTAGAAGTGGTATAGCTCGTATCCTTGTAATAATGCCTTATTGCGTTTAAATCATACCTTATCGAGTCAACGGTTTCATCCATCTGGATCTGGATATTCAATGGCAAAATCGAATAAGTCTGTTCATAGAATGATGGTTGACCATAAATCTCTTTTAAATGATAATCCGTATAATATCCATATAAATAAACGGAATCACGCACACCATTATAATACGTCGAGATAACTGCACTTACGGGATTAGCCTCCGCGGCAAATGACTGCGCTCCTGCACACAGCAGGGAAAAGAAAACGGCCATTATCGTTCGTTTCATTTTTGCTCCTTTTGGCGGGGCCAAATAAAAAAAGGGGCATTAAACCCCCTACCCATTGTATATTTTGTAACATAAAAATAAGAAAATAATCAGAATTCGTTCCAGTCTGTTTCGAAAACATTTCTTTACGTCCGATTACCAAGAGTACGGCGACGGAGTCACAGGTTCCGCTTTTTCCCCTATGCATCAAACCTCGAACCTCGTGCCTATTTTCTATCTTTACCCTCCGTGATTCAAGTTCAGAACGTTTCCAAGTCCTTTGGCGAGCAGGTGCTGCTTGACGGCGCCAGCATGCTCGTAGGCGACCATGAACGCGTGGGGCTCGTGGGCCGCAACGGTTGTGGCAAATCGACCCTTTTCAAGATGATCCTCGGGCAAGAATGCATCGACGGCGGTTCCATCGACATTCCCAAGAACTACACCATCGGTTACCTGCAGCAGCATATAAACTTCAAGCACCCGACCGTGCACGAAGAGGCCTGCAGCGTCTTGAAACCCAATGAAGATGGTTGGATAGAAGAACACAAGGTGGAAGCCATCCTTTTCGGCCTCGGTTTCGACGAAGAATCGATGCACAAGAGCCCGATGCTGCTCTCTGGCGGTTTCCAGATTCGCCTGAACTTGGCGAAAGTGCTCGCGAGCGAGCCCGACATGCTTTTGCTCGACGAACCGACAAACTACCTCGACATTGTTTCTATGCGCTGGCTCAGCCGCTTTTTGCGCGCCTGGAAAGGCGAAGTGCTGCTGATTACGCACGACCACCACTTTATGGACGAAGTCTGCACGCACACGGTCGGCATTCACCGCCACAAGATGCGCAAGGTGAAAGGTACGGTAGAAAAACTCCGCGAGACCATCGCCGAAGAAGAAGAAGTCGCCCAGCGCACGCAAGAAAACGAGCAGCGCAAAAAGGAACAGCTCGAACGCGTTATCGAACGCTTCCGCTACAAGGCCGCCAAGGCCGCCATGGTGCAGTCCAAGATCAAGGCGGCAGCAAAGCTCGCAAACGGCGAACGCCTTTCGCACGAAAGGAATCTGGACTTCAGCTTTACCGAGACGCCGTTCCCGGGCAAGCGCATGCTGCAAATCAAGGGAATTTCGTTCGCATACCCCAACCGCGGTGACGACGGTACGGTACAGGGCATGGGTCCGGAACTCATCACCGACTTGACGATGGAAGTCTTCAAGGGCGACCGCATCGCGGTTATCGGCCCGAACGGCCGCGGCAAAACGACGCTTTTAAACCTGATTGCAAAAGAACTGCAACCGACCGCAGGCGAAATCAGCTACAACCCGAACTTACAGATAAACTATTTCGGACAGACGAATATCAATCGCCTGAATCTCGACAACACCGTCGAAGAAGAAATCGCATCGGCGATTGAAGAAGTCTCGCAGAAGAGCCGCGCACGCGGACTTGCGGGCCTCATGATGTTCAGCGGCGACGCTGCGCTTAAAAAGGTGAAGGTGCTCTCCGGTGGCGAACGCAGCCGAGTGCTGCTCGGGAAGATTCTCGCAAGCGCCTGCAACATGCTGCTGCTCGACGAACCCACGAACCACCTCGACATGGAAAGCATCGAAAGTCTGATCGATGCGCTCGAGGATTACGAAGGCACCGCAATGGTGGTCACCCACGACGAAGAACTGTTGCATGCGTTTGCAAACCGCCTCGTGGTTTTTGACGGCGGCACCTGCCGCATCTTTGAAGGCACTTATGCCGACTTCCTCGAGAAGGTGGGCTGGGCTTCCGAAAAGAAGCCGGGCGGATCCAACTCTGCGAACATCAAAGTCTCGAATATCGACGTGAAGGGCGACGGGAACTCGACAAGTGGCGACAGCGCCGTTGGTGCAAGCCCCGTGCCGCGCGCAAAGGAAGACCGCAAGGCCCGCGCCGACTACATCGCCGAACGTTCCAAGGTCATCAAGCCGCTCGAAAAGAAGCTCGCGAACCTCGAAGCCGAAATCGCGAAAGCCGAAGCGCTTGGCGGCGAACTCGAAGCAAAACTTGTCACGGCATCGGAAAGCGGCGACGGCAACGCCATTACCGCCATCGCGAAAGACATGGACGACAACAAGAAGAAAGTCGACCAGCTTTACGAAGACTGGGAAAAGACAACCGCTGAACTCGAAGCCGCAAAAGACAAATACCCAATTTAGCGATGAGCAGTGAGCGATGAGCTATTTATCCCACTTTTAAAAAGTGGGATATTTTTTATTCCTAGCGATAGCTATTTAACGTTGTGAGAATAGAAGCGTCGGCCAAGGAAGGGGAGGGTGCAGGGAGGGGACCGTGCGGCCTTCGCAACTCCGAGCTGGGTCCCCTCCCGCATTATCTCAAGTGAGAATAATGAAAAAAGAAGACCTCTAGTAAATATCCGATATAATATTAAGCCTTTGCCAAAAAAACTATTTCCCGCGGATGATTCCCATGGTACGGGTATCATCCTTCGACCCGACTTTTTCCTTGCCGAGCCGCACCTTCCAACTCAACTTGGATACATAGGCTCCCGTACCCGCAATACGGCCCCGCTTGCTGCGGCCATCCCACGAGAGGAATATCTTGCCGGGATTCTTTGTGCAATCCCCCCTGAACAAGGCGTCAGAACAGCTTACGCTACCCTTGTTCGAGTTGACAAACTGCCCCAAGTTCGTAAAGTAGTAGACTTCCCATTCTATGCGGATATCTTCCAGCGGCACGGTGTCACGGGCCGTGATGCCCAGCTCCTGCAGGTCGTAACCCAGGACATGGCCGAGCATGCCGTACTGCGCGACAACCTGTTCCATCGACCACTCCATAGGAACAAGGTAAGGCTTGATGGCGTTCTCGCCGCTGCTACCGTTTTGGGGAGTCAACACCTTCGAAGGCGAAATCTTGACCACCTCGGTCGCATCCAATGTCAGCCGCTGCCCGCCGATAATGCGCACCCAGGGATTGTTAATATGCGGCGTGTTCCCGCTCAAATCCGGCAATACACCCATAGCCAATCGCACAGAATCGCCCACTACCGGAGCCGGGTGCGTCTCGTCCGTATAGAAATACAAGTCATAACGCAGTCCATTCGACGACTTGGCATACGTCGACATGCTCAACAAATTGGAATTTTCCATGCCTGCACGCCAAATTCTGTAATTGAACGCAGACGCCATGTCAATACCGGTCGGGTCCGTGCCCTCGCTCAAGAATACGGAAAGCATCATCACGTTATCGGACTTGATGGTGACCACGGCACTCTTGATAATTGCACCGATCTTGTCGTCAATGAACTGCACCATCGTATCAAGCGAAATCGTATCGCCCTGTTCCTCGTCGTAATAACGGAAGTGGTACCTGAACGTGCCATGGTACTTGTCCTTTTCCAGCCCGGTAAACACATCCGCCGTGAAGCCATCCGAGACTTCCACGAGCGTCTGCTCGCTCGCGACATGCGAAACGACACTCGCCCAGTCAGGTGTAATGTGCCAGGCACTGTCGCCGAACATCCACTTTGTATGGTCCGGGAACCTGCCGTCGAAAGGCTCGTTGAAGAGCACGAGCAGGCTGTCCGCGATACCGTCGCCGTTGCGGTCGTACATCTCGGCCTTGGTCGCAATCGGCACCTTGGGCTTCTCGAGGTTGATATTCCTCCAGACAAGCACGTTCTGCACATACTCGCTGCCCACACTGAACGAACCGTTCACCACCGCATCCGTGCCCATCACGTAGAACGTCGCAAAGCCCATCGAATCGGTCTCTATAATCCTAATCGGGGAACTGTTCATGTCCAAGAAAGAAAGCGAATCAGACGTGTGCAGGCCAAGCATCGAGAAACAGTCGCCGCACACCATGTCGCCGTAGACCACCGCGACACGCACCTTGTATGGCACGAACGCAAGCGTCCCCAATTCCATAGACACTGTGTCGCCCGGAATGAACGCCCCCGTGGAATCCACAAAGACAATCGAAGGCTTGGGCCATTCCGGCACCGTGAAGTAAATCTCGGTAGACTGCGTCGGATCCGAGGAGAGGAAGCATTCCAGCACGTAGGTTCCCGGCGAAAGCGAGCGAGTCTTCACGATCATGTTCGTGTCGATGACAAAGCCCGCCATGTCCTCCGAAATGGTGATGCCGCCGTAGTTGACACCCGGATTCAAGGAGACGCCGCCTTCCGGCAGGCTACCCGTGAGGCTCTTCAGGAGGAATGCGGACTGCGCGGCAACCGTGTCGACCTTGCCTGTCTTGGAAATGTCGCAACCCAGCGATTCCTCTACGAGAATCTGCAGCAGCTGATATTCGATTGTCGTGTCGGTACGCGGGATATGCACCGGGAAGAACGTCTTTTCGGTCTGCAGGTTGATGGACGTGCGCATCTTGAAGTTCGAACCCACCGCGTTGCGCTCGGAGAAGAAAATCTGGAAGGGATATTCCTTGCCCTCGATAAGCCCAAGCGTATCCAAGTTCACCGCACCTTCTACAGGGCTGTGGCAACCGCCGATGTCCACCACCAAGCGGTTGTCGATGTAGACCCACACGTCGTCGTCGCCGCGGAACTCGAAATACTGCCCCGGAATGTACTGGAACTGCGCCGAAATCTTCATCGAGAAACTGTAGTTGTGGCGGCAGCCACTCACGTTCCAGTCGAACTTCGGATTTTTCACCGTCTTTGCATCGTCTAAGTACTGGAAATCGTCAATAGGATAGAAACCCGGATTGATGGTGTCGTTGCAGTCGTCCTCGTTGGTGAAGTCCGCTAGCCAGAAACCTTCCTCGTCAAGCGAGAGGTCGATATCGCGGCAAGTCGCATTCGTGTACTCCTTGCCCGCAGCATCGTGCGCCACCACCTGCGGCACGAACCATTTTTCAATCTCGTGGCCGGCAGAACAGATAGACCACGGGAACACCGATGAATCCACGCGAGCAGGTACCCCATTCACCAAAGTATCCTGCACCATGCCCAAGGCAAGCCCGCCGCATGTCTTGAGGTCGGTCAGCTGTCCGTTCTGGTCGTAGTTGCGCACCGTCGTGTAGTCGTTACCGCCATAGATGCCGCCAAAGTCCACGTCGATACTGTCCGCATACGATTCGCCGGCCCAGTCCAAGACAAGCGCCGAAATTTTCAGCTCGGGGCAACGGCCAAGGCGACCCGGATAAGTGTTAGAAAAAGCGGGGCCACTTGTGGACACAGGATAAGGATAAACCCACACGGTATCGTGCAGCGCCATCATCGAATCTAGGCGGACCGGATTGCCGTCAGGAATTCCCGCACCCTGCACACCCTCGGCGTTGTAGTAGTCCATGCCGAAAGTCTGCTTGAAGAAGACACCCCAGTCCTTTGCATGCTTGTAATACGTGCCCTCGTACCAGCCGCAGGTGTCCTTTTTCCTGTCGAGCGGGAGCGGACCCATCTTCACCGTATCGTCCTGGTCGAGCACGAGCATCGAAGGCGACATGTCGTCCCACGGGCTCAGCAAGCGCACGACCTTGGGTTCGGGCGGGTAGAACTGCAAATCGACAGAGCCCAGGCTGGTGCTCGCATAGAACCAAGTCTCGTAAATGCCCGACGGGAAAAGCTCCAGGGCCTTCATCTGCGAGCCCTGCTGGAAATAAGGATGCTGCGGCCACTCGTTGCTGCCACGCAAAATCTGGAAGTCCGCCATCTGCGAACTCCACTTCGGCGAGCCCACCAGCGTATCGTCGAACGAGTAATGACGCCAGAAGCGGTATTCCCCTTCGGAGCTCAACGGAGTCGGCTGATTCAGGATGTTGTTCCCAATCGTGATGTAGAAAGTGCTGTCGCGGTAACTCGTGTTGTTGCGCCACGGATGGTAAATGTGCAACACGCGCGTATCGTCGAAGCACGTACCAATCGACGTGATTGTCGCGGAAGGAACAGGAGCGGCCTCGGTACCGTCGACATAGATGGTATCGTTGGCCTGCAGTGCGGCAGAAAGGTCAATAGAAAGATTCGTATCGGCAGGGACAGAAAGCCACGGAGCCTTGTAGCGCGTGAAATAAGCCGTCTGCGCCGGGTTCGCGGCAATCATCGCCGGAGTCACCGCGCCATAGAACCAGCCGCATTTCGTGTTTTCACTCGGAACGAAACGCATCAGCACAGAATCGGCACCAAAATACATCTGCGGGAGCGCCTTGTTGCCCCAGGGGCTCTTGAACCACACCACCTTCGCGCCCGGAGCCATGAAGGACTTGGTGTACTTACCCGTTGTGGCGTCCGTGTAGAGCCAAATCTCAGAATCCGTACCGAAAAAACCGCCTATTGGGAATTCTTTTTCGCCACCGGCATCCCAATCGACGCAAGAATTATTGTTGAAATTGACATCGGACGTGTTGGGGCAGAACTTGAAGTTGAACTTCATCCATTCCTGGAAATCGGCCAAAGTTTTGCCGGACCACGTGTACACATACCAGTGGTCGCCCTCTTCAGTCATGATTGTCCTGGAAGTCGGGCCGTAACTGGGCGTATAGTCGCCGCCAGCACCACCCAAAACATGAGGAACGTAGTCAGCAGAAGTAGGATTATTACGGAAAGGAGACTGGATATGCACGGTCAAATCGGCCCATGCAACTCCAAAAAGAAAGAAAAGAACAGAAACTACCGCCAAGGTACGTTTCATAAAACAGTCTCCTTATATTGTACTACCCCCTTTAATTAAATAAAATATGTTTTTATTTGCGAAATGGCGAAAAATATTAATTAAATAGGAATCAGGCGAAAAACGAGTGACGAAAGACAAGAGAAAAAGCAAACAGCAGGCTGTGAGCGGTGAGGTCGCGACCTTCGGTCGCTTTGAGGTATGAGGGAGTAAACAGTAGGAAGTAGACAGTAGGAAGTAGGACAAATGCGTAAGGCGAGCGCCGCGGTCAAGCTTGCTTGAACATGGCCGAGCCGAGCATTTGGTACTTGAGCGTAGCGAGAGTACAAGTAGACAGTAGGAAGTGGTTAGGCTAACTAACGAGAGAAAAAATTGTCATTGCGAGGGGTGAAAACCCCGAAGCAATCTCCGGCAGAGAATCTAGAGGCTAGGATCTAGGGGTTAGAGATTGTCATTGCGAGGGGCGAACAGCCCTGAAGCAATCTCCGCCAGAGAATCTAGAGGCTAGGATCTAGGGGTTAGAGATTGTCATTGCGAGGGGTGAAAACCCCGAAGCAATCTCCGCCAGGCAGCTTAGGAAATAGGCCCGAGGTTCGAGGAATTCTTACCATCTATCCTGAAGGGCTAAATTGACCTTATAACCCAAAGCTTCCAATTTTTTGACTATAGGTGCAATATTTTTGACCGGCATATCTCTTTCAAAGATGACTAGTATCTGATTGCGATCATTTTTTTCTTGAAATTCCCGTCTAAGACGGATGTCTTCTATAATTTTCCACACATCATCTATATTTTCATAGGTATCGATTTTTTTCCCATCAATCAAGCCAGATTCATTCAAACCCAATTGATAATAGAAAGCATCTCCATTGAATCTTACAGCCATGGATAAATCCATATATTTTTGAGCACACTTTATAAGCAATTCAGTATCCTTAATACGACTATCCCAAATTTCATCATTTGATTTCCTTTTATGAGATGTCTTTTCTGATAACTCAGCCATTTGCAGCCCAATTTTCGCTTGACCACAGGTAAAACGATTTACACGCTCACCAGAAAAAGTAGACGACATACCTTCTAGCACAGCCATAACATGCGGCTCACTGAAGTTAGAGCCAATCACATATTGAACTGGTCCATACCCATTGACCATTGTTGTAACTATAAACTCATAAAAAGTGACATACGAAATATTTTCATCAATACGGATCTTCGCTTTTGAAAATTCATCGCGAGGAATCCCCGTCCTTAAGGCCTCTTCCCGTTCAGCCAATCTTATCTTTTGCAATTCATTATTAAGCGGTTCGATTAGCAAATCATCATTATTCGAAATATCGGCAACCGTCTTACCAATAACAGTTCCATTCAATGAGTATGCATCAGCCCTCACATCCAAGACGACCTCGCCCTGTTTCGGGGTCATGAATTCCTTTTCCGCATTGCTGCAAGCAACAAGGAGCAAAAAGAACAGGCAAAGAAGGTAATTGATGAATCGAGTCATTTGTATAGAATATAAAAAAAGCCCCCTCAACGGTTTACCGTCAAGGGGGCGGGAATCCAGCGACGCCCTACTCTCCCGGACCCGGAGGCCAGGTACCATCGGCGAAGCGAGGCTTAACTGCCGTGTTCGGAATGGGAACGGGTGTGACCCTCGCTCAAGAATCGCTGAAA